>DBFBGO010000023.1:0-57128 GCA_048201895.1 Collinsella sp. | reverse complement strand
CGCCGTCTCGAAGATGATCAAGCCCAGCGCGGACAGGCGCAGGAAGAACGACCGCAACGACGCCGAGTTCCTCGCCCGCATGCTGTCGGTCGGCAACGTGGTCGAGGTGTGGGTCCCCGACGACGAGTGCGAGGCCGCCCGCGACCTGACCAGGGCGCTCGAGGACGCGAGGGACGACCTCTCGCGCTCGAAGCAGCGGCTCTCCAAGTTCCTGCTCAGGCACGGGCTCGTCTTCGACGAGAGGACGCCCACCGGCCGCAGGAAGGGCAACTGGACCCGGGCGCACTGGTCCTGGATCGAGTCGATAAGGTTCGCGGAGAGGGCCGACGAGGAGGTGCTCGCCTACTACGTCGACGCGGTCAGGCGGGCGGCGGAGGAGAAGGCGAGGCTCGAGGGGCTCGTCGAGGCCGAGGCCCGCAAGCCCAGGTGGAGGAGGAGGGTCGACTCCCTGCGCTGCCTCAAGGGCGTCGACACCGCGACCGCCGCCGACCTCGTGTTCGAGGCCGGCGAGTTCTCGAGGTTCAGGAACGCCCGCTCGTTCGCGGCGTGGGTCGGCCTGACGCCCTCCGAGCACTCCAGCGGGGAGAGCGACCGCAGGGGCGCGATCACCAAGGCCGGCAACAAGCACCTGAGAAAGGCGCTGGTCGAGGCCGCGTGGCACTACCTGACGTGCTCGGGGCGGCCGAAGGACCTCGCCAGGGGCCAGGCCCCGGACCCGGGCGCCCGCAGGCATGCCGCCAAGGGCGTGCGGAGGCTGGTCGAGAGGCGGGAGGCGCTGCTCGCGCGCGGGGTCCACAACAACAAGGCGAACGTGGCCACGGCGCGCGAGCTCGCCTGCTGGGTGTGGGCGGTCGGCCTCATGGCCGAGGAGGCGTAGGGGGCGGTCCCCCGCACATAAGCCGATCACCCCGGAAGCGGTTCGATCCGAAGCCGTTGAGGCGAACCTCAGGTCCCTTTTCTGCGAGCGCCCAGGGCGCCACACGCGTGCACAGACTGTCGGTTCGACGTAGAAGCCTCAGCCGTAGCAACGGATTGCCCAGCGAGAGATCGCCGCGGGCGGATATTAAACTGCAAAGACGAGCGTCGGTAAGACACGCCGAGGTCGCCGCGGACGGGTTGATATAGGGAGAGGGCCTGACCCCATATCGTTGGGGCCAGGCCCGATTTTGCCTCTTGACAATGTCCTGCTCATATTAAAAGGGACAGGTTTATTTTGGCAGGTTTTATCTGGGGAAACGTTACGGTTCTGTCATCGTTGCCCAGCAAACCACCACAAAGGTGCCTGTCCCCTTTGTGGTGGTTAGGCGTCGAGATAGATGCGCTGGGGTTGGTTGCGGCGACGAGCAAAGATGATGAGCGCCAGGCCCGCGATTACGAGCGGCAGGCTCAGCAGCTGACCCATCGTGATGACGCCACCAAGCAGATAACCCAGCTGGGCATCGGGCACGCGCACAAACTCAATGAGGAAGCGGACGATGCCGTAACCCATCACAAACACGCCCATAAACGTGCCTTGGGGCAGTAACGGCTTTTTGCGGCTGAGCACCTGCAGAATGCAAAAGAGCACGATGCCCTCAAGAAATGCCTCGTAGAGCTGGGAGGGGTGACGCGGCACATCGCCCGCGGTGCCACCGAAGACCACGCCCCAGGGCAGATCGGTCGGCTTGCCCCACAGCTCACCATTGACAAAGTTGGCACAACGGCCCAGGCACAAGGCCAGCGGCGCGCCTATGACGGCAAGGTCTGCCAAAGTCCATGCGTCGAGCTTATACATGCGGCATACGATGATGCCGCCGATAATGCCGCCCACCAAACCGCCGTGGAAGCTCATGCCGCCCTCGTTGGTGGCAAAGATCTCGAGCGGGTGCGCCCAGTAGTAGCCATCACCGTAAAAGACGACGTAGAACAGGCGCGCACCGATAATGAGGCCAAAGACCACGCCGACCACGACACTCGTAAGGTCGTCAATCGTGATGTTAAAACCCCAGCGACGCTGCGTGCGGTACATGACAACCGCCGTGAGCAGGGCGCCGACCACATAGGCCAGACCATACCAGTAAATCGTGATAGGCCCCGCCGAAATCGCGACGGGATCAAGCATATGGTAGAAGTCGTTGAGCATGTCGACCCTCCTACTCCCTACATACAAATGCGGCCGCGGGCCTTGCGCTCGCAGCCGCATATTTGGGCGTAACGTCTATGCGGAGTATGCCGTCCGCAGCTTTCGCAGCTTAGAACGGTGCGTACTCGTCGTACAGGTCCTCGGCCTCGCCGGAGGCATTGACCTGCTCAACTCGGGTAACGCCGGGCACATGCTCCTTCAGGATGCGCTCAATACCCATGGACAGGGTCAGCGAGCTCATGGGGCAGCCGGCGCAAGCGCCCTGCAGCTCCAGTTTGACGACGCCCTCGTCGTCAACGCCCACATACTCCATATCGCCGCCATCGGCCTGCAGGTTGGGGCGAATCTCTTCAAGAACCTTCTTAAGCAGCTCTTCGTTAACAGCCACAGGGGCTCCTTTCTCACAATTACGCGGGCGCGCCCGCGGACAGAAGCTATGTTACTACAGCCGTGTACCCGCTCACGAGCCGTCCATGCGCGCAGACGCGACTTTCACGAGTAGTCAATTTGGGACGGGGCTCTTTGAGCTGCGTTCGTCGGCAGATAGCGACAACGCATATTACTGTCGAGCCTGTCCCCCGGTACCAATCTGGACATCGACGATGACCTGGCGGTAGCTGATGCCACAGGAGTCGAGAATGCGGCGGCTGATACGGCCGTCATCGGTGTCGGCGTACTTGTTGTCCAGGTAGACGACCTCGCCCACGCCCACCTGAGCCAAAATCTTGGCGCAGTCGTGGCACGGGAACAGCGTGACGTAGACCGTGGAACCCTCGAGGTCCTTGAGCGAGCCACGGTAGTTGAGCACGGCGTTGGCCTCGGCATGGACCACGTAGTTGTGCTTGTCCTGCAGCGGGTCGTCGCTCGTACCCCATGGGAAAAAGTCGTCGTTGAGCGCCGAGGGTGTACCGTTGTAGCCCACCGAAAGGATGCGGTGGTTGGTGTTGGCGATGCACGCACCCACCTGTGTGTTGGGGTCCTTGCTGCGGCGCTGCGCGGCGATGGCCACGCTCATAAAGAACTCGTCCCAGCTAATGACGTCCAGGCGCTTGCCTGACGAAGTTTGATGAAGATCGTCCGACATGGCAGACACCTCCGTAATCGCAATAGTTTGACCCATTGTAGCAGGTGAAAGGTGGGGGCGTTTGTCCCACCGGCGCCCTCACTTTTACACGCGGCGGGGCTTTTGGTTGATACGGTAGAGCTCGGCGAGACCCCGCAACGTCAGCGCGTCGTCGACCGTCAGGCTATGGCCGACCAACGCCGCGAGCGCCTCGGCATCATCGCCGGTAATGACGATGGGCACGCTGCCCTCGCCCGCCGCCTTGGTCGAGCGCAACTCGGCAAGCACCATATCGAGCATGCCGTCGATGCGGGCCACCTCGCCCAAGACCACGCCCGAGCGCATGGCCTCGCGCGTGTTGCGGCCGATCACATGCGTCGGTGCCGAGGGCTCGACCTGAGGCAGGCGCGCCGCAGCGGCCGAGAGCGAACGGGCGCCGAGCGCCAGCCCCGGCGCGATAACGCCGCCGACAAAGGTACCACGCGCGTCGATGACCTCGATATTGGTCGTGGTGCCCAGGTCGATCACGATGCACGGAGAGCCGTAGACGGCACGGGCCGCCACGGCGTCGGCGATGCGGTCGGGGCCGATCTCGGCCGGGTCGTCGTAGTGGACGGGCATGCCAGTCTTGAGGCCCGGACCCACGGTGAGCACGCGCCCCGTGCAGGTACGGGAAAGCGCCGCCTTCCATGGGCGTTCGAGCGCCGGCACCACGCAGCTCAGCACTGCGGCCGCGGGAACGAGTGCACCCGGCACGCCCGCATCGGCTGACAGCGCGCCCATGACCTGCGCGAGCCTCATACGAGCCTCATCGGCCGTGATGCTCGACGGCGTCGTGATCTCGCACGTCGCAAGCGGACATTCCTGCGCCGCAGCCGAATCCTCGGCAAATAGGCCAAAGCGAATGAACGTGTTGCCCACGTCGACCGTCAATATATATGCGCACCCATTAAGCATCATCGGCGCTCCTTTCGTCTGCCCAGCAGTATATCGCCTACCTAAACCAGTCATCCCAAAATGACTAGCTTGCGGCTATACTGGTGCGCGGTCGCGCGCGAGCTCACGCGGCGGCCCTTGGTAACCCGACTTCCCGCGCCGTATCCGTAGCGGCGCTCCCGGGGGAAGCGGATATACGCAAAGGAGTTTTATATGAGCAATCCCTCGAACCGTGCTTCGATGCGCGGGCAACTCACGCTGCGTGGCGTCGTCATCGGCGTCCTTGGCTGCGTGATCATCACGGCAAGCTCGGCCTACACCGCCCTCAAGATGGGCGCACTCCCCTGGCCGATCGTCTTCGCTGCCGTCATCTCGCTGTTCTTCCTTAAGCTCATGGGCAACGCCAGCCTCAACGAGGCCAACGTCACCCACACCATCATGTCCGCGGGCGCCATGGTCGCCGGCGGTCTGGCGTTTACCATCCCGGGCGCCTGGATGTTGGGCTATGCCGACCAGATCAGCTGGCTCGACATGTTTATCGTGGCGCTCGCCGGCACCATCCTGGGCCTGCTGGCCACCGCGCTCATCCACCGTCACTTTATCGTGGATGCCGCGCTTGAGTTCCCCACCGGCAACGCCGCAGCTCAGACCTTGCGCGCGACCGAGGCTGGCGGCAAAACCGGCAAGCAGCTCTTTGGCTCCATGGCCATCGCCGGCATCTATAGCGTGCTGCGCGACGCCCTGGGCGTGGTGCCCAGCATGCTGTGCACGCTCAACATCCCCGGCGTGACCTTTGGTATCTACAACTCGCCCATGCTGCTCTCCGTCGGCTTCCTCGTGGGCTTCGCCCCAGTCGCCTTCTGGTTTGCCGGCGCCCTGCTGGGCAACTTTGGCATCATCGTGGGCGGCACCGCTGCCGGTCTGTTCGACGTTGTGACTGCACAGGGCATCGTCAAGTCCCTGGGCATGGGCCTCATGATGGGCTTTGGCGTCGCCGTCGTCCTCAAGGACATCCTGCCGCAGGTCGCCGGTATCGTCCGCGGTCTTGCCGCCGACAGCTCCACCGACACCGACGAGCAGTCGCTCATCTCGGGCTCCCTTAAGCTCGACGCCGGCATCATCGGCCTGGGCGCTGCCGCCATCGCCGTAATCGTTGCCATCGCGCTCGACCTTGGCCCCGTTCCGGCCGTCATCGTCACGTTGTTCACCTTTGTCACCACCATCATGAGCGCGCAGAGCTGCGGCCAGACGGGCATCGACCCAATGGAGATCTTTGGCCTCATCGTCATGCTCATCGTGGCTGCCTTTGCACAGATCGCTCAGGTCAAGCTGTTCTTTATCGCCGGCATCGTAGCCGTGGCGTGCGGCCTTGCGGGCGACGTCATGAACGACTTTAAGGCCGGCGCCGTGCTGGGCACCAACCCGCGTGCGCAGTGGATCGGCCAAGCCATTGGCGGCATCGTGGGCGCCCTGGTCGCCGCAGCCGTCATGGTCGCGCTCGTCACCGCCTATGGCCCGGACGCCTTTGGTCCCGACAAGAGCTTTGTTGCCGCGCAGGCAAGCGTCGTCGCCACCATGGTCTCGGGCATCCCGAGCATGCCGTGGTTCGTTGGCGGCTTTATCGCCGGCATCGTCATGTACTGGCTCGGCATTCCGGCCATGATGATCGGCCTGGGCGTGTACCTGCCATTCTACATGTCGCTCACGGCCTTCCTGGGCTCCTGCGTCAAGCTCGCCTACGACAAGTGGTCCGCCCACCGCGACGCCACCGCTGGTCTTTCTGACGAGAAGAGGGCTGCCAAGGACGCCGCCTTCCAGGAACAGGGCCTGGTTGTCGCCAGCGGCCTGCTCGGCGGCGAGTCCATCGTCGGCGTTATCCTGGCGTTTGTCTCCGTGGGCCTGAGCCTGCTGGGATAAGCTGAGCAGCTGCTCGACAGCAACCATATTGCCTACGATTTGCCCGGTCGGTAGCTTTCGCGGCTGCCGACCGGGCTTTTTGATATCGAAACAAAGAAAGGCCGGCGCGCTGCGTTTGACAGCGCGCCGGCCTTATCGTTTGGCTAACGAGACGGTCCCACTATGAATTGGAGTTCATTGCAGAGCCGACGCCCGAATCACTACATGTGCTTGCGACGACGATCACCCAGCGTCACGCCTGCGGCCACGAGCGTTATGCCGCCGATGACGAAGACCTCACCTGCAAGCGCGGAGGTATCACCCGTCTGGGCAAGCGCACCGTCCGCGGCCTTCTTCTTGGTGACAGAAGCCTTTGTAGCAGCCTGCGCAACCTGAGGCTTGGCCTGCGGCTCAGCCTTGGGATGATACTTGTCGTACTCGGCCTGAGCGGCAGCCAGGGCATCCTTGGCATCGGCAAGCTCGGCAAGCGCGGCGGCATAGGCGTCGTTGGCATCGGACAGCCTGGCATCGGCATCGCTCAGAGCAGCCTTGAGGTCAGCGGCGGCATCGACGGCGGCTTTATAGCGAGCGTAGGCAGCGTTCAGCTTGACCAGCTTCTCGTTGCCCGTCGTGCCCGCGGCAAGGGATGCCTTGTGGTCGACAGCCTCAAGATCGGCCTTGAGTGCCTCGTCGTTGGCAAGCTCGGCCTTGGCCTTGACGATCTCGAGGTTCGCATCGACGACGGCTTCGTTGGCGGCCTCGAGCTGCTTCTGGGCATCGGCGACACCGGCGACGGCAGCGTCATAGGCGGCCTTGGCGTCGTCGACCGCCTTCTGGGCGCCGGCGAAGCGCTCGAAGGCCTTGTTTGCGGTGGCAAGCTCGCCCTCGGCGGCCTTGGCCTTCTCCTGTGCGTCGGACAGGGCCTGCGTCTTGGCGGCAACTGCCTGCTTGGCGTCCGAAAGAGCGGTCGCGGCGTGCACATCTGCGGCCTGAGCCTTGTCAACGCCAGCCTGGGCAGTGTCGTCGGCCTTCTTGGCATCGTCAAGCGTGCCCTGCTTGTTCGCAAGGTCCGTCTTGGCGGCATCGCGCTTGGCGGTAAGGTCCTTGACCGAAGTAGTGGCGTTGTCATACGCCTCGTTGGCCTGGTCGGATTTTGCCTTGGCGGCATCGCGGGCGCTGCGAGCCTTCGCCTTGTGAGCGGTGGCCTCGGCTGCCTTCGCCTTGCTGTCAGCAAGCGTGGCGTTTGCCTTATCGAGAGCTGCCTGGGCAGTAGCGGCCTTGCTCTTGGCGGCTTCGAGCTTGGTCTGGGGCGTCTTGACGTCGATACCCTTGAGTTTGGCTTCGGCGGCGTCGTATGCCGTCTTCGCGGCGGCGGTGCCGGACTTAGCCTTCTCGTACTCGCCCTTGGCGGTGTTCATGTTCACATCGGCCGCGGTGAAAGCGTCCTGGGCGGCATCCTGCCCGTTTACAGCTGCGAAGTAAGCTTCCCTAGTAGTTCCAAAGTTCTTCTGCGCCTCGGCGAGCTTGCCCTGAAGCTCCTTGAGCTGCGCCTTCTGAGCCTGCGTGCCGCCTGCATTGTAGGCGGAATCGATGTAGTCGTTGACGAGCTTCTTGAACTCGGAGACAGTGAAATCAGCCTGAGTGTCATCAGCACTGTAATCGAAGATGGTTACCTCGGAATCGGTGTTCTTACCGCTACCGGTTGCAATACCGATGGCTTCCGTAGCGGAATCGACGATGTTGAGATAGTGCCCGCACTCATGGTAGATGCTGTTGTAGTTCTGATAGATGTAATAGGCATCATATCGGTGGCTACCGAGATCGTCGCCATACTGTGCGACGTACTTATCGAATGCCTCCTTCTCCTGGGTATAGAGACCGGTGTAGGGCCAGCCTAGGGTGTCCTCAGTCTCGCCGCCGGTATATGCACCGCCTCCACCGGCAAGATTTTCACCGTTATCCCAGTAGCACCCCGAGTGTCCCCAGATGTTCGATGAATATGATGTATTAAGGGCGGCCGCCGCAGTCATGCGGAGGCTGATGCTAAGCTCCGACTGACCGTTCGCCTTGCGGAGGTTGTTCTGGGTATCGAGATAGGTCAGGGCGTTACGCATCTGCTCCAAGGAGAGCGGATTGGTGTCGCGAGACATGTCCTGATCGACGTAACTATCATACCAGTCCTGTTTCTCTGTCGTCCCCATGAGCATCGACGCGGCAGTACTTGCATTCGACTTCTGCTGGGCTGTGAAATCGCTGCTGTTGCTGATGTAGGCCATAAAGCCGAGCATGCCCTTATTGATGACTTCCTGGTCAACGGTCATGTTGGACTTGAGGTCAGCAATCTGCTGCTCAAGAGCCTCAACCTGGGCATTAGCAGCGTCATAAGCCTTTTCCGCGGCGTTCGAAGCGGCGCAGGCTGCCTCCCACTCGCTGCGCTTCTGCTTGCGAACTTCGACAAGCTTATCGTACGCGGCCTTCTTGTCTGCTTCGGTCTGCTGCGCCTTCTCGTATGCGGCCTTGGCGGAGTCGCGCTCGCTGGCGGCGGCGTTGTACTCCTCGTTTGCCGCATCGTACGCAAACTGGGCAGATGCCACAGCAGCGTTGGCGGCGTTGGCCTTCTCCTGCGCGGCGGTGGCGGTATTCTGGGCCGCCTGCAGGTTCGCCTGTGCGGTGGCGTCTGCAGTCGTCGCGGCATCGAGCGCGGCCTGCGCGGTCGCGAGCTCGCTGGCGGCAGTGGCCTTGGCAGCCTCGAGCGCGTTCAAATCGATACCCGTGCCCGAGGTCGCGGCATCGAGCGCGGCCTGCGCCTGGTTGAGCTTCTGCTGGGCGTTATCGCGCGCGGTGGTTGCGGCTGCGAGAGCAGCGGCAGTCTCCTGCTTCTTGGCCTGGGCGGAAGTCAGAGCGACCTCAGTGTCCTTCTTTTCCTGCTGAGCGCTAGCCTCGGCAGCCTTGGCCTGGTCCAGATTGGCCTGTGCAGTAGCAACGGCCTTATTGACGTCATCGAGCTTTGCCTGCGCGTCCTCGACGGCCTTCTTGGCAGCCTCGTACTCGTCCATACCCATAGCCTCGAGCTTGGCCTGGGCATCATCGAGGGCCTTCTTGGCCTCATCCTGCTTTGCCTTGGCGTCCTTGAGCGCCTGGGTCTTATCCTCGACACTCTTGTTGGCCTGGTCGAGCTGATCGTTCAGGTCGCCCAGCTTCTTCTGCTGCTGCTCGGTCTTTTCGACGGCGGCTTTGAGCTCGTCAATCTTCTCCTGGAGCGCGGCGACTTCTGCTGCGTTCTGCTCGATTTCGTTGTCGCTCACAGCCTGCGAGGCCTGATTCTTTTGCTGCTGCGCCTGCTTTTGAGACTGGCCCGCCGCATCGGCGTTCTTCTGGGCGGCATCGTAGGCGGCCTGAGCGTCCTTGAGCTGCTTTGCCGACTCCTCTGCCAGCTGGGCAGCCGTCTTTACGACCGCTTGGTTACCGGCGGCAACGGTGTTCTCTACAGAACCCCCCTGAACAGAATCGCCGTTATCGGTTGACGGTGCGGCGATTGCCGCCAGCGGCGACATGAGCGGCTGAGCGATGAGGCCCGCCGTCAAAACGGTTGCGACGGCGCGGTTGGCAACGCCCTTGACGTTGACGGCCTTAGCCCGAGGCTCAAAGTGTTGTGGACTGTAGTTTGCCATGGCTTTCTCCCTTTGACACGGATGTATCCATACGCTTCAAAATGTAGGAGCTGGTTTTTGAATTCTGTTGCGCAACATTGGTCACCGGCAGAGTTTTTGAAACTAACACCTCATGGCATCACAATTTCGACACATATGAGGGCGTTCGTGAATCATATTTTCGTGAGATGGCGTCCGCTTTGTCGTATACGCTTGTTCTTACGTCATCCGCCCTGCCAGCCGACATCCAGCTAGCGCCCTGCCCGCCTCGGTGTAGAGTAAGGGCGACGGGCGGGATATGCGGCCCGCGCCAGAACGAGGTGAACATGGAACTCGACAAGCAACAGATCGAACGACTGCGTGAGCGTCATCATCGGCGTCACGGCATCCGCCCTGCTCATAGCGAAGCCATGGAAAACGTCACCCGCTTCCTCAAGCGCGCGTTCAATATTCGCGAGGGACGCGCGCCCTATCACGTAATCCGAAAGCGCTTTGTAAACGGGGCGCGCCTGACTGGCTCCCACCTATGCATCCTCATCATCGCCATGCTCATCGCAAGCATCGGCCTCGATATCGATTCGGACATCGCCATCGTGGGCGCCATGCTCATCTGCCCGCTCATGGGCTCGGTTCTTGCCATGGCATACGGCATTGCCACGCTCGACCGCGAGATTACCGTCGAAGCCGTCGCCGGCCTTGCGCTGCAAATGGCCTTTTGCCTGGTCACATCCACGTTGTACTTTAAGCTCTCGCCCCTTGGCGCCACCACAGCCGCCATTATCGACAACTCGACGCCCACCGTGTGGGACCTCGCTGTCGCGCTCGCCGGCGGCTTTGCGGGCGGCCTAGGCAACTCACGCGACCAGGAGCCCGCAACGCTCATCGCCGGTGTGGCCGTGGCGACCGCGCTCATGCCACCCCTGTGCGCGGCGGGCTACGGCATCGCCATCGCAAGCGGGTCGCTGTTTCTCTCGGCGCTTTACGAGTTTGGCATCAACGTCGTCTTTATCGCACTGGCTGCCGAAACCGTGCTGCTTCTTCTGCGCGTACCGCTCAAGCGCGACCTTAACGGCGACGGCATTGTGACCGCCGAGGAAAATGCCGAGGTCGATGAGCTGTCGCGCAAAGTGCGCCGCCGCATCATCGTGGGCACGGTGATCTTTGCCATCCCCTGCATCGTTATGACCGCGGGGTCTATTGACTCGGCGCAGGCCGGCGTGCAGGACGGCTACGGCGTCACCGAGACCACACGCGAGCTTGCCGCGGTGCTGCCGGGCTTTAAGGATTACACCGTCGCCGTCGAGACCTCGACCACCGAAGGCGACGAGGAGGGCATCGTCGAGCGCGAGATTGTCGCCCATGTGACAACGAGCGAGGCGCTCGGGGCGCACGACCGCCACGTCGCCCGCAAGCTCATCGACCTCAACGTGCCCGAACTCGATCGCGTGGAGTTCGATGTGAAGTGATGCCGGCGTGGGATGAATGCTCGCACGGACGCAAGTTACGACAAGGCGCAGACGCGATACGGACACGAGCAAATAGCGGGGTGCAGTTCACGCCCGCGCCCCGCTCTCTGTTTTATTACCGTGAATCAACTGTCCGGATCGACATCGCCGGACTCCACCGTAAACGCAGGTTTGGTGCTCACCAGATAAAATCGGGTCACTTTGCTATCTCTAAATAGATAGAGCTGGCCTTGCTCGCGTCGGCGTGACATATACGCCACGTGGACCGTACCGAATTCTTCACCGTTTTCCTTCTTTAATATCAGGATATTGGGGTCATCCGTACGCTTAAACTGCCCGTCTGTGCAGATTCCGTCTTGGTCGACCAGCTGCCATCGACAGTTGTCCTCCTCAAGAAAAGCCAGGGTTTCCCGACTCGTTTTGTCATCCCGATAGAAACCATCAATGGCAAACCCTTCGGAAGCGCATTCCTGCATATAGGACGTTTCTCGGCTTATAGCAAACAGCCCTGTAGCGCCCAGGAGCACAGCCAGGCAGACCACTGCAAGGGTTATCGAAATAGCACGGCGACCCATGTTAGCCCAACCGATAGTTATTTAACGGAGCGCGAAACATACCTGGAACCTCCGATATCAGGGGGGGGGAACGTCACCGGCAGGCCAGCGACACCTATATGCTTCTTTTATCAAACCATATGGCTGCCACTCGCGGAGGGGGCATCGGCGAACGGCGTGCTTTCATACGCCATTGGTCAAACCTAAGCGCGGCCCTACAACTCGTACTTGTACACGCGGTAGATGAACTTCTCGGCTTCCATCTCGTAGGTGGCGATGGGCAACCCGTAGCGATCGTACTCGGCAAAGGTCTTGGCCTGGCCCGATGCCACAAGCATGCTATTCGAATCGCCGACGCGCTGTGCACTGCTTACGTAGCCCGAAAACGGCACGGCGATCTGGTCCTCGAGCTCGTAGGTACGCGCGGTCTCGTCTACCGCGAACACGCGCCCAAACGAATGCGTGCCCTTGTTGTAGTCGGTCACCACCGCGGCGCCCAGCTGGCCCCAGTCGAACTTGGGATAGCTCTCGGCCGCACCAAAGTTGTTGTCGTACAGCAGCACCTGGTAGCAACCGGTCGTTGCCGTGTCAGGACTCGGCAGATACGTCACGCTGTGCTGGCCTGCGTTGAGCGAAAAATCGCCCTGGGCTTGCAGCAGTTTGTCCTCAAAGCCCGAACCGGCCCAGAAATCGGGCGAGCCCATGAGCCAATCGACCGTGGGCGTGCCGTAGATATCGGCGAGCTTGATGACCGTCGAGGTTTCGCGCGAGCTGAGCAGGACGGTACCGCCGCCGAGCCACTGAATCGTGTTGATATGGATCCAATCCAGGTCGCCGTCCAAGGCCACCTTGGCGCTCGCTTTGAGATCGGGGAACATGTCGCCCAGGTCCACGACAAGGGAGACATCGCCGATTGTCACGTCGATTTTGATGATGAGGTCCTCGACATTAACGCGGTCGTCCTTGCCTTTTTTGGCAGCCGCGCGGTCGACGTCCAAATCGGCTTCGGAGCCGGCATGGCTCGCCAGCACCAGCAGATTGCCGTCGTCATCGAAGGCGTAGTCGTGGTGCAACTCATAGTCGCCCGTGCTCCAGACGTTTACCACCTGGCCGATGGCGTTAATCTGGGCCATCTTGGTAGTCGAGACGCTCATGATCATGCTGCCGTCGCCTGGGAACAGCAGGCGATGGCAGCGGTAGCCGACAATCGGCACCTCGCCGCGGATCTGGCCGTCGTTGTCGTAGAGGTACATAAAGTCGAGCTTGGACGAGTCGTTGCCCAGGATGGTAAAGAGACCATCGGCAAGCGGCGTGTTGGACTCCCCCGCCATGACGGCGAGGCGTTCTTCCTCCTCGCCCTTGAGAGCCGGGGTCTCAACCGTGAACGTCGAGGTTCGGCTGGCGCCGTCTTGTGCGGTACAGGTGAGGGTTACCGTGTTTTTGTGGTTGGGAATGAGGTCGATGACCTTGAACTCGTGCTCCGTTGCCGGCGTGTCGCCGCTGTGGGGCCCACGGGAAAAGGCGGCGACTTTGGGCGCGTCACCGGACTTTTTGCGACCGGCGACCTTGTAGGAGACGGTTACGGGATCTACCGTTGCAAAGCGGACGTAGCAGCTCAGGATGTCGGTGCCAAAGGGGTCCTGTGCGACAAACGGGGCAGTTTCGTCGTAGCCGCCTGCAGCATACTCAGCATCGCGCCGCTCCTTGATGGCCGCTTGTTTCTCGACGTCATAGGTCGCGACAATCTGCTTGTGCAGCTTCTTTTGCTCGTCGGTGAGCTCGTTGCTCGCAGTAGATGCGTCGTTCGCGCTGACGCCAAAAGCAGAGCAGCCCATGAGCTCTGTCCCGGCAAGCGCCAGCGCGCCCGCCGCACCCGCAAGAGCCGCTCGACGCGAGAACAGTCTGCCGTCTTTGTCACGCAATTTCAAATCGTTACCGTCTTTGAATGCCACTGTCGTTTCCTTCATATGCGGAGGCACTTGCCCAGCCTTGTCCAATATCGCTCGCAGCTTAGCAAACGCCCCTTAGCGGTAGCTTAGGTTTGCGGCGATGCAGAGACACAGGACGCACAGTTGGCCCGCAATGCCCCCGAATCATTCGAGACGGCCGCGATGGCGCTCAATCCAGCCCACGGCAAAGTCGACAAGCTCGCGCTGGCGCATAAAACGGATTATCCCGTAACGAGAGGCGCCGTACGAACCGAGCATTCACGCTCAAAAGCAGCACCGATTTCATCGAAATCCTCGCCATCGACAAAGAGCGTGCGGTATTCCTTCCATATGCGTCGACCGTTTTCCACAATCGCACTGTGTTCCACACAGTCGTGCTTGCCGGGGTACTGCGCACGGGCATCTGCCAAATGCAGTGACGTATTCTTGTCATAGCCAACGCCCACCAGCAGAACATAGCCGTCCAAATCGTACAGACGCGCGATGGGCGATCCATCGCCAAAGATGTTGCTCAGGTCGTGGTTCTCCGTCAGGAATTGCGCATGCTGGCCGTTTGCCGCCACTGAACGCGCTGGGTGATCGCTGCGAAACGTGCCCGGCCACGTCCGGAACATCTCAGCCACGGCACCCATCGTGTTGGTGGGCGTAATGCGCTTGTCATAGGCAGGCCAGTTATCGCGAATCAGCTGCAACCATTCTTGCGGCTCTTGCCAATGGACACCACTCTCGGGGTCCAAGTTTTTCCATGATTGCGTCGGCATCATGATGGTACCGGTCTCGCCCACCATCTGGAGCAGCGCCTCGATTACCGGCTGTGCGCCGCCGCACACATATCCAAGCGCGCTGAGCGAGCAATGGACCATAACCGTCTGCCCTGCGCACATACCGACAGCGGAGAGCGCGTCGAGGATATCCTGCTTAAGCACGATTTGCCGATCCATTACCGTTTCCCCTCTATCCCCGCACATCAGTTTCTTTTGCGTCATGCGCCGAAATGGCACACAGGCTATGCGGCGCATGACGCTGCAAATGATACGTTTCCTAATGTTGCCGAGGGATCATTATTTAGTACTTGAAGAAGCCCTCGCCCGAGCTTTCGCCCAGCTTGCCTTCGTCGAGCATTTTCTTGAGGACGGAGGCCATGGCCTTAAAGTTGTAGGGCATCATCATCTTCTTGAGCAGCGGGCCCACCAGGCCCGGCACCTTCTGATACTGCATGACGATGTTGTAGGCCGTCTGGATACCCACCGTGTCGAATACGCGGAACGGGCCCTTGGGAGCGCCGGTGCCACGCGTCCACGCGAGGTCGATGCTCTTGGGATCGCTCACGCCCGAGACGTACAGATCAAGGCCCGAAAGCAGCCACGGTACCAACATGGAGTTGAGCAGATAACCGTTCTTTTCCTTGTTGACGGGCAACGCCAGCATACGGATGTCGTTGGCAAAGTCGACGAGTTCATCGAAGTAGCGCTTGTCGGTCTGGTCCTGTGCCATGACCTCGGTCATGTTGTTCTTCCAGATAGAGTTGGCAAAGTGCAGCGACAGGTACTTCTCGGGGCGGCCAGTGTACTTGGCAAAGGTACTCGGCAGTAACGTGGAGGAGTTGGTCACGACGACGGTCTTTTGCGGAAGGACCGGGGCGAGCTTCTTGTAGAAGTCAATCTTTGCCTGGGTATCCTCAGCCATAGACTCGATGACCAAATCGGCGTCGGCCACTGCCTTGGCAAGATCGA
The DNA here is from genome assembly GCA_048201895.1 of Collinsella sp. GTDB lineage: Bacteria > Actinomycetota > Coriobacteriia > Coriobacteriales > Coriobacteriaceae > Collinsella. Next base: position 41,759 of record DBFBGO010000023.1, on the reverse strand, counting down.
GCTCCAGCTTGAGTGTGGAGTAGGCGCGCTCAACGGCGGCGAGTGCCGCCTCTTTGTCGAAGGGCTTGCCGCTATCGGCGATACCGGAGCACCACTCGCCCGTGCCGTCCGCCATACCCTCGATTGCCGCGATGTACTCCTCGCGCACATGATCGATCTTGGGCTGGGTGCGGCCGATGCTGCCCTCGCTGCGCAGCCAAATCGTTACATCAAAGCCGCAGTAGGCAGCCTGAAAGGCAATCTGGCTTCCCAGCACGCCACCGCCGGCGACGCAAACGGTCTTGTAGCTCATGGGACGGTCCTCTCTTACGTAATTCCATAGATGTGTATTTATTCAACCGTAAGGAGGCCGCGAGCCGGGGGTGGGTTCTATAAGCGGACGGTATTTCGCGGCGAACGGCTACATTTGTTCATTAACTCTCGATTTTGAGGCCATTTTTTGGCGCTGATGAACCGCTGTTTTCGGAAGTGCGGGAAAAATCGGGTTTCGCCGATCAGATCGGCTTTTTTGACAACAAAACCGCAGGTCGCGGGAGTCTAAAAAGGCGGTGTGCTCGGGAGGTTCGCGTTTTTCACCGCACTTCTGAAATACGAGCCCACGGAAGGCTGCAGCGAGATCATTTGCGCAACATATGTCCAGCAAAAACGGGTGGTAGCCGGTACGACTACCACCCGTTTGTCTTATATCCGGCTCGAAGTAGGCCAACTACTTCTTAATACCGCGCCCCAGACGCTTGGCGACCGATGCAACGGCCTCCTCGCTGGCCGGCCCACAGCTCACGCAGCCATCATGGGCACGCATCTGGCCGGTGACCTCATCCATCGCGAGCGGCGCCACCTTCTCGAGCTTAAAGCCCTTGCCGGCGCGCATGTTTTCCTTAGCCACGCTGATCATGAGCTTAATACGGTTGAGCTGGTTGACCTCGGACGCGCCGGGGTCGTAGTCCACCGCGACGATATTGCTCTCGGGATGCTGGCGGCGCAGCTCCTTGATCACGGCCTTGCCCACCACGTGGTTGGGCAGGCACGCGAAGGGCTGCGTGCAGATGATGTTGGGCGCACCGTGATCGATCAGGTCGAGCATCTCGGCCGTGAGCAACCAGCCCTCGCCCATATTGTTGCACACCGAAAGCACCGTGCGGGCCTTGTCGGCCATGGTGCCGATGCGCTCGGGTGCCTCAAAGCGGCGGGACTTTTCGAGCATCTCTTCCACCGGCGTGCGCATCCAGTCCACGAGTTTGATGAGCGCCTGCATACCAGCGCGCGTGGTAGCAGAGCTACCCAGCTCATCCTTCTGCAGCTCGGCGTTGCTCATGGAGTACAGGAAGAAGTCGAGCAGACCCGGTACCACGGCCTCGCAGCCCTCGCGCTCGATCACGTCGACCACATGGTTGTTGGCTGTGGGGTGGAACTTGACCAAGATCTCACCGACCACGCCCACGCGTGGCTTGGTGCCCTCGCCCACGAGCGGCATAGTGTCGAACGCTCGGATGGCTTCGCGGCACAGCTTGGTGTAGTTGTGGCGGTTGAACTTGGGCGCCAGCTTGCGGGCGCGCGCCATGTACTCCTCGTAGAGCGCGTTGGCGGCACCGGGCGTGGCCTCGTACGGGCGGCAGCGGTAGAGCATCTGCATCATCACGTCGCCAAAGAGCACCGCGTACACGGCCTGCTTAAGCAGCGCCGGCGTAATCTTAAAGCCGGGGTTGTCCTCGCCGAGCGCCACGGCGGAAAGCGAGATCACCGGGATCTCGGGGTGGCCGCTCTCGCGCAGGGCCTTGCGAATGAGCGCGATGTAGTTAGTGGCACGGCAGCCGCCGCCGGTCTGGCTGATGACCACGGCCGTCTTGGACAGGTCGTACCGACCGCTCTCGATGGCCTCCATGATCTGGCCCGTCACCAGGATCGACGGATAGCAGATGTCGTTGTTCACGTAGCGCAGGCCGGCCTCGACGGCATCGTGGTCAGTCGAGGGCAGCAGCTCCAGGTTGTAGCCGGCACCGCGGAATACCTCTTTGACCAGGTCAAAGTGGATCGGTGCCATCTGCGGGCACAGGATGGTATAGCCCTCCTCGCGCATCTGCTCGGTAAAGGGCACCTTGGGCCACGCGGTCGAAGCACTTTCGCGCTGCGCCTCGAACGTGTACTTGTGGCTCGCGAACGCGGGGGCATCCGTGGAGGGCGCCACCGGCGCGGCATCGCCCTGCTCGTAGGCCTCGCCCGCGGCCGTGGCCTCGGCCAGGCGCTCGGCCTCCTGGTCCTTGAGCGCCGCCATGAGCGAACGGATGCGGATGCGCGCGGCGCCCAGGTTGGACACCTCGTCGATCTTGAGCACGGTGTAGATCTTGCCGCTGGCCTCCAGGATCTCCTGCACCTGGTCGGTAGTCAGGGCATCGAGACCGCAGCCGAAGGAGTTGAGCTGAATCAGGTCCAGATCGTTGCGCATCGTCACAAAACGGGCGACGGCGTACAGGCGGCTGTGGTACATCCACTGGTCGACGACGCGGATGGGGCGCTCGGGCTTTACCAGATGCGCGAGCGAATCCTCGGTAAAGACCGCAAAGCCAAAGCTCGAGATAAGCTCGGGCAGGGCATGGTTAATCTCGGGATCGTTGTGGTAAGGACGGCCGGCGAGCACAATGCCATGGCCGCCGTGGTCCTCGACCCACTTAAGGGCCTCCTCGCCCATGGTCTGGATGTCCTCGTGGAAGCGCGCGTCGGCCTCAAAGGCAGCGTTGACGGCGGCATCGACCTCGGAGCGCGTGATCTTGGGACCGCGCACGCGACCGCGTCCGGCCTCAGCATCGGCCACGCGGTCGACGGCGAGCACCTGGTACAGACGGCGCTTGAGCTCGGTCTTGTCGTGATAGGGCACAAACGGATACAGGAACTCGATGTTCTGCTCGCGGATCTCGTCGATATTGAGCGCCAGCGCCGTGGGGTAACTCATGACGATAGGGCAGTTATAGCAGTTGCCAGCGGTCGGATCCTCCTTGCGCTCCCAGCGCACGCACGGCATCCAGATAAAGTCGACGTCACGGTCGATGAGGTTCATCACATGGCCGTGGCTCATCTTGGCCGGATAGCACACGCTCTCGGACGGCATGGACTCGATGCCCGCCTGGTAAGTCTTTTTGCTCGACTGATCGGACAGCTGCACGCTAAAGCCCAGGCGCGTAAAGAACGCGTGCCAGAAGGGGTAGTTCTCGTACATGTTGAGCGCGCGCGGGATGCCGACGGTGCCGCGCGGGGCCTCGTCGGGACTCAGGACCTCGCGGTTAAAGAGCAGCTCGTTTTTCTTTTTGAAGAGGTTGGGGGCCTCGGTCTTTTGCTTTTTGTGGCCGGCACCCTTCTCGCAGCGGTTGCCGGTAATGAAGCGCCTACCGCCGCCAAAATCGTTGACGGTGAGCTGGCAGTTGTTGGAGCAACGGCCGCAACGGACATGCTTTTGCGTCACGGTAAGGTGCGCGATGTCCTCGGCCGAAAGGATGGTCGAGGTGCCGTCGGCGCCGGCGCGATCGCGGGCGAGCAGGGCCGCACCATAGGCGCCCATGCAGCCGGCGATGTCGGGACGCACGGCGTGAACGCCAGTGAGCTGCTCAAACGCACGCAGCGTGGCGTCGGACATAAAGGTGCCGCCCTGAACGATCACCTGGCTACCGATCTCCTTGGGGTCGCGCAGCTTAATGACCTTGAACAGGGCATTCTTAATGACGGAATAGGACAGGCCGGCCGCGATGTCGCCCACCGTGGCGCCTTCCTTTTGCGCCTGCTTGACGCGCGAGTTCATAAAGACCGTGCAGCGACTGCCCAGGTCGACCGGGGCCTTGGCATGGATGGCGGCATCGGCGAACGCGCGCACGTCCATGTTCATAGAGACGGCAAAGCTCTCGATAAAGCTGCCGCAGCCCGACGAGCAGGCCTCGTTGAGCATAATGTGCTCGATAACGCCGTCCTTAACGCGCAGACACTTCATGTCCTGGCCGCCAATGTCCAGGATGAACTCGACGCCGGGCAGGAACGCCTTGGCACCGCGCAGGTGCGCGACGGTCTCGATCTCGCCGGAGTCGGCCTTGAGGGCCTCGATGAGCAGCGCCTCGCCGTAGCCCGTGGTGGTCACGTGGCCGATGGTGCAGCCCGCGGGGATGTGGTTGTAGAAATCGGCCATGATGACCTTGGCCGTGCCCAGGATGTCGCCGTTGTTGTTGCCGTACCAGGTGTGCAGCAGCTGACCGTCCTCGCCCACGAGCGCGGCCTTCATGGTGGTGGAGCCGGCATCGATGCCGATGAACACGCGGCCGGTATAGCCGTCGAGCTTGCCCTTGGGGACGACCTCGGTGTCGTGGCGGGCCTTGAACTCGGCAAAGTCCTCATCGGTGGCAAAGAGCGGATCCAGACGCTCGACCTCGGCGCCCTGCGTGTCGCCCAGGCTGTCGATGGCCTCGATGAGCTGCGGGAACGTGCTGAGCTTGTTGGACTCGTGCGCCATGGCGGCGCCGCTCGCCACAAACAGGTGAGCGTTTTGGGGCACGATACGGTGTTTCTCGTCCAGGTTGAGCGTGAGGTAGAAGCGATGACGCAGCTCGGAGAGATACTGCAACGGGCCGCCCAGGAAGGCGACATTGCCGCGGATGGGACGGCCGCACGCCAGACCCGAGATGGTCTGGGTCACGACAGCCTGGAAGATGGAGGCGGCCACGTCCTCGGGGCGGGCGCCTTCGTTGAGCAGCGGCTGGACGTCGGTCTTGGCAAAGACGCCGCAGCGGCTGGCAATGGGATAGATGGTGGTGGCGTTGGCCGCGAGCTCGTTAAGGCCGCTGGCATCGGTGTGCAGCAGAGTGGCCATCTGGTCGATGAACGCGCCCGTGCCGCCGGCGCAGGTGCCGTTCATGCGCTGCTCGATGCCGTTGTCGAAGTAGATGATCTTGGCGTCCTCGCCGCCCAGCTCGATGGCGACATCGGTGGCCGGGATGAGAGTCTCGACGGCGCGCTTGCTGGCGATGACCTCCTGGACAAACTCCAGGTCGAGCCACTGGGACAGCAGCAGGCCGCCCGAGCCGGTAATGGCGCAGGTCATCTGGGCCGTCGGCAGAACGGTCGCAGCGCCCTCGAACAAGTCGCGGGCGCAGGCACGGACGTCGGTGTGGTGGCGCTGGTACTTGGCGTAGACGATCTGGTTGTCGTCGTTGAGCACGGCAAGCTTGACGGTGGTGGAGCCCACGTCGATGCCCAGGTGCAGGTTGCCGCGGGCGGCCTCGGGGTTGAAGATCGCGCCTTCGGGGGCGTGGACGGCGGCTACGGGCTCGGCGGCGGTGGCGGGCTCGTTAGCGACGGACGTCTCCCCTGCCGCGTTCTTGGCATCGGCAACTGCCTCGGCAACTTTCTCAGCAGCCGCGGTCGCGGCCTTCTGCGCGGCATCCACCACGGCGGGTGCAGCCTCACGCGCGGCAGCGACCATACGGTCCTTAATACCCTCGACGAGTTTGCTCATTGTCTCTCCTCTTAGTTGTTGGACTCGACGGCTGCGGCGGTGTCGGCCGCGTCCTCGAGCTGTAGATTCAATAGCTTCATGCCGTATTCCGGCACGTTGATATCGATGGGTTGGCCATACAGGTCACCAGGGCGCACAAAAGCGAGCACCGTCATAATGCGCGCCATGGCCTCGGGCGATTCGGTGAGCCCACGCTCAAACCAGCGCTGAATCATGCCGACCTCGGCACTCACGACGTAGGTGACGTAGTAGTCAAAGAACGTGCCCAGCGCCAGGCCCAAAATGCCCGTCTGCGCACGCGGCACCACAGCCTCACGCGCGGTGTCGATGATCTTTTTAATAAAGGCGGGGTCGCCGCCCGGGCCCAGCAAGGCCCCGATAAGGTCGCGATTAGCCGCAAGATAGCGAAGCAGCTCAACCGAACCGGGTGCCGGCTCGAGCTCGTCGATGTTGCGGTAAAGATCAGGTAATTGAGCTGCGGTGATAAGCTCCACCCGCTCGCGAATCTCGGCAAGCAGGCCGTTCTCGATCTGGCTGATAAAGTCGGGAATATCGCGGTAGTGCGAATAGAACGTGCGGCGCGTAAGGCCAGCGCGCTCGGTGAGCGACGCGACGCTAATGCGCGAAAGGTCGCCGCTTTCGGCAAGCTCGCTGGCAAGCGCCTGGCGAAGGGCACGCTGCGAGCGAAGGGACCGGCGATCGCATTTCTCGAGCTGGGACAAGCGTCCTCCTTGTTACTCAGCCTGTGCGCTATTGCACAGTGCGAGTATTATTGCACACCGTGTGCATCAACACGTAAAGGCAATATTTGGGTTGTGACAAAGGGACGGTCCCTTTGTCACATTCAGCGACCGCCTAGGTTGTGCCAGTTGTGCCTGGCTTTTGAAGCGGCATTGCCGATTGTTCAAAATGTCATTCGTGGGTAGAATAGTGTCGACGGCAGCCCAAGTTCTGGAAAGCTGGGCAGCGCCGTTGTTTGCATTAGGGGGTCAACGCCTTAGCGGCGGCGACCCCTTCTGTTGCGCTGCGAACGCTGCTTGAGTGCCTCGGAAAGGCCGACAAGTGCCGTGAAGAACGAGACCAAAGCGGTCAGAAGTCTCACGAAATCAATCAAATCGGTCATGGGCATCACCTCCCATCAGATGGAGGGCGCTGCCCGACACATGGAGCTGCCGTCAACGATACCGATTCTATCAAAACTTAGTTATTATATACGAATATATGTTCGCATGCCGAAGGTGCAGGGTTCTCATGAAAAAGGGACTATCCCTTTGTCACATTATTCGATGACGGTGCGGGAGTTTTGCTTGCGCATGGTGGCGAGCATGTGTTTGGGGACGGCGTGGACCATGCAACTGCCGATAGTTGCGCTCGCGGCGTCCTTGGCTGCCTCGCTTGCGTTTTTGGTCGCGTAGCTGTGGCGGAAACGCTTGAGCATGGCGATATCGTTGCCGCCGTCGCCGTAGACCGCGACCTCGTCCTCGGCAATACCGTAGTAGCCCGCCAGCCAAGCCACACTCTCACCCTTGTTGCACGCCGCGTCCGTGATCTCAAACATCACCGGGTCAAACGGCGCGTTGACTACACGGTCCGAGCGATCGGCCAAATATGCCTTAAGGTCGCGCTCCAGCTCGGACGAGGTCACGCGGCAGTTGATCTTACACACATCGTGGCGCAGGATGTCGCCGATTGACTGATCGAAATACTGCTCCTCGTGATACCCGCCACGCGCGCGCATGCCGCGCATCACGATGCGCTTGATAGGGCTGTCCTTCTTAAAGCCCGCCTGGTGCATCTCGAACGAACCGCTCGAGAACATGCCGTCGGGCGTGGAGCAGTCGAAGCAAATGTTCGGAAACGCCTTGAGCAGCTCCTCGGTAACCTGCGGGTCGATGGTCCAGGTCTTGAGCACCTCACCATGGCTGTCGCGTACGATGGATCCGTTGGAGCAGCAGGCGTCGAGTGCCAGACCTGTGAAGCCATGCTCGCCGATTGGCAACGTCGAGCGTCCGGTCGCGGGAACCACATGCAGGCCAGCCTCGGTCAGCTCGCGAATGGCACGGCGGATGGTCCCATCCGCCTCGTGCAGGGCGTTCAACAGCGTTCCGTCTAAGTCACTCGCAAACATCTTGATCATGGGCATGCCTCTCCTTCGTCTGCACGATATTGTAGACGAAGGAGAGGCATGCCCAAACAATGCCGTCCCGGCGCGACGTGCCACTGCCTCCACAAATTCACGGTCCCCCAGCGCCTTAAGTCATTCGCCATAAGCGACTTTTCAGCCGATTAAACAGCGCCGTCGTCAACGTCAGCACCGCCAACATGCCTGCGAATACAATCGCCGGTGTCCATCGATCATATGCGAGCCCGTAAACCAATTGGCCAACAGGCGTTGCACAGGAAAGCGTCATATAAACGAGTGCCAGCACTTTTCCGCAGAGTTCCTTTGGCGCTGACCGCTGAACAAATGAAACGATTTCGACCGATGTAATGCTTGCCCACGCCATGACCCATGCCGAGCCGGCCGCAAGCGCGGCAAATGCTAATTCATCAGGACCGCTCAGCAGTGCGACAATAATCGGTACGACTCCAAAACAAATCATCGCAACATATCGACATATGCCCTTGAAGGAAAAACGATGTGGCCAAATACCGACCAAACCACTGCCGACAAGACCACCTAAGCCCATAGCTACCTCAATAATCCCAACAAAGGATGACTGCATTCCGAGATGCTTTGCAACAATAACGGGAGCACTAATCGTTAACCCAACTAACGCAAGGTTCAAAATAGCCACAAGCAAAAACACAACGAGCAATGATTCGTTTTGAAACAGGTACCGAATCGACTCCCGAAAATCGCTTCGGCATGTCGAGCAAGTCGTACTGTCCCCTGTCATTCCAGATGAGGCATTTCGCTTGAGCGCGCCCCCGAACAGCAGGGCTGACATCGCAAACGTCAACGCCGCGGTTTCGCATAGAGCATCGATACCGAGCACCCATAGACTGCCGTCCCGACTACAGGCCCCAAGATATTGCTCGCCATGGTTATCTGCGAGACCAACGCAGTGGCACGCTCAACCTTTTCTGGGCCCGTCATGCGCACCGTCTCAATTTGAAGCATCGGTTTCAGCAGCGATTGGATGCCATATTGGACGCAAAGCATTGCTACCACGACAACGGCAAGAGGCAGCGAACGCTTCATGGGGATAAACAACAGTGATGCAGCCATCAGAACGATGCCGAGCACCACAAGGGCCCCGCGATGACCTCCGCGATCCGCCAAGATTCCGCCAGCCGAAGTCGCAAGCACGCCCGGCACGAACGCTATCGCCGCGACGGCACCATATAACGTTGATGAGCCGCTGCAGTCGAACAAGTAAAGCGGGCACGCAAAGCACAGTGCCGACAACATCGAATACGCGCACAGCAGTGCAACAAGAAGACCGAAAAGCCTGATAGATTGCACTGTTTTTTGCGTCAACGAGACTCTACTCCTCCGCATTCCAGCCATAAGCCTGCCCCCTATACATACCATTAGTATGTATTTAATGACTTGAAAAGGGCAGCCGTGGCTACCCTTACAAATCAATTACATACCGTCAGTATCTATATTACCACCCAGCACGGTTCCATACGTCCCATATCTGAGCCGTTGTCTGGAGCACTTCATTACCCAAATCGAGCCCCACCGCGGCCGCCATCTGCGCCAAACATTGCGCGCGAGCGAGCATTCGGCCCTTGTTCTCAAGCGGATGGAACAGCGGCAACAGCCAAAGATTCGCCAACAACGATACCGCCTCCGCCGCTTCGCGCGGGCATGCACACGCAATGGAGCCGTCGGCGATGCCCTCCTCGATCACTGGCAGGAGATAGCCATCGGCCGACTCGTCAAACGAACCTTGGTACTGCATCGCCAGCAGCCGCGAGCTTTTTACCGGATCTGCCGCAGGATGCATGCGAGCCCATAGATCGATTTGCGGAACGACGGACTCGGGCGCATAAAGTCGTTTGAGCTTTTGGGCTCCCGTCATATTGCCAGCACCGAGTGTCGCGCGGCGGCGCTCAACAATCGGAGCCATTGCCCGATCAAATGCGGCGTTGAAAATCTCTTCTTTGCTCTTAAAGTGATGATAGATAGCACCCTTGGTCATGCCATCGAGGCGGTCGACGATATCTTGAATGCTCGTCCCCTCATAACCCTGTGCGCAGAATAGCTCCAGCGCCGCGTCGAGAATCTTCGCGACCGTCTCCTCGGGATATTTATTACGACCCATAATCCGTCCATCCGCAACGCAAGTCTTGTGCCTCATTGCAGCATTTTAACGTTGCGGATGACAGGCGGTCGATTCTACACCGCAGAGGGGCCGTGTTCGCCGGTACGGATGCGGATAACTTCCTCGACCGGCTCGACCCATATCTTGCCGTCTCCAACGGCACCGGTGCGAGCGGCGTTGCAGATGATGTCGACAATTCCGTCGACGTGCTCGTCGGCGCAGATGAGGGTGAACTGCACCTTAGGGATCATGTTGACAAGCAACTCGTTGCCGCGCACGTATTCCTTCCAGCCATGCTGTGCGCCGCAGCCCTGCACCTGGTTGATAGTCATACCACGAACATCGGCAGCAAACAGCGCGTCTTTAAGAACCTCAAGCTTCTCGGCACGAACGATCACCGTAATCTTTTTCATAATGAATTCCTCTCAATAATCAACGTATCCCTTTACATGAGACGCGGGTTTCCCAGGTGCCGCAGACCAACCTTGTAGATCAGATAAGTGCAACTAACAGGTCTTAGCAGGTTTCCCAAGTGCCGCAGATCGGCCTGAAAGAGGAGTGCCGCGTACTTAAGGTACGCAAACGACGATTGAAGGCCGAGGTGCGGTGCTTGGGGAAGCTGCTAATCGAGTCCGGAGAACGAAGGGTAGGCGCTCTCGCCGTGTTGACTCGCATCCAAGCCCAGCGCCTCGTCGGCCTCGTCCACACGCAGGCTGCCGTGGAACAGCACCTTGACCACCGCGGCGATCACCAAATCGAGCACCAGCACAATAGCAACCGTCACCACAATGCCCAAGATCTGCGAGATGAGCAGCGACGCGTCGCCCGTGTAGAACAGGCCGCCCTTACCGGTCCACGAGAGCTCCGGCACGCAGAACAGGCCCGTGAGCACGCCGCCCAAGATGCCGCCAATGCCGTGGCAACCGAACGCGTCGAGCGCATCGTCGTAGCCGAACTTGGTCTTAAGATGGCTGATGGCCAAGTAGCAGACGGGCGAGACGATCAGGCCCATGACCAGCGCTGCCCACGGCTCGACAAAGCCTGCCCCGGGCGTGACCACCACAAGACCCGCAACCAAACCGGTGCTGGCACCCACCAGCGTGGGGCGGCCGGTATGCACGCGCTCGACGGCAAGCCACGAAACCATGCCCGCCGCGCTGGCCGTCACGGTGTTGAGGATGGCAAGTGCCGCCACGGCGTCGGCCTTAAACTCGCTGCCGCCGTTAAAGCCAAACCAGCCAAACCAAAGCAGGCCGGCGCCCAGCGCCACAAACGGCACGTTATGTGGACGGTAGCTCACCATGCCAAAGCCACGACGACGGCCAAGCATTAAGCAGAGGATCAGGCCGGTAAGACCGGACGAAATGTGCACCACGTCGCCGCCGGCAAAGTCGAGCGCGCCGATAATATCACCGATAAAGGAGCCATCGCCGCCCCAAACCATGTGAGCGAGCGGCGCATAGACCACAAGCAGCCAAATGCCCAGGAAGGCCGTCATGGCACCAAACTTAACGCGGCCGGCCAGACTGCCCGTGACAATAGCAGCCGTGATCATGGCGAACGCCATCTGAAAGGCGATGTTGATGATCTGAGGATAGACGGCACCGTCCGCAGCATTGCCCTCGGCCGCCTGCAGCACCTGGCTGAGCACCGGCAGGCACAGCAGCTGGTCAAGGCCTCCAATAAACGGGCTGGAACCGTCGCCGCCGTAGGCCAGCGACCAGCCGGCAACAATCCACAGCACACCAACCAGACCAATGACGCCAAAGCACATGAGCATGGTGTTGATGACATTTTTGCGCCTGGACAGGCCACCATAGAAAAACGCCAGACCCGGTGTCATTAAAAACACGAGCATGGTGCAGATGAGCATAAACGTTGTCGATCCCGTATCGTACATTCGTCCCCCTTGGTCGCATGAACGTTGTCGGCGCCCATAATGCGGCCGAGGGGCAACTGGTGTAGACCAGATACGGCGTTGTTAAACGCTGCGTTGTCGAATGGAAACGATGCCGCAATCTTGGAAACGGCGCGGCAACGGGCGCGAAACCAACGGGAAATACGCGAGCAAGGAAGCCGTGAGCGCGCCCGTCCCGGCTAGTGGCGGAACAGCTCGCGGGCTCGGTCGCGGAGGTCGGTAGCTCGGATGACGCCCTCGTAGCGGTTGATACGCAAGCGCGGGAAGGCATTGAAGAAGCGCAGGTCGCGGCGGCTGAGTGACACGCTCGGCACCGGACGGCTTATGCGCTTGCCGGCAAGGCGACGACTGAGCGACGGACGCGGCATGCTCGGCGCGGCATCGGCCACGCGGCGGGCAGCAAGTGCCAGGCCGCGAGCACCATCCGCGATAAACGTCGGCATTGAAGCCTTCTCGCGCAGGGCATCGAGCGCGGCGTCACCCAGCTCGGCCAGCCACGCGTTAACGGCACGGCTACGGATGTGCGTCTGTGTCACCGAGTCAATCGTAGAATCGGGAATACGTTCGAGCATTGAGTCCGAGGCATCGGCAAGCGACTCATTGATGCGGTCGGCAAGGTCGGCGCGCACGCGCTCCAGCTGATCGGACAGACGCCGCCAGCTCGCCAGCGAGCACAACGCGTCGACCATCATCATGACTGCGACGATAAAGGCGGACAACCGCAGAATCAGCACCGGCAGATGGCCAAGCAGCCCCAGCAATGCCGGCTCCACTAAACGGCAAATACACAACGCACCCAAGCCAAACGCGCAGGCCCAGTACAGACAGATGCGTCCGTGCAAGTTAAACGGCAGGTGCGAGTAATCCCAAAAGCGAGCGCCCGTTGTTTTTTCCAACAGCACGCCTACGCTGTACTCAATCACGCTGCATACGAGCGCTGCAGCGACAAACTGGCTCGACGCATCCGGAATCCCGCGCAGCAAAAGCCAGCAGGCAATACCGCCCACACCATAGATAGGACAACACGGCCCCAGCAAAAAGCCACTGTTGGCAAATCGTCCGTGATTGAGCATGGCGCAGACCGTCGATTCCCATGCCCAACCGCAAAACCCGTAAAAGGCAAACGAGAGCACCAGTGCCGAGAGCGGGCAGGCGGCAAGCGTCGCGCCGCCAAAAGCCATATCAATCGCGGTTCCCACCGTCTACCCTCTCCTCTTTTCACTCGATTCGCTGCTCACGCCATCGTCCGTCTCGTCCTTGCGCGGCAGACGGCCGGCGACCGTCTCGCGCAGCGCGCACCATTTATCCGCCAAGCACACAATCCATGCCTCACGACACGTCGGCGGCACCGGCACCAGCGGAAACATATGGCGCACGATAATATTCCGCTCACGAGACGTCATCTCAAAATCTTCCTCTGCACGCGCCAGGGCAAAAAATGGATGCCGAAATCCGTGCAGCCGATGGCTTGGGTCGGGATCGTGCCAGTCATAGAGAAAGTAATCGTGCAGCAGGGCCCCGCGCAACAACGAAGCACGGTCGACCGAAATGCCAGCACGGCCCAAGCGCTCGGCAAAGGACAGGCTCGCCCGCGCTACCGAAGTCACATGTGCATAGACCGTCACGTCGCCATGCTGGATAAACTCGTGCGTCAGGTCCAAGCGGCCCGCCTGGGCCAGCTGACGGGCGGCATCGTCGACCTCGTGCGCGATTTTCTCGGCACGAACGGTATCGGACATGCTGCCTCCTTCCAGCGGCTCACGGTGGCAAGCCACGGCCTGCACGCATTGAATAAAATCATCATCGAAACTATCAGTATGGCATCGGACAAAACGTTTTGCCCCACCAGTTGGCGAATTACCGCGCCGCCGTCACATATCAAACGCCAAAATGTGCGAGACTGTCTTGTGCAATTGTGTCGGCCGAGGGAGCGCCGGCGCTCGATTCGCATGGAGTAACCCACAACGATGCTGCTTACGCAAACGACAACGCCCGAGGACGTCAAGGCTCTTAATCGTGCCGAGCTCCCGCAGCTCTGCGACGAGATTCGCCACGCCATCCTCGAAAGCTCCGCCGCCGTCGGCGGGCACGTTGCCCCCAACCTGGGCGTCGTTGAGCTTACGGTTGCGCTTCATCGCGTGTTTAACTCCCCTATCGACAAGATTGTCTTTGACGTTTCGCACCAGACCTACGCCCACAAGGCGCTGACGGGGCGCGCGTACACCTATATCGATCCGGAGCGTTATGGTGAGGCTTCTGGCTTTGCCAATCCCGACGAGTCCGAGCACGACCTGTTTGCCATGGGGCATACCTCGACCTCGGTGAGTTTGGGCTGCGGCCTTGCCCACGCGCGCGACCTGGCGGGTGACACGTATAACGTCATTACCGTTATTGGCGACGGTTCGCTTTCGGGCGGCCTGGCGTTTGAGGGCTTTAACAATGCCGCCGAGCTCGACAGCAACCTGATCATCATCGTCAACGATAACGACCAGTCCATCGCCGAAAACCACGGTGGCCTGTATCGCAATCTGGCCGAGCTGCGCGCCAGCAACGGCGCCTGTGAGCGCAACATTTTCCGCGCGATGGGGCTCGATTACCGCTATCTGGACGCCGGTAACGATGTGTTGGCCCTCGTCGACGCGCTGCAGGAGCTGCGCGACATCGACCACCCCATCGTGCTGCACGTCTCGACCGCCAAGGGCAAGGGCTTTGAGCCAGCCCAAAACGACCCCGAGCGCTGGCATCACGTAGGCCCCTTTGACATGGCGACCGGCCGCAAGCTCTGCCCGGGCCATCCGAGCGAGCCTGCGCCGCGCACCTATGCCGACATTACGGGCGAGGCGCTCAGCGCCGCCATCGAGCGCGATCCGCAGGTCGTGGGCATCACGGCCGCCACGCCCTACATCATGGGCTTTACACCCGAGCTTCGCGCTGCCGCCGGCAAGCAGTTTGTCGACGCGGGCATTGCCGAGGAGCACGCCGTGACCTTTGCCACCGCGCTTGCGCGCTCGGGCGCCAAACCAGTCTTTGGTGTGTACGGCACGTTTTTGCAGCGCGCCTACGACGAGCTGTGGCACGACCTGTGCCTCAACGACGCCCCTGCAACCATCCTGGTGTTTGGTGCGTCAATCTTTGGCACCACGTCCGAGACGCACCTCTCGTTCTTTGATATTTCCATGCTGGGCGGTCTTCCCAACATGCACTACCTAGCGCCGGCCTGCATGGAGGAATACCTGTCCATGCTGAGCTGGTCGCTCGACCATCGCGAGCATCCCGTGGCGATCCGTGTACCGGGCATCGGCCTGGTAAGCCGCCCCGATTTGGCGCCCGCTGAGGACACCGACTACAGCGCCGTTCGCTACAACGTGGTGCGTCAGGGTCACGACGTTGCCGTGCTCGCGCTCGGCGATTTCTTTGAGCTGGGCGAGCGCGTGGCAAACCGCTTGGCTGCCGAGTACGGTATCGAGGCCACGCTCGTCAATCCGCGCTTCGCAGCCGAGCTTGACCGCGAGTTCCTCGACAGCCTTGCCGCCGAGCATCGCGTCGTCGTCACCCTCGAAGACGGCATCTTGGACGGCGGCTGGGGCGAGCGCGTGGCATGTTATCTGGCATGCACGCAGTTGCGCACGCGCACCTTCGGCATCGCCAAGGGCTTCCCCGACCGCTACGACCCCAACGAACTGCTCGCGCAGAACGGCATGACGGTCGAGAACATGGCCGCCGAAGCCGTAAGGCTACTCAATCAGCACTAGAGAAAACCACCACAAAGGTGCCTGTCCCCTTTGTGGTGGTTTTCGCTGCCGCCATTATAACGACCGCTGTGAGCGATCATGTCGTCCGCGAAACACTATTTCAGCTGCAATAACTGACGTTTGCCCAGATAAAACCTGCCAAAATAAACCTGTCCCTTTTTGGTAGGTACAATAACCCATAAGGCAAGTATGTTTCTGAGTTATTTCGTGTTGACCCATTTGAGCGCGATAGGGTATAACTCTACTCAACCGCTAGGGATTTTATTGAGAAAGGTGTTCTACCATGAGCAAGAACCTCTCCCAGCAGGTCGTTCTCGACCGCCGCGGCTTCGTTGCCGCCACCTTCGCAACCGTCGCCGGCCTTGGTCTTGCCGGCTGCTCCGACACCAGCGCCGAAGCCGACAAGGGTTCCGCCGCCGGCTCCTCCAAGAGCTCCGAGGATACCGAAGTTTCCACCACGCTCGACGCTAAGGCATTCGACAAGCTCGTCGACAACGGCCCCAAGGCCGATGACGACGCCATCGCCGCCAGCACCTGGGCCACGGCCGTTAAGGACGCCGGCGTCTTTAAGATCGGTGGCGTTCAGACCTCCACGCTCTTCTCCCTCCTCAACGAGAAAGACGGTCAGACCCGCGGCTTCGACGCCGGTATCGCACAGCTCCTGTCCAACTACATTCTGGGCGAGAACAAGGTCGAGATCACCCAGGTAACCTCGGACACGCGTGAGTCCGTCCTGCAGAACGGCCAGGTCGACGCCGTCTTCGCCACCTACACCATTACCGATGAGCGCAAGAAGCTCGTCTCCTTTGCCGGTCCCTACTACTACACCCAGCAGGCCATCCTGGTACTCGCCGATAACGACGACATCAAGAGCGTCGACGACCTGGCCGACAAGAACGTCGCCGTCCAGTCCGGCTCCAACGGCCCCGCCATCCTGGAGGAGTTCGCTCCCAAGGCCAGCCAGCAGGAGTTCAAGACCGACGAGGAGGCTCGTCAGGCACTCCAGCAGGGCCGCGTTGACGCCTACGTCATCGATAACAACATGCAGCAGAGCGCCCTAGTCCGCGAGCCCGGTAAGTACAAGATCGCCGGCAAGCCCTTCGGCAGCAAGGAGCCCTATGGCATCGGCCTGCCGCTCGATTCCGACGGCGTCGCCTTTGTCAACGACTTCCTTAAGAAGATCGAGGACGATGGCACCTGGACCGAGCTGTGGCAGATCTGCATCGGCGACCGCACGGGCGACACCAACGTTCCCGAGCTGCCCGAGATCGGCGCCTAGGCAGCGAGCCTGGTAACGGCCGCAACGAAACCATACGGAAACGCATGATGCGCTTTATTGCGGTAAACTGTTTCCTCACTGAGTTGTCGGGGCTTCCGTACACACGGGAGCCCCTTTCCTTATCGGCGGGAGGTCCGCATGAGTCTCTCCGAACTCTGGTCGCTCTATGGCCAGAACTATATCGACGCGCTGCTCGCAACCTGGGGCATGACGCTTGAGTCGTTTGTCATCGCCATGGTGCTGGCCGTCGCCGTCACCGTTATGCGCGTGTCGCCGCTCAAGCCGCTGCGCGTCTTTGGCGACCTGTATGTCCAGGTCTTCCGTAACATCCCTGGCATCGCGCTGCTCATCATCGTCGTCTACGCGCTGCCGCCGCTCAAGGTCGTCCTGCCCTACCGCACCTGCGTTATCGTCGCCACGGTCCTTTTGGGCTCGGCCTTTGGCTCCGAAAACTTTATGAGCGGCATCAACACCGTCGGCGTCGGTCAGGTCGAAGCCGCCCGTTCGCTCGGCATGAGCTTTAACCGTATCCTCGCCAAGATCGTGATTCCGCAGGCGCTGCGCTCGAGCGTGCTGCCCATGACCAACCTCTTTATCGCCGTCATGCTCACCACTGCGCTCGGCAGCCAGGTGCCGCTTAAGCCGCAGGAGCTCACCGGCGTGGTGAGCTACATTAACACGCGCTCGCTCGGCGGCGTCGCCGCGTTCTTTATCTCGGCGCTCGGCTACCTGGGCACAGCCTTTGTGGTGAGCCACATTGGCAACCACATCGATAAGAAGGTGAGGATCCTCCGATGAGCAAGCATTCCTCCCCTGCACTCACCATGCGCGATGCACTCTACGAGGCTCCCGGCCCCAAGATGCGCGCCAAGATTCGCATCGGCACCGCCATCTCGCTTGTTGCCGTCGCCGCGCTCATCGTCCTCGTGTTGCAGCGCTTTTATGTGACCGGCCAGCTTTCGGTCCACTATTGGTATTTCTTTACGCACCTCACCACCTGGAAGTTCCTGCTTGCCGGCTTTGAGGGCACCGTTAAAGTCGCACTCACCGCTGGCGCCATCGCGCTGGTGCTGGGCTTAGCCCTTATGCTCGGCCGCACGAGCGACATTAAGCCGCTGCAGCTGGTCTGCCGCGTGCTCACCGATTTCTTCCGCGGCGTGCCGAGCCTGCTGTTCATCTACTTCTTCTTTTTGGTGCTGCCCCAGTACAAGATTGCGCTGCCGTCGTTTTGGATGCTCACGCTTCCCGTCGCGCTCGCTGCAGCCGGCGTACTTGCCGAGATCTTCCGTGCCGGCGTCAACGCCGTACCGCGCGGGCAGGTCGAGGCGGCCCAGGCGCTCGGTCTCTCCAAGGCTAAAATCACCTTTAAAATCGTATTGCCCCAGGCGATTCGGTTTATTATTCCGTCGTTGATCTCACAACTTGTAGTCGTGGTCAAGGACACCACCGTCGCCTATGTGGTGAGCTACCCCGACCTCATGCAAAACGCCCGCGTGCTCATTACCAACTACGACGCCCTCGTGTCGGTCTACCTGGTTATCGCGGTCATCTACATCCTCATCAACGTCGCGATCAACAAAGCCGCTGTCTACGTTTCGCACAAGACCGGCGCGACCATCATCCGCTAATGCTTTACCATTTCGAGCCATAAGGAGCCGAGTACCATGGCACAGAGCACCTCTTCCACCGGCAATCAGCCGCTGATCGAGCTCAGACACGTCGATAAGCACTATGGCGAGCTACACGTTCTCAACGACATCAATCTGTCGGTCGACCGCGGCGAGGTCGTCGTTGTGATCGGTCCCTCGGGCTCGGGCAAGTCGACCATGTGCCGCACCATCAACCGCCTGGAAACCATCGACTCGGGCGAGATCTTCATCGAAGGTCAGCCGCTTCCGCAGGAAGGCAAAGACCTTGCCCGCATGCGCGCCGAACTGGGCATGGTATTTCAACAGTTCAACCTGTTTGCACATATGACGGTGCTGCAGAACGTCATGCTGGGGCCGGTCGACGTGCTGGGCGTGTCCAAGGAGGAGGCTCGTGAGCGTGCCATGGACCTGCTGAGCCGCGTGGGCGTGGCCGAGCAGGCCGACAAGGTGCCCGCACAGCTCTCAGGCGGCCAGCAGCAGCGCGTAGCCATCGCCCGTTCACTCGCCATGCAGCCCAAGGCCATGCTTTTTGACGAGCCCACGAGTGCCCTTGACCCCGAAATGATCAACGAGGTGCTCGAGGTCATGGTCCGTCTGGCCCAGCAGGGCATGACGATGATCGTCATCACGCACGAGATGAACTTCGCCCGCCGCGTGGCCGACCGCGTCGTGTTCATGGCCGACGGACAGATCGTGGAAACCGGCACGCCCGACGAGTTCTTCGACCACCCCCAGACCAAGCGCGCCCAGGACTTCCTCAACTCCATCAAGGGCCACTAACCAGCCACCCCGTGGGACAAATCCATTGAAAGTGTTGTCCTACGTCTCTCATGCGCCCTGTCACCTTCAGATTCGAAAGCTACACCCATGATCGGAACTCGCACTTCATCGTCATACACCCCGCACGTCGACGTCGCCCCCGCCGACCGCCCACTCATCCTCGTCGCACCGCGTTGGGAAGAGGCAAAGCCGTTTTTGAGCGAGACGCTCTCCCCCAACGAGGAAATCGCAAGCGTCTTTGTCGATGCCATCCTTGCTGCCGGCGGCCTGCCGCTGCAGATGTCCATCACCGAGGACATTGAGGTTATCCGTCATTACGTCGATATCGCCGACGGCATCGCCATTCCCGGCGGCCCCGATGTCAATCCCAAGCGCTGGGGCGATGATCGGCCCTACGACCCCACCCTCTGCTGCGAGATCCGCGATAGCTTTGAGTTTAAGCTGGTCGGCGAGGTGCTCCGCGCCAAAAAGCCGCTCTTTACCACCTGCCGCGGCACGCAGCTGCTCAACGTCGCCACCGGCGGCACTCTGTGCATGGACGTGCCGAGCCTGGGCGCTCGCGGGGGCCGCACGCAGTGGCGCCATACCCACGTGCTCAACGACCCCGTGCATCCCGTCGAGGTCGTGCCGGGCTCGCTGCTCGACCGCGCGGTTGGCGGGCACAGGTTGATCCAGACCAACTCGGCGCACCACTGCTGCGTCGATCGCCTGGGCAAGAGCACGCGCTTGGTCGCCAAGGCAACCGACGGCGTTCCCGAATGCATCGAAGTCGAAGGCCAGCCTTTCTGCCTGGGCGTGCAATGGCACCCTGAGTACACGTGGAAGACGCTCGAGACCGACTTTAACCTGTGGAAGTCGTTTGTCGAGGCGGCGGCCAAGGTAAAGCAGGCTCGCTAGTTCACGGACAGCACAACACAAAAGGGCGCCCCGCCGGCCACATGGTCCGGCGGGGCGCCCTTTTACCTATATGCTGCCGACACACAGTCCAAAGCACGCAAGCCCTTACTCAGCCGCCTCGCGCAGGGCCGACATCGTTGCCGCATATTGCTGCTGCAGCGCATGCATTCCCTCGCGAGCGCCGTCAACGGCATCGGCGCCGCGCAGTGCTTCGGTCACCACAACCGCCGGCTCGTACAGATTATCGAATCCCAGGTTCTGGCTCACGCCCTTGAGCGTGTGCGCTGCCATAAACGCACCTTCGGCGTCTCCTGCCGCCATGGCGGCCTCCAGCTTGTCCATGCTCTCGTCATCCAAAAACTTGAGGGCAAAGCGGGCAAGCATTTCCTCGCCCATCAGCCGAGCGCACGCGTCATCATAATTAGCGCCGATCTTCTCATACGCCTCACGCATGGAAATCATGGATTAAAACTCCTTTGGTCAAACTAAATCGTGGGAAACGCGACAACGTCGGCGGGGCGTGCCAACGTCTCGGCAATACGGTCTTGCACCTCGAGCAGGCAGTCGAGCAACAGCGGGTTAAAGGTGCCGCACTTACCGTCCAGGATCATCTGGATCGCCTCCTTGTGCGGGATAGCGTCCTTGTACACGCGCACGCTCGTCAGCGCATCATACACGTCGGCCACCGAGACCACCTGCGCGGCAATGGGAATCTCGTCGCCCTTAAGGCCATCGGGATAACCCTTGCCGTCCCAGCGCTCGTGATGCCAACGCGCAATCTGGTACGCATATTCCATAAGCGCATTGCCGACGTGATGGCGGCTCAGCTCAAGCAACATGTCGGCGCCCATCGTGGTATGCGTCTTCATAATCTCGAACTCCTCGGGCGTAAGGCTCCCAGGCTTGTTGAGGATCGCATCGTCAATCGCCATCTTGCCAGTATCGTGCAGCGCCGAAACCAGGGCAATCGTGGAGCGCTCCTCATTGTCGAGGGAGATCGTGTCGCTACGCTGGACCAGGCAGTCAAGCAGCAGCTCGGTCAGCTTCTCGATGTTCGTAACGTGCCTGCCGCTCTCGCCGTTGCGAAGTTCCATGACGCCGGCCATGATGTCGATGAGCACGCGACTGTTCTTGACGCGCTCGTTGTACTGCTGGGACAGCAGGCTCGTCAGGCGGCGCTGTTTAGCGCATAGGCGGATGGTGTTGCTTACACGGCGGCGCACGACACGGGAGTCAAACGGGCGGTTGATATAGTCCGAGGCGCCCAGCTCGTACGCGCGCAGAACCATATCATCGGAATCTTCGCTCGAAATCATGATGAAAGGCAGATTGTCGATACCCGATCGGCGAGACAGATCGGCCAACACCTCAAAGCCGCTTATGCCCGGCATGACAATATCCAGCAGCACGAGCGACAACTCATCGCCATAGCGGTCGACCATGTCGAGCGCCGTAAGACCGTTGTCGGCCTCGAGGATGCAATACTCGTCCTTGAGCATCTCGTTGAGAATGGCTCGGTTCATCTCGGAGTCATCGACAATAAGCACCAAAGGCTTTTCGCTTTGGAAGGCTTCGATGGAATCGGCATCGGTCACGACCGTACCGACTTTTGCCTTAGCGCGGCTCAATAACTGGACAGCGCGGCCAACGCCCTCATCGACCGTCTCGCCATGAATGCGAACGCCACCAACACATGCCGTCAAGCTCACGTACTCATGGCCCGGAACAATCGTGGCATGAACGGCATCGGACACCTGATGCAGGCGACGGGTGAAGTCATCGGAGGGAATATTGGGCATGACGACCACAAATTTGTCGCAGCCATAGCGTACAAGCTCGTCAGTCGAACGAATTCCGCTGCGTATGGCCGTCGCCACGGCACCGAGCACAAGGTCGCCGGCATGACGGCCACACGTATCGTTGAAGACCCTAAAATCATCAAGGTCGATCACCGCAACGCCGGCATTCATGCGGGCGCTACGGAGCTTTTCCTCGTAATATCGGCGATTGCGCACACTCGTCAGCACGTCGGTGTAGACGAGGTCCTCTTCTGCAGCCTCTTGCTCATCGATCGGACGCACCATCAGCAGGACGTGAGGCTCGCCCTCGACCTTCAGAGGGCGTAGGCGGGCGCGGTACTCAACACCATCGTTGAGCAGTTGCTCCGACACCTCATCGGAATCTGCCAAGGCCTCAAGACTCGACTGACGCAGACAAGGGCACCGATTGCCGGCGAGCAGGCAGTTAGGCTCGCTCTTAATCTGATCGGCCGACAGCAAACGCACCACGGGGTAGGTCTTCGCGACGCGGGCGACCTCAGCGGCAGCCTCCTCATCGGTTAGATTGACCTCGTGATTTTTGAGCATATGGGGCCCTTTCGATAGTTTCGCATGGTAGCGGTGGGTTCCATAATGCTAAAAGGGTAACACCTTGCCGATGCAGGTAAGCACGTGAATGCTGTTACATTTTTATGACCCGGCAAACGGCGGTGATGGAGCCGCGGGCGCGTGGTTATTGGCGCATTCGTTAACAATGACGAAACGCTAACAGCCCCTCTCCCCGCAGGTCATCGAGCGTGCTAACGCTCCAAGACATCGCGAACGGCGTTTGCCGCCGTAACGGGTCGATCGCGCAGACCGTTATGCGCGCCCGGGATCGTCACGAGGGGGCAATCGAGATATTCGGCAGCCGCTCGCGTACCAGCCTCGCGGGGCGTACCGACCGAGAGCTCGCCCAAAAACACGGCCGACACCGCCTTTGACGCGCGGGCGCGCTCCCAGTCGGGAGCATATGTCATATTTGTTCCATATTCGTTCGCCATAAAGCAACGACCATTGCGCAGGGCATGTTTGGCTTCCGCTTCGGTCGTCCCGGGAGCCTCGGGGTCCAAGTCGCCGAGGGCTCCCAAGAAAAGCCGGAGCGCCCTTGAAACCTTTCCAGCCGCAATCATATCGAGCAAAACCGGAGCTGCGCCCATACCGACGCCTTCGGCCGACACAGCCGGCTCATGCAGAATCGCACGGGCGACGAGATGGGGTTCGGTGCGAAGAAGCTCCAGCGCCACCAACGTACCGGCGCTGTGCGCAAGCACATTTGCCGGAGCGCCAACGTGTTCGATCACGACTTGCAGGTCGGCGGCCTGGGCGGCAAGATCATAGCTGCCGTCTGCCGCATCGCTGCTGCCACCGCAGCCGCGGCGGTCGTAGGCAATTACGCGGTAGTTGCGGCTGAGCTCACAAGCGATACCGTCGAAAAATGTGCCGTCGACACAAGCGCCGTGCACGCACACCAAGGCAGGAGCATCAGGCGACACATCCGGGCCGGCATATTCGCGACAGGCAATCGTGTTGCCCGCATTCTCGACCGTAAAATCCATGTTGTGCCCCCATCATCAATGCTCATCCAGTTGCACGTCAGTGCGGTTGGATGGACCCGTATTGCCTTACGCCTTGTTAACAGATTAACTGTACCCGACCCGAGGCTTTTCATGGCACGGCATAATGAGCGACGTGAAAAAACGAAACTTGTAAAGCGAGAGCCCGCACCTTACTCTGGAGCCGATGCTATGCTTAGGCACAATTGTCTTGAGGAGCATATGCCTATGTCTACGTTTTTGAATGCCAGCCCCATCTTTGGGCCCGTTCGCAGCCGTCGCCTTGGTCTCTCGCTCGGCGTCAACATGATGCCGGCCAGCGGCAAAATCTGCACGTTCGACTGCATTTACTGCGAAAACGGCCTCAACGCCGAGCGCCCCTGCCATGAGCCGTACAACACAGCTGCCGTGGTACTCAACGCGCTCGAGGCAAAGCTGCGCGAGATGGCAGCCGAGGGCGAGCTCCCCGATGTGATCACCTTCGCAGGCAACGGCGAGCCCACTGCCGCACCGGAGTTTCCGCAGGCCATCACCGGCGCCGTCGCGCTGCGCGACGAGCTTGCCCCAAACTCCAAGATCGCCGTGCTTTCCAACGGCACGCGCGCCGACCGTCCCCAGGTACACGATGCGCTCATGATGGTCGACGACAACATCCTCAAGCTCGATACCGTCGACCCGGCGTTTATCCAGCTGCTCGACCAGCCTGTTGGCC
Source organism: Collinsella sp. (assembly GCA_048201895.1). GTDB lineage: Bacteria > Actinomycetota > Coriobacteriia > Coriobacteriales > Coriobacteriaceae > Collinsella. The sequence continues at coordinate 17,634 of DBFBGO010000023.1, read as the reverse complement.
CCTACGATGTGGAGCACCAGATCGAGACGTTCGCGAGCTTTAACGGTCATGTCATTATCCAGACGATGTTTTTGAGCGGTGAGTACCGGGGCAAGTCTCTCGATAACACCGGCGAGGAGTACGTTGGTCCTTGGCTCGCGGCGCTCGAGCGCATTCGCCCGCAGGAGGCGACCATCTACACAGTGGCGCGCGAGACACCAATCGCCGGCCTTGCCAAAGCGGCGCCCGAGGTGCTCGACACGATCGCCGCACGCGTGCGCGCCCTCGGCATTCCCTGCCAAGTGAGCTACTAGCAAAACCACGCAGCAGCCAGTGTCAGCCATCCCGCTCCATCAGTTGCGGTGATATAGTTCCTGTTTATGCTGTTAAACCGCTTAGATCGGAACTATATCACCGCAACTTTTATGGACGCGTGGGTGGGCTATACTAGCTGCGGATGAAAGGAAGTTAGCCATGTATGACAAAGGACCCGTGCCTGGCCGCAACGACACTTGCTGGTGCGGCAGCGGCAAAAAATACAAGAAATGCCACAGCGCCTTTGATGAGCGCCTCGAGCGCTTGTGGGAAGAGGGCTGGGAGGTTCTGCCCCGTACACTCTACAAGACGCCCGCCGACATCGAGGGCATCAAGCGCTCCGCTGCCATCAACGTGGGCGTGCTCGACTACGTAGGCGAGCATATCGCCGCAGGCATGACCACCAACCAGATCGATCAGATGATCTACGACTACACCGTCGAGCACGGTGGCACGCCGGCCGATCTCAACTACGAGGGCTATCCCAAGAGCGTGTGCACCTCAATCAACGACGTGGTCTGTCACGGTATCCCCTGCGATACGGATGTGCTGCACGAAGGCGACATCATCAACGTGGATTGCTCCACGATCTTGGACGGCTACTTTAGCGACTCGAGCCGCATGTTCTGCATCGGCGAGGTCTCTGCCGAGCGCCAACGCCTGGTCGACGTCACCCGCGCCAGCGTGGAGGCGGGTCTGGCGGCCGTCAAGCCATGGCTACCGCTGTCCGTTATGGCCGAGGCCGTGCAAAAGACCGTCGAGGACGCCGGCTTTAGCGTGGTGCGCGAGTACGGCGGACACGGCATTGGCAAGGAGTTCCACGAGGACCCGTTTGTGGGCTTTACCACCGAGGCACCCGATGTGGACACCATCATGGCCCCGGGCATGGTCTTTACCATCGAGCCCATGGTCAATGCCGGAGCGCCCGACATCAAGATTAGCAAGGGTGACGGTTGGTGCGTGCGCACCAAGGACGGCAGCGATTCGGCCCAGTGCGAGGTACAGCTCGTGGTGACCGAGGATGGTTACGAGCTGCTGAGCTGGTAGCTGTAGATATCCGGGCTACGCGATGGATATGCTAACCATCGCGTAGCCCGGCGTTTTATTTGAACGTTTTGCCTGATAAAACATGCCAAAATTAATCTGTCCCCTTTTGGCAGGTTGGGCGGAGAGGACTGCTTGTGAACATCCTGGTTTTGTTGCCTGTCAACGACCGCCATCGCGCAATTCTTAAGTCGAGTGCTCCGGGCGAGGACTTTATCTACACGAGCTCCGACGCCGCCACACGTGAACAGGTCACCGATGCCGACGTGATCTTGGGCAACATTGACCCTGCCCTGCTTACCGCGTGCAAGCACCTCCAGCTGTTGCAATTGCAGACCGCCGGCTATGACGACTACCTTGCCGCCGGCACCGTACCAGCCGACGCCAAACTGTCTTGCTCGGTGGGCGCCTACGGTCAGGCCGTAAGCGAGCACATGTTTGCCATGGTTCTTTCTATGATGAAGCGCCTGCCCGGCTATCACGACTTGCAGCGCGAGCATCGCTGGGAGGATTTGGGGCCGGTTACCTCGCTCAAAAATGCCAACGTGCTGGTGCTGGGCGCAGGCGATATCGGCGGCCACTTTGCCACGCTCTGCCGCAGCATGGGCGCACACGTCCGCGGCATCAAGCGCCATCCGCTCGTCTACCCCATTGTATTTGAGGACATGGACGGCATAGATGCCCTGTCTGAGCGCCTGGCCGAGGCCGATGTCGTCGCATCCTTTATGCCCAGCACACCCGAGACCCGCGGCCTGGCGAACGCCGAGTTCTTCGCCGCGATGAAGCCGGGCGCCTTCTTTGCCAACGGCGGCCGCGGCGATCTTGTGGTCGCCGAGGACTTGGTTGCCGCTCTGGAGTCGGGACATCTCGCCGGCGCCGCGGTCGACGTCACCGACCCCGAGCCGCTGCCCGCCGCAAGCCCGCTGTGGGATGCGCCCAACATGCTCATCACGCCGCACGTTTCGGGCTGGTTCCACCTGGCCGCCACGCTCAACAATGTGGTCGACATTGCCGCAGAGAATCTGCGTCACCTGCAAGCCGGCGAAACGCTTCGCTGCTGGATCGAGCACTAAAAAGGCCGGCGCCCAAATGGGCGTCGGCCTTCTCATTTACGAATATGCAACCCATAACGTCGACGATCGTTTTAATTACAAGCTCAGGCCGGCACCATTGCTCTCGATAACATCCTTGTACCAGGCAAAAGAATCCTTGCGGTAACGTTTGCATTCGCGCGGGTCGTCATCGGTACGATCGACGTAGATAAAGCCGTAGCGCTTCTTGACGCCGTTGCTCGTCGACAGCAGGTCGAGCGCCGACCACGGACAATAAGCAAGCATCTCTACGCCGTAATCCATGGCACGCTTCATGGCCGCGATATGCTTCTCCAGGTAGTCGATTCGGTACGGGTCATGCACATGGCCATCCGCCGTGAGTTCATCGAACGCTCCCAACCCGTTCTCGCACACCATGAGCGGCTTGTTGTAGCGCATATAGATATCGCGCAGCAGGTACTCAAGACCGATCGGATCGATCGCCCAATCCCAATCGTTCGTATCGAGGTTGGGATTTTTGCACATCTCGTAGAACCCGGGATGGGTTTCGAACCCGTTGATGTCACCTTTCTTACCGGTGAGGTTCACGCCGTTCCAGCGCATCTGCTTGGAACCGTCGTCGGGACACCATTGCGCACATTCGCTCGCATAGTAGTTGATGCCGAGCATGTCAGACGTGCCACTCGCAATGAGCTCCATATCGCCCGGATCGATCTTGGGCGCCAAACCGTGACGTTCAAGATAGGCCATGGCAGAATCTGTATAGCGGCCCTTGAAGTAGATATCCAGGTAATAGCCGTTGCGCAGGTCGTGCGCGTTCTGCGCGGCCATCACGTCCTCGGCATGGGAGGTCAGGGGGTAAATGGGCGAATAGCCGATTACAGATCCCACCATGCCGTCGGGCACGAGCTCGTGAACCAAGTTGCACGCTACGGCATGCGCTAGGTTCATGTGATGGTTGATTTGGTAGCGCAGCTGATTGTCGCCCCGCATTTCCTCGGGGATAAAGCACTTCTGCGTCCAGTATTGAACGATGATCGATTGCTCGTTAATGGTCGTCCAATACTTGACCTGGCCCTTGAATTCGTTGATCACAAAACGGGCGTAGGTCTCAAAGTCGTCGACCACCTGACGTGAAATCCAACCGCCGTAACGCTCCACGAGCGCCCAAGGCAGATCATAGTGATAGAGTGTCACGATCGGCTCAATACCGTGCGCTAAAAGCTCGTCGATCAGGTCATGATAGAACTTGATGCCAGCCGGGTTGACGGCACCCGTTCCGTCGGGGATTACGCGCGACCAAGCAATCGAGAAGCGGTATGCCTTGAGCCCCATCTCGGCCATGAGCGCCACATCCTCACGGAAGTGATGATAGTGGTCGCTCGCAATATCGGCCGTAGCAAACCCACGTTCCTCGTAGCTATGCTGGTTGATGATGTCCTGCTGAGACGGCTTCTTGCCATCCTCATACGCAGCGCCCTCGACCTGGTAGGCGCTCGTAGCGGCGCCCCAAAGAAACCCCTCCGGGAAAGCCGTGGTAGTGTATGCCATGGTTGTCTCCAATAATCGACGGAACCCGAGCGGCGGACGCCAAGAAAAGGCACCCGGCTCAGGTGACTTGACAGAAGTTAGCCCCGTTATTCCGCGGTCTGCTCCTTGATGGCGGCGCGCTTACCGAGCACAAACGTCGACACAAAGGCGCAGGCAAGAGACACGGCCATGACCGTTAGTGCAAGCGCAAGATTCGTGAGAGAACCGTCCGCACCGATATACGCCGGGAAAGCAATGAAGCTGCACGCCGTGATGACGTATTGCGTCATGCCGGTGATGCCGGCGATAATGCCGCCAATGCAGCCACCGATCATGGCGCCCACGAGCGGGAAGCGCTTGGTGAACAGCACGCCGTACACACCCGGCTCGGTAATAGAGCACATAGCCGTGACGCCGGCGCCCACCGCGACGGAACGCTCCTCCACCTTGGTCTCGACGGCTGCGGCGGCAAGGCATGCACCGGCGACGGCAAGGTTGGCAGCGGTCATGCCGGCACAGATGAGCGGGTCGGAACCGACCTCGGCCATAAGGATGAACTGCAGCGGGTAGAGCGCATTATTCATACCAAAGAAGACGAGGAACGGGGTGAAGCAACCCACGAACGCGACAGCTACAGCAGGGCAAGCGCGATAGACGTTGATGAGCACGTCAGCAAGCACAGTGCCCGCAGTGTAGCCAATGGGACCAAGGACGAGCAACGTAACGGGCACGGTCACTAACATGGTGAGCAGCGGGACGAAGACCGTGCGCAAAACCTCGGGCAGAACCCTCTGGAACCAGCGGTAAGCCACGCTCATGAGCAGCACGCCCAAGATGACGGGGAAGACCGTGGAGTTGTAACTCACCGCGGGAACGGCGAGACCAAAGAAGTCATAGACGGTATCATTGCCCTGACCAATGGTGTAGAAGAGCAACACCGCGCCCAGGAAGGCGCCGAGATAACCGTTGGACTTGAGACGCTGGGCGGCGGAAAAGCCGATAAAGACCGGCAGGAAATAGAATGTCGCCTGGTTGATGCAGGAAAAGAACTGATACGTGCCCGAATCGCTCGAAACGCCGCAGAAGTTGACGAGGAGCGTGAGCACAGCGCCCGTCAGACCACCGGCGACGATGACCGGGATGACCGGGGAAAACGTTCCGCCAAGGAATGAGAGGATAGCGTTGACGACACTTCCGTGATCCTTGTGGTCGACCTTTGCCGTCTGCGGATCGTCAACCGAGCCGCCCGCCGCAATGCTCTCGATCTTGAGAAACTCCTCGTAAAGACTCGGCACGTCCTGTCCGATCACAAACTGATATTCACCGTTCTGGACGACGAGCCCGATCACGCCGGAAACCGCCTTTGCCGCGCTCTCGTCAAACGTGCTGGCATCTTTAAGCTGAAGTCGCAAGCGGGTCATGCAGTGCGCGACGTTGGCAATATTTTGCTCGCCACCGCATGCGGACACGATGGCCGAGCACATCGCTGCATAGTCTTTCTTGGCTGCCATGAAGCCTATCCCTTCACCGTTGATGTAGTACATCTCAGCGCGCGCTTGCTGATGGCTGCATCATATAACGGACCCCTCTCGGCACGGGGTTCGGGATTTGGACCCTAGGCGAACCGAGCGAGCCCGGAACCGCCATAGAGAACAAAGTATCGGTTGTAGAGAAGATCGAAGAGATAGGTAATCCCGTACTGCACGAACACGGTGCGTCCCTCTGTTGCCGGCTCCGGAGAGAGGCGAACGGCATATGCAAAGTTCGCCATGATCTCGCCATTGGCATCGACAGTGACGAGCACGCTCACGACCGGTGAATCCGCGAGAGCAGTGCGAACAGCACGTGCGTAATTTCCGTGCTCCGAGATAACGACGAGGACGTCGTCGCCGGCCAACGCTTCGAGTTGAGTGATATCGCCCGTCGAATCGGTGACGATATCGATTACTTTGTGCAGGTAGAGCATCGACTGTTGAAACTGTCTCACTGCGCCGCTCGAAAAGTCCGATGTGAGGATCACGATGCGCTTGGACCGATGCAACAGCCGCGCTAGGCGATCGAGCGTCTCCTCGGAAATAGCTTCGTTGATCGTACGGTCCATCTCGGCGAGCGCCGCAACGAGGTAGTCCCGGTAGTTCTCATGGTCGGTATAGCGTGAGAATAGTCGGCGGTGACACGACCATTCCCACGCATAGGATTTAAGGTCCGAGAAGTTATCCAAACCAATCGATTGGCAGAAACGCCGAATCCCCGAACGCGATGTATAGCACTCCTCGGCTACGTCATAGACGTTGAGGTCGGCGAGTCGGTCGAACCGCTCCAGAAAATAGCGGGCGAGTGTACTGTCCATAGAGTCGTGGGGGCTTCGATTGACCACCGCGAGCAGTGAATTCATAAGACTGAAATGCCTGATAGACGGGCGGCTGTCCTCCGGAGCGCGAACCGATTCGTCGACCTCGGTGCCCATGGCTACAACTCCACGCTTTCGGCGCCGTTGATGGTTAGGTTTCGCTCGTAGAAGGCGGTGAGGGCGCGGATGGCGTACACGACGTCGCGTACGCCGCCGGTCTCGTAGCTCGAGTGCATGGCCAGCTGCGGCAGGCCCACGTCCACGGCATGCATGCTCGCCTGAATATTGGACAGGTTACCGAGCGTGGAGCCGCCGGCCATATCGCTCTTGTTGGCGAAGGCCTGCGTGGGCACGTCGACGTCATCGCAGATGGCCTGAAACACCGCGCGGCTAAAGGCATCGGTGCAGTAGTGCTGGTTGGCGGCTTCCTTGATGACGATGCCGCCGTTGAGCACAACCTGATTGCGAGCGTCGCACTTCTCGGCGTGGTTGGGGTGCACGGCATGTGCATTGTCGCAGCTCACGAGCATCGAGGCGGCAAGCGCGCGATGGTACGACTCGCCGTCAAAGCCCAGCGATCCGTTAATGCGGCGCAGTGCATCGGCCAAGAACGTCGACATGGCGCCCTGCTTGGTCTCGGAACCGACCTCCTCGTTATCGAAACAGCAGAAGACCGAGACGTCATGCGTATTCTCGGCACCCAAAAATGCCTGCAGCGAGGTGTAGGCGCAGGCCAGGTCGTCGAGCTTGGGCGTCGAGACAAACTCGTCGGCCCAGCCCCAAATGCGCGCATCCTGACGATTGACCAGGAACAGGTCGCGGCCCAAAATCTGCTCGGGCTCGACGTCCAGCTCGTCGGCAATCAGGGCGTCAAAGTCGCCCTGCTTAAGGTCACCGGCGCTGATGAGCGGGCACAGGTCGACGGCTCGGTTGGGAGCAAAGCCCTCGTTAACGCCGCGGTTCATGTGGATGGCAAGACTCGGAATGATAGCGACCTCGCGCTCGGTGGCAAGCAGGCGGCTCTCAATACGGTCGCCCTCACGTACCAACACGCGGCCCGCGAGCGCCAGCGGGCGATCGAACCAGGTGTAGTCGATCATGCCGCCGTAGGCCTCGGTGTTCAGGCGCAACGTCTCGCCTGCGCCATCGAGCTCGGGCACAGCCTTGACCTTAAACGTCGGCGAATCGCTGTGCGACGCCGTGAGCTGAAAATGATAGTCGCCGGCAACGCCGTCCTCGCCCCATGTCGCAGCCAGGTCCTCGCCCACCTTAAAGGCAACAACGCTCGAGGTATTGCGCTGCGTGTAGTAGCGACCGCCTGGCTCGATGTCCCATGCCGCGTTCTCGGGCAGGTAGGTAAAGCCCGCCTCGTCGAGCTCGGCCATAATGGTCGCCGCCGTATGGAACATGCTGGGGCATGCCTCAATAAAGTCGATAAGGTCGTTGGCGGCCTCGATATCGTCGGCTGTCACATGTGCGCGCTCGGGCGTTTCCTGATCCGTCATGCTCTCCCCTTTCGCTGGGTTGATGGTCCCCTCCAGCATACCCCGCCACGCCAGCTCCGCACTCTTCATTCCGTGCTTTATTCCGCGTTGCCCACCGGCTTGCGCATTTCCAACATTGCTTACATTTCCATACGCTTGAGCCAACACGTTTACCCCCGTATCAACAGTGTGCGGGGGTAAACTTATGCGCATGTTATAACTTGCCCGGAAGGATTCATCATGCTTAGGATCGGTCTTCTTACCAGTGGCGGCGACTGCCAGGCGCTCAACGCCACCATGCGCGGCATCGTCAAAACGCTCATGACCAATAGCGAAGAACCTATCGAAATCTACGGTTTTGAGGACGGCTACCAGGGCCTTATCTACAGCAGGTTCCGCGTCATGTCGCCCGCCGATTTTAGCGGCATCCTCACCCGCGGCGGCACCATCTTGGGCACGAGCCGTACGCCGTTCAAGCGTCTGGACATTCCCGAGGCCGACGGCGTCGAGAAGGTGCCCGCGATGGTCCACACCTATCACAAGCTACAGCTCGACTGCCTGTTTATGCTGGGCGGCAACGGCTCCACCAAGACCGCCAACCGCCTACGCGAAGAGGGCCTCAACGTTATCGCCCTGCCCAAGACCATCGACAACGACACCTGGGGCACCGAGATGACGTTTGGCTTTACGAGCGCCATCGACGTCGCCACCAAGTGCATCGACGACATTCACACCACCGCTTCGAGCCACGGTCGCGTGTTCGTCATCGAGATCATGGGACACAAAGTCGGCTGGATTCCGCTATATGCCGGCGTCGCGGGCGGCGCGGATGTCATCCTGATTCCCGAGATCCCCTACGACATGGATAACGTCATCAAGACCATCGAGCATCGCATGGAGACCGGCAGCCGCTTTACCATCGTGGCCGTCGCCGAGGGCGCCATCTCTAAGGAGGACGCGGCTCTGCCCAAGAAGGAGTACAAGAAGAAGCTCGCCGAGCGTACGAGCCCGTCGATTGTCTACGACATCGCCAAGGAGATCGAGGCCAAGACCGGTCGCGAGACCCGCGTCGCCATCCCCGGCCACACGCAGCGCGGCGGTCAGCCCGACGCCCAGGACCGCATCTTTGCGACCCAGTGCGGCGTCGAGGCAGCGCTCGGCTGTCTGCGCGGCGAGTTTGGCTACATGATTGCCCTGCGCGACGGCAAGATGTGCCACATGCCGCTCGAGGAGGTCGCCGGCAAGCTCAAGTATGTCGATCCCCAGAGCGACCTGGTGCGCGAGGCCAAGGCGTTGGGCATCAGCTTCGGCGACGAATAGCCTCGGCCGAAATCTATCTCATCGGGCCCTCCGACCCCGCCCGACGTATTTCGATTTGGCTCCTCCCTTGACTCCGTCAAAGGTCGCCAATCGAAATCGTCGGGCGGGGTCGGAGGGCCCTGCGTTTACATACTCGCCGAGGTTATTCGTCTTCTTGCTGCGGGTGCCTGGTCTGAAATTAAGTTGCGGTGAAATAGTTCCTGCATAGCCCGCAAATGGCTGAAACTAGGAACTATTCCACCGCAACTTACTGAGTGGGGGCTCTTGGCTGCTACTTGCACTGACATTTGTCCTGAAATGGCTGGTCGTTAGGGGTTGTTACCGGTAGTTGCGGTAGGGTTGGGGCAGATTCTAACTAGAAATGGTGGTCGCTACCGGTTGTTCTCGGCATACTCGCCTCATTCCAATTCGACCACCAAACGAAAGGAACCACCATGGATCTTGCGATGGCGCAGCGGCTCGTTGATCGCCGCAAGGCTGCCGGGCTTTCTCAGGAGACGCTTTCCGCCCAGCTGGGCGTGAGTCGTCAGGCTGTCAGTAAATGGGAGCGCAGCGAATCCTCGCCCGACACCGATAACCTTATTGCGCTCGCCGCGCTGTATGGCGTGTCACTGGATGAGCTGCTGTATGGGGAGGCGGTGGATAGCACTGACGACTCGCAGGCTGATGATGAGGCGCAGGACAGCGACGCCGGCGCCAAAGCTTCAGATAAGGCCGAAGAGGCCGAGGCTTCTACTGAGCACGCTGATTGCAGCGATAAGCCACTTGTCGATATTTCCCTCGCGCGCGGCATCCACGTTATTGATCCCAACAAAGGTGAAGAGGTCCATGTGGGGCCGGGCGGATTGCATATCGATACGCTTGAGGACGATGGACATAGTGTACATACCAATGACGGCGGCACCGTCACCATCGACGGCGAGACGTTTTCCAGCTGGAAGGAAGCACACGACAAGCTCGACCATCATGGCAAGCATTTCCACACCAAGGTCGGACGTACATGGAACAAATTCCCCTTCCCCGCGCTTGTCGCCCTCGCCCATCTGGTGCTCGGCATTGTCTACGGCACATGGGCTACGGGACTCTTCCTCGTCTTTTTGATTCCCGTCTATTACGCGCTTGGCGACTTTATCGATCGACGCCATTTGTCAAGGCTCATTGAATGCCTCTATCCAGCAGCCGCCATTGCATGGTTTCTCTATATGTGGCTTTGCCTGGGGCAGCCCCATCCCGCATGGACCATCCTCATCACGATTCCCGTCATAAAGGCGCTCATGCGCTGGTGCCGCAAGCAATGGAAGCACCGCAAACAGGCCTAAACCGCCCTAACCCGCCAGCACCACTCATCCGGTACCGGCCGCCCTTTCCAAGTTGTGGTGGAATAGGGACTGTTTTGAGGCTCCAAAGCACCAAACAGTCCGTATATCACCGCGACTAACAAGCAATTGGGTCAGTTCCGGCACGGAGATAAGCATTGAGCTGACCGCACGCCACGAAAAGGGGCTATCTACTACGTTTAACTCGATGGGGCCAACCATGACCGCCTTTTTCGAAAATCGACAGGCCCTCTACCTGCGGTTTTATTTTTCGTTTTCCCGGCATAGTTGAGGGTATCCAATTAAACGTAGCAGATAGGCCCGTTTTGTGGCATACAACCCATTCAAGCCCAATCTCGAAGGCTAAAGAGAGCTTCTCATCCACGCTTGCGAGCAGAAGATAGCAAAGCATAGCAAAGCAACAAACGCCGGGCCACCTATAGGCTGCCCGGCGTTTGCCCAGATAAAACCTGCCAAAATAAACCTGTCCCTTTTTGGCAGATTACTCGGCGCTCTTGAGGGCGCCGACCATGTCGATCTTATTGAGGGTGCGATTGGTGGCGAGGTTGACGATGATCGTAAAGCCGAAGGAAAGCACCACGGCAAGCACGTAGCTCAGCGGCTCGACTTCGACGTCAAAGTACAGCGACGGCATCTGCAGGATGTACGTAAAGCTCTCGGCAAGCAGGCCACCCAGCGGCACGCCCAGTGCGCTGCCAATCGCCGTGAGGATCAGCGTCTCCTTGTTGATGTAGTGGTTCACCTCGCCGCGGCGGAAGCCCAGCACCTTAATGGTTGCCAGTTCGCGCTCGCGCTCCGAAATGTTGGTGTTGGACAGCGTAAACACCACCACAAACGACAGGCACGCCGCCATAAAGGTCACGAGCACCACCACGGAATTGATAATCGCAAAGTTCGCCTCGTAGTTCTGCCAATGTTCGGCCGTGCTCGAGATGGTGAGCCAACCGTCGCTCTTAAGCTTCTTGCTAAACGCAATCTGGTCGGCCGACGAACCCTTAAGCAGCACAAAGACGCCGTTGAGTCGAGCACTGCGACCAAAAACTTGCTCATAGGTACTCTGCGTCATGTAAAGCGTGTTGCCCAGATAGTTGAGCGAAATGTCGCTAACCTTGACCTTGGCGACGTTGAGCGACGAATCCTGGACGTGAGCCGTATCGCCCGGCTGAATCCCCAACACCAGCTGTGAACTTTTGCTCAGATACACGTCTCCGTCACGCAAAGACAGAGGTTCTTTGGACTCATCCTCCAGGCGCACGTAATCGCCCAAGTCACCCGCGCGGTCATCGGGAATCACGATGAGCTGCACGGTCTCGCTCTTGCCGCCAAACGTAAAGGTGACGTTGTCGGTCATAATCGGCAGGGTCGAGGTCACCGTCACGTTGGAATCATTGGCCGTGCTGCGCTCATCCAATGCCGCGCACGTCTGCGAAAAATCGTCGGGATTGGCGACCGCCAGCAGATCGTAGCGTGTGATGTGGCCGTACTGCTTGGGCGACAGCGCAACCGACGTGTCGCGAATGCCCATACCGCAGATCACGAGCGCCGTGCAGCCGGCGATACCGAAGATGGTCATAAAGGCGCGCTTTTTGTAGCGGAACAGGTTACGTGCTGCCACCTTGTTCAAGAAGCCCATGCGGCGCCAAATAAAGCCGATGCGCTCAAGCAAAATGCGTGAGCCGGCACGCGGCGCCTTGGGACGCATGAGCGAAGCCGGCGTCTCGGCCATCTCGTGGCGGCAGGCGATAATCGTAGCGCCCACCACGCCCACGGCAAACAGCGCCACCGAGACAATCGAGGACACGATATCGTACGAAAGCAGCATCTGGGGCAGCGAGTACATGTCGTCGAACACCGTAAACAGGAACAGCGGCAGGCCCACAAATCCGATGATATTGCCGAGCACGCCGCCGATCAGGCACGCCCACAGCGCATAGTCCACGTATTTGGACAGGATGCGCTCGCGCGAGTAGCCGAGCGCCTTGTACAGGCCAATGAGCGTGCGCTCCTCCTCGACCATACGCGTGGCGGTAGTGAGGCTGATGAGCACGGCGACGATAAAGAAGATGAACGGAAACACCGTGGCGATGGCCTCAATTGACGAGCTATCGCTCTCCACGCTCGAGTAGCTTGCGATATTGCCGCGGTCCTGGATGTACCAGGTGCATTCGCCCAGATCGGAAAGCTCGGCGCGGGCATCGGCAAGCTGCTGGTCGGCGGCGGCGCGACGCTGATCCAGGTCGGCCTGCGCTTGCACGCGCTCCTCGCTGCCCTCTGCCATGCGGTTGATGTTGTCCTGCTCAATCCCAAAGAGCATATTCGCCTGGCGCTCGGCCGCATCCAAGCTTGTCGGTGTGTCGACCGTCAGCTCCTGAGCGCGCGCCTTCTCACGCTCCTCGCGGATCTTCTCTATATTGCCCTTGACCTCATTGATCTTTACCGCGTAGGCATCCGAATAGGAGTTGAGATCCTTGGCTCCCTCGACGACCACGTGGACCGCGGAGTAGGAAGAAGGTGTCGCGGCGTCCTCTCTCACATAGAACTTATAGTCCGCCGCCGAGGCGGCACGGAAGGCGTTGACCGTCGAGTCGGAGCTCACATCAGTGGGATCGAGAACCTCGGCCGTGATGGTGTAATCGCCCGCGGCAAACTGATCCTTGGCGCTTTGGTTCGACGAGCTCGCATCGTTGGCAGCAAAGCTCACCGTATCGCCGAGCTTTTTGCCCGAAGCCTTCAGGAACTTCGAAGTCACCGCGACCTCATCGGCGCTCTCGGGCAAATCGCCATTCACGAGCACCGGCTGATCGATGTTCTCCTTGGAGAGACTTTGCACGACCACGCGCTCGCGCGTTGTGCCCACGGCGGTGTAGGCGGTCTCGGTGTAGATGCCCTCGACCGTTTCGACGCCATCGACCTCTTGGATGGCGTCGAGATCATCGTCAGTCAGGCCATAGGTCGACTGCACGTTGATGTCGTAAACATTCTGTTGGTCAAAGTAAGCGTCGACCGAATCGCACAGATCCTCGCAACCCGCCTTGAGGCCGCACATCACGCTCACGCCGAGCGCGGTGATCACGACGATGGACAAGAAGCGTTTGAGGCTGCCGCGAATCGTGCGGTAGACACCGCGGCGAAACACCGTCGGCACCATGTCGTTTGAGCTTTGGGCAGTGCGGTAGGTCGTAAAATCCTGCTCGCGCTCCGTGTTCCGCGCGTCGCGGCGTTGGCTGTTTTGGCGGTCCTGATCCATGGGCGCTACCACTCGATCGTCTCGATAGGCACGGGATTTTGCTGGACCGTCTCGCTCTCCACGCGACCGCTCTTAAAGCGAATCAGGCGATCGGCCATGGGCGCGAGCGCGGAGTTGTGCGTGATGATGATGACCGTAATGCCCTGCTTGCGGCAGGTATCCTGCAGCAGCTGCAAGATCTGCTTGCCGGTTTTATAGTCGAGCGCGCCCGTGGGCTCGTCGCACAGAAGCAGCTTGGGGTTCTTTGCCAGTGCGCGGGCGATGGACACGCGCTGCTGCTCGCCGCCCGAAAGCTGTGCCGGAAAGTTGCCCAGACGCTCGCCCAGGCCAACCTGGCGAAGCGTCTGTTCGGCATCGAGCGAATCGGGGCAAATCTGAGCTGCGAGCTCAACGTTTTCGAGGGCCGTCAGGTTGGGAACCAGATTGTAGAACTGGAAGACAAAACCGACATCGGCGCGGCGGTATTCCACGAGCTGCGCCTCGTTAGCGGAGCTCACATCGCGCCCGTCCACCGTCACGGTGCCGGAGGTTACCGTGTCCATACCGCCCAGAATGTTGAGCGCCGTGGTCTTGCCGGCACCCGAAGCACCCAAAATGATGGCGAGCTCGCCACGCTCGACCGTAAAGCTCGCGCCGTCGAGTGCGTGAATGCGGGCGTCGCCCTCGCCATATGCTTTGATGACGTCTTTGAATTCGATATAAGCCATCGATCGGTTCCCATCTGGTCGGATAACTCTTTAGTATTACCCATTTCGCACCGACCAAAAAGGGACAGGTTCATTTTGGCAGGTTTTAGAGGCGGACGGTAAAGGTGATCTGGTTACCGTGGCCGCAGACAGAAGCGCTCCCGCCGTGGGCTTCGGCGATGGCACGCACCACGGATAGGCCCACGCCCGAGCCGCCCGTCTTGAAGCTGCGCGATACGTCCGCACGATAGAAGCGGTCGAATAATCGATCCAGGTCGCCTTCGGACAGCTCGTCCACGGCGTTCGATACGACAAGCTCGGCGGCGCCCTTACCCTGACCGCGCGAGGCTGCGCGCAGGCTTAGCTCAATCACGCTGCCCTCACTCGCATAGCGCGTGGCGTTATCCAGCAGCAACTCAACCACCTGCGCCACCGCTGCAGCGTCGGCATGGGCCCGCACACCGCTCGCGATCGACGTCGACAGACGCTTGCCACGTGAAACCGCCACCGACTCAAACGGCGCCGCCGCCTTGTCCACTGCCTCCGAAAGATCGATCGATGTCATGGTAAAGCCCGCCGAGCCCTCGTCCATACGTGCCAAAAACACCAGACGTTCCGTGAGCGCCGTCAGCCGCGCGACCTGCTCGTGAATGCTCTGCGTCCACTCACTCTCGCCGCTCTCGATCTCTTGCACCTCATTGGCGGCGTCAATTACAGCCAGCGGCGTCTTGATCTCGTGGCTCGCATCGGTAATAAAGCGCTTTTGCTTGCTGTAGCTCTCGACCATCGGCCGAATCACCGTGCCCGAGGCACCCGCCACAATTGCCAGCACCGCCAGCCAGCCAATGCAACTGATCGCCACGCTCGCGCTCAAAAACGAATGGAAGCTTGCAAGCTCGCGTGAACAGTCGACGAACACATAGGTTGTCTCGTCGCTCTGAACCGTAGCCGTATAGCGGTAGCTACCAGAAAAGCCCGAGGTCAAACCCTTGGAATACAGTCCCGCAGCGATGCGTGCAGCACGCTTGGCGCCCACCGCGGCAATGCGGGCCGTGTTGACATCGGTCACCTGTCCGCCGGCAATCGACACCGTAAAGTAGCGTGTGTCGAAGGGAGACTCCGCCGTCATGCCTTCAAAATGCCCGGCGCGCACGGCCACCCGGTCACCGGCAGCGGCCTTACCGGCGCCCGCATCCTGGCCGGGGTCGGTCTTAGGCTCATCCGTCCTATCAATGCCGTTCTTACCTGCCAAGATATAGTCCAGGCGAGCATCGGCCATCTTACAGACATGCGAGTAGTTGACGACGTTGATGCCGGCAATAATGAGCGTAAGCACGACGGTCACGGCACCCATGACAACCAGGATGAACTTGCGACGCAGGCGACGTCCCATTGCGCTGGCAGCATCGGCGCGCCCCGGATTACCCGAATCCGCGCCCGTGGCGAGCTTTGCCGCCATGCGCTCCCACCACGCGCTCGCGCTCACGCTTATTTGCCCTCCTCGACAACCTCAAGCGAATATCCCTGATTGCGCGACGCGCGGATGGCCACATTGGCACCCAACGCTGTCAGCTTTTTGCGCAGGTATGAGATGTAGACCCACACCACGTTGGCGCCTTCGGGCGCGTCCTCACCCCAAACCTCGAGCATCAGACGCTCGGTGGGCATGCGCGTGCCGGCGTTGCGCATAAAGAGCTCCATAAGCTGAAACTCACGATTGGCCAGGTGCTCCTCGCCCAAAGGGCCAACGAGCGTGCACGATGCCGTGTCGAGACGCACGTTGCCCACGCTGAACGTCGTGGCGTCAATTGCCGTCGCGGCACGCGTCATGGCACGAATACGCGCAAGCAGCTCCTTGGCAGCAAACGGCTTGGTCAGGTAATCGTTGGCACCGGCATCCAGGCCCTCGACCTTATCGGACACCTCGCTTTTTGCCGTGAGCATAATGATGGGCAGACGCTTACCGGCGGCGCGTGTGCGCTTGAGTACCTCGATACCGTCCATGCCGGGCATCATGATGTCCAGGATTGCGGCGTCATAGTCGTTGGCGAGCAGATATTCGAGCGCCGTCAGACCGTCGAGGGCGGTGTCGACCTCGTAGTCGCTATGTTGAAGAATCGCGGTAAGGGCACGGGAGAGGCCGGGTTCGTCCTCGGCAAGCATCAGCTTCATGGTTGTTCCTTTGGCGCGCGGCTATACAGATTTCGATATTGCCGATGATAGCGCACCGTCGACCGCCTTAGCGCAGCCTTAGCTGCTCAACCTGCGCGTTTTTAAATACGCAGGATATGGCTTAGCCAAACTTAAGGCGCTCGTGTCGAGCGCTTTGACGCATGCCGAGCGCGAAGGGACAGTGACTCGTCCTTTCACGGCGTCCTAGTTATGCAAAGTGCTCGAGCGTTACTCCTCGTACGCGCCCTCAAGCCGCAGCAGCCACTCCTTACGGTCGAGGCCACCGGCATATCCGTTGAGCGACCCGTCGGCGGCAACCACGCGATGGCACGGCACAATAATCGAAATGGGATTACGCGCGACCGCGGCCCCCACGGCACGGGGAGACACAACGGGTGCCTCGTTTCCCGGTACACGATGTCGAGGCGCAACACGCTGGGCGATCTCGCCATACGTAGCGACCTCGCCACGCGGAATAGAAAGCAGCTCGTACCAAACTTCACGCTGAAACGCCGTGCCGATCATATGCAACGGCGGCGTAAACTGAGGTTCCTGCCCTGCAAAATAAGCATTCAGCCAAGCCCAGGAACGCTCAAGCACCGAAGACGCCGCACCATTTGCCGGACTCACCGACGACATGCCGCCAGTACCAGAAACTGCATCGGAGCCTTCAACATGTTCGGAGTCTTCCCGGAGAAGCGTGGAGCCAAAATGCTCCTGCCCCTCAAACCAAAGTCCCGTCAGACCGCGGCCATCAGCGGCAAGCAAGATTTCGCCCAAAGGCGAGGCAAACGTCGTCGTGACCACCAACGGCTCCTTTCAAAACTCCGCAAACATAATACCGCGAACTGTGCAGACAACCCCAATCGACCCCAAAGTCACCCAAAGCAGCAGGCGTGCAGCGCCGCAGCTGCCGCACGACCCCAAAGTCCCCAAAGGCGGCAGGCGCGAAGCGCCGAGGCCGCCGCCGGGACCAGGGCCCGCAACAGCCGCGCGCCCCCACATCAGCCCAGCGGCCCCAACCAACAACGGCCCCATCGCAGGCCGCTCGCAGCAGCGTCACCGCAGGCGGGGGCCGGGCTTGGTTTTCAGAACACTCCGCAGACCATGTGTGGCGC
>DBFBGO010000022.1:0-90240 GCA_048201895.1 Collinsella sp. | reverse complement strand
GTCCTGCTCGCACGAAGAGCACATTAAGTGCTCTTCGGCTCGTGCGGAACTCGCGATAAATCTCACAGGCCGCGCACGGGCCCCTGTGGGCGAGCAAGCTGCGGAAACACGGTCGGTCCAGAGTAATGTCGGCTGAAAGGTATTCTGGCTGATGGGATAACCGATGCGTTCTCTGATTCGAAAAAGGCGGAGGCCCTGGAGAGGGACTCCGCCTTATATACAGGGGGCGATGTTATTCGCGGGCTGGGGGGATTAGACCAGGCGGGCGTTGATCGTCTTGGCGATCTTGGCGGCGTCGGTGGAACCCTTGACGGTGGCACGGAAGTCCTCGTCCATGAGCGCCTCGGCGACCTTGGACAGGATCTTAAGGTGCGTGGTGCCGGCCTGTGCACCCGGGATAAGCAGAGCGATAGCCACGTTGACGGGAGCGCCGTCCATGGTGTCCCAACCGGTCACACCGGACTCGTCCTTGACGACGATGACGGCAGCCTCGGTAATGGCGTCGGACTTGGCATGCGGGATGGCGAAGCCCTCCATCATGCCCGTGGTGCCCTCGGCCTCTCGGGCCAGGAAGGCGTTCAACACGGCGTCGGCGTCATTTGCGATACTGGCCTTGACGGCCTGGTTGGAAACGAAGCTCAGAGCCTCGTCGCGAGAAGCGAAGTCCTCGGCGACAAAAACATTCTCGACCTTCACGAAGTCGGCAGCCTCGGCCTTGGGGGCCTCGACGGCAGCGTCCTTGGAAGCCTCAACCGGCTTGGCTGCAGGAGCGACCTTCTGATTCTTCTCGAAGTCGTACTTCTTGAAGGCCACGAACAGGATGCCACCGACCACAGCGCCGATGAGGATCGCGAGGACCCAAAGCGGACCGTTCTCGACAACGGGCAGGACCAAGAAGCCACCGTGAGGCGCCGGATCGTGAACGTTGAAGAAAATGGTCAAGATGGAAGCGATGGAAGAACCGAGCATCATGATGGGCATGACGGGCCAGATGTTCTTGGTCATGAACGGAATGGCGCCCTCGGTGATGTGGGTGCAACCAAGGATGAGGTTGACGATACCGGCGTCATGATCCTCCTGGCTGAAGTACTTCTTGCCGACAACGACGGCGAAGGTGGTGATCAGCGGCGGAACGATGCAAGCGGCGGAGACGGCAGCCATGAAGTTGGTGCCGAAGTTGTAGGTCTCGGTGCCGACGCCAGCTTCAAGAGCGGTACCGAGCAGGAAGGTGCCAGTAGCGTAAGCAGCCTTGTTGACCGGGCCGCCCATGTCAAAGGCGCACATGCAGCCGATGGCCAGGCCAAGGATCACCGGACCGGAGTTACCGAGGCTCTGCAGGAAATCCATCATGCCCTGGTTAATGGCAGCCATGGGGCCGGAAATACCGAGCATGACCAGGCCGACGATGGCGGTAGAGCACAGCGGATACAGGAAGATTGCCTTCAGGCCATTAAGGCTCGCGGGAATTTTAGAGAAAACCTTCTCGAGCAGCAGGATGACATAGCCAGCGAGGAAGCCGCCGACGATGCCGCCCAGGAAGCCAAAGCCCACACCTACGCCACCGGCGTCGATCATGCCGGTATCGGCGTTAACAGGCAAGCCCTGGATGGCAATCATACCGGCGACGAAACCGGGGACGAGCGCCGGGCGCTTGCCGATGGACTCGGCGATGTAAGCGGAGAGCACCGGAACCATGAGGTTCATAGCGATACCGCCGATAATCTTGAGCATCGCAGCAAAGCTGTTGTAGTCGGCAGCCGTCGAATCAAAGGACGTGATGCCCCACAGGAACGAAATGGCGGTCAGAACACCACCGGCAACGACGAAGACCAGCATGTGGCTGACGCCGTTCATGAGGTGCTTGTAGATGACGTGACCGATGGACTCCTTCTCCTCGACCTCGTCCTCGACATCGGCGGCAGCGGCAACCGTGTCGTCACCCTTGGCGCCGAGCGCGCGGTCAATCAGCTTACCGGCGGCCTCAACGGACAGGGCCTTGGAAACACCAACGGAAACCATGGGCTTGCCGGCGAAACGCTCAGCCTGGACATCCTTATCGGCTGCGACGACGACGGCCTTGGCACCAGCGATCTCACTCTTGGTGAGCTCGTTCTCGACACCGACCTGGCCATGAGTCTCGACCTTAATGGTCAGACCGCGCTCGGCAGCTGCCTTCTCCAGCGCCTCCTTCGCCATGAAGGTGTGCGCAATGCCGGTCGGGCAACCGGTCGCGGCGATGATGTCAAACTTAGCCATGTGTCCCTCCTTCTTGAGTACAGCGCCCGCGGGCGCTCCCCTACACGCGCTTCGATGCGCGTTTTTCCACAACTGAAAGATACCAACCTACCGTCCGCGTGAGAAGAGACAAGGTGCAATTCTCCGGTGAAAGGTTCTTTCATAACCGTAAACGGTAGGTGAAAGTTTACCATCAACACTTGAAACGGCAAGGTGTATCTTGTAATTGAAAATGCCCGTATACTATGGCATTGCAAATCAAGCTAGATTTTCATGCCAACCAGGAGCCATCCATGACCGATAGTAGCAAGAGCGCACTTTCCCTCATTAGCACCCATCAGGGATACAGCGAGTCCGAGCAGCGCATTGTCGACTATATATTGGAGCACCAGTCCGAGGCGCCACGCCTCACGGCCGCTCAGCTCTCGCGCGCCGCCGCCACGTCCGAGGCGACCGTTTCGCGCTTCTGCCGCAAGCTTGGCTTTGGCAGCTTTCGCAGCTTTCAGTTTTCGTTGGCGAGGGATTTGGAAAGCCAGCGTAACGAGGGCCTGACTGACGAGGTCTCGCTCGACAATATGGAGCAGAGCCTCAAGAATATCCTGGCTGCCAAGGTGAGCGAGCTTAATGCGACCATCGACGGGATCGACCACGATACGCTGGCGGCTGTTGTGCATGCCCTTAAGCATGCAGGGGTTATTGAATTTGCGGCTGTGGGCAATACGAACGCGGTCGCGCTCGATGCGACGTTTAAGTTTTCGCAGCTGGGCCTGCGCTGCATGGCGAGCACCATTAGCGAGACATCAATCGGCTTTGCGCTCACGTTGCGCCCGGGTGACGTTATCGTGCTAATCTCAAACTCTGGCAAATCGCGCCGACTGAATCGCATGGCAAAAGCGGCTCGCGACTGCGGCGCAACCGTAGTCGTCATCAGCAGCGACAGCAAATCCCCGCTCGCGCGTCTGGCAGACTACACTTTTAATACCGTCAACCACGAAGCGCTGCTGACGACGGGTGACTTCGCGTTCTCCAAGATCAGCGCCACGATGATCATCGAAGTCATCTACAACTTCCTGCTGCCCGAGATTGAAGACGCGCGTGAGCATATCAGCTACTACGAGGAGCTCATCCAGCCGGATAAGGTCGTTGAGTAAAACGCGTAGTGGGACAAAAATGTCAGTCTATTTTGTCCCACCAACACCGCTGATACGACCTAACCTCGAGCTTCTTCGAGCATCTGTTTGGCATGGGCCAAGCTTGCCTCGGACTGATCGCCGCTCAACATGCGGGCGATCTCGGCGGTACGCGTTTCGCCGGTTACCTCGTCCAAATGCGTCTGGGGAACATCGCCCGGTTCCTTGCTGACGACATAATGCTTGTCAGCCATGACGGCGACCTGCGCCAAGTGGGTTACGACAATCACCTGATGCGTAGCGGCGAGATCTGCCAGCACGCCCGCGAGCGCACGCGCCGTGGAGCCACCGACACCGGCATCGACCTCGTCAAACACCAGCGTATCAACACCGTCCGCGTTACCGAGGACGACCTTGCTTGCCAGCATGACGCGGCTGAGCTCGCCGCCCGACGCAATGCGGCGCAGGGGACGTGGCGTCAAGCCGGCACCGCTGCGGTATAGCAGCTCGTAGCTCGAAGGACCAACGGGCGTCCACTCAGCACGGGGAAGATCGCGCGACTCCCAGACGAGCTCGGCGCCACCCATCTCCAAGCGAGCCATCTGGCGGCCGACCTCGTGACAGAAGCGCGGGGCCGCCGTATTGCGAGCGCGCTTAAGCGCCTTGGCAGCAGCAAACAGTTCGCGCTCCGCCGCGCCAAGCGCTTCACGCGCCTTTTTGATCTGTTCATCGCCATCATCGACCAGGGACAGCAGCTCTTGCGAGCGATCGCGCATGGCAAAAACATCGTCCATGGTGGGACCCCACTGACGCAGCAGGCCCTTGAGGTCGGAATACCGCTCGCGCATGCGAGCGAGCTCGCGAGGATCGAAGGCGACCCCATCGCGATAGGAACGAAGCTCATTCGCGCAATCCTCAAGGGAGATACAGGCATCCGAAAGCGCATCGGCAATGTCGCCCAGTTTGCGATCGACGGTAGCCATACGGGAAAGCTCTGCCACGGCGTTGTTCACGGGATCGAGCGCTCCCCCTTCGGCGACAAGCGATGCATGGGCATCGCTAGCAGTGGCAACCAGTACCTCGGCATGTTCGGAGCGCGGCAGCAGTTCCTCGAGTTCCTCATACTCGCCCGGCCTGGGGTCGACCTCGGCAATGCGCTCCAGGGCGAAGCGCGCCTCCTCGACACGACTCCCCCGCGCACGCGAGACCCCCTCGACGCGACGAACCTCCTTGGCAGCCGCGCGCGAGGCTTTAAAGCAAGCACGGTAGTGCTCGAGCGCCTCGAGCGCAGAACGTCCCGCCCACGCATCGACCATCGCAACGTGATGCGCCGGATCTAGCAAGTGCTGGTGCTCGTGCTGGCCGCACAGATCCATCATCACGCCAACGCACTCCGAAAGCTCGCGCACGCTGGCGATGCGGCCGTCAATCTTCACGCGGCTGCGGCCCTCGGCAGAAAGGCTACGCTGGACCGTGAAACCCTCCGTGTCGTGTGGACCGTCGAACAGCCGCGCCTCAACGCTAGCAAGCGCCTCGCCCTCGCGCACCGTCGAAGAATCCGCGCGCTCGCCCAAAATAAGCTTGAGGGCCGAGAGCAGCGCGGTCTTGCCGGCGCCGGTTTCTCCGGTCAGAACCGTTAGGCCCGCGCTCGGAACCAACGTCGCCTCGCGAATGAGTGCAATGTTAGAAACCTGCAGCTCATCGATCATGACGGACTCCGTAGAAAACGCGGCTCACCGAGTTATAGAAGCTCTCGGGGCCGTAATCGAGGAGCAGCACATCTCCGGGCCCGCGGCGCACAGCCACGCTCTCAACGGTGCCGTCGCAGGTAATAAACTGTCCATCGATAGCAATCGCCGGAACACTCGGACGGTCATCAGACATAAAGATCTCGACGACATCACTCGGCGAAGTCAAAAAGGCACGAGCCTGAATGGTGTGCGGCGCAATGGGTACGCAGACCATGCCCGTATAGTCGGGGCTCACGATGGGGCCGCCTGCGGATAGTGCATAGCCAGTGGAGCCGGTCGCCGTGGACACGACCACGCCGTCGCCACGCAGGCGATCGATATGGTGGCCGGACACCGTGATGTCAAACTCGACCATATCGGACAGGGGGCCGCGCGTGAGCGCCATGTCGTTGAGGGCGAACGTGCGCACGACATCCTTCGTACCGTCTTCGCGCACGGACACGATATCCGCAGCGATGGTGGCGCGACGGCTCACATGCAGCTCACCGGACAGGGCGTCGCTTACGACCTGCAGAATGTCGCGCTCCTCGGGACTCGCAGCAGTTAAAAAGCCCAGGTGACCATAGGAAAGACCGAGGATAGGAATCTCGCGATGGTTGAGGATGCGGGCAGCGCGCAGCAACGTACCGTCCCCGCCGAGCGTAATGACCAGATCGGAGCCATCAATATCAGGCGTGCTTTGAATCTTCGATCGCTGGTCGGCAGCCCATGCGACTTCATAGCCCTGGCGCGTCAGCCAAAGCTCGAGCATCAAGCCGCTCTCGACCGCCTCTTGCTTGTAGTAATTGGGAACCAGAAAGACCTTCATAGCGTTGCAGCTTTCTCGCTCAAAACCGATACCTGGGATTGCAGCTCATCGTCGGTACGTTCGCCGGGGGCAAACCTCGTACCGTAAAGGAAAAACTCAACGTTGCCCTTGGCGCCCTGGATGGGCGACACGCACACGTCGAGCGGGAACAGGCCCTTGGCGGCAAAAAGCTCAATCGCCGCCACGAGCGTATCGCGGCGGACGGCAGGGTCGGTCACGATGCCGCCCTCGCCCACCCGCGCAGCCGGCGCCTCAAACTGGGGTTTTACGAGCGTGCAGAACGAACCCGAAGGCTTCAGGCACGCCAACACGGCGTCGAAGATATTCGCAATACTCGTAAACGACACATCGCACACGGCCAGGTCGATAACGCCGCCGTAGCCGAGCTCGGGCAGCTGCGTCACATTGGTGCGCTCATGGAGCGTCACGCGCTCGTCTTGGCGCAGCGACCAATCAAACTGGGCGCGACCCACATCGACCGAAACAACCGTAGCGGCGCCGCGCTTGAGCAGGCAATCGGTAAAGCCGCCCGTGGAGCAGCCCACATCGAGGCAAGCAAGGTCCGTCGGATCAATCCCAAACGCATCGAGCGCGCCCTCGAGCTTGAGCCCGCCGCGCCCCACATAGGGAATACGACCCTTCACGTGCAACGGCAGGCCGGGCTTCACCTTAAGACCCGGCGAGGTCAAACGCTCGCCGCCGCTCGAGACCAAGCCGGCCATAAGAGTGCGAAGGGCATCCGCGCGATCGGCGCAGATGCCCTGTGAAATCAGTTCGTCATCAAGACGTACACGTTTCATGAGTGCCATCAACCATTCGTATCCGGAGACGCGGCCTGGCTATCCTTGGATTCGTTTGCCGCATCCTCATCGTATTCCTGCTCGAGCTTATCGGCCTCACGAGGCGTCAGCTCAAACTTATCGACCATGTCGACCGCACGGGAGCCCAGCTCGATCGCCTCGTCAAACAGATCGAGCGAACGCTCCAGGGACGTATCCTTGGAGCGAACGGCCGCGATGATCTGGTCCAAGCGGTCCGAAATCTCGTCGAAGTTGCGGACGGAACCCTCTGGCATGGCTACTCCTCGACGGTACCTGTCTCGGCCTCGGCGACCTCGGCGTCCTCATCGAGAACGCCGGTCGCAGCCTGAGCGGCAGCGACCTTGGCGGCCGCCTCGGCAGCCTGCGCCTCCTCGCGAGCGCGATCCTCGGCCAGCAGTTCCTGATACAGGTCCTTGCCCGGCAACTCCTCGCTGCGCGCGATCTTGCCCAGCACGCCGTTGACGAACGACGCGGACTGGTCGGTGCCATAGGCCTTGGCAAGCTCGACAGCCTCATTGATCACGATGGCGTCCGAGACCTCCTCGTCGGTGAGGAAACGCATCTCGTAAACGGCGATACGCAGCAGATTGCGGTCGGCGCCGGGCATGCGCATAAGATCCCAGTTCTTGGCAACGGAACGCAGGGCGCAGTCGATGCGGTCGATATGCTCGTAGGCACCGCGACACAGCTCCAGCGCATAGGGGTCGAGGGGACCCTTCGAGATCAGGAAATCACCCTCGAGGACGCGCTCGAGCGGGCTGTCCGTGGCCTCGGCCTGGAACAGCAGCTGCAGCGCCTGACTGCGGGCAAGCGTACGCCCGCGATAAACCTTAAGGCTCAAAGGTTACTCCTTGGGGAAAACGAGGCCGTCGATGCAAACGTCGACGCGCTCGACTTCAACGCCCACTTGGGCATCGATGGCGGCGACCACGGCGGCGCGAACGGCCTCGGCGAGTTTCTTGAACGGATAGCCAAAGAACACCACGACGCGCACGGTAAGCGCGAGCTTGTCGCCGATGACCTCGGCCTCGACCGCCGGCTCGGAAGCCGGGGCCTTGGACGAGAGCATCATGGAGACAAGGTTGGTGGCAAGGTCCTTGACGCCAACGGAGGCGATGCCCTCGACATCGGACACGGCGCGCGAGACGATGGCGGTCAGAACATCGGGCGAAATGCCGATGCCGTCAATCTTGATTTCCTGGGGCATGAGTCCTCCTAGAAGAGTTGGTTGCTAGACGCGGGAGACGAACTTGCCGTCGCGGGTGTCAACCTTGATGACCTCGCCCTCGTTGAGGTACATGGGGACCTGGATGACAGCGCCGGTGTCAATCGTGGCCGGCTTGGTGGAACCCTGGACGGTGTCGCCCTTAAAGCCCGGGTCGGTCTGGACGATGGTGGTCTCGATGAACATCGGCGGGGTCACGCCCATGAGCTCATCGTCGGCGAAGAGCAGCTGGCAGATGTCGTTCTCGCGCAGCCACTTGGAGTTCTCGCCCACCATGTCCTCGGGAACGGGAACCTGCTCATAGGACTCGTTGTCCATAAAGATGTAGTCGGTGCCATCGTTGTAGAGGTACTGGAACTCACGGGTGGTGAGCATGACGCTCTCGAACTTGGTGCCGGCGTTGCAGGTGTTCTCGACGACGCGGCCGCTCTTGATGTCGCGGGTCTTGTAGCGCACAAACGCGCCGCCCTTGCCCGGCTTGACATGCTGGAACTCGACGATGGTGTAGACCTTGTCCTTAATGCGGAGACCGAGGCCGTTCTTGAAGTCGGCGGTAGAAATGGTAGGCATAGCGACCTTTCTTGTTATGGGCAGAACGCACAAGCGTCCAAATTACATACGACAGAAATTATACACTTGCAGACGGCTGCTGCAGCGAGCGCATAAAAAGAGAACGCGGGGCGTCCGAATCGATCCGGACGCCCCGCCCCAAAAATCTATCGAAATGGGCTAGCAATCGATGACGTGCAGGTCGTGCGGGGTCTTGGTGAAGGGCTCATATCCGTTCTCGGTGACGACGCCGTAGTCCTCCAGGCGCACGCCGCCCACACCGGGCAGGTAGACGCCGGGCTCCATGGTAATAACCGAGCCGACCTCAATGATGTTCTTGCTACGGTTGAAGTTGGGCAGCTCGTGGATGTCGATACCAACGCCGTGGCCCAGGCCATGGTTGTAGTAATCGCCATAACCGGCATCGCCGATGATCTTCTTAGAGAGCTTGAAGATGTCGTTGCCCTCGACGCCCGGATGGATGGCGGCGACGCATTCCTCGTGCGTGCGGCGCACGAGTGCGTACAGGTCGAGCTGCTCCTGCGTGGGCTCGCCCATCACGACGGTGCGCGTCATGTCGGAGCGGTAATCACAGTAGCCCGCACCGTAATCCATAAGAACGAAATCGCCCTTCTCGATCACGCGGTCGCTCGGGACGGCATGCGGGCTGGCGGTGTTTGGACCGCTCGCCACGATGGAGCCGAAGGCCAGGCTGTCGGCGCCGTTGGCGAACATAAAGTTCTCGAGCTCGTTGCGAACCTGCTTCTCGGTCATACCGGGCTTAATAAACCCGAGCATGTGCTGGAAGGCGGCATCGGTGATCGACTGCGCATGACGCATGAGCTCGATCTCCTCGGCGTCCTTGATGGCGCGCATCTTGCGGATGTCGTCGTGCATCAGCGGCAGCATGCAGGCGACGGAACGATCCTCCAGACCACGCTGAATGCCCTGGTAGAAGTTGATCTGCATATCGTCCTCGACAGCGCAGATGCGGCACTTGTTGGCTGCAATCTTGCCGGCGACCCAACCGGGGATGGTGCCCTCGTCCATGTCGTAGACCCAGGGGCTGCCGGCGGGCGTGTTCTCCTCAAAGCTGTTGAGGTAGCGCGAGTCGGTATGGAACAGGCACTGGTCAGCCGTAATAAACGCCGCGTGCGGGAACTCGAAGGTGTAGTCGAAGACACCCTTCACACCCGTAAGCCAACGAAGGTTGGCCTCGTCGCGCACCACGATGGCGTCGTAGCCACGGTCGACCATCAGGGCACGGACACGCTCGATACGACCGGCAGGACCGGCAGCAAACTCAGACATGCAGATTCCTTTCTTGTTGTCTCAATATAGACGGGACGGGTCTCAACCGAACGACGGAATCGCATGTGATCCGCAACCGATTGAAAACCCGCACCTCAACATGATACGAAAGACAATGGATGTCAATAAATCTTAGAGAAGTTCTTTGCGAGAAGCCAAGTAGGCGTGAGCATGGCGCTCAAGAACCTCGTCCTCAACGCTCGTTAGGCGAATGGCACCGAGTGCTGCGGGCAGCGGCAGCATGCTGCGATTCGAGCGAGCGAACTGCTGCTTGCGGAACTCCTCGATAAACGCGGTGGACTCCAGGTCGAAGGCAAGCTCCTCGATACCAAAGTCCTCCAGGCAGTCATCGACCTCAAAGACGTAATCGATATCGAAGTCGCAGGCATCGTGGGCAACGCGCGCCTCAAAACGCATGCCCTCGGACAACAGCTGGTAGGCAGGGACCTGCGAAGCGGCATCGCCCAAGCAGGCGCGCAGGGCACGCTCCCCCGTCTTGCCAAAATCGAGCGCATGGCGGGCGCTCGGGTTCGTGGCCATCAGTACGTCCTTGCGGGCAGTCTGAGACCACTGAACGGCATTGACGAGCGCGACCTCCTCGCCCGCGAGAATCTCGGGGACGGTCTCGGTAAACTGATTCCAGCGGGACTTGCTGCTCGAAAGCATGGTGCCAACAAGTACCGCATAGCCGAGCTTGAGGTCCTCGGGGTCCGTCTCGCGAACAAGGTCGAGGTCACACACGACCAAGCCCGGCTCGGGACGGAACGCGATAGCCGGAAGCGCATTCGCCGAGGAGGCGACGAGCGGCTTCATGGTCGTCGCAACCGTGAGCATGGCGTCGAACGTCGTCGGCAGCAAGGCGCACTCGGTGCGACCGCACCACTGATTGGCACACCAGCAAACGACCGAGCAAGTTGCCGTGTCGCCGACAGCGACAACGAGATCGTCGCAGGTAATGCCGCTATCCGACAGGGTGCCAAAGACGGTATCGGCATCGGCCAGCGTAGCACCGGCAGGAGAAACCTCAAGGGCGAGCGGCGACACGGCAAAACCGGCGTCGACCAGCGCATGCTCGACGACCTCACCAAAGCGCTCGGATGTGGCGTCGTTCCAAACCACCATCGCGCGCTTAGGCTTGCCCACAGCCGAGGCAAACATGCGCGACAGTTCCTCAAACGCGCCAAGACCGACGCGAACATCGACACTGCGGTTTTGGAAATTGATAAGTTGACGGCGAATCATAGCAGTCCACGCTCCAAAAGCATCTCGGCACAAAGGTAGGAAACGTCCTCGAAGGACTTGTTGCGAATATCAAGGGTAATATCTGCGGCTTGGCGATACAGCGGACGGCGATGCTCAAACAGGCGCGCAGCATGCTCGGGCGAGCGAAAATCGGGGCGCGTGTCGGACCGACGAATCTGGCGAATCGAATCCTCAAAGTCGCCCTCGAGGTAAACGCACGTACCCATTTCGTGCATCAGCTCAATATTCACCGGCGTCTCGACGATACCGCCCCCGCACGAAACCAACAGGCTGCGCTCACTTTGGAGCGAACGGAGCGCCGAGGTCTCGAGCTCGCGAAAACGATCCTCGCCCTCGGTCTCAAAAATCTCGGTTACCGACTTACCGCAACGGCGCACGACCAAGCGGTCGGTATCGATAAAACGCCGCTTGAACATAGTGCCGACGTTGCGCGCGAGCGTCGATTTGCCCGCGCCCAAAAAGCCGATAAAGAAGATATGGTCGCAGCCGTGTTTGGTGTGCTGGGACATAGCGAGACCTATTCCTCGCAGGGAAGGTCGCGCAGGGCCCGGCGCTCAAAGATACGGAAGATCTGCGTATACCACAGGTCCTGCGTCGCCTGCGGCTTTACCAGGATGGTATCGACGCCGGCGAAGTTGCCACTCCACACGTCCGTGTAGAGCTGATCACCGATCAGCACCGCCTCGTCGGCCGTGGCGCCGAGCCGCTTAAGACCCGCCTTGAGGGCAAACGGCGCGGGCTTCATGGCGTGGCTGATGGCCTCGAGTCCCAGCTCACGTGCAGAGCTCATGACCTGGTCGCGATGCCAGTTGTTGGACACCATGCACAGCTTAAAGCCTTTGGCGCGGGCGGCATCGAGCCAAGCGGAAACCGCGGCGGGAACCTGCTCGGTGTCGCGCGGCACCAGGGTGTTATCGCGATCGAGTAGAATGGCGCGTTTGCCGTCGGCCCACAGGGCATCAAGGTCGATGCGATCGACCGAGGCAACGTATCGTTTGGGGCTAAAAATCCTCATGCTAATTCCAAGACTGTTGATGCTCTTCGTAGGTTTGCGAGAAGTACTCCTCGTCCTGCGTAATGTAGAAATACAGGTCATCGGAGTCGGTCGGCTCAAGCGTGGCCTTGAGTGCCTCGAGCGACGGAGAGCAGATGGGCGTGGGCGGCAGGCCCTCATGCTTATAGGTGTTATACGGACTATCGCTCTGCAGGTCGTCGGCGGTAACCTCGCCACCGGTGACATACATCATGGTCGCATCGCTGTTGAGATAGCGCAGGCCATCGAGCTTTCCGGCAAGGCGGTTGTAGAAGACCGAGGCCACGTGCGCGCGCTGGTCGGCGTTGAGGCCCTCACGCTCAACGATAGAGGCCAAGTTGACGATGTCGTAGTCGGACATCTCCACACCGTAGCGTTCCTTGATCTTGGCTTCGCAGTTCGCAAAGTCAAGCGACTTGTACTCGGTCTTAAACTGATCGAGCATAGCGCGAATCACGCCATCGGCCGTCGGCGAATCACCCAGCGAATAGGTCTTGGGGAACAAGAAACCCTCGAGCGAGTCGTTGGCGGCGCCCTTAAGGAAGCTATAGTCGTCCACGTAGTTGGAGGCCTTGGCCTGGTTGAGGAAGTCTTCCTTAGAGATGCTGTCGTAGGCCTGGGCCACACGGTCGGCGACTTGATCGACCGTCAGGCCCTCAGGGATAGTCAGCGCATTGGAGCCCGCGTTGGGGCCTTCCATGAGCTGCTGAACAACCTTGGTCGCATCCATGAGTGTGGTGAACGAATAATCACCAGGCTTGAGCGACATATCGGCGTTGAGCTTTTTCACCGCCGCATAGTAATCCTTGGGATTTTCTACGATATGGTTCTCGGAGAGAATCGAGGCGATCGTATCGCCCGAAGCACCATCGGGAATGGTCACCGTAACCTGCTGACCAGCCGTGACCTTCGTATCCTCACCGGCAAAGAAGCCCTTGACGGCCGGCACGACAAAGAAGGCGATCGCAGCAAGCGCGAGCACCGCCACCACAACGCCGATGATCATGGGAACCGGAGAACTCTTCTTTTGAGCACCGCGACGAGCATGCGTGTTGTAGCTCGAGCGGGTTGCCGGAGCAACGCCATGCGAACCGCGAGCGTGATGCGAATGCGATTGGGGGGCCTGAGTTCGCTGAGTAGGTGCCTGCTGCTTAAAGCGGGTACCGCCTGCAGGCTGGGCCGTACGAGCAGTGGGCTGCTGAGCCGCGTGAGAAGCCGAATGCTGAACCGAACGAGCAGATGGCTGCTGACCCGTCCGTTGAACAGGTTGGGTCGAATGAGAGAAGGACTGCGCCGGGCGCGCGGCAGGCTGAGCTGCACGCTGCGTCGGCTGTGCCGGACGCTGGCAAGGCTGGGCAGGGCGCGACGCCGACTGCCGTGTACGATTCTGCTGGCGCGGATCGGAAGCGCTAGGCATGCGAAACCTCCTCGTTTTTACGATCGAGCCACGTCTGCAAAAACAGGCTGGCGGCAATCATGTCGATCTTGCCCCTCATCTGCTTTTCGTTGAGGCCCTGCTCGCGCAGGATACGCTTGGCCTCTTGCGAAGACAGACGCTCGTCCTCAAACTCAAGCGGAAGATCGAGCTCGTCGGCAATCTTTTGCGCCACGGCGGCAACGCGCTCGGCCTGGGGACCAGGCTCACCGGCCATGGTCAGGGGACGTCCGCTTACCAGGATGTCGGGCTCATAGTCCTCGACCAGGTAGCGGAACGTCTTGGCCATACCGGTGACCTCTGCAGCCGGGAGCACCTTGACGGGCATCGCCATCTTGCCATCACGGCTCGAGACGGCGATGCCGATCCTGGTCTCCCCTATGTCCAGCGCAAGCGCGACCACAGTGACTTCTTAGATTCTTAGGCGCCGAGTGCGGTCTTAGCGGCCGCGAGGGCATCGGCGATACCGGCAGCGTTCTTGCCACCGGCCTGGGCCATGTTGGGACGGCCACCACCGCGACCGTCAACCAGGCCCGCGATCTGCTTGATCACGTTACCGGCGTGGAACCCGGCCTTCACGGCGTCATCGGAGCCGGCAGCGAGCAGGGCCGGAGTGCCCTTCTCAGTCACGCTGGCGACGACACAAGCGACAGGGCCGGCGACCTTCTGGTGCACGGTATCCCATACGTTGCGCAGGTCGGCAGCCTCAAGGCCCTGGAGCTCAGCGACGACGAGCTTGTAGCCGCCGAGCTCAACGGCACCCTCGATGGCACTGGAAATGGCGTCGGAGGAGCCACCGGTCAGAGCCTTTTTGAGCTTGTTGGACGTCTCGCGCAGCTCGGCCTGCAGGTTCTCCACGCGGGCGGGAACCTCGTCGACGCGGCACTTGAGCGCAGCGGCGGCGGCGTCAACGAGCGCCAGGCGGTCGGCCATGTAGTCGAGGGCACCCTTAGAGGTCACAGCCTCGATACGGCGGACATTGGAGCCTGTGGAGGACTCGGAAATGATCTTGAACAGGCCGATCTCGGCGGTGTTGGCAGCGTGCGTGCCACCGCAGAGCTCGCGGGAGAACGGCTGGTCCTCGGCGCCCACGGAGACGACGCGGACGACATCGCCGTACTTCTCGCCAAACAGAGCGACAGCGCCGGCAGCCTTAGCCTCGTCGATGCCCATGACACGGGTCACGACGGGCTTGGAAGCGAAGATCTGCTGGTTGACCAGGTCCTCGACAGCCTTGAGCTGCTCGGAGGACAGGGCCTCGAAGTGCGTAAAGTCAAAGCGCAGGTGCTCGGGCGTCACCAGCGAACCGGCCTGGGAGACATGCTCGCCCAGGACCTGCTTAAGCGCAGCGTCGAGCAGGTGGGTGGCGGTGTGGTTGCGACGCAGGAAACCACGGCGCTCGGCGTCGAGCGCGGCGGTCACGGTAGCACCGACGGTCAGCGTGCCCTCGGCAACGTGCGCGACATGGGCATACAGGCCGTTGTGGTTCTTGGTATCGGCAACGGTCAGAACAACGCCCTCGGCGGAAAGCTCGCCGGCGTCACCCTGCTGGCCGCCCATCTCGGCGTAGAACGGGGTGCGGTCGAGCACGACCTCGACGTCCTCGCCGGCGGCAGCGGACTCGACCGACTCGCCGTTGCGAACGATGGCGACAACCTTGGCACCCTCGATCGCATCGTTGTCATAGCCGTCGAACTCGGTCGCGGCGACCTTGTCGGAAAGCTCGACCCACACGTCGTTGAAGCTGCCCCAGGCATCGCCCTTGGCGTTGGCACGAGCGCGGGCCTTCTGGTCCTCCATGCAGGCGGTGAAGCCGTCCATGTCGACGTCGTGGCCAGCAGCGCCGGCGATCTCGACAGTCAGGTCAATGGGGAAACCAAAGGTGTCGTGCAGCTTAAAGGCAACGTCGCCCGGAAGCACAGCGCCCTCGGCAAGCGCTGCCAGGGCCTCGTCCAGGTAAACACGGCCGTTGTCGAGCGTCGTGGAGAAGCGCTCCTCCTCGGAGGCGACGATACCCTTGACGAGGGCGACGTTCTTGAGCAGCTCGGGATAAGCCTCGCCCATCTGAGCGTTGACTTCGTCGATGAACTTGGTCAGGAAGGCGCTCTCGATGCCCAGCAGGCGACCGTGGAACACGGCACGACGGAGCAGGCGGCGAAGGACGTACTCGCGACCCTCGTTACCGGGAAGGATGCCGTCAGAGATCATGAAGTCGACGGCACGGGAGTGGTCGGCGATGATGCGCAGAGAACGGCTAGCACCGGAGTAATCATCGGCGTCATAGGTCTTACCGCTGATCTCCTCGCCCAGCTTGATGAGATGCTGCATCAGATCGCCGTCGTAGTTGGCGGTCTTGTGCTGCATGATTGCGGCCATGCGCTCAAGGCCCATGCCCGTATCGAGGTTACGGTGCGGCAGCTCCGGCATGGAGCCGTCCTCCTGGCGGTCGAACTGGGTAAAGACGAGGTTCCAGAACTCCAGGAAGCGGTCGCAGTCGCAGCCAGGCTTGCAGTCGGGGCTGCCGCAGCCGACCTCCTCGCCCATGTCAAAGTAGATCTCTGAGCACGGACCGCAGGGACCGGTGGGGCCAGCGGCCCAGAAGTTATCGTCCTCGCCCAGGCGGGAGATGTGGTCCTCAGCAACGCCCAGAGAACGCCACACGTCGTGGGTCTCGTCGTCCTCGGTAAAGACGGTGAAGTACAGGCGGTCGAGCGGCAGCTTGAACTCCTTGGTGATGAGCTCAAAGGCCCAGGCGCAAGCCTGCTCCTTGGAGACGCCACCAAAAGAAAAGTCGCCGAGCATCTCGAAGAAGGACAGGTGACGGCCGTCCTCGCCGATGCAATCGATGTCGTTGGTGCGGACGCACTTCTGGCAGGAAATCGCGCCGATCTCCTTCATGGTCTTCTTGCCCTGGTAGTACTCCTTAAACTGGTTCATGCCGGCGTTGGCAAGCAGCAGCGAAGGATCGTCGGGAACAAGAGACGAAGAAGGATAGAGCTTAAGACCGCGCTCCTCAAAGAAGTTGAGGAACTTGGAGCGAATCTCGGCCGTAGTCATTGACGGGTAGTCAGCACTCATAGAGGGAATCTCCTCGGTTTCACATCGAAACAGTTCAAACGTAACGATATTACCATCCCACCGCGCAAGTGCAAAAAAGAGGGCCGCCAAACAGCGACCCTCCAGCGAAAGTGCACGTTATTCAGTACTGTGCGATCCTTTGAAAAAGGACTGCTGTAGAATTACATATAAGAGTCACCCGGAAGGAGCAATCGATGAAAAGTAAACGATTTGTCCTGAATGCACTTCTGGTACTAGCACTTTTAGCGCTCTTGGCCTTCTCCTGCTGGTACGCAAACCAACCAGCATTTGGCTACGTATTGTATGCAGTAATGTCCGGCGATAAGGCTTATTACACTCTACGCGCAATTGACGTTCTCTTTTTCTTTGTAGCCGGCCCCTTATCAATCGCTTTGCTCGCGTTTATTGTCATTTACAACTTCAAGAAACGTTAATAGGGCCTATTTAGAATCCGAATCGTCCATGGAGCCGTCGATGCCGGTTTTGGTATCGTCGTCCGAGTTGGAGTCATCGTCCTTAGCGAAGGGGTTCTTGAAGAAGCCCGTCGCATCGGGCTGCAGGCCCGAGAGCTTGATCCAGGGATTATCGAACTCGGGCTTAGGCATCGCTTGGGCCTCGGGCGCAGTCTCGTTGCCGATGAGCTCGGAATCGTAAATGAAGGTGTCGTCGCCGAGCGCGTCGTAGGCGGCGACCGGGTTGCCATCGGCATCGCGGTACGGTGTGCCCTTAAACACGGCGCCGTCATAGGCCACAAGCTGGCGGCCGGTCTCATTCTCGAAGTAGTACACGAAGATACCTTTGAGGGCCGCACAAAGCGGGATGGCAATAATCATGCCGATGGGGCCCATGAGTGCCGAGCCAATAACGAGCGCCGTGAGGCTCATAATGGGATGCACCTGCACCGAGCTCTGCATGACCTTAGGAGAAATCACGTTGTCGGTGACGTTTTGCGCGACCATCGTCACGATGAGCGTCCATAACGCCAACATGGGGCTGAACATGAAACCGAGCACCGTGGCGATTGCTGCGCTCACCCAAGGACCGACGACCGGAACCAAATGCATGATGCCGGTAAAGATAGCCATGAGCGCCGCATACGGATGGCCGATGATCATAAAACCGATAAAGGCGAGGAAACCACCGCAGATGGACGTCACGACCATACCGCGCATGTAGCCGCCGACAGAGCGAGAAAGGATGGCGACCATAAAGCGGTACGAGGTCTCCTTCTCCTGACCGATGATGGTGCAAATCTCGTGGTGCATGCGAGGGTAGTCGCAGGCCATCCAGTACGCAAGCACCAGACCAAGGAAGATAACGAACAACTGCGAAGCCGTATTGGTGATGAGCGGGAACACACCGCGGCCAAGCTCGGCAGCGATCTGAGACACATACTTCGATGCCACGGCAACCAGCGACGAAAGATTATCGTCCAAATACTCCTTGAGCGGCGTGTTGTTGAGCGTCTTGGCATGCGAGATCATCTCGTTGAGATCGCCACCCGCAACACGAAGCTGCTCGGGCAGGCGGCTCAGGACTTCCATGATCTGACCAAAGAGAATCGGCGACAAGATGCAAACGACACCGACGAGCACGGCAACAACAACAATTAGCGCAATAAGCGAACCGATGCCGCGATTCACGCCATGGTGCTCGAGCCAGTTGGTGATCGGGGACATCACAAAAGCAATGATGGAGCCAACGGCAAGAAACTCAATAACCGGTGCCAGGATGCCCATAAGGTTAAAGATGACAGCAGCAATAACAATGCAGCCGACAACAGCCCAAATGCGCAGCGTCAGAACGCGGGTGTCGCGCAGCACGCGATCGGTTTGTTGGGGGTGCTCACTCATGAACGAATCATCACTCCGTCGGGGTCGATCTTGTCCTGAATCTTCTTAAGCGTGCGGCGCAGCAGACGCGAGACCTGCACCTGCGAGATGCCCAGCTTCTTGGCGATCTCGATCTGGGTCATGCCCTTCACAAAGCGCAGCTCGATCACCTCGCGCTCGCGCGGCGAGAAATCGCGGATGGCTTCCTCGATCACCAGGCGGTCATCGGTAAAGTCGAGCTCGTTGTCATCGTCGGCGTAACGGTCGAGAATCGAGGGCGCATCGTCGGAATCGGACGCACCAGGAGCCTCGATGGGCACCGAGGTATAGGCCGAAGACGATTCCATAGCCTCGAGGACCTCATCGACAGTCACATCTAGATACTCAGCGATCTCCTCAACCTTGGGCGAACGCTGCAGCTCTTTGGTAAGTTTGTCAGTAGCCTGGTTGACCTTGGCCGAGAGCTCCTGCAGACGGCGCGGCACGCGCACACTCCAGCCCTTGTCACGGAAATGGCGTTTGATCTCGCCCAAGATAGTGGGTGTCGCAAACGTCGTGAACTCGAGTCCGCGCTCGGGGTCAAAGCGGTCGATAGCCTTGAGCAAACCCAGATAGCCGACCTGCATGAGGTCGTCGAGCGGCTCGCCGCGATTCTTAAATTTATTGGCAAGAAACCTTACCAGATTCATATGGGACATGACGAGCTGCTCGCGGGCGTCCGGATCACCGGTCTCTTTGTAGCGACGAAACAGCTCGCGGGTTTTCTCCTTGTCCCAAGCGGTCTTGCCGCTCCGGGAACGTTCGGTCATATTAGATATCCGCCTTGAGGTCGAGGGAAAGCGTCAGGGGCGCCGCAGTCTTTTCGTAGGAGTCGCACACGCTCGCGAGGATGAGCTCGGCATACACCGCAGCCTGGTCGTCTTCATCGACCGTAGCCTGGTCACCAAAGGTAATAGTCATGCCAACGTGGGTCTCATCGACATCGAATTTGATGGTGATGTCGTCGCAGTCGACCGCGGTGCAACCAAAGATGAAAGCCTCCTCGGCAGCCATGCGGATGTCCTCGATGCGATCGACAGACATAGAGCACAGGGCACCAACGTTGGCTGCCGTCATGCGCACAAGGCGAGCGAGACGCGGGTCACCGGCAACGGTCAGCGTGATAGGGCAGGTTGCTTCGCTACTCATCGCAGGACTCCTCAGAGGTCTCGGCGGGCGTATAGGTGTAATAATGAGCCGGCTTGGCTACAGAATTCTGAGCCACATCCGCGCCATCGGCGGCCTCGTCCTCGCCAATTAGGACGCGCTCGGTAGGCTGCTCGGCCTCCGCAGCGGCAGCGGCGAGCTTGCGATCGGCATCGGCTGCAGGAGCCTTCACCTTATTGAAGATCTTCTGCACAGCACCGGCGGCAGAGTCAGTCACGCTCGACACAGCATTGCTGGCCTCGGCCATGCTGCCCGTGACCTCGGAAATATCGCGAACGACCGCCTCAACCTCAACGAGGTTGGACGTCAGGGCGTCAACGGCAGTCTTGCTCGACTTGAGGAGCGGCTCCACCTGGGCAAGTGCCGGCGTAAGCTCATCAACGGCGCCATCGAGCTTTGCCACCACGGGCTGTGCCTCGGCGAGCGTGTTGTTGAGGTCGCTCACCGTCTTGTCGAGCGAGTCGACGACGGTGCGGGTCTTGCGCAGCGTGAGCGCGAGCTCAATAACAGCCCACACGCCGGCAACGGCGAGCAGCAGCAAGGCGATTTGAATGGGACTCATACAAGCCTCCCAAAGGAATCGAAATACAGACGCTGTTTATGGTACCCCAAAGAAGGGGAAAGTTACCCAAAGGGAATGCGCGAGGCGCCAATGACCTACTTGGGAGCGTTGCCGCTACGGTCGCGCTCGCTTTGCTCCACACGCCACTCTTCCCAGCCGCGACCGGCAGGCTGCCAGAACGCGCCGCGCTCCAGTCCCTCGGGCAAATAGCGCTGATCGACCCAGCCTTCGGGATAATCATGTGGATACTTATACACACCGTAATCATCGCTGCCCGGGCGATGGCGATCGCGCAGATAACTAGGCACCTCGCGAAGCCCACTAGAATGGATATCGGCCAGCGCCGCATCGATCGAAGCCTCACACGCATTGGACTTAGGAGCCAAACAAACATAGAGCGCAGCCTGCGCGAGGTTAATACGGCACTCGGGATAGCCAATAACCTCGGCAGATTTAAACGCAGCATGCGCTATAAGAAGCGCCTGCGGGTCAGCGTTGCCAACGTCCTCAGAGGCATGAATCATAATGCGACGGGCGATAAACTTAGGATCCTCCCCTGCATCGATCATGCGCGCAAGCCAGTAGACCGTGGCATCGGGGTCGCTACCGCGCATGGACTTGATGAACGCACTGATGATGTCGTAGTGCATGTCACCGTTTTTGTCATACGTAAAGCCGCGACGCGGGTTGGCAATCTTTACGTCATCCACGGTGATGGGATAGCGCTCCCCCGCCGACGGCGCTGGCGTTCCCTCGGTATCGGGACGCGTGACGGCAATCTCGCTCGCCAGCTCAAGTGTCGTCAGGGCCGAGCGTGCATCACCCGCGGCCAGCGTACAAATGGTCTTGACCGTATCCTCATCGGCCGAGAACTTACCGTTCAGGCCATGCGGAGCCTCGAGCGCACGCTCGATCAG
Source organism: Collinsella sp. (assembly GCA_048201895.1). Classification (GTDB taxonomy): domain Bacteria; phylum Actinomycetota; class Coriobacteriia; order Coriobacteriales; family Coriobacteriaceae; genus Collinsella. Next base: position 69,084 of record DBFBGO010000022.1, on the reverse strand, counting down.
CGTGGCTATGTCCTCGTCCTTAAGGTGTTCAAGTTCCACCACACGACCACGCGAGAGCAACGCCGAGTTGACCTCGAAGTACGGGTTCTCCGTCGTGGCACCAATCATAATGACGGTACGGTTCTCAACCGCATGCAGCAATGCATCCTGCTGTGACTTCGAAAAGCGATGAATCTCGTCGATAAACAGGATGGTGCGACGGTCGTACGTATTCAGACGCGTCTTTGCCTCGTCGATCACGCGACGCAGGTCCTTCACGGTACCCGTGACGGCGCTGACCTCGACAAACTCACTCTTGGTATGGTTGGCGATAATGTGGGCCAGCGTCGTCTTGCCCGTACCGGCCGGCCCGTACAGTATCACGCTCGAAAGCACATCGTGCTCGATCGCGGCACGCAACCATGAGCCCTTACCGACGGCCTTTTGCTGGCCCACATACTCGTCGAGCGAATTGGGGCGCATGCGCACCGCAAGCGGCGCATTCTGAAAGGAACGCTCGCGCGTCGAAGCAGAAAAAAGGTCGTCCATAGCCATCCCGTGCATCAATCAAAAAAGTTATCCACTAACAGTATACCTAATAGATACGAACTACCGTTCGTTAATATAGGTACGGTGCGGAAACTTCAATCCCGGAAACAGCTTGCTCGTGAGCTCGCAGAAATAACCGTCCGTCATGCTCGCAATGTAATCCACGACCGCCTGGTCCTTATCATTCTGCCAGGCATAGGCGCGATCGTAGTAGGAAAGCTGCTGCTCGATGCGCGAAATATGGTGCTTAAAGATGTACGAGGACTCGTCACCACTGTTTAGATCCCGCAGGCAACGGTCGTAGAGCTTTTCGAACGCCTCACGCAGCTCCACCTCGGAATCGCCTTCGATACCACCCTTGCTATAGATCTTCTCGTAGTTCTCGCGCTTGGCTCGGCGGATTTCCTCAAACAGGTCCTCGCTCATCTCGATGCGCGGCTTACCATAGCTGTGCTCAACGATATCGATGGAAGCGTGCGTGAGGATCCAACTGTTGTAGGCACCGCCCCGGCCATCATCAAAAGCGTCGGGCGAAAGCAGGCCAGCCGCGATCGCATCCTGGCGGTCGCGACCGACGTAGGCAAGAATATCCGAGATGCGAACGACGCAGCCTTCGAGCGTCATAGGACGCAGATGCTCAATTGCGCTATAGCCCGTGGCAATGCAATCCTCAACCGTCTGGTCAAACTGGTCAAAAGAACTCATGTCCGAGAGCTCAAACACACGCTGCTCGTACTCGCCGTTATGGCATAGCACGCCGTCAAGCGTCTGGAGCGACACGTTGCGGCCATACAGCGTGTCGAGCACTCGGACCGACTGCACGTTATGGAAAAAATAACGCCCCGTACGCTCATGATAGATATCGTTGAGGAAGCGCTCGCCGGCATGGCCGAAAGGCGTGTGTCCCAAGTCGTGACCCAGGCCAATCGCCTCGATCAAATCGCAATTGAGCCCCAAGGCGCGACCGATATCGCGCGCAATGCGGGAGACAAGCTGCACGTGCAAACCGCGGCGTGACAGATCGTCATTGCTACGGAAGCTAAAGACCTGCGTTTTACCTGCATAACGGGTGTACGACGGAAGATGAAGTATCTTTTCGGTATCGCGCATAAATGCCGGACGCATGAGCGTGCCTTTGTCGGCAGCGCGATCAATACGACGAATGACCTGATCGTCGTTGCAACGATACGGGTTGACGGCACCCGAAGCACGATCGGCGGCAATGCGCTCGACAAGTTCGGGCGACAACGCCGAGGGAATACGGTCCATGCGCGCCTTAATGACGGCCGTTTCTTGATTAATTGCCATGGCATGCTCCTTAAGAAGGATGCGCAATCGGTTACAAAGTGCAGCCCACAACCTCGATTATGGCAAAAATCGGCACCAAAAACGGGAGCAATGGCAGGGAGCGTGATTTTGTGAAGAGGCAGGAGAGGGCCAGGACCAGGAGCGAGACGGCAAATGCCACGATGCCGCCCATAGGGTCGAGCGTGCAAAGCGCGAAGAGCGCCTTGGCATCCCCCGTGCCGATGCCCGGGGCGTGGCGAAGGCGCCGCCAGAGCGACTCAGTGAGCACAAGGGCAAGGTAGACGATGACCGCAAGACCTGCGTGGTCAAGCGCTGTGTTCAAACCGAGGTCGAGCCAAACGCCCGCCAACGCCGCCACGGCACACGCGCCGGCAAGCTCATTGGGGAACCGCCGCTCACGGGCATCAATAGCCGCGCCAGCAAAGATACAAATCCAAAACAGGATATAGACCATCGGACGCCTCCTCGAGCTGCATCGCAAAAGCAAAAACCACTACAAAGGTGTCTGTCCCCTTTGCGGTGGTTTTGGTGGTGGTTATTTGGCGCCCTGCATGACCTCGTCGAGGGTGACGTTTACGGCATGCTGGGTAGGAACCCAGTCGACCTTCAGGAACAGCGCGGCCACCGTGATGGGGATATAGCTGAACATAAAGATCGGGAAGGTAAACAGGTTGGTCACCAGGCGCCACTTTTGCGCACAGTGAATATGCTTGTACTCAAAGATAGTCGTGAGCAGCGCCAAGATGAAGAACGTCTGATACATCATGGCGAAGGTCATAATGAGCGAAGCGGCGCACGCCTGCATCTCGACTTCGGTAGCCAAGAAGCCGTGCGAGAGCCCGCCCACGATGAGGAAGGTCGCGTTGGCGAGCATGGAGATCAGGGACAGCAGCATGCCCGGAGCGATGGTCATGAACATGTCATATGCGGCAAAGCGATGATAGCGGAACGTCGATTTGACCAGATGCTTGCCGTAGGTAAAGAACACCTGGTAAAAGCCCTTGGTCCAGCGCATACGCTGTTTCCAGGACGCCTTAAACGTCACGGGCTGTTCGTCAAAGAACTCCGCCGGCGCATAGCCAATGCGAATGCCGTGAATGGCGCAGAACGTGGTGAACTGAATGTCCTCGGTCAGCGTGTGGAACTGCCAACCGTGCATGCCCTCGATAACGCTGGCGGAGATGAGGTAGCCCGAACCCGAGACAGCGCAAGAAGTCTTGCAGATATTGCGCGCGTTGTTGAGAAAGCGCGCCTCACGCAGGTACCAAGTGGCATTAGCTGCCGAGATCCACGAGCTGCCGAAGTTCTTGGAGTTACGATAGCTCGTGACCACGTGGAATCCCTGGTCAAAGGCATCGTTCATCTTGGACACGTAATCGCGGGAGATGACGTTATCGGCATCGAAGATAAAGTAGCCTTCAAACGTGTCGGGATACTCGTTAAGGATGCGATCAAAACCAAAGTCCATGACCCAGCTCTTACCCTTGCGGGCCAGGTCGTTGCGCTCATAAACGATGGCGCCCGCCTCGCGCGCGAGCTGCGCCGTGTTGTCGGTGCAGGCATCGGCAACCACGAAGACCTCGATAAGCTCGGACGGATAATCCTGATCCTTGATGGAGCGAACGAGGTTGGCGATCACGGCCTCCTCGTTATGCGCCGCGATAAAGAAGGCATAGCGGTGAAGTTTTTTGGCCTTGGGAGGCGCGACCTCGCCACGAAGAGCGCCAATGACAAAGAAGACCACCTGGTACAGAAAGCAGACCGTGAGCAGCGTAACCACAATCTGGTTAAAGATCACGATGGGCGTGTTAGTTTGTAAAAAGGCGAGCATGCAGGCTCCCGAGAACGCGTTACGTAAACAACCGTATATCTTACCGCAGGCTTACCGAGTTCAAGAAACCACCTAATACCGGCTAGGCTTCGAGAAGGCCAAGCTGCGGGACGATGTCGTCGCCGGCGGCGGTGCGGCCAAGCGAGCGCGGGGCCAGGTCGTCAAGAACCGCAGCAAGATCCCAAGGCAGCTCGTCGCGGCATTCGATGCGCTCACCCGTCACGGGATGGTCGAATGCGACGCGCCAGGAATGAAGGAATTGCCTGGTCAGACCTTGATCGGCACGCGCATCGCACTTACCGTAGAGCGGATCGCCCACGCAGGCGTGGTTGATATGGCGCATATGCACGCGAATCTGATGTGTGCGGCCCGTAAACAGGTGGCACTCGACGAGCGTATAGCCATCGTCGAAACGCGTGGAATCGAAGCGCTCGAGGACTTTAAAGGTCGTAATGGCCTGACGGGCAAAGGGGTCGTCCGAAACCGCCATCTTGACGCGGTCGCGCGTAGAACGGGCGATACCGGTATTGATGGTGCCCTCGTCCATGGCGATGTGCCCGTGAACGAGCGTGATATAGCGACGATCGAGCGTGCGCGTGCGAATGAGATTTTGAAGCGCGCGCTGCGTGTCGTCGTCCTTTGCCGCAAGCATGAGACCCGAGGTATCGCGATCCAAACGATGCACGATCCCAGGGCGGTCCTCACCCTGTACGGTACCAAGATGGTCGATGCCGCAGTGGTAGACCAGAGCGTTCGCAAGGGTGCCGCTCTCGTGGCCATGGGCGGGATGGCACACCAGGCCCCGCTGCTTGGAGAGCACGATAAGGTAGTCGTCCTCGTAGCGGATATCGAGAGGAATGGCCTCGGGAATCACGTCGGTCGGGTCGTGCGGCTCGGGCAAGTCGACCGAGATGCGATCGCCGGCGCGTACGGCATACTTTTTTGACAGACAGGTCTCGCCGTTCACGATTACGGCGCCGCCCTCGATCAGATGCGCGCAGGCAGAGCGCGTGGGGCAGCCGTCGTTGGCACCCAGAAAGGCGTCGAGACGCTGGCCAGAGCAATCGTCGGCAACAAGAATATGGATGTCGGCCATTAACGCTCATTCCTTTCGCGAATCTTGCGGGCACGCTCCCCACGCTGCTTGGCTTTGCGCTTGGCGCGGGCCTCATCACGGGCATTGAGCTCGGCAGTCGCATCGACTTCGCGGGCAGCAGGGCTCAAGAACATGTAGCCGATGAGGGCAAGCACGACGCCTACGGTGATGCCAATATCGGCCACGTTAAAGACAGGGAAGTCGATGAAAGTGGTGGCAATAAAATCGGTCACAAAGCCAAAGGCCAAACGATCGATAGCGTTGCCGATAGCACCGCCCGCAACCATCGCCATGCCCACAACCTCAAGATGGGCGAGCTGGGGTGCACGAACGAGGTACACGGCAATAGCGATAATGACCGCCAACGCCAGCACGGCAAACGCGATGCCATGCCCCTCGCCCATGCTAAAGGCAGCACCGATATTGCGGACAAACATAAAGTCGATGACACCGGGGATGACAGTCACATGCAAAGCTTCGCCCACGGCACGAACCGCAAGCTTGGTCAGCTGGTCAACAAGCAGCACAACGAGCGCTACCCCACCAGCAACACCCAACCGCCAACGCAAAGGCGGCGTCATTTCCCCAGCACGACCCAAAGAAATCCCCTACCCTCAAGATCATCGAATTACGTTTAATACAAAGAACTATCTTATATTGCCATACGCAGAACGCACGACATATCCACCAACGCAAGCGAAATAACCAGCTAAAAACGAAAGCGACATTCCGAATAACGGAATGTCGCTTGATAGCTTTCGACTAAAAACGCAAGTCGAAAGAAAGCCTCTAGCTCCAGCAATGGAAACGCCGCGTTATCGTCACCAACAGCGAAAACGTCCCTAAGCGAGCAAGGTGACGTGAAAGAGGAGGGAAGCGTACTTTGGTACGCGACCGACGATTGAACGTCAGATTGCCGCTTAGGGGCGTTTGCAGCGTCGGTAGGTTACGGCGTTCTACGAACGCCGTAACCTACAAAGCGTCAGCGCAGCGCTTGCAGATATGTGCGTGGCCGTTGTACTCGCCAACGGTGGTGCGGTAGTTCCAGCAACGGTCGCAGCACTCGCCCTCGGCAGCCTCAATGGCAACGGAGAGTTCCTCGCCCTGAGTCAGCTCAACATCGGAGACGATGTAGAACTCGGCCAGGTCGACGGCTTTGTCGCCGGTCAGCAGCGCGTACATCTCGGCGGGAACGACCGCCTTGACGCGGACCTGCTGGCTCTTGGTGAAGGTGCCTGCTGAACGGGCATCCTCAAGGGCCTTGGTCACGGCGCTACGGAGCTCGAGCGAAGCCTCGAGCACGCCCTCGAACTCATTGGCCTCGTCGACCGTGATAGGCGACTTGTACCAATCGAGCAGCGCGGCGTACTTCTGGTGGTCGACGCAGCCGGCAGGCGCGTAGGCCATGGCCTCGTCGACGGTGTAGGACAAAATCGGCTGCAGATCGCGCATGAGCATCGAGAAGAGCTCGGCCAGCACGGTCTGGGCGCTGCGGCGCTCGAGCGAGCCGGGCTTGTCGCAGTACAGACGGTCCTTCAGGGCGTCGAGGTACACGTTGGAGAGCTCGGTAACCACGAAGTCGTAGAGCGCACGGTAGGCGCGCGGGAACTCGTAGCTGGCGTAGGCGTCGTCGACCTCGGCCTGGACCTGGGTCAGACGGGCAACCATGAGCTTGTCGAGCGGCAGCAAGTCGGCAAAGGCGACGCCGTCGGTCTCGGGCTCAAACTGGCCCTCGAGCTCGGAGAGCAAGAAGCGCAGCGTGTTGCGGAAACGACGGTAGGCATCGGACGTACGAGCGAGAATCTCGTGGTCGATGGAGACGTCGGAGCTGGTGTCGACGGAGGCAACCCACAGGCGGATGATGTCGGCGCCCATCTCGTCACAGACCTTATTGGGGTCGATGACATTGCCGAGCGACTTGGACATCTTGCGGCCCTGGCCATCGAGTGTGAAGCCCTGCGAGACGACCGCCTTGTACGGAGCATGGCCGTTGGCACCCACCGAGGTGAGCAGCGAGCTCTGGAACCAACCGCGATGCTGGTCGGAGCCCTCGAGATACACGTCAGCCGGGTACTCAAGCTCGGGTCGATACTCGCAGACGGCCTTCCAGGACACGCCGGAGTCCCACCACACGTCGAGAATGTCCTTATCAGCCTTGAGGTGATGGCCGCCGCACTTGGGGCAAACGCAAGCCTCGCCCAGGTAATTCTCGGGAGCGTCAGTGAACCAGGCGTCGGAGCCCTTCTCGTGGAAGAGCTTGATGACGGCGTCGAGCGTGGCGTCGTTCATGACCTTCTCGCCGCAGTCGGCGCAAGTGTAGCTGGGGATAGGCACGCCCCAGTTGCGCTGGCGGCTGATGCACCAGTCGGGACGCTGCTCGACCATGGCGCCAATGCGGTTGGCGGCGTGAGCCGGATACCACTTGACGTTCTCGCGGACCTCTTTGCCAGCCTGCTCGCGCAGACCGGTCTTGTCCATCGAGACGAACCACTGGTCGGTAGCACGGAAGAGCACCGGGTGCTTGCAGCGCCAGCAGTGCGGATAGCTGTGCGTGATCTTCTTCTCGAGGACCAGGGTGCCGCGCTCGCGCAGGAACTCGATGATATGCGGGTTGGCCTCGTCGGTATCCATGCCGCTGAAGGGGCCGCCGGTACCAAACTCCTCGCCGGTGTAGAACTTGCCGTCGTCATCGACCGGCATGCAGATGTCGGTGATGCCCTCCTTGAGGCAGGCAAAGTAGTCGTCGACGCCGTGGCCGGGCGAGTTGTGGACGATACCGGTACCGTCATCGACACCGACGTAATCGGCCAACAGCGCCACGCCCTCAACACCGTCAAAGATCGGCTGCTTGTAGTGGATGTGGTGGAAGGTCTCGGCGGGAACCACATAGGGCTTGCCGTCGACCATGACCGGGGTGTACTCCCAGCCAAACTCCTCACAGCACTTGGGAGCCAGGTCCTCGAGCATGACCTCGGCGCGACCGTCGTGCTCAACGGCGACGTAGGTGGCGCCGGGCTTGAGGGAAACTGCCTGGTCGGAGGGGATGGTCCACGGCGTGGTCGTCCAGATGATAAAGTCGACCGGGCCGTCGAAGTTCTCGAGGCCGGCGGGCTTGGAGGTCATCTCGAAGCGCACGAAAATGGACGGGCTCGTCTCGTCGGAGTACTCAATCTCGGCCTCGGCGAGTGCAGTGTGGCAGTGCTTGCACCAGTGGACGGGCTTGTGGCCGCGATAGATCATGCCCTTGTCGAACATGGCCTTGAAGACCTCAATGTCGGCGGCGTCATGCTGGTGATAGAGCGTCAGGTAGGGGTTGTCCCAGTCGCCAAGTACGCCCAGGCGACGGAAGCCAGCCTTCTGGAGCTCGATGTTCTCGACAGCGAACTTGTTGCAAAGCTCGCGGATCTTAGCCGTGGAGGTCTGGTTGAACTTCTCGGTGCCGAGCTTCTCCTCGACCTTATGCTCGATCGGCTGGCCGTGGCAGTCCCAACCGGGGACATAGGGAACCTCATAGCCCTGCATCATCCAGTAGCGGTTGATCATGTCCTTGGAGATCTTGTTCATGGCGTGGCCGATGTGGATCGGACCGTTGGCGTACGGAGGGCCGTCGTGCAGCACGAACTTCTTGTGACCCTCGTTCTTCTTCAGAACCTGCTCGTAGACCTTGTTGTCCTGCCAGTCCTTGAGTCGCTTGGGCTCGGACTTGGAAAGACCGGCACGCATGGGAAAACCGGTCTTGGGCAGATTCATCGTCTGCTTGTACTCGTTTGCCACGGTACCCCTTTCATGTCGTGGGCGCGCACGCCCGTTGGGCACAAAAAAAGCGCCCGTCCCTACAAGCTGGGACGAAGCGCCACAAACGGGCTGCAAGCCCGCAAAAGCTCTTCGCTTAACCACCCAGCTTAGATGCCCTCGCCCGCGTATTCGCGCGCTCGCATCCGTTACTCGGCTGGCCTGTATCGACGACCATCTCGGCGATGTCTACTAAGACGTGCCTGCATGGCTCGTCCGTTGGGACCGCAGCTCCGGGGTGATTTTCATCGGTCGCATGCACGGGCTCTCAGCGCTCCCCGCTCTCTGTAGCATGCGGACGGCCGACTACTCGTCCCCATCAACGCTTATGCGGAGTATGCTAGCACGTTCCGCGCCGGCGAAAAACCCTCAACACTGGTTTTATACGTTCGAAATTTCTCGCGGCTGTGGACCTTCTCTTGGAGCAAAATACCTGAAAGCACTTTATCGAACGAAAGAAGGTTGCTATGCGCACGATTGGAATGAGCGACTACACCGTTGGCGAGGATTGCTTTGACGAGCTGCCCGGCGCGCTGGCAGAGTACGGCGCGGTGAAGGTCGCGATCATCGGTGGCAAGCGGGCACTGGCCGCAGCACTTCCCGGTATCGAAGCTGCGCTCGCAGGTACCGACGTCGAAATTCTCGAGACGTGCGTCTACGGTACCAACAGTACGCGTGCCAATATCGCCAAGGTCGTGAATTCCCCTGCCTGCCAGGAAGCTGACGTGCTTATCGCATGCGGCGGCGGCAAGGCGCTCGATACCGTCAAGACGGCTGCTATCGAGCTCAAGAAGATCGTCTTTACCGTGCCGACGATCTGCTCCAACTGCTCGGCCGCGACTGCCATTGCCGTCGTGTATAACGACGACGGCTCGCTCGAGGGCTATTCGTACCCCAACCGACCGGCGCACATCTTCATCAACCCCAAAATCATCGCCGAGGCACCGGCGGAGTACTTCTGGGCGGGCGTGGGCGATGCCCTGTCTAAGCAGCCTGAGGTCGAATACGCCACGAGCGCCGGTAATTTGGAGCATACCGCCGGTCTTGGCCTGGCACTCGCCCACACCTGCTCCGAGCCGCTGTTTACTTATGGCGTCCAGGGTCTTGAGGACGTACGCAAGAACCTGTCGAGCGAAGCCGTCAAGCAGATCGCGCTCGACATCGTGGTCAACACGGGCTATGTCTCGAACCTGACCAACCAAAACGATTACTACTACAACTCGAGCGTGGCGCACGCGTTCTACAATGCGACGTGCAGCATTGCGCGCGAGGGAACCTATCTGCACGGCGAGGTCGTGAGCCTGGGCGTGCTCGTGCTGTTTGCCTATACGGGCGATAACGAGAACCTTGAGCGCTACGCCGCCTTTAACAAGCAGATGGGCCTGCCCGTTACACTTGAGCAGGTCGGACTTTCCGAGGCCGACATCCCCGCCCTGTGCGAATATGCTCACGCCACCAATGAGTGGAAGCAGGGAAACCCTGAGCCCTTCACGGACGAAAAATTCGCCGCCGCCATCAAGGCCGCCAACGCCTACGGCCACACGCTCTAGCTCTAACCCAAAACCACCACAAAGGGGACAGGCACCTTTGTGGTGGTTTTTTATTGCTCCAGCATGCTGGGATCGAATTCACTCGCTGGGATCACACGGTACCCGTGGTGCAGGAGCAGGTCGACGAAGACACCGTTGCCCGGTGTGAGCTTGCCGCTGAATGTTCCGTCGTAGATACGGCCCACACCACACGAGGGGCTGCGGTCCTGAAGGATGCACGCGGCTATCTCTTCCGGTCCGCCCGCCCGCTCACACATATCGAGCGCGCGTTGGGCACCTAGGCGAAACTCGCGATTAACCGAGATGCCCTCGCAGGTACGAACCTCGCCGTTAATAATCTCGGACGGCTTGCGCGGGGTGGGCAGACCGCCAAAAACCTCAGGACACACCAAGAGGACCTCGGTCCCCGTACGCTCGCAGGCCTCGACCAGTTCGCGAAGGTAATTGTCGAGCCCGTTATACTTGCAGTTCTCGCCCATTAAACAGGCACTTACCACGATCTTCATATACAACACTCCCCAAGCAAATCGCCCCATTTGAGATGGACACTCAAATGGGGCGATTGACACTGCGCAACTAGAATTACTGCTGCTTCGGCATCAGCGGATTCTCGCGCGTGAGGAGATTCATGAACTCCTCGCCCGTGATCGTCTCCTTCTTGTACAGATAACGAGCCAGCTCGTGGAGCTTGAACTTGTTCTCCTTCAGGATCTGCAGGGCGCGGTCGTGCGCATCCTCGATCAGCTTGGCGACAATCGCGTCCACGCGCTCGGCCGTACCGGGGGCGCAGGTGAGCGACGTATCCTGGTTGAGGTACGCATTCTGAACGGTGCCGAGCGCCATCATGCCAAACTCATCAGACATACCAAAGCGCGTCACCATGTTACGGGCGAGCTTGGTGGCCTGCTCGATATCGTTGGCGGCGCCGGTTGTCATCTCGCCAAAGATAAGTTCCTCGGCCGCACGGCCGCCGCAGTAGACGGCAAGCTTGTCCAAGACCTCCTGGCGTGTCGTCAAGAAGCGCTCGTCCTCCTCGACCTGCATGGTATAGCCAAGAGCACCGCTCGTGCGCGGCACGATGGTGATCTTGGTAACCGGCGCGGAGCCCTTTTGGCGGGCAGCGACGATGGCATGGCCGATCTCGTGGTAGGAAACGACCTGCTTCTCGTGGTCGGAAAGCACCGTGGACTTACGCTGTCGGCCGGCAATGACGACCTCCACCGACTCCTCGAAGTCGTCCTGGGTTGCACGCTTGCGACCCTCGCGAACCGCGCGCAGGGCGCCCTCGTTGATGATATTGGCCAGGTCGGCGCCCGAGGCGCCGGGCGTGGCGCGGGCAATCGCGGTCAGATCGATCGGCGGCTCGTTCTTCACACTCTTGGCGTGGAGCTCGAGGATGTTCTTACGTCCGGTCAGATCGGGCAACTCGACGGGGATGCGGCGGTCAAAACGACCAGGGCGCAGCAGCGCCGGATCGAGGCTGTCGGGGCGGTTGGTGGCAGCGAGGACGACGATACCCTTGTGGTTATCGAAGCCATCCATCTCGGTCAGCAACTGATTAAGCGTCTGCTCGCGCTCGTCGTTGCCGCTAAAGCCGCCGCCATCGCGCTTCTTACCGATGGTATCGATCTCATCGATAAAGACGATACACGGGGCCTTTTCCTTGGCCTGCTTAAACAGGTCACGAACCTTAGCAGCGCCGCGACCAACAAACATCTCAACGAACTCAGAGCCCGAAATGCTAAAGAACGGAACACCGGCCTCGCCGGCCACAGCCTTGGCGAGCAGGGTTTTACCGGTACCCGGAGGGCCAACAAGAAGAGCACCGCGCGGCAGCTTGGCGCCGATTTCCTCGTAACGCTGCGGCTTCTCCAGAAAGTCGACGACCTCCTTGAGGGATTCCTTGGCCTCTTCCTGGCCAGCGACGTCCTTAAAGGTCACGCCCACATCCTTAGAGGCGATAACGCGCGCGCCGGACTTGCCCAGTCCGCCGCCGCCAAAGCCACCGCCGCCAAAGTTCATCGATGGACCGTCATCGCCCATAGCCTTCTTCATGCGGCGGTTGAGCCACCAGCCGATCAGGAAGAAAATTGCCATGGGCAGAATAAGAGTGAGCAGGTAGTAGGTCATCAGACCCGAGTTCTTATCGGGAACGACTGACTCAAGCGAAGCGCCAGACTCAAGCACGCGATCGGTAAAGCCCGCATCGTTCGGCACACCGGTCGTCTTATAGGCGATGTTCTCGTCCTCGCCCTTCTTGGTGTAATAAATCGAGTAATCGTCCGTGTTGTACTCGACCTTGTCGACAATCTTCTTATCGAGCGCTTTGACAAACGTCGAGTAATCGGTCTTCGTAATCTGCTGCGTGTGACCGATGTTGGGGAACAGAACGGTCGAGAGCACGAGGTAGACGACGAAGGCGATGAGCACGTAGAGGATCATATTCCGTCTACGTTTGTTGTCATCCATCTCCATCTGCTTGAACTCCATCTACTGGGGTTGATAATGCTAACTAGAATACCCAACCCGGCCGGCGATAAACCGACGCCGGACACGAAAGGACAGAGATGGCATCACTCGAAGTCGGCAAGGTTCAGATCTATACGGGCGACGGCAAGGGCAAAACCACGGCCGCGCTGGGATTGGCGATGCGCGCCACGGGCTATGGACTTAACGTGCTCATGCTTCAGTTTGCCAAAAAGCTGCACTGCGCCGAACATGACGCAGCACCTCGATTGGGGCTACGCATCGTACAAGCCGACCGCGACACACCCGAAGCCTGTGCCGCACAGATCATGGAACTTGCGCGCGAACAGATCTCGCAGGTCGACGTGCTGATCTTGGATGAGCTGGGAGAAGCCATGCGACGGGGCTTTGTGACGCGCAAAGATGTCGAAGCGTTGATCGCGATGAAGCCCGCCACCACAGAGCTCGTGCTCACCGGCCGTGGACTGCTGCCGCTGGCCGACCTTGCGGACCTAGTCACCGAAATGCGCCACGTCAAACACTACTTCGACGAAGGCCTCCTAGCCCGTCAAGGCATCGAATACTAATTGATCCAAAGGGGACGGAGGAAAACGGATCATCGACATCACGACGGAGATAAATGATCCGTTTTCCTCCGCCCCCAAGGGATCATTTGGCGGTGGCGCGGCCGAGCCAGTTGCCGCTGTGGTGGTAGATGGTGAACATCGTGGCCGTGATGAGCCAGGTTACGGGGTAAACCAACAGCAGGTGCTCAAGCGACGGATCGAACGGCATAATCGCAAACACCCAGATCACCCTGAGCACGACAGTGCCAAAAATCGTGAGCAGCATGGGCTGCAAGCTCACGCCGGCACCGCGAATGGAACCCGACGCGTTTTCGATAATCGAGAAGATCGCGTAGAACGGCGCGATAAAATGAAGGATTGTCGTGGTGTACGCCGAAATCGAAGCATCGTCGACAAACAGACGCGACAACGGACCCGAGAACACCAGCAGCACGGCAGACAGGCCACCAATGAGCATAAACGAAAGCACGAGCGACGTGTGGTATCCCTTTCGCATACGCTCGTAGTTGCGCGCGCCAAAGTTCTGTGCCGAGAACGTGGTGATCGACACGCCAAGCGCCTCGGTAACCATCCAGACAATGCCATCTAAGCGGCCCGAAAGACCCCACGCCGTGGTGACATCGGCACCAAACGAGTTAACCGACACCTGAATCAAAACGTTGGAAATCGAATACGCAGCAGACTGAAAGCCTAACGGCAGACCACACGAGATCATGCTCTTACAAATGCCCGGATCAATACCGAGTTTGGACAGTGAAAGCCGCCACGCACCCGGTGCGCGCATCATACGAATCACGATCATCGTGGCGTTGGAGCAAATGGTCAGCGCCACCGCGATGCCACAGCCCAGCGCCTCCATATGCAACACAGCGACAAAGATGATATCCAGCACCACGTTAACCAGGCAGCCAGAGGCAATAATCACGGCAGGCCCGCGCGTGTCGCCCACGGCACGCAGCAGTGCGGTTCCCATATTAAGCAGCAGTGCTGCAACCATGGCGGCAAAATAACAACGAGCATAGGCCGCGCCCTCGGCCAATAGTTCATGCGGCGTGTTCATAAGCACCAGCATGGGCTCAACGAACACTATTCCAAGAATCGAGAAAACGATACCGCCCACCAGCGCGAGCGTCATGGCTGTATGGACCGAACGACTCAGTCGCTCATCATCGTGCTGGCCAAAATACTGACCGGTAATGACCGCGCAGCCGGCGCCGACGCCAATGCAAAAGCCAATGCAAAGCTCGGTGAGCACCATCGTGGCTTGAATGCCACCCAGCGCGAGCTTGCCACCAAACTGGCCAACGATATACGTACCGATAAGCGTGTAGGCCTGCTGAAAAAACGAGCTAAAGAAGATGGGAACGCACAGCGACAGCAATTGCTGCCAAATGACTCCTTGCGTTACATCGATAGCAGTAGATTTCTTAGCCACACGCCCTCCCCACACGCATACGTCAAACAGCAAAACAGCAATTTAAAACCAAAGCCAAAACCAGCTTAGCACCGACTGGCGGCGACCGAAACACCCCGAATTAGAGCACGGTGCGGAATAACTGCCTAGTGATACAAACCCGGCTGGTAGTGATACTCATTGCTCACGTGCGGGCACAGCTGCCAAAAGGCGACGGCACTCGCCGCGGCAACGTTGAGCGAATCAACCCCGTGCGCCATCGGAATGCGCACGGCCCGGTCGCAGCCCGCGATAGTCTTGGCGCCCAGGCCGGCACCCTCGGTGCCCATAAAGATCGCCAGGCGATCAATCTCCTGCAGTACAGGATCGTCCAGCGAAACGGAATCGTCCGTCAACGCCATAGCGGCACACGAAAAGCCGGCATCGTGTAGCGCCGCCAACCCGTCATGCGGCCACACACGAGCCTCGCTGCCAATGCGCATCCACGGCACCTGAAACACGGTGCCCATGCTCACGCGGGCCGAGCGACGGTACAGCGGGTCGCAGCACGTCGGGCTGACCAAAATACCGTCAACGTTCAATGCGGCAGCCGAGCGGAAAATCGCGCCGACATTGGTGTGGTCGACAATACCCTCAAGCACGCACACGCGCACCGGACGATCCCCCGCCGCCTCGACGACGCCGCCCAAGAACTCATCAACCGGAATCTGACGCGGGCGACGGAACGCCGCAAGCGCACCACGCGTCACGTTAAAGCCCGTCAACTGCTCCATGAGCTCCATGGAGGCGACGAACACAGGAACAGGACCCGCGCCCTCGCGCACGACTAGGCGCTCAAACAGCGGCATCATCTGGTCGAGCCAGCGTTCGCCCAAAAGAAAGCTCACCGGCTGATATCCGGCACGCACCGCGCGCTCGATGACCTTGGCGCTCTCGGCGATAAAGATACCCTTTTGCGGCTCCAACACGCAGCGCAGCTCGCGCTCGGTCAGTCGAACATAGGCATCAAGCCGCTCGTCCTCGAGCGAATCAATTCGCAGAACCTCAACGGCATCAGTCATAGCAGCCAGCCCGCACCTTTCTTTACAGCACATCTATACTAAACGAGGCGACGCTAAGCGCCGCCCCATGCATTCAATCAACCCGATGATACCGTTCACGCCAGGAGATTTACGCCCCAACGCGACGATACGTCACGAACTCATAATCGACACCTTCGTCGCCCTCGCCCGAGGCAATCGCGGCAACACCGCCACGCCGCACAATCTCCCACGCGGGATCGGCGTCCAAGTCGGGAAAGTACGTGTCCACGGCATGGGTGCAATGGTTGTGCGTGACCTCGGCCTCCACGCAGTGCGGCAAAAACTGCCGATACACCTCACCGCCACCGATCACCCAGGCAACAGGCTCATCGGCTACCGCGGCGAGCGCCTCGTCAACGCTATGCACCACGTCAACGCCCTCGGGCGCAAAGCTATCGTCGCGCGTAAGCACGATATTGCGGCGGTTCTTAAGCGGACGCCCGCCGGGAAAACTCAGCAGGGTCTTGCGCCCCATAATGACCGGGCACCCCTTGGTACACGCCACAAAATGGCGCATATCGGCGCGATTGAAGACGACCATGTCGCCCTCGCAACCAATGCCCCAGTCATCGCACACGGCGACAATGGCAGAAAGCTTACACGTCATGCGCGTCACCTACACCGCAATGGGAATGTTCTTAACCTGCGGACCGTGCTCGTAGCCCTCCACGATCAGGTCGTCGGTCGTAAACGCGTAGAAATCATGCACATCGGGGTTAAGCGTTACCTTGGGAGCCGCAAACTGCGGACGCTCGATAAGCTCGCGGACGATATCGACATGACGGTCGTAGATATGGGCGTCGGCGATCACATGCAGCAGCTCGCCGGGAATCATATCGACCGACTGCGCAACCATCATGAGCAGAATGGCGTACTGGCACACGTTCCAGTTATTCGCGGCCAAAATATCCTGGCTGCGCTGGTTGAGAATCATATTGAGCGTCGGTTTGTCATCCTGCGGGCGCTGCGTGACGTTATATGTCACGCTGTAGGCGCACGGATACAGGTGCATCTCGGACAGATCGCTAAACACATAGGTGTTCGTCATAATGCGGCGGCTGTACGGCGCGTGCTTAAGGTCGTACAGCACGCGGTCCATCTGGTCAAAGTCGCCCTCGGCATAATGGCTCTTCTGCCCAATCTGATACCCGTAGGCCTTGCCGATGGAGCCGGTCTCGTCAGCCCACTCATCCCAAATGTGACTATTGAGGTCATGCACGTTATTGGACTTCTTTTGATAGATCCACAGGATCTCGTCCATGGCGGACTTGAGCGCCGTACGACGCAGCGTAAGTGCGGGGAACTCCTCGCGCAGGTCGTAGCGTGCCGTGACGCCAAAGTTTTTAATGGTATAGGCAGGGGTGCCATCCTCCCACACTGGGCGGACCTTTTGGCCCTCGGTGGTGGTGCCATGGTCCAGAATGTCGCGGCACATGGCTACAAACTGTTGATCAGCCTTGCTCATTGACCCTCCTGTCAGTCGCCTATAAGCGATTTTTATTGTAGCCCAGGCGCGCAGTGTCGGATTGGACACTTGGACGGGCACACGCAATGCACGGCAGCACGGACCGCATTCACAAGCGGAACACCTCTGCCTTTTTCTGACATATGCCAGAAATTCCTTGCGCAAATCCCCACGTTCGCTATTCTATTGTTGACATATGTCAGATTTGGAGAGTGTATGGCAGGAAGACGCGAGAAACTGCGCCGCGTTGGGATCATCCCCGAATACCGCGGCTTTACCCCCGACGGCCTAGCCAGTGGAGACGCCATCGACTTGACGATCGACGAACTCGAGGTGCTGCGCCTGTGCGACCTGGAAGGCCTTAACCAAGAGGTAGTCGCACAGCAGATGGGCATCGCGCGCGCCACGGTGGCGGCCATTTGCAGCCGAGCGCATCGCAAGGTGGCAAACGCGCTGGTAAATGGTCGGGCGCTCATCATCGAGGGCGGCAATATCGCATACTCCCCCATCACCACGACAACGGCCGCATGGCCAGCAAAGGAGGTCGGCACCATGAGGGTGGCAACGACGTACGACAACGGCAACATCTTTATGCACTTTGGTCGCAGCGAGCAGTTCAAGATCTACGACATCCAGGATGGCAAGGTGCTCAACGAGCAGGTCGTAGGCGCCGGCGGCACCGGTCACGGCGCCCTGGCGGGCCTGCTCGCCAACGGTGGCGTCGACACGCTCATCTGCGGCGGTATCGGCGGCGGCGCCATCAACGCGCTCACCCAGGCCGGCATCACGGTCTATGCGGGCGCCCAGGGCAACTGCGACGCCTGCGTCGAGGCACTCATTGCCGGCACGCTCGCGCAGACCGGCGAGGCCACCTGCAACTGCCACGGCCATGACCACGAGCACACCCACGAGCATGGCGAGTCCTGCGGCTGCCACGGCCATCACAACCATGATGGGCACGAGGGCTGCGGCTGCCACTAGCGGCACATACCCTGGCGCCAGCGCGCTTCCACGTTTGCGACAACCTGTGAACGAATGGCGAAGGCCTCCTGGAACACCATCCAGGCGGCCTTCGCCATTATCGACTCAATCAAGCCGTTACTTCTTATTGCGCATCTGCGCTTCCATCTGGCGCAGCAGGTCCATATCGGACTTGGGGCCGCCCGCACCCAGGCCGCCCATGCCGCCCAGACCCATAGCGTCCAGGCCAGGGATATTGGGCATGCGCATCTTCTTGCCCTTCTTACCCTTCTTGCCCTTCTTGCCGCCGGCCTGAGCCTGATTGGCCATCGTGCGCATGCGGCCCATCATCTTGTTCATCTCGCCCCACTGCTTCATAAGGCTATTGACCTCGGTGGGGGTCACGCCGGCGCCCTTGGAAATGCGGGCACGGCGCTGACCGTTGATGATGGAGGGACGCAGACGCTCCTCCTTGGTCATCGACATGATAATGGCCTCGTTCTTATCGAAGATGCCTTCGTCCAGGTTGCCACCCATCTGGTTGAGCGCACGCTGGCCACCGGGGAGCATGCCCAGGATGCCCTTCATGCCGCCCATCTTCTTGACGGCCTTCATCTGGTCGAGCATGTCGTTCATGGTAAAGCCCTCGCGCAGCATGCGCTCGGCAGCCTCGAGCTGCTCGGCGTCGGCCGCCTCCTGGGCCTTCTCGATAATGCCGACAACGTCGCCCATGCCCAGAATGCGCTTGGCCATACGATCGGGATAGAACGGCTCCAGCGAATCGGGTTTCTCGCCCATGCTCACGAACTTGATAGGCTTGCCGGTCACCTGGCGCACGGAAAGCGCGCCGCCACCACGGGCGTCGCCGTCGAGCTTGGAGATGATCACGCCGTCAAAGTCGGTACGCTCGGCGAAGGTCGAGACGACGTTGACAATATCCTGGCCGGTCATGGCATCGACGACCATCAGCACCTGATCGGGCTTGACGGCCTTCTTGATATCCACGGCCTCCTGCATCATCTGCTCGTCGATCTGCAGACGACCGGCGGTATCGACGATGACTACATCGCGCAGGTGGTCGACTGCCTCCTGGATGGCACCCTTGGCGATATCGACCGGGTGCTCGCCGTCGCCGCGGAAGACCGGAACGCCGATCTCTCCACCGAGCGTGGCCAGCTGATCGGCAGCGGCGGGGCGGTAGACGTCGCACGCGGCGAGCAACGGCGAGCGACCCTGCTTCTTGAGCAGATAGGCCAGCTTTACGGCCGCCGTGGTCTTACCGGAACCCTGCAGGCCCACGAGCATGATGACATTGGGGATGCGGTTGCTAAAGACGAGCTTGCTCTCGGTGGAGCCGAGCATCTCGGTGAGCTCGTCGAGCACGATCTTGACGACGTTTTGTGCCGGCGACAGCGACTCCATGACCTCGGCGGTCATGCAGCGCTCCTTGGTCTTGGCGACAAACTCCTTGACAACCTTGAAGTTGACGTCGGCCTCAAGCAGCGCCATGCGAATGTCGCGCATGGCCGAGGTGATATCGGCCTCGGTCAGCTTACCCTTGCCTCGCAGGCGGTCAAATGTGTCGTTGAGGCGATCGCTCAGGGAATCAAACACTGGTTACTCCTTAGTTGGACTCGCCCACCAGGGCGCGGCAGAAATCTTTGGCATTGAACTCCTGCAGGTCATCGACCTGCTCGCCCACGCCCACGCGCAGGATTGGGAGCTTGAGCTTCTCGGCCACGGCCATGGCGATACCGCCCTTTGCCGTGCCGTCGAGCTTTGTCATGATAATACCGTCCAGGCCAAGCGCCTCGTTAAACTCGAGCGCCTGGTTCAGACCGTTTTGGCCTGTCGCGGCATCGATCACAAGCACAACCGAGACCGGCATGGGACCGGCGGCCATATTGGCGGCGCGCTTACGCGTCACGTTGACCACCTTGGCAAGCTCGCGCATGAGCTCGGGGCTCGTGTGCAGACGGCCGGCGGTGTCGATAAGCACCAGGTCGCTGCCGCGCTTGTCGGCCTCATCGAGCACGTCATAGCACACGCTCGCCGGATCGGAGCCGCGGTCGCGCTTGATGACGGGAACGCCGGCGCGCTGGCCCCACACATCGAGCTGCTCGATGGCGGCGGCGCGGAAGGTATCGGCCGAACCGATCACGACGTTCTTGCCGCGGGCAGCCATAGCGCTCGCGATCTTGCCGACCGTCGTGGTCTTGCCGGCACCGTTAATACCCACAAACAGCACGCAGCTCGGCGTGTCGGAGAACGGATCGCGCTCGGCGGGCACAAAATGCTGCTCGAGCTGCTCGGCCAGGGCGCGACGGAGTTGCGGAGCGGTCTTGAGGTTCTTCTTGGCCGCGGTATCGCGCAGGTCATCGGAGACCTGAATGGCGACCTCGGCGCCCATGTCACCCATGACGAGGGTGTCCTCTAGATCCTCCCAAAAATCCTCATCGACCTCGCCGCCAAAGTAAAAGACCTCGTTGAGGGCCTCGCGGCTGCGCTCAAGTCCGCGCGAGAGAGCATCGAAGAATCCCATTATGCATTCACGACCTTTCCGGTTTCGCGATCAAGTTTTTGCGAGACGACGCGACTGACGCCGTCGGCTTGCATCGAGACGCCGTAGAGGACGTCAGCGTCCTCCATAGTACGGCGCTGATGCGAGATAACCAAAAGCTGCGTATCGGAACGCAACACGTCGAGTGCGCCGATGAGCTTGGACAGGTTGGCGTCATCGAGTGCCGCCTCGACCTCGTCCAGCACATAGAACGGCACTGTGCGCGTGCGGTACACGGCAAAGAGCAGGGCGAGCGCCGTCAGGCTCTTCTCGCCGCCCGACATGAGCATCATCTTGGTAATGCGCTTGCCGCGCGGCTGCGCCACGACCTCAATGCCCGTCTCGGCCGGATGCTCGGGGTCGGTCATCTCCAGATGTGCCTGGCCACCCGGGAACAGCATGGCGAAGATCTCGCGGAAGTTCGCATCGACCTTCTCAAACGTCACCAGGAACGCCTTGCGCATCTTGCGATCAATGGCCACCGTGATCTTGGTGAGCGCCTTGCGCGCACTCTCCAGATCGGCCAGCTGCTCCTCAATGTAGTCGGCGCGGCGCTTGAGCTGCTCGTACTCCTCCATAGCAACTTGGTTAACGGGACCAAGGTTGTTGATCTGGCGCACAAGCTGGTTGAGTTCGCGCTCGGCGGCATCGCGGTCCGTGGGAGCAGGAAGCATGAGCGCTTCCTCGAGCACCGTGCTGCCATCGGCGGTAATGGCCTTGATGGCCGCCTCTACCTGCACCTCGAGCTTGCCACGTGCGACCTTGAGCTCGTTTTGCGTCACCGTGGCGGCATCGACCCGCTCCTTGGCACGAGCAACCTCGGCCTTGGCGTCTTCGATGGTCTTCTTAAGCGAGGCCGAGTCCGCCTCCTCAAGCGAAGCCTGGTCACGCAGACGCGCAGCCCAATCCGACGCGCGCTCCAGCAGGGCCGAATAGCGCTCGTGCATGGGGTCGACGCGCAGGCGCAGCAACTCGAGCGAGCGCGAGGCCTGGCGTGTTCCGCGGACACGGCGGTCGATGCCCTCCAGGCGATGCTCCAGGTCGGGCACACGGCCCTTCAGCGAACGCAGACGCTCGCTCGTCTGAGCCAGGCGGACCTTGGCATCGGCGAGCTTGCCGGCTGCGTCGGAATCGTCACGGCGTACGCGATCGAGTTCGTCGTTGGCTTCGGCAATCTGAAGACCCAGGTCGCTTGCCTGCGCACGGGCCTCGTCGCGCGAACGGGTGAGCTCGTCAACGCGCGGGCGCGCAGCGCGAACGGCCTCGGCGGCCTGCTCGCGGCGCTTGGAGATGCGCACGCGCTCGACCTCGGCATTGTTGGCGCTTTGCTCCAAGCGGCCAATCTCGGAGAGCAGCGAACGGCGCTCGCCCTCAAGACGGGCAATCTCGCCGGCAGCATCGCCCTCGGCGGCACGTGCCTCCTCGACGGCCGCATTGGCCTCGACGACCTGATCCGACACATGCTCAAACACGGCAGCCAGATCGGGCTCCAGACCCTCTAGCTCGCGAATACGACGCTTGCGCTCCAGGGCACCCGAAGCCTCGCCGGCATCGAGCCCCACCCGCACCAGGCCGCCACAGCTCACACGGGCGCCATCGGGCGTCACATAGGTCACACCGTCAACGACGGGTGCCGCCAGAGCGGCAGCCAAATCATCGACCACGTAATAGCCGCCGAGCAGGGCCTCGACAACCGGGCCATAACCGGAGCGCACGGACAGGTGATTGACCAGACGCGAACCGGCAGCACCCTTAGAGGCAGCAGAGCCGCTCACGCCGCGCGCCACCAGCAGTGCCTCGCCCGAGGCCTTCTTTTGGTCCAGAGCCGCACGACCGGCACGCTCAAGCGTGGCGGCGTCATCAAACAGCAGCGCATCGATATCGCAGGCGAGCAATTGCTCAACCAGGCCCTCAAGCTCGCGCGGGGCCTCCAGCACGTCGCCCAGACGACCCAAGACATCGTCGCCCAGCGCACCCACCAGACGGCTCACGAGCGGCGAGCTGTCGGCCATGCGGGCATCGAGTTTCTTTTGGCTGGCAAGCTCCGAGCGCACCTCGGATAACTTGTTGCGTGCCTCGCTCTCGCGGGCACGCAGGTCCTTCAGGGCCGCGCGTGCCGTCTCGGTGGCCTCACGCGCATCAACCTGAGCCTGGCGCGCTTCCTCAAGAGCGCCCTCAAGCTCCTCGGCGCGGTTGCGACGGCTCTCGAGCGAGGCCGTGACCTCCTCGAGCTGCTCGTCAATCTGCTCCAGGCGCGAGGCATACATGTTGTCCTCGACCTCGGCATTGCTCAGCGAGTCCTTCACCTTGGCAAGCTCAAGCGCGGCGTTATCAGCCACACGCTGCACATCGCGCTGCTCACGCGTAAGCTGCGAAATCTGATTGTCGAGCGCCACGCGCCGCTCGTGGAGCTCAGCGGCGGCAGGACCAGCGGCGTCAACGTCGTCCTGGGCCTGCATGTGCGCACCGGTCACTTCCTCAAGCTGGGCACGCGCATCCTCGAGCTCCTCGACCACGCGACGACGCTGATGCTCGGAGCTCGAGATCTGGCCGCGCATGTCGGACAGGCGCGACACCATGTTGTGACCCTTTTCCTCGAGTAGGCGCATGTCGGAGTTGATGCGGCCGACCACGTCTTGCATATGGCGGCGCTGCTCGCCTAGGTCGCCCACAAACAGGCCCTTTTCCTCGAGCATGACCTGAAGCTTCTCGAGCTCGCGCTCCTTTTCGCCCATGCGGTACTGTGCAAGCTCCAGCTCGGCGGCGCCTTCCTTGGAACGGCTCTCCAGGTCGTTCCACTGCGACTGCAGCGAACGCAGCTCGTCGACGGCTAGCATCTGCGTAAGCTCGTTCGCGCGCGAGGACAGCTCTTTGTACTTGCGCGCGCGATCGACCTGACGCTCCAACGGTCGCAGCTGACGGGCGATTTCCTTATTGATATCGCGGGCACGCGTCAGGTGCTCGTCCATCGACTTAATTTTTTTGAGTGCACGCTCCTTGCGACGCTTGTGCTTGGAGATGCCGGCGGCCTCCTCGATGAGGGCGCGGCGCTCCTCGGGACGGCTCTGCAAAATGGCGTCGAGCTTGCCCTGGCTGATGATGGAATGCGTATCCTTGCCCAGGCCCGAATCGTGCAGGATGTCCTGAATGTCCATCAGACGGCACGGACTCGAGTTGATGAGGTACTCGCTTTCGCCCGAGCGATACATGCGACGGGTGATGGCGACCTCGTCAAAATCGACGGGCAACATATGGTCCGAGTTATCGAGCACCAGCGTGACCTCGGCGACACCAACCGGCTTGCGCGCCGACGAGCCCGAGAAGATGACATCCTCCATGGCCTGGCCGCGCAGCTGCTTGGCGCTCTGCTCGCCCAGGACCCACAGAATCGAGTCAGAAATGTTCGATTTTCCCGAGCCGTTTGGACCGACGATGACGGTCAGGCCCGGCTCAAACGTCATATGGGCGCGGTCGGCAAACGACTTGAACCCTTTGAGCGTGAGGGACTTGAGATACACGGTTCCTCGCTTACACGTGCTTCTTGTTCAGAATCACGCCGTTGGTGGTGTAACCCATGCGGTCGAGCGCTTCGAGCGCGGCAGCTCCCTCGGCTTCCTTCTTTGAGGAGCCGGAGCCGCGACCCTGGCGAATACCATCGATCAAAACCACAGCGGTAAAGGTGGGCGCATGCGCCGGGCCCTCGGAGCCAACGAGCTTGTACGCCGGAGGTTCGTGACCGTCGGCTTGCACGCACTCCTGCAAAAACGACTTGGGGTTCGCAGGATGCTCGGCACGCTCGGAAGCCAAATGCGGCTTAAGCGTACGGTGAATGAACTCCGCCGCAACGTCCCAGCCGGCATCCAGGTACAGCGCGCCCACGAGCGACTCATAGACGTTCTCGAGGGCCGAATGCAGACCGCGCGCACCGGTACCGGTCTCGGAGGCACCAAAGATGATGATGTCGTCGATGCCCAGCTCGTGAGAAACCTCGGACAGAGTAGCGCCCGAGACAAGCGACACCTTCAAGCGCGTGAGCTTGCCCTCGTCAAACTCCGGATAGGACTCAAACAGGGAGCGTGCGACCACAGCGCCCAAAATGGAATCGCCCAAGAACTCAAGGCGCTCATAGCTGGCAGAAACCGGCTGGCCCTCGACTGCCGAGGGATGCGTAAGCGCCGCGCGCAGCAGCACCTTATTGTTGAACTCGTGGCCCAGGATTTCCTGGGCGCGCGTAAGTCGGTCGGATAAAGCCAAGACTTAGGCCTCCTTGGCAGCTTCGATAGCGTCGACGGCGTCGGCGACAGAGTTGAGCGAGAGTAGGGTCTCGTCATCGATCTCGAGGTTGAACTCGTCCTCGATAGCCGTAACCAGCTGCAGGCGCTCGAGCGAGTTGGCATCGAGGTCGTCAAAGGTGGTCTCCTCGCTAATTTCGGCAACATCGACGCCCAGAACGTCAGCAGCGACCTCGGCGATCTTGTCGAAGATTTCGGAGCGGTCCATAGCGCTTCCTCTCATAGTGCATGAATACCAAAAGAATGGTACCGCCCGGGCGGTACCAAGACACGGTTCTGATTCTACCCCACGACGTGCACCGCGAAGCACATAACAGCGCTCTAACTCGCTCTTATAAAACGATACCGTCCATAGAGTTGGCGACATTCTCGACCAGCCCGGCGCGCACGGCTTCGGCCGCCGCGAGCGCACCGTTTTTGACAGCCTCGACCGAGGTGGCACCATGGCCGATCAGGACCACGCCGCGCAGGCCCAAAAGAATCGCGCCGCCCTTGGCGTCGCCCGAAAGTTTGGCTTTAATCTCGCGCATCTGCTTTTTGATGAGCAGCGCGGCAATCTTGGTGCCGAGCGAAGACATAAAGACACCCTTGAGCTCCTGCAGCAAAAACTTGGCAGCGCCCTCGGTGGCCTTGAGCGCAATATTGCCCGACATACCATCGGCAACGACGACATCGAAGTTGCCTGAGGTGAGGTCGGTGCCCTCGCAGTTACCAACAAAGCCGGGAACGGCGGCCTTCATAGCAGGGAAACAGGCCTTGGTAAAGTTAGAGCCCTTCTCGTCCTCGGTGCCGTTGGCAAGCAGGCCCACGCGAGGATGCTCGATGCCCAGGACGACGCGGGCATAGGCGCTGCCCATCTGGGCAAAACGCACCATATCGTCAACCTCGACATCGGGGTTGGCACCCATGTCGCACAGCACCGTCAGACCGCCGGCGCGATTGGGAAGCGCATTGGTCAGACAGGGGCGCACCGGCTGCTTCTTGCCTTCGGCCTGATACCTAAACGGCGTCACGTAAGCGGTGGCAGCGGCGGTCATGGCACCGGTCGAGCCGGCGGAGAAGAACGCATCCGCGTTGCCCTTCTTAATGGCGCGGCAAGAAAGCACGATCGACGACTTACGCTTGGTCATCACGGCGCGAATGGGATCGTCATCCATGGCGATAACGTCAGGTGCCTCAAGGGCCTCAACACGTGCATGGGAAGCTGCAAAGGGAGTGACGATTTCGGCCGGGCCAGCCGCCAAGACCTCGATATCGGGATCGGCGGCAAGCGCAGCCTCGATACCATCGAGAACAACCTGAGGTTTCTCGTCTCCGCCCACAACGTCTACACAAACGCGAACGTTACTCATATACATGCTCCTTATACAAAAATGGCCGACTCATTGAGCCGGCCATTGTGGTTCCATTTGGAACGGCATCGCATCCAGAGTATACCGTTACTCGGTAACGATAACCTCGCGGTCCTTGTAGAAACCGCAGCTGGGGCACACGTGATGCGGGAGCTTGACAGCACCGCAACGGGGGCACGTGGACTGAGCCGCAGCCGAGATCTTCATGTTGGCGGAACGACGGGTGTGAGTGCGGATACGACCCTGCTTTTGTTTAGGTACGGGCATAGTGACCTTCCTTATGAACTATCCAGTGTGGCGATTACGCGCAAGTAGCGATACTACCACAGTTTTACTCATCAAGCTTGAGATTCTTCAATGCTGCAAATGGATTTTCCGTGGCAGCTGCCCATTCTGCCTCTGCCTGGGCGGCGCAATCACATTGCTCGATGTTGAGATTGCAACCACATGTGGGGCACAGACCACGGCAATCGGGCTTGCAGAGCACCACAAACGGCGTGTCCATAACGACCGCGTCATTGATAGGCTCACCCAGATCAACGATACGGTCCTCACCCAGGAGCTCGTAGCCGTCTTCGTAGACCTCGGAATCCTCGGGCTCCTCAAAGAGGTAGAACTCCTCGATCTCGCCGGCGATATCAAACGAGGCGGGCTCCAGGCAACGGTCGCACTCGCCAGTGGCGTGTGCGCGGACCATACCCGTGAGCAAGACACCGGTACCGGCATTGGTAAAGACAACGTCGTAGTCGATGCCGTCCTGAAGCTGGTACTCCTTCTCGCCCACCGTGTAGGTGGCGACATCGACCTTACCGGTCAGCGGATACGAATCTCCAGGAAACTCGAGCTGCTCGGAAAGATCGACGGTAACGCTCGGGAACTCAGCCATTACCACTGACCATTCTGTTGGGCGGCACCCTCGTTGAGCTGCTGACGGCAACGGGTAACGGTGCCGGTCAGGCTCTTGAGGTTCTCCTCCAGGTGCGTAAAGACCTGCTCTGCGTAGTCCTCGGCAGCATAACGCGTCTCGCGCTCGTACTGCTGGGCACGATCGCGGATGTCGTCGGCCTGCTGCTGCGCAAGGCGGACGATCTCCTGCTCACCGGCAATGGTGAGGGCCTGCTGCTGAGCGTCGGCGATGATGGAATCGGCCTGAGCGGCAGCGGAAGCCATAAGCTCCTCGCGCTCCTTAAGGATACGGCGGGACTTCTGCCACTCCTCGGGATAGCTCATGCGGATCTCGTCGAGGATGTTGAAGAACACGTCGGCGTCGATGACCTTGAACTGAGCGTTCTTGCCGAAAGGCGGCTTGGCTTCCTCGATCAGCCCTTCGAGCTCATCGACCAAGCTGACGATCCTATCGCCAGGAAAATTCTCGCCCGGCATCCGGTCTCCTTTCATAGGTAACATATCATCGTGCTAGTTTACCACATGCCACCAGGCAATAAGAAACGTCACGAAAAGCGATGTTTGAGCGCTTCGACCACGTTGGACGGGACAAACGTCGATACGTCACTGCCGAGCGAGGCGATCTGGCGAACGACCGAGCTCGAGATATAGCCGTACTGCGGCGCACTCATGACAAAGATGGACTCCAGCTCGCTATCCAGGCGATAGTTAAGGTCGGCCTGCTGCAGCTCATACTCAAAGTCGGTCATGGCGCGCAGGCCCTTGACCACGGCCCCCGCCCCCTGCTCGCGAGCGAAGTCGACCAAAAGGCCGGTAAAGGGCAGGACCTCGACGCCGTCGATATCACCGAGCGCCTCGCGGGCCAGCGCCACGCGCTCATCGAGCATAAACGTGGTGCCCACACCGTTTTTACCCTGCGACTCGGCAACAGCGACGATCACGCTGGGAAAGATGCGGCGGGCGCGGCGGATAACATCGATATGGCCAAACGTGATGGGATCGAAGGTGCCCGGGACGATCACGCGGTTGATGGTGTCATTCATGGACGTCCTCCTGAAACGTCGTGGCATCGTTGTTGTCGGCATCGGTGACGGCGCTATCGCCCTCACCGTCGTCATCACCGACCCAACGAAGCAGGTCGACCGAGGTAATGCCGTAGCGCTTCTCACGTACAGTCTCAAAGCCTGCCGGATGCGCGCCCGCATCGGCGGCGGCATGCTCAAACAGGGCGTAAGCGCCAGACGCAAGCAAACCCTGCTGGGCCAAGTCCTGCAGCAGCTCCTCGACCGGCTCGGCACCAAAAGCATAGGGCGGGTCGAGCAGGACCAGATCAAAGGGGCCGCCCGGCACACGACCGCGCGAGGCACTCGCCAGCATGTCGCCCGTGACCACGCGCCAACGCGCACGGTCACGGCAGAGCGACTCGATATTCTTGGAAATGAGCCGCGCGCCGTTGCGATCGATCTCAAACGTCGTGAGCGAGCGGGCCCCACGAGAGAGCATCTCTAACCCTAAGGCACCGGAGCCGCCAAAGGCGTCCAGCACACGGACATCGTCCAGATCGAAGTCGAATGCCGACATGACCATAGATGCGCACGCCTCGCGTACGCGATCAGTCGTGGGGCGGGTGACATCGCGACCACGGGGCTCCTCGATCTTACGACCGCGCCATTCGCCGCCGATGATTCTCATCCTCCGCTGACCTCCTTAAAAATGTGTCGATATCGCATGGCGACCGCATCGCGCAGGGGGCGCGTCGCCACAGAGTCAAGGTTGCAAGCATACCGCAAGAGCTCGACCGCGTCCAAATGGGCCCACTCAATCAGCTCCTCGTCGGCATCCAGGTCGACAAAGCGCAGGGTCACACCGCCATGCTGACGGTACCCCAGGATTTCGCCCTCGTGTCGCAGACGCAGGTCCATCTGGGCGAGCGTAAAGCCATCCGAGGTTTTTTCGAGCGATTGTAGACGATCTTGCGCCGCCGATGCGCCGCCGTTGCCCTTGGAGTGCGTCATGACCAGGCACGTGCCCGACACGCCGCCACGGCCCACGCGGCCGCGCAGCTGGTGCAGGGCAGCCAAACCAAAGCGCTCGCCGTTTTCGATGACCATGACGGTGGCGTTGGGCACGTCAACGCCCACCTCGACCACCGTAGTCGAGACGAGCACGTCAATCTCGCCACGCTTGAAGGCATCGATAACCTGGTCCTTCTCCCCCGCTGGCATACGGCCGTGAAGGCGCTCGATGGCAAGACCCGGCAACGCCAAACGCAGGCGATCGAGCTCGGTCGCCGTATCGTGCAGCGGCACGGGGACGGTTACGCGGCCCTCATCGTCGCGGGCAATACCGGGCACGTCTTCCAGCTCATCGGCCGAGTCACTCGGCTCCACGAGCGGACAAATCACGTAGGCCTGCTGACCTTTTTCATGCGCTTCGCGGATGGCGCCATAGGCAAGGTCACGGCTCGACTCGGTGAGTACGCGTGTCGACACGCCAGCGCCAGGGACGGGCCGATGGCGGATGATGCTCGTGTCCAGATCGCCGTAGATCGAAAGCGCCAGCGTACGCGGGATGGGCGTTGCCGTCATAACGAGCAGATCGGCACCGGGGCCCTTCGCGCGCAGGGCGTTGCGTTGGCCGACGCCAAACCGGTGCTGCTCATCGATGACCACGAGCGACAGATGCTTGAACGCAACGTTATCCGAAAGGACCGCGTGGGTTCCAAAGAGGACGTCGAGCTCGCCCGATTCCAACTGTGCATGGATGCGCTCGCGCTCTGCGGCCGGCGTGGCACCCGTCAGAAGTGCCCAGGACATGCCGGCCTGGGAGAGCAGAGGGCCGGTCTTATCGGCATACTGACGCGCCAGCACGCCCGTGGGCGCCATAACGCAGGCCTGCGTACCGCTATCGGCAGCCACAGCCAGTGCGCAGGCGGCAACGGCCGTCTTACCGGTACCGACATCGCCCAGCAGCAGACGGTTCATCACGCGCCCACCATCGCACATATCGCGCAGGATATCCTGGAACGAGGCCTCCTGCTCGTCGCTCAGCGAAAACGGCAGGGCCTGCTTGAGCGCGGCCAGGTGCTCGCCCGCGGTGTGGGCATAGGGCACCACATCGACCAGGCCGCCGTCGTTGCGCAGGCGCAGCGCCAGCTGCAGGTAGAGGCACTCCTCGTAGGCAAGCCGTGCGCGCGCGATATCGCGCTCAGCCATGCTCGAGGGAAAGTGGATCGAGCGCAAAGCGCGGGCATTGCTCATGAGGCGACGCTTAACGCGTAAGCGTGCCGGAATGGGATCAAAGGGATTGCCGACGACCTCGAGCGCGCCGCTTACGATGCGGCGCATCCACGCCTGGCTCACGCCATCACTCACGTAATGGACCGGCAGGATGGTGCCTGCGGCACGCCCGTCCTCGATCTTTTCAAAGTGCGGCGAGGCCATCTGCTTAAAGCCGTAGGCAAACTCGACCTTGCCCATCACGGCCAGGCGGTCTCCCTGCTTAAGCTGCTGGGCAATCCAGGGCTGGCGAAAAAAGGCGACCTGCAGCACGCCCGTCTCGTCAACAAGCGAGACCTCGGTCACCTGCATGCGCGGACGCGGCTGCTTTTGGACGATACGGTCGACCGTGGCGATGATGGTGCACACGGTACCGATGGGCGCCATCTCGATAGACCAAGAACGGGTAAAGTCGAGGTATCGATGAGGGATATGGAGAAGGAGGTCCCCCACCGTCCGAATTCCCAGACGGCGAAGGGCCTCCTCGCGTTTACCCGAAACATATTTGAGTCGCGCGATATCTTCATCGAGCGCATTGCTCTGGGCAAAGCGCTCCGAGACGCGCGGCACGGAGCACAGCTCGGACATGGGCAGTTGCCTACTCGATCGAGAAGATCACGGGATAGAGCGGCTGCTCGCCACGATGGGCGTCGATCTCCAAGTCGGGCTGAGCCTCCTCGATAGCGTCGACGATCTCCTGGAAGACCTCATCGGACAGCTCCTCGCCGGCCAGAATCGTCAGCGCGTCACCCTCCTCTTCCTCCTGCATGCGGTTGATGCAGTCGAGCGTGACCTGCTTTACGTCGGAGCCGACCACGTCGATGGAGCCGGCGATGATACCCATGACGTCACCGGAGTGAATCGGAGAGCCGTCAGAGGCGCTGGAATCGCGCACGGCGCGGGTGACCTCGCCATCGCGGACCTCGCTGATGGCGTCGACCATGGCGGCGACGGCATCAGCGAGCTCGGAATCGGGCAGGACCGCGAACAGCGCGGAGAACGCCTGCGGAACGGTCTTGGTGGGAACGACGGCGACCTTCTTGTCGGTGCAGGCAGAGGCTGCGGCCTCGGCAGCCATACGGATGTTGCCGTTATTGGGCAGGATGATGACCGAGGTCGCGTTGACCTGGTCCACCGCGCCCAGCAGGTCGGCGGTCGAGGGGTTCATGGTCTGGCCACCCGAGACGATCACGTCGACGCCGAGGGACTTGAGGATGTCGGCCTCACCGGAACCGGCAGCAACGGCGACAAAACCCAGCGCCTTGGCGGGCTCGACGGCCTTTTCTTGATCCTCGTGTATCTTGGCGGTACGGTCGTGGGCCTCCATCTCCATGTTGTGGATAAAGACCTCATAGATCTGACCGAGCTGCAGCATGTGCTCGAGCACCAGGTTGGGGGTATTGGAGTGCACATGGATCTTGTAGTCGGGATAGGCGCCCACGAGCAGCTCACAGTCGCCCATGGAGCCTAGGAACTTAAGGCATTCGTCCTCGTCAAACGGGGCGTCGGCCTTAAAGAGAAACTCGTTGCAGTAGCGGAACTCCGAGCCCTCCCAGTCGTCGTTAGCCTCGATCTCAACGCGGCCAAGAGCGGCATCGCGGGCAGAGCCGGCGGAGTCAAACGTAGCGGAGAAATCCTCGACAACGGTGCTGCGACCAAGCGCGGCGGCAACAAAGTTCTCAAGGAAAATAGCAAAGCCGAAGGCGCCGGAGTCAACCACGCCGTTCTCCTTCAGAACGGGCAGCAGGTCGGGCGTGCGAGCGACGGACTGATATGCCTCGACGACGATGGCGTCGAGCGCATCCTCGGCCGAGAACTTCTTCTTCTCGCACTCGTCTGCCTTGGTCGAGACATCGCGCAGGACCGTGAGGATCGTGCCCTCGATGGGCTTGCGGACAGCCTGGAAGGCAACCTTGACGGCGCGACGGAAGGCGAAGGCGATGTTGGCAGCCGTAATAGGCTCATCGGCAGAGACGAGGCCCTCGGCCACACCGCGCAGAATCTGCGAGGTAATAACGCCGGAGTTACCGCGAGCGCCCATCAGGGAACCGTGGGTGATGGCGCCGGCGATGGCTTCCATGTCGGCGTCGGCAGGAAGAGCAGAAAGCTCCTTGGTCACCGAGGCGAGCGTGAGCGACATGTTGGTGCCGGTATCGCCATCGGGTACGGGGAAGACGTTGAGCTTGTTGATCTCCTCGGCCTTGTCGGAAACGGCAGCCGCAGCGATCGGAAAACAGGTGCGAATGG
Organism: Collinsella sp.; assembly: GCA_048201895.1. GTDB lineage: Bacteria > Actinomycetota > Coriobacteriia > Coriobacteriales > Coriobacteriaceae > Collinsella. The sequence continues at coordinate 36,370 of DBFBGO010000022.1, read as the reverse complement.
TCTTTGCAATCATGGGTATTTGAATCTCCGTTTTCGGATGCTAGTTCAGACGGCTCTTGAGCGCGTCGATGTGGATGCCGATCTTAAGGCTGGCGGGATCGATCTGGGCGATCTCCTGCAGAGTGAAGGCAACGGAGCTCGAAAGATTGTGGCAGACGGACTTCATGTTGACGCCGTTCTCGAGCACGACGTGAAGATCGACCGTAAGGCCGTTCTCGTCGGCGGAGACAAGCACGCCCTTGCGGAGGCGCTGACCGGCAAGCAGGCGCACGCTCTCGGCGCCCTGGAGCTGCTCAGCCATACCGACGACGCCATAGCACGTCATCGCGGCATAACCGGCAATATCGGCAATAACGTCGTTCGAGACGCTCAGGCTGCCGTTAATGGTCTCAGACACAAGAATCTCCTTATCTGGTGCTCGCGGCACCATCTCGTGGGAGCAATCATTGCAATATTCTACAACGACCGCGCCATGTTGAGGTGGCGGGCCTCGGGATTACATCCTCGACACGAAATGTTGATACGGTAACGTTCGCGAACGGCGATCGCGGCATGAAAAAACCCGCCGCATAAGCGACGGGTTTTACAACCTGGCTCCCCGGGTAGGACTCGAACCTACAACAGCGCGGTTAACAGCCGCGTGCTCTACCATTGAGCTACCGAGGAATTGGTGCGTGCTCTCAAGCAACGAAGTTTATTATACGGACGAATCAGCTTAGGGCAAGAACTTTTTTAAGAAATTTTCCAACCTAGTCGTTGGGGACGTTCTTAAACGACTAGTCATTCAAGAACGTCCCCAACGACTACATGAAAGCGCCCCCAAGCGAATGTGCTTGAGGGCGCCTCTCGCTTGACTAGCTTTCGATATAGTCTTTGAGCTTGCTGCTGCGGCTCGGGTGGCGAAGCTTGGCCAGAGTCTTGGACTCGATCTGGCGGATGCGCTCGCGTGTGACGCCAAACTCGCGGCCGACTTCCTCGAGCGTGCGGGGATGACCGTCGACAAGGCCAAAGCGCAGCTCGATAACCTTGCGCTCACGATCTGCAAGCGAATCGAGCACCTGGGTAAGCTGCTCCTGCAGCATGGAGAAGCTGGCGGCATCGGGCGGAACGATGGCCTGGGAGTCCTCGATAAAGTCGCCCAGTTGGGAATCCTCTTCCTCGCCGATGGGGGTCTCGAGCGACACGGGCTCCTGCGAGATCTTCTGGATCTCGCGGACGCGGTCGGCACTCATGTCCATCTCGGCACCGATCTCCTCGGGGGTCGGGTCGCGGCCCAGGTCCTGGAGAAGCTGGCGCTGCACGCGGACGAGCTTGTTGATGGTCTCGACCATGTGCACGGGAATACGGATGGTACGGGCCTGGTCGGCGATAGCGCGCGTGATGGCCTGACGGATCCACCACGTGGCGTACGTGGAGAACTTAAAGCCCTTCTGGTAGTCGAACTTCTCGACGGCGCGAATCAGACCGAGGTTGCCCTCCTGAATCAGGTCCAGGAACAGCATGCCGCGACCGACATAACGCTTGGCGATGGAGACGACCAGACGCAGGTTTGCGCTGATGAGTGCCTGCTTGGCTTCGAGGCCCACGTTCTCAATGCGCGTAAGACGACGCATCTCGGCACGCGTGAGTTCGAGCTCACCAGCATCGGCAGCCTCGAGCTTCTCGGTGGCCTCAAGACCGGCCTCGATCTTCATGGCCAAATCGACCTCTTCGGAGGCGGTCAGAAGGTCGACCTTGCCGATCTCCTTGAGGTACATACGGACCGGGTCGCCGGTCAGCATCACCGTGGAGGCATCGATGCCGCGCACGCGCGAACGCGAACGGGACGTGCGCACGGTGCGCTTCTTCTTGCTCTTGGAAGAACCCATCTCGGCGTCAGCCTGACGGGCCATCTTGAGCTCATGATCGTCGAGCGAGCCGGAATCGTGCTCGTCGTCGTCATCGAAATCGTCGGTATCAGAATCGGTATCGTCATCGTCGACGTCCATGGGGGCGTCGTCGTTACCGCTCGCGGAGATAATCTGGATGCCGCTGTTGCGCAGCGCGGAATACACCGCAGTGAGCTGCTCGTCAGAAACATCGATATCCTTCAGGGCGACCTGAATCTCGTCCTCGGTTACCGAAGTCCTGTTTGAGCCGTTGCCCATGAGCTTTGCAACGTAGGATTCCAGCCCAGTACCCGTGCTCTCAGTCTTTTTTGGCACAGATTCTCCCTTCATAGTCCACAGGACTCAATACTTTAGCACACACATTGACGTCTATACCCAAAAAGAGGGCTGGATATAGGCGAGAATACGCTGGTTGACCACAACATCTAGGCCTGTTCGGTGCCTGCGGCCTCCAGACCGATCAAACGGAACGGGTCCGCCACGCCGCCGATCGACTTTTGCAGCTCGCGTTGACGCTGCGAATCCTGCGCGGCCTGCACGGTCAGCGCGCGACGGGCCTCATCATCGAGCGAACGGTCCTGGCGCAGCTTGGCCTGTGCGGCACGCATGCGGCGTTTGATGGTGTAGAGCTCGAGCGTATCGAGCATAAACACGATGTTCGTCTCGGTAGGGTGCTTGCTCGTCGCTGAGATGCGCCCGGCACTCACAAGCGTTGCCGCCTCGGGACACACTGAGCGCGCCGCATCCATGCAGGCTGCAGGATCGGTTCCCGGCGGCGTTGCCAGAACGGCCCACGCGATGGACTCGTGACGTGGGTCAACCCACTCGATGGAGCAGATGCGGTCGGCATACGTGCGGAACAGGTCGGGGTAGCTCGTGAGCATCGTCAACAGTTCACGCTCCCCTGCCAAGGACTTGCGTTCAAGATCGGTAAGAACCATCGGAGCCGCCGCAGCCGGTGCGCCCGAACCGTCAGCCGCAGGCACAGCGCCCATACCATCAGGCACATCGATCGGCGGCAGGTCGTCGACGACCTCCACGGGCGCGGCACCGTAGGCATCGAGCGGGACATAGTCGTACGGCTCTTCTTCGACCGGCGCCGCTACTGCCGGCGTCGCGCCCGATGCCCAAGCACCGCGACCGGCATCGCGAGAACCCGACGCCCGACCGCCCGCGCCACCGGAGCGCTCGGCCTGCGCCCGCTGGCGCTCATAGTTCTGCTCGCGGCGGCGTTCCGTATCTTCGCGCTTGGCGACATCACGAAACACACGGCCCGAGCTCGCACGCACGGTCTCCAGATCCAAACCCAGCAGATCGGCAATCTGGATAAAGTACGTGTCGATCATATAGCTGTCGCGCAGCGGATAGATAAGCGTCAGCGCATCTTCCAGCGCCTTTGCGCGACCGCCCGGCGTGGTGATGTCGCTCGACTCCTGCAGCGAACGGTAGACAAAGTCCATAAGCGGCTCGGCAGCGTCGATGCGCGTCTGCAGTGCCTCGCCACCATGTGCCGTGATGAACTCCATGGGATCGTTGCCGTCGGGCAGCACAACGCAGCGAAGGTCCATCGAATCCTGCTCGATAAACTGAATCGCACGACGGGCGGCCTTTTGTCCGGCGGCGTCACCATCGAACATGTACACGATGCGCTTGGCAAAGCGGGTGAGCGTCTTGACGTGATGCTCCGTGAGCGCGGTGCCCAGCGTGGCGACAACGTTTTTAATCCCCGCCTCCCAACAGGCGATGCAATCGGTATAGCCCTCCACCACGATGGCGGTATCCTGCGCGACGATAAACTCCTTGGCCCAATTAAAGCCGTAGAGGTTTCGCTTTTTATGAAACACGCTCGTCTCGGCGGTGTTGAGGTACTTGGGTTGGCCGTCACCCATGATGCGCCCGCCAAAGGCAATGTTGTGACCCTGCTCGTCAAAGATGGGAAACATCACGCGGTCGTAGAAGCGGTCGGCGAACTGGCCGCGCCCGCGGCTCACGGCAACATTGGCGTCGATCATCTCCTGCGGGGTAAAACCCGCCTGGGACAGGTGCGACACCAGCGCGTTGCGACCTGGCGCAAAGCCCAGGCAGTAGCGGCGGCAGACGTCGCCACCCATGCCGCGGCTGGCAAAGTACTCGCGCGGACGGCCGTCCTTACCGCGCATAAGCATGGTGTGGTAGAACTGGGCGGTCTCGGCGCACAAATCGTAGATGCGGGCACGCTTAGTACCCCGCTCGCGGCGATCTCCGGTGTCATGCAGCTCAATACCCGCGCGATCGGCCAAATAACGGATTGACTCGGGAAAGCTCAGGTTCTCGCGCTTCATGATATAGGTGAAGACGTCGCCACCCTCGCCGCAGCCAAAGCAATGCCACACCTGCGTGGCGGGGATAATGTGGAAAGACGGCGTCTTTTCGCCATGAAAAGGGCAGCAGCCCCAAAACTCATGGCCGCGGGGCTTGAGCTCAACCGTTTCCTGCACGATGGCAACCAGGTCAGACGCAGCGCGTACCTTGTCCTTTTCCTCATCGCTAATCACGGATGCTCACCCCCTGCTCACCCAAGTTGTGACGAATGTCCTCGATATTACCCTCGACGGTCGCGATCAACTCATCCAGCGAATCGAACACACGCGACGGACGCAGCCAGCGCGTAAACGCCAGCGAAACGGAGGCGCCGTACAGGTCGCCCGTATAACCAATTAAGTTGGCCTCGAGATGCGCCGAAGCGGCATCGTCGGCATACGTCGGCGGCAGTCCGACGTTAACAGCAGCGGGCCACACGGTGTCACCGACGAGCACCAGGCCCTCATACACGCCATCGGCAGGCACCTGAATGCCGTCGGGAACTTGCAGGTTTGCCGTGGGAAAGCCCATGCCAGAACCCTCGTGACGGCCGCGAATAACACCGCCACGCACCATATATTGACGGCCGAGTAACTCAGCAGCAAGCTCCACATGGCCCTGTCCCAGCTCACGACGAATGCGGGTGGCGCAAATGGCCTCACCGCCCTCGCAAAGCAAGTCGTGCCCGTATACGTCAACGCCGTGCTCGGCACCCCAGGCGCGCATCTCGTCAACACCAAATGCACCGCCACGACCCAGCCTAAAGTCACTGCCAACGCGAATCGATCGAATGTCGACCAGACGCGACACCAGCGAGAGAAAGTCAACATGGTCGAGTGCCGCAACCTCAGGCGTAAAGGGAACGGCCACCACCGCATCGACCCCGGTCTGAGCCAAGGCATGTAGACGGTCGGCCGTCGTCATCAATTTTTGAGCGGGCGAAGGGCTCACCACAACGTCCGGGTCGGGATCGAAGGTAACCACGACCGCCTTGCAGCCATGGGCGCGGGCATCACGGACAAGCGCCGCAATGAGCTCCTGGTGTCCACGGTGCACACCATCGAGCACGCCAATGGCGATCGATACGGCACCCAAGCGCTCACACTCATCAAACGCATCGGCAGTAACGATGCGAGCCTCGTCCGACTCGCCCGCGAAAAAGACACGCGCGAGCTCGTGAGCGGACAACATCATCGAACACCGCCGATTGCCTGCGGAAACACGTGCTCCATAACAAAGCGGCCACTCTCAATGCGGGCGATCGCCTTGAGTCCCCCATCGAGCACCAGCGCAAACAGCGCCTTCGAGACATCGAAATCGGCAAGCGCACGCTCAACGGGAATGCGACGGCCGCAGAGCAGGTCGTCGGCAAGATTGCCCGGCAAGTCAACACGCGTGGCGCCCAAGGCCGCAATGGGATCCAGGGCAAAGCCAGCGGCGGACTCGGGAGAAAGCTCCTCGACCGCATGACAGGCGCCAATGGAAACAACACCGGAGGCCGTGCGGCGCAGCGCGGAAATGTGCGCGGCGCTCTCGCAGGCGCGGCCCAGGTCGCGAGCGAGCGCGCGAATGTAAGTGCCCTTGCTCACCGAGAACGCCACGGTCCACACGCATGTATCACCTTCGCCGCCCACGGCGATCAGGTCGGCGGCATAGACCTCGACGGGGCGCGGAGGTAGGTCCACCGCATTGCCCTCGCGAGCAGACTTGTAGGCGCGAACGCCATTGACCGAGATAGCCGAAAACGCCGGCGGCACCTGCATCTGCGGACCCAGCATGGCAACCAAGCGCTCACGCGCATAGGCAGGATCGCGGAGCTCATCGGCAACAGCCACCGTGCGGACCGCCTCGCCCTCCGCATCATCGGTATTGGTCTCGGCACCAAACGAAATATCGGCGACGTAGCTTTTGGTATCGAGCGTGAGCATGCCCAGCAGACGGGTGGCCTGGCCCACACCCACCACCATGACGCCAGATGCCATGGGGTCGAGCGTGCCGGCATGGCCAACGCGCCGCTCATGGAGGGCGCGTCGGCATTGCGAGACCACATCGTGGGACGTGCAGCCCACCGGCTTATCGACGGCGAGCAGCATATTCAATTGAGAAGGCGTTCGACGAGCCATGTACCATCCAATAAGTTAGAGCTCGACGGTCACCGAAGCGGGATCCTCCCCCACCAGCTCGGCCAGCATGGGAAGTGCCACGGCGAGCGTCTCGCGAATTGTTCCGTTGTTGGAAAAGCCGGCGGCGGCATGATGCCCGCCACCGCCAAAGTTGGCAGCAATCTCGGACACATCGAGGTCGCCCTTGGAGCGCAGGTTGCCACGCACCTTGGTATCGCCCTCAATGCCCTTTAAGAAGAGGCAGACCTCCACGCCCATCACCGAGCGCACCACGTCAACCAGGCCGTCGCACTCATCCGAGGTGACACCGCAAGCCTCAAGGTCGCTCTGGTACGCGTAGCTATACGCCACGCGCCCGTGGGCAACCGTCTTGATGCGACCCATGACAATGGACTTGAGGTGCAAAAACTCAACGCGCATGCTCTGGTAGACCTCGAGCGCAACGCGCGCCGGATCGGCACCGTGCGCCACCAGGCGCGAAGCAGCATGGAACGCAGCAGCATCGGCGTTCTGGTACTGAAAACGACCGGTGTCGGTCACCAAGCCGCACAGCAAGCAAGTCGCGACGCCATCACGGGCGACAACGCCACAATTGTCCAAGAAACGGTCAATGATCATGGCGCAGGCTGCAGCTTCAACGCGCCTCAGGCTGAGCTCGGCAAACTCCTCGCGCGCCGGATGGTGATCGAAGCACACTACATGCTTGGAGCGACGGAGCACCTCGGCGGAATTATTGAGGCGCTCGACAACCGGCACGTCCACCGAGATGAACAGGTCCGGATTGCCGGTGTACGTAGATGCCGGCACCAGACGATCGGCACCCTCCATAAAGCGGTAGATGCGCGGAACCGGGTCATCATCTGCCAGCAGCAGCGCAATGTCCTTGTTGGGGAAAAACTTCATGAGCGAAAGGCCCAGACCCAACACGGAGCCCAAGGCATCGCCATCGGGAGAAGTATGTCCCGAAATCGCAATGGAGGACGCACCCTCGATGAGCTCGAGAATGCGTCGCTGAATATCTGCAGACTCGCACGAGGCGAGGTCGGCGGAATTAGTCATCTAAAGCTGCCTCCTGGGCGGCGTCCGCTATCGGATAGCCGTCCTCGTCCTTTTCGATCGCAAGCGTGGCGGGAACGTTTTCCAGCGCACGCGTGATGCGCTCGGCCTCATCGGTCGAGCGATCGATGCGAAAATCGAGCTCGGGCGTAACACGCCAATCAAGCGAGCGAGCCAACAGGCTGCGAATACGGCCCTTGGCGCTTGCGAGCGCCTCCATGACCTCGTCGTAGCGGCTCGCATCGCACGACACGTACACACGCGCGAACGAACGGTCCACCGCGACCTCGACCGCAGTCAAAGTAACCAGGTCGAGACGCGGATCGGAAACCTCAAAGAGCAGGATATAACCGAGCTTCTCGCGAAGCTGCTCGCCCAGACGGCGGGTTGCCTGCGTTTGCTTCATAGCGCTACCCCCTACTCGGTACGGGCAACCTGGTCGATACGGTAACCCTCGATCTGGTCGCCGGGCTTGATGTCCTGGAAGTTCTCCAGGCCAATGCCGCCTTCGGAACCGCTCTTGAGGCTCTTGGCCTCGTCCTTGTAGTGACGCATCGAGGCGATCTTGCCGTTGAAGACCACGATGCCGTCGCGCACCAGACGCACGGAATCGGTCGCGGCGATCTCGCCCTCTTCGACGCGGACACCGGCGGCGATACCGACTTTGGGCACCTTAAAGGTGTCCAGGACGGTCGCGGTACCCGTGGCGACCTCGACCTCGGTGGGCTTGAGCATGCCGATACGGGCGGCGTCGAGCTCCTCGAGGCACTTGTAGATGACGTCGTAGCAACGGATCTCGACGCCCTCGCGCTCGGCGGCGGAGCGGGCCTTACCGTCGGGACGGACGCCAAAGCCGATGATGATGGCGTTGGAGGCGTCGGCCAGGACGACGTCGGTCTCGTTGATGGCACCGACAGCGGAGTGGATCGTGTTGATGCGGACCTCGGACTGATCCATCTTGTCGAGCGAGTCCTGAAGAGCCTCGATGGAACCCTGGACGTCGGCCTTGATGATCAGGTTGAGTTCCTTGACCTCGGCGTCGGCAATGGTCTCGAAGAGGTTCTCGAGCGTGACGTGCTTGACGCGGCTCTGCTCCTCGATACGGGCCTTCAGCGAACGCTCGTCGGCCAGGGCACGAGCCTCGCGCTCGTCCTCGAACACGCGGAACTCATCACCGGCGTTGGGCACGGACTGCAGGCCCAGGATCTCGACGGCGTCGGAGGGGCCAGCCTCGGTGACGGCGCGGCCCTTGGGGTCGAGCATAGCGCGGACGCGGCCGTAGGTAAGGCCGGCGACCAACGTATCGCCCACGTGCAGGGTACCGCGGGTCACGAGCACGGTAGCGACCGAGCCGCGGCCCTTGTCGAGCTTGGCCTCGAGGACGTTGCCCGAGGCAAAGGTGTCCGGGTTGGCCTTGAGCTCGAGCACGTCGGCCTGAAGCAGCACAGTCTCCAGAAGGTCGTCGATACCGATCTTCTGCTTGGCCGAGATGTTGACGAACATGTTCTGTCCGCCCCACTCCTCGGGGATGACTCCGTACTCGGTGAGCTCCTGACGCACACGGTCGGGGTTGGCGCCCGGCTTATCGATCTTGTTGACGGCGACGACGATGGGTACGCCGGCGGCCTTGGCGTGGTTGATCGACTCGACGGTCTGGGGCATGACGCCGTCGTCGGCGGCGACGATCAGGATGACGATGTCGGTCACCTTGGCGCCACGGGCACGCATAGCCGTAAAGGTGGCGTGACCCGGGGTATCGATAAAGGTGATCTTGCGGTCGTTGATCATGACCTGCGAAGCGCCGATGGCCTGCGTAATGCCGCCCGCCTCGCCGGCAGCGACGCCGGTGTGGCGGATGGCGTCGAGCAGCGACGTCTTGCCGTGGTCGACATGGCCCATGACGGTGACGACCGGGGCGCGCGGCTTAAGGTCGGCGGGATCGTCGTAGAACGAGAAGGTGTTCTCCTCCTCGGGGGTGATGATCTTGATCTGACGGCCCAGGTCGTCGGCAACGAGCTCGACAAGGTCGTCGGACATGGACTGCGTCATCGTGAGCGGAGTACCCAGCAGGAACAGGCGCTTGATGATGTCGTTGGCCGGAACATCGAGCGCCTCGGCAAGCTCCTGGACGGTAACGCCCTGGGAGACCTTGATGGCGTCGAGGTCCTCGGGGTTCACGCCCTGGGCCAGCGCCTCCTCTATCTTGCGCTCCTCCTGAGCCTTGGCAGCCTCGCGCTCGCGCTTCTCCTTGCGCTTCTTGCGGCGACCGGTGGACTCGCGAGAGGCCTCCTCGACGGCGGCACGAGCCTCCTCGAGCACCTTCTCGCGGCTGTACTCCTCGGCCTCGCGAGCCATGCGGCTGTAGTGATCCTCTTCGTTGTTGTGACCGCCCTTGCGCTTCCTGCCCTTGCCCTGCTTATCGGGGTTGGGGAAGTCCATGCCGGCGGCGACGTTGTTGCTGGCGTTGGTGCGATGGCTGTGCGGACGGCTCTCGGAGGCGTTGCGCTCGGAGTTGTTGTCGGAAGCGTTGCGATCGTTACGACGGCCACCGCGGCGGTCGTTGTTGCCGCCACGACGGTTACCGCGCTCTGCGGCGCGCTCGGCCTTGGCCTTGTCCTCGGCGTCCTTCTTCTCCTTGAGCACGGTCTCCTGTGCGGCGATCTGGTCGAGCAGCGAACGGAAGCGCGAACCGGAGTCGGAAGCGGGAACGGCGCGGCGCTGGGCCTCGCGGGCAGCCTCCTCCTTCTCGCGGGCAAGGCGCTCCTGCTCGGCCTTCTTCTTGGCCTCTGCCTCGGCGCGGGCAGCCTCCTCGGCAGCCTGGGCTGCGGCAAACTGGCGGCGCTCCTCCTCGCGGGCCTTCTCGGCGGCGATGCGCTCGCGCTCGGCCTCGGCAGCACGTGCGGCCTCCTCGGCGGCAGCTGCCTGCTCCTCGGCCTGCTTGGCGGCCTCGACTTCCTGGGCGCGGGCCTCAATCACCGAGGCGAGCTGCTTGCGGACCATGGCGACATAAGCGTCCTCCAAGGTGGAGGAAGCGGACTTAGCGGGAATCTTCATATCGGCGAGATGACCCATCAGTTCCTTGGAGGTCATGCCGAACTCTTTGGCCAGGGTGGACACACGGACTTTTGCCATATGACTTCACCTACCCTTTCTGGCACCTTGGGTGCCTAGAGACTGAACGAGCGTGGGAGACGCGCCGAGACCCGCCCGGCGCGACCGCGCGCTAGATCAGGTCCTCCGCATCATCGAAGGCGTCGGTGTCGTGGACACCGCAGAAACGGGAGCCGGGACGAGCCTGGTTGCGGCACTGGATGCCGTCCTCGGACACGTACTCGCAGCGGCGGACGTCCTCGTCCTCCTCGTCACCGATCAGGTCGGCGGCGGGCTCCTCGTGAACGGGAACGTTCTTGAGGATGTCGGCGGCAAGCGTCTCGGACTTGATGTCGATGTGCCAGCCGGTCAGGCGCGCGGCGAGGCGGGCGTTCTGGCCCTCCTTGCCGATGGCGAGGGACAGCTGGTCGTCGGGCACGATGACGCCGGCGTAGGCCTTCTCCTCGTCGATGAGGACGCGGGTGACCTTAGCGGGCGACAGGGCGTTGGCGACGTAGACGGCAGGATCGGCATCCCACAGGATGACGTCGACGCGCTCGCCACGGAGCTCGCCCACGACAGCGCGAACACGGCTGCCCTTGGGGCCGACGCAGGCGCCCACGGGATCCAGACGGTCGTCGAGCGAGTGGACGGCGACCTTGGAGCGCTGGCCGGGCTCGCGGGCGATCGACTTGATCTGGACGGTGCCCTCATAGATCTCGGGCACCTCCTGCTCAAACAGACGACGCATGAGCTCGGGGTGGGTACGGGAGATGACAATCGGCGGACGGCTGTGCTCGCCGCGAACTGGCTGCAGGTTGGAGTTGGGGTCGCGAACGTCGATGATCACAGCCTTGATGTGCTGGTTGTGCAGGTAGCGCTCGCCCATCGGGCGCTCGTTGCGCTCGTTCTCGTAACGGCGCTGGTCGAAGTGCGGCAGCTCAGCCTCGACGCCCTCGCGGATCTTGACGATCGTGAAGTCGGGCGTGGACTGCAACACGGTGCCGCTGATGAGGTCACCGATACGGCCGGAGAACTCCTCGTAGATCTGCTCGCGGGCGGAGTTACGCACGATGGCGTTGATCTCGGCCTTCGCGTGCTGGGCTGCGATGCGGCTCGTGTTCTTGGGAGTGACGTCGATCTCCTCGAACTCGGTGAAGTTGCCCTCCTCGTCCATGGAATCGTCGATCGGCTCCAGGCGGTAGACGTAGATCTTGCCGGTGGTGCGGTCGATAGTCACCTTGGCGCCCCACTCAAGATGCAGGATCTCGGCATAGCTCTTGGCGAGCGACTGCTCCAGGCGGTCGATCAGGTAGAGCTGGTCGATGTGCTTCTCCTGGCAAAGCTCCATCAGGGCGGACATCATGTCGGATGCTGCCATCTTACTTTCCTTCCTTCGCGGGCTTGAAGTCGTAGGTGGGCTTCAACTTGCACTTTTTAACATCAGAGAAATCGAGGGTAACGGACTCGCCGTCCTCGAGCTCGAGGGTCACGTTCGTCTCGGTGGCGGCGGCAATCTTGCCGGCGTACTTGCGACGGCCCTCAGTGGCGGTGGAGGTGAGCTCGCAGCTCTCGCCCACAAAGCGGGCAAAGTCACTCGGGCGGCGCAGCGGGCGCGCCATACCCGGGCTCGACACCTCGAGCGTATAACTCGAAGAGATGGGGTCGAGCTCCTCAATCACATCGCCGACCCACTTGGTGTTGGCCGTGACGTCGTTGAGCGAAAGGCTCTGACCCTCGGCACCCTCGATACGTACGCGCACGCAGGGGGCCTTGGTGGCACCCACGAGCTCGACGTCGACGATGTCGACATCGTGCTGGGGAGCGACGGCCTCGAGCGCGTCGATGATCGCCTGCTCGGTCTTGGTCTTGACCATTGCGGCACCTCCATCAATACAAAAAAGAAGCGGGGCCGAAACCCCACTTCTTTCAATTACAACTTCATTTGCAAGCAAACTATACCAATAGCTGCGGAAACGTGCAAGCACAGTACGAATCTGCAGGTCAGCGTGCGCACAGCTTCTCCACAAGAAATGGATAAATGGGCGTTGTCGCAAGTATCCATAACCAAAGCGAGGGGCGACTCCCTGCGGAAACGCCCCTCACTTTTCATGTCAGCTATGCGCGCAGTGCTTACTTGACCACCAGGTTGACCAGCTTGCCGGGCACGCAGATGGTCTTGACGACCGTCTTGCCCTCGAGCCACTTGGCGACGGCGGCCTCGGCGGCAGCCTGCATATCCTCATTGGAGGCATTGCGGGCCACCTCGACGCGGCCGCGGACCTTACCAAGCACCTGGACCACGATCTGCACCGTGTCCTCAACGGACTCGGCCAGGTCGAACTCGGGCCAGGCGGCGGTGTAGGCGTTGCCCTCGCAGCCGAGCGCCTCGTGCCACAGCTCGTCGGCCCAAAACGGGCAGATGGGCGCCAGGACGCTCACGATATCCTTGGCCACGCCGTAGCACATCGCCTTGTCACGGGAAGCGCCCTCAGTAGCATTGAGGTAGGCACTCGCGGCATTGACGAGTTCCATGACGGCCGAGATGGCGGTGTTGAACTGGCCGCGATCGAAGTCCTCGGTGCACTTGGCGATGGTGCGGTGACGCTCGCGATAGAGCTTCATCGCAACCTCGTCGAGCGCGGACTTGTCGAAGGTCACGTTGGCGTCGCCGGACTGGACGAGCTGCCACACGATACGCCAGGCGCGCTTGATGAAGCGGTTGGCGCCCTCAACGGCCTTGGGATCCCAGTCGAAGTCCTTCTCGGGCGGGGCGATAAACAGGATCGCCAGACGCATGGTGTCGGCGCCGTAGGGCTCGATGACCGAGCTCGGGGGCACGACGTTGCCCTTGGACTTGGACATGGTGTCACCGTTCTCGTCCTTGACCATGCCCTGGCACAGCAGGTTGGTGAAGGGCTCGTCCACGCTCAGCAGGCCCAGGTCGCGCAGGGCCTTGGTAAAGAAGCGACTGTAGAGCAGGTGCAGAATGGCATGCTCGATGCCGCCGATGTAGTTATCGACGGGCATCCAACGATCGGCGGCCTCTCGGGAGAAAGGCAGCTCCGTGTTGTGCGGATCGGTATAGCGCAGGTAATACCAGCTGGAGCAGGTGAAGGTGTCCATGGTATCGGTCTCGCGTTTAGCCGGGCGGCCGCAGACCGGGCAGGTGGTCTCGTAGAACTCCTTGCACTCGGCGAGGGTTTCGCCGGCGCCCAGGTCCAGGTTCTCGGGCAGCGTCACCGGCAGCTGATCCTCGGGCACGGGCACGATGCCGCAGTGCTCGCAGTGGATGGCCGGGATGGGGTTGCCCCAATAGCGCTGGCGGGAAATGAGCCAGTCGCGCAGACGGAACTCGACCTTGCGACGACCGCAGCCCATGGCCTCGAGGTCGGCCACGATAGCAGCCTCGCCCTCGGAGTGCTTACCGCCGCGCATGCCGGTATACTTGCCGGACTGGACGAGCGTGCCCTCGGCAGCGTGGGCGCAATCCCAGTCGACGGTCTCGGCATGGAAGGTATCGATGGTCTCGCCGCTGGCCTCGACGGCAGCGCGATCGTCATCGTCCAGGATGATAGGCACGATCGGCAGGTCGTACTTGCGGGCAAACTCAAAGTCGCGCTGGTCGCCACAGGGAACGGCCATGACGGCGCCGGTGCCGTAGTCGGCCACGACATAATCGGCAACCCACACGGGGACCTTCTCGCCGTTGACGGGGTTCACCACGTAGCGGCCGGTAAAGGCACCGTGCTTCTCGAGGGTGCCCTGGGCACGCTCGACGGCAGAGATATGCTTGGAGTCCTCGACGATCTTGGTCACGGCCTCCTCGTACTCCGTGCCCTCGACGAGCTCGTGCAGACGCGCGTACTCGGGAGCCAGGACAAAGAAGGAGACACCGAAGAGCGTGTCGGCTCGCGTGGTGAAGACGGTGATCTTGCCCTCGTCGCCCTCGATGGGCTCGCCATCCTTGTCGCACAGGGTAAAGTCGACCTCGGCGCCCTCGGAGCGGCCGATCCAGTTGGCCTGCATCTGCTTGACGCGCTCGGGCCAGCCGGGGAGCTTCTCCAGATCGTCGAGCAGCTCTTGGGAGTACTCAGTGATCTTGAAGTACCACTGCTCAAGGTCGCGCTTCTCAGGCTCGGTGCCGCAGCGCCAGCACTTACCCTCGGTGACCTGTTCGTTGGCCAGAACGGTCTTACAAGTGGGACACCAGTTGACCGGGTTCTTCTTGCGGTAGACCAGGCCCTTTTCCCACAACTTCTCAAAGATCCACTGACCCCAGCGGTAGTAGTCGGGGCTGCAGGTCTTGACCATGCGATCCAGATCGTAGGAGAAGCCCATGCGCTTCATCGTGGCGAGCGCCTGGTCCATGTTCTTATACGTCCAGGCGGCAGCCTGCGTGTTGTGCTTGATGGCGGCGTTCTCGGCGGGCAGGCCAAAAGCATCGAAGCCGATGGGGTGAAGCACGTCGTAGCCGCGCATACGGGCCTGACGGGCCATGGCATCGCCGATGGTGTAGTTGCGCGCGTGGCCCATGTGCAGGTCGCCCGACGGATACGGGAACATCTCGAGCACATACTTCTTGGGCTTGCTGTCGTCGGTGTCGACAGCAAAGAGGTTAGAGTCCTCCCAGGCCTTCATCCACCGGGACTCAATGGCCTGCGCGTCGTAGGCAGGGATCTCATCCTTATGATCTGTGCAATCGCACATATCAGCTCCTTTGTTATCTCGGTTGGGGCGGGGCGTTCTTACCTTTGCTCGCTGCTGCGGACAGTCCTGCTCGCACGAAGAGCACATTAAGTGCTCTTCGGCTCGTGCGGAACTTGCAGCGAGCAAAGGTAAGAACGCCCCGCCACATCGTTAACTCGCATGATGATAGCAAATACGACAAGCGAGATGCCTGCGACTTGCAGGCATCTCGCTTTATCTAAATAACGTGGTTGAAACTCAACCTTTATGTGCAGCTCTTATCCTATCGATAAGACACAGACTGCTGAGAATCCTTCACGACTACGTCGTGGGCTCCGCCTTCGACGATGGAGGTGGAGCTGACCAGCGTTAGGCGTGCCTTTTCCTGGAGCTCGGGGATCGAGAGGGCGCCGCAGTTGCACATCGTGGACTTGACCTTGTAGAGCGTGCCGCCCACGCCGTCCTTGAGGGAGCCAGCGTAGGGAACATAGGAGTCGACGCCCTCGACGAAGCTGAGCTTCGCGGCGCCGCCCAGGTCGTAGCGCTGCCAGTTGCGGGCACGCGCAGAACCCTCGCCCCAGTACTCCTTCATGTACTGACCGTTCACGTTGACGCGCTCGGTCGGGCTCTCGTCGAAGCGGGCGAAGTAGCGACCCAGCATCATAAAGTCGGCACCCATAGCAAGGGCGAGCGTCATGTGGTAGTCGTAGACGATGCCGCCGTCGGAGCACACGGGCACGTAGACGCCGGTCTCCTCGTAGTACTCGTCACGGGCGCGGCAGACGTCGATCAGCGCGGTGGCCTGGCCGCGGCCGATACCCTTGGTCTCGCGAGTGATGCAGATGGAACCGCCGCCGATACCGACCTTGATGAAGTCGGCACCGCAGTCGGCCAAGAAGCGGAAGCCCTCGGCGTCGACGACGTTACCGGCACCGACCTTGACGTCCTCGCCGTAGTTGGCGCGAATCCACTCGATGGTGCGCTTCTGCCACTCACTGAAGCCCTCGGAGGAGTCGATGCACAGGACATCGGCGCCAGCCTCGATGAGCAGCGGCACGCGCTCGGCATAGTCGCGGGTGTTGATACCGGCGCCGACCATATAGCGCTTGTCGTTATCGAGCAGCTCGTTGGGGTTGGTCTTGTGGCTGTCGTAGTCCTTGCGGAAGACAATGCCCATGAGGTGATCGTTGTCATCGACGATCGGCAGGGCGTTGAGCTTGTTGTCCCAGATGACGTCGTTGGCAACCTTGAGGCTGATGTTCTTGTCGCCCACGATGAGCTGCTCACGCGGGGTCATGAACTCGGAGACCTTCGTCTGGTGGTCATCGCGGCTGGGGCGATAGTCACGGCTGGTGACGATGCCCAGGAGCTTACCCTTGGGAGTGCCGTCGTCGGTGACCGGCATGGTGGAGTGGCCGGTCTTCTCCTTGAGCTCGATGACCTGCTCCATGGTCATGTCGGGGGTCAGCGTGGAATCGGACTGAACGAAACCAGCCTTGTGATCCTTGACGGCCTTGACCATGGCGGCCTCGGACTCGGCGCTCTGGGAACCGTAAATGAAGGACAGGCCACCCTCGGTAGCGAGCGCGACACCCATGTCGACGCCCGAGACGGACTGCATGATGGCGGAAACCATGGGGATATTCAGGGTGATTGCCGGCTTCTCACCGCGCTTAAAGCGGGTTAGCGGCGTCTTAAGAGAGACGTTGTTGGGGATGCACTGCGAGGACGAGTAACCAGGGACCAGCAGATACTCAGAAAACGTGTGGGACTCACCGGGAAAGAACGTAGCCATGTTTCTCCTTTTTCCATGCGACCGGTCGGCTGCAGGCCTCGTAGGACCCAGCCCAACCTTGGGCGCCCAATACTGGGGAAGTATCTTAACGCACTTTGACTGCTACAATGCATGATTTAAGAAGAGCACACGAGGGTTTGACGCAGGCTTTGCGTTTGCCCAGCAAACACTTTAGCGGGAAGACGTGGAGCGTATGAAGTACAAGACGACGGCAAAGTTGGTCATTCAAGCGTGCGACAAGGATTTGCCGGGCGTGTTTGGTCATGGCTGCGTCTTGCTGCTGCAGGGTATTGCCCGCGAGCACTCGCTCAACCGTGCCGCCAAGAGCATGGGCATGGCATATTCCAAGGCCTGGCGCATCGTGAACGAGGCGGAAGGCCAGCTAGGCTGCAAGCTCATCGAGCGCGACGGCGCCCGCGGATCCACCCTCACCCCAGCCGGTGAGCGAGCCATCGAAGCCTACGAGACGTTGCAGGGCGAGATCAACGACGTCATCGCCTCCAAAGCCAACGACCTCATCGCAAGCATCAACGCAGGATAGTCCTTTTGGGACTGAATTGTTGTCCAGCGCGCCCTCGGATTGAGGCTCGAGCCACAAAATGGGCCCATCTACTACGTTTAGCTGAATACCCTCGACCATACCGGACGTTATGAAAATAAAACCGCTGGTAGACAGCTTGGCGATTTTCAAAATAGGCGGGTATGGTCGACCCCTAGGGCTTAAACGTAGTAGATAGGCCGTTTTCGTGGCAAGCGCCCCGATGAGTCAACAGATTAGCTACTATCGGAGGGCGTTATCGAGGGTGGCTGCTACCGTCAGGGGGTCGTCTGTGCCGGCGAAGAGGCGAATGGTGCTCCCTTGCTTGCCGCGTGGAGCCGAAAGGCGCGTCGTTGCGCCGCCGGCGGGCGATGTGCGATACTCCCCCGGCAAAGCATCGAACAGCTCTCCCGAGCTACGCTCGATAAGGTCGAATTCAACTGCCGGGCCAAAGCCGTGCTCGAGGATTCCCGTTGCAACCGCATGATCAGGATGCGAGCTCAGTCCGGGATAGCGCACGCTGCGCACCATCTCGTTGGCGGCCAGATACTCGGCTAGCGCACGGGCGCGATCGAAATGCGCCTGCATGCGGACATCGAGCGAGGAAAGCCCGCGCTCAAGCACGTCGGCCTCCTCGGTAGAAAGGTCGAGCGCCGACGTGCCGCGCCCCTCAAGCAGGGCATGCGCGCACTCATCCGCGGCATCCACACGATGGCGCTTGAGCTGCGAACGCGCCACCGAAGCAGCAACGAGCTTGTGCGGAGCCTTGCCGGCGCACACGCGATCGATCGCCTCGAGCGACAGCGCAGCACCTAGCCGCAGCGGATCGCAGCCAAAATCCGACGCCACGGTGTTGTCCACAACAGGCAGCGCGCGGGCCTCACGAGCCGCGCGGCCCAGAGCGCGAAGGTCAGGCACACGCAGACCAAACCCGCCGATGGAGTTGACAAACCACCACAGGTGCGGCCCCTCGGCATCAAGCGAAGCATCAAAGTTCTCGGACGCGGCG
This sequence comes from Collinsella sp., assembly GCA_048201895.1. Taxonomy (GTDB): domain Bacteria; phylum Actinomycetota; class Coriobacteriia; order Coriobacteriales; family Coriobacteriaceae; genus Collinsella. The sequence continues at coordinate 17,841 of DBFBGO010000022.1, read as the reverse complement.
ACAAACGTCTCGACGGATGGCGAGCCCACCAGCGCGACATCGCAGCCATCAAAGCCGCGCGTAAACGCATCGGCAAAGTCGTCCGCAAAGGCCACCAGGCGGTCACCGGGACGCACAATCCCCAGCTGCGACAACGCTGCTGGCACATGTGGGGCCGCAACAAGACGCGCCTCACGCGCGCCGGCCCTTACAGCCCAGGCCTCTTCTAGCTGCTGTACATCCACAAGGCACCGTCCCTTCAAAACAAAAACCCACGATGCAGGTGTTCCCCGCATCGTGGGTAACGGCTGCAGTATAGCGCCGATATGCGACGAAGCGCCTAGATGTTGAGCGCGTGATAGGTCACGCTCCCGCCCGGAGCGTCAACGGTCACGCCATAGGCCTCGGGATAGATGCGCGTCGAAAACACGAGCGCGCCATCGTTCACAAACACCTCGACCGACGAGACATCGCCAACAATGCGCACGTTTCGAACCTCGTCAACGGGCTCCCAACGCACGGTGCGACCGCAGCCGGCAGAAGCGCGGCTCTCATCGGTAAATCGCATCTCAAAGCGCGAGGGCAGTTCGCCCTCTGCGGGCACATACGCCAGCCTAAGCTCGCCATCAACGGTTGCGGTAAACGCGCCGTCGACACCGTCGACAACAACGTCAAAGCAGGTATCGTCGGCAACCTCCAACGAGCCCTCCCCCACACGCACCGAGGCATAATAGTGCTCGATTTCGCGCGCCGGCTGCTGCAGCACCACGCCGCCAGCACCAGCTGTAAGCTCACGCGGCACCGCCATGCAGTGCTGCCAGCCGCACGCCACGGTGGGCGCGTTGCCATAGGTCGGCTCATCGGGCATGCCCATCCAGCCGATCAGAATGTGGCGACCATCCTCGGACGTAAACTCCTGCGGAGCATAGAAGTCAAAACCAGCATCCCATAGGCGGAACTCGCCCAGCTCATAAGCGTCCTTGCCACCCGTAATGTCGCCCGATACAGACATGTAGCCAGCGGCATACACATTGCCGCGGTCCCAACGACCGCCCTCAAGACCCTGGGGCGAGAAGGACAAGTACTTCGCCGGTACGCCGCAATCCGCCTCGAGCTCCAAATACCCCGGGCACTCCCACATAAAGCCAAAACGCTCGGGCGTAAACACACGGCTCTCGAGCTCCCAGCTCAGCATATCGGCCGAGCCATACACCAGGATCTCGCCCACATCGCGACCGGCACCCTCGCCGTGCATGGCGCAAAATCGACTATCGACATGCGGCCCATCCACGCGACGACGCGCGCCCAGCACCATGTGATAACGCCCGTCCGCGTCACGCCACACCTTGGGGTCGCGCACATGGCAGGTCAAATCCTCGGGATAATCCTCGGACGCCAGCACCACGCGCTTTTGGCTGAACTCCCGACCGGCAAGGCCATCAACGCTCTCGACATAAACAGTATCGGAGCGGCGGCCGGTATTGACGTAGTCGTATGTGCCATCTGCATCGGAAAGCTTAACGTTGCCTGTGTACAGCACGCGAATGCGACCGTCCTCGACAAGCGCGGAGCCCGAATACACGCCATGGCAATCGAACGGCTCGTCGGGCAACAGCGGGGCGCCAACGTAGTCCCACGTCATAAGGTCGCGGCTCGTCGCATGACCCCAGGCCTTAACGCCACCCCCGACATCGAACGGCGCATACTGAAAATAGGCATGGAACACGCCATCTGCCTGGCAAAGACCGTTGGGGTCATTGAGCCAACCCGCCGGCGGCATAATGTGGAAATGCTGGCCATACGCGCCATGACCGCACTCAGAGGCGGCAGCGTCAACAGCGGCAACCAGCTTTGCAAGGTCGCGACCAAGTGCATTAGACATATCAAAGTCCTAACGGATCGAAAGTAACAAAGCACCAGAGATCGGCACCAGATGCGGGGAACACCCGCGGGCATACAGCCCGCGGGCATTCCCTTAATCAAAAGCTCTTAGGCCTGCTCGGAAGCCTTGGGCTCGTCCTTGTACAGGACAAACGAGACGGCAAAGGAAACCAGCGCGGCGACCGCAAACATGATCGCGTACTGCACGGGCTGGGCCAGGCACAGCAGGATACCGAAGATACCGGTAACGCCCGTGCCGGAGGCGGCCAGCGAAGTGAGCGCGCAGACCAGGGCACCGCAACCGGCGCCGATGCAGCCGGCGATGAAGGGCTTAAAGAAGCGCAGGTTCACACCGAAGATGGCAGGCTCGGTAATGCCCATGAAGGCGGACAGGGCCGATGGAAGTGCCAGACCCTTGATCTTGGCATCGCGGGTCTTAAAGGCAACGGCGAGTGCGGCGCCACCCTGGGCGATGTTGGCGGCGCTAGCGATGGGCAGCCAGTAGGTCACGCCGTACTGGGCGAGCTGACCCAGGTCGATGGCGGTGTACATCTGGTGGATACCGGTAACGACCGTGGGGGCATAGAACAGGCCGACGATAAAGGAACCGATGCCGAAGGGCAGGGTCAGCAGGGCCTGGATCAGACCGAGGATGGCGTTCTCGGCCCACACGAAGATGGGGCCGACGGCAACAAGCGTCACGAGCACGGTCACGAACACGGAGACGAGCGGGGTCACAAAGAGGTCGAACATCTCGGGGACAACCTTGTGCAGGCGCTTCTCGAGGAAGGCGAGAATGGCGCAGGCGATGACGATGGGGATAACGTGGCCCTGATAGCCGACCCACTCAAAGCTGTACACGCCGGGGATGACGGTGACCATGGTCTGCACGCCCTCGGAGGCAACCGTGTAGGCGCTCTGCAGCGAGGAGTTGATGAACGCACCGCCGACGACGGCACCAAGATACGGGTTGGCGCCAAAGGCCTTAGCGGCGGAGTAACCGATCAGGATCTGCAGAATGCCAAAAGACGTTCCCGAGACCAGGTCGGCGATCTTGTAGATAAAGTTATTGGTATCGAGCGCGATGAAGCCGTTGGAGGCCATAAAGTTGAGGGCGCTCATAATGCCCAGTAGCAGGCCCGAAGCCACGATGGCGGGGATGATGGGGACAAAGACGTCGCCGAGCACCTTAATAGCTCGCATAAAGATGTTCTGCTGCTGTGCCGCAGCCTCCTTGACCTCGGCCTTGGTGGCAGCCTCGACGCCACTGAGCGCAATGAACTCGTCGTAGACCTTGTTGACGGTGCCAGTGCCAAAAATAATCTGGAGCTGGCCCTGGGCCTCAAAGACGCCCTTGGCGCCGTCGATATTCTCGAGGGCCTCCTTGTCGACCTTGGCGTTATCGGCAATCACCAGGCGCAGACGCGTGCCGCAGTGTGCGGCCGAAACAACGTTGCCGGCGCCACCGATGTTGTCGAGCACCTCTTGGGCTGATTTACGGTAGTCCATGACTTCCCTTTCCTCCACCGGGCGCATGTGCACCCGGCCATGTTTGACACTTATACTGTAATCGTTCTCAGTTTCATATAACTGCAATCGTTTTCATATAGCGGTAAACGGTAGGAAAAAGCCGGCGAATGGTAGTTTTACGACAAAAACAGGCGACTCAAGGTGGCCAGACGTGCCCAAAGCCTAGATATTCATAAGTTGATGGCCGAGCTTGAGCGTCTTGAGACCGCACTCCCCCTCCACGCCATCGAGCGTGTCGAGCAGCATGCTGGTGGCCTCGACGCCACTGGTCAGATACCCATAATGCACGGTGGGAATGCCGCCCGTCAGCGCGCGCAAAAACGCGTTATCGCCAAAACCGCTCACGCGGTGTATGCCCTCGCCCATGCCGCGAACCTCATCGATAGCACGAAGCGCACCCGCCGCCATGGTGTCGGTCGCGCATGCGATAAACGAAACAACGGGAGCATCGGCAAGCAGCTCGCGCGCAGCGCGATAGCCCGAGTCAAGCGTAAAGGATCCCTGGCGAATCAGGCTCGGATCAAACACCGCGCCCGCGGCGCGCAAGCCGGCCTCAAAACCGCGACGGCGGTCATAACCGGCCGCGCGGTCCTCTTCGGTAACTCCAATATAGGCAATCTTGCCGTCCACGCGGCCCGCAAGCGCATAGCCCAGCTCAAAGGCGGCCTCGTAATCGTCGTGATAGACGCACGCCGCGCCCTCAACATTCTGGCCGATCAGCACGATGGGCACGCGGCACGACTCAATCGCCCGACGGTGCTCGTCGGTAATCATAGTTGCCACCAGCACAATGCCATCGACCGGGTGGTTTTGGAATAAATCGAGGTATTCGAGCTCGCGATCAGCCGCGTTGTCGGTATTGGCAAGCAGCATCTGGTAGCCACGGTGACCGAGCACCTGGCCAATGCCGGCGGTAATGCGGCTCACGGACTCCGAGTTGATCTTGGGCACGATGACGCCGATGAGCTTGGTGGAGCCGGTGCGCAGCGCGCGAGCCTGGCTGGACCGCACGTATCCAGTCAGCTCAATCGCCTTCTTAATGCGCTCGGCCTTGTCCGTCGATATGTAGCCACCGTTGAGGTAGCGCGAGACGGCGGCGCTCGAAACACCGGCCAGCTCGGCCACATCCTTCATCTTAACCACGAGCACCCCTGTCTTTGAAATCGCTTTCACCATGATACCCGTGAGGAGCGACATGCGCGTCGCAAGACAGGACGTCACGGTCAATTTGGCTGTCATATCACGGGCATCGCAGGGCTTCAACTAGAAGCTTCGAAATATAAGTGCCGAATCAGTCAAACTGCCGATTCGGCACCCCGTTACATTTGCACACAGTGGCATGCAAAATCCAACTCGGGAACAGCTTACTCACTTTGGAAAGACGCATCGCTGTCCGCTGCCAATTCCGAAGGAAGAATTGCAGGCAGCGTCAAAGCCCCCATGGGCGAAAGTCCAGTAACGACCATCAGATAGCTCTTAGCGTGACCATACGCCATGGAAATCGCATTAGAGAGGAGATAACGGCGCGCTTCATCGTCTGAAATGTCGAACGGCATTTTTGTTGACACCGAAATAGCAACCGTCACATCAGCGCGCAATTTTTCCTTTGCATCGTCTCTATCAATCAGACTGCCACACACATACAGCTTTAAGTCTGCACGCTCGCCCGCCTTGTTCCTCAATAGATGGACGTCCTGATAGCTAACGTCAACTTTTAAATCCATATTCCGGGAGGGCTCATTCTCAATATGAAAAGTTGAGTCAACAACAAACAAATGAACAACCTGAATAGGCGCAATAAAATCCTTGCTCATGCAGCCAAACCTCCCGGAATCATCTCAAAGTTCAATCGTTTCGTAGAGCAGTCGCTATTAAATGAAGACCATTGTTCTCGAACAGAATTATTAGACGAAGAAAACGGTGCTTCATTCGAATAACTGGAAATGACCTGAGGAATGATTTTGATACCCAACGCAAGCTCAAACTTAGCGATTGTTTTCAGCGTCATGTTGGGCTGAGAATTCAACAATTTCGAAAGCGACTGAAGACTCACGCCCATACGCTTTGCCAGCTCGCTTTTACTCAAGCCCGAGCGCTGCATCTCGCGATGAACAATAAACTCAATATCTAGTGCGTGCTCATAGGCACGGGTTTCGCTCGTTTCCGTTTCCGCGTAAAAGTCTGATAAATCGACCTTAACCATTACAAGTCTCCGTTTCGTAAGCGGGCAAAAAAGCCGACGCTATGACTCCAAAAGCTGCTTTGCTATCGGGGCCAACTGTTTTGCGCGTTTAATTTCTTTGGAAATATTTCCCGAGCCTTGATGGCCCTTAAACCAAAAAAGCAAAACAATCTTGTCCACGCCTTGGCAAATCGCGTAGACCATTTCTCGATTAACCCCATCAAAACCCTTGAGTTCGTATAGTCCAATCTTAGGCTCGATACATCGAAGCTTTGACGTTCCACTGACATCCTTTAGCCCGTAGTCATAGATTTTTGAAATCTGATTGATCATTTTACGGACGGTAAACTTCGTTTTAGGATCAGACATCATCTTCTGAAATTGAGAGTTCTCAGGGGAGGTGGTTAGTTCCCAAAAAGGTCGCCCTCGGGATCAGCATATTCGACAAGTTCATAGTCACTAACCAAAGGCCCCCCTTTCGCTTCAGAAGAAACCAAATGTGGTTAACTTATAAGTTAAGTTTAGTCAAATTCAAATATATGGCAAGCCCCAAGCCGTGTTCAAGCAATCTGCATTATTGACCCAGAGAAATGTGGGAAAGAAGCGGCAGAAACTACAATGTCAAATAAAGCCCCCAGCGAAGTGACCGAACTTTTATGGTGACCAACAACATACCTAGAAGACGAAGGTAGGGCACGTCAGCACTAGCTCAAGATCGCTTAAAACCCCTACTAGATTGACATCGTGAGACGGAGACACCCTTGCACAGAAAAGGCGCTCGTCATGCGCGCAGATATTTCGAAAATCTTTGATGTAATCGTATGCGAGCCTAAGCCTTCGGGGGCTGATGCGCTTATCGATTTCATGCGTCACGGAGTAGAGATCAGAAAACGACTTGGCAATGGAATTTCTCATGCTTTCTGGTTGAAACTCGTAAAACTTGTAATAGCCGGATAGTATCCCTTGCGCTCCAAAACTAACTGAGTATTGTTATCGCATTCGAGTCCACGGCTTTCAAGAATAGCAATCTGCTCGCCTATAGATTTAAATGGATTATCCATTTGGATCCCTTAAACGCGAAAACCGCCTTTCGGCGGTTCCTACGGACTAAGCCGGACGTACCGTCGCAAGGCCTCATCACAATGATTGCTTTAAGAGAGAACTCGGGGTCCGTCAATCCGATACCACGAATCCCCAAATCAGCCCTTTGAAGGGACCAAACAACCATTTCAGATGAAATAACCCCAAGCTCGTATTTCGTTCGTCACAATGAAGAAGTCATTTAGCGACAACGCACACGCTATTACGGGCCGCTGTCGGCATGGAGCCGAATCCATATCCCCTCGGTGGGTAGGGATCGTGGCCATGGGAATCCCTTGCGCGGATTCTTCCATCGCAACGATGGATAATCAATTCCGACTCCTGATTAGAGCAAATGCGTCGACCGAGTTTTATCGCCTCGCTCTGGGTCGTCGTAACGAAAGAAGCGCGACTTGTCCCTTCGCCCTTAACCCGCCCATTGCCATCCGAACGCTTCGTAACGTGCTGATTTCTGCCTTTCATACTCACCTCGCCTTCAACTCTGAACTCGCCGATATATCTACAGCATGAGATATGCGACAGACGCCTTCATGCGGTTTTTCAAAAGTGTAGCCACTGGCGCGGACATTAAATGAAGCGCGCACAACGAGCACGTTGATCTTCTTGGCCTTCTGGCAGCCCTACAAACCAAAGCGAAAGAGCAGAGAAGGTACTGAAGCTCGCACCCAAAGAGGCTCATATCGACGACCAGATGGACAGGCGCCTCCATATCTACCATGGTCTACTCAGCGAGCAGGGCGATTCATTGGGAGCGTCTTTAGTGTACGGGATGGGCATCCACGCCAACTGGCTCTTGCCGTTTTCCGCATGTTCACGGTGCGAGAGAGCGACATCGTTGACAGCACATGACATGCCCCGCACGGCAACGTCTTTTACGGTACCTCCAATTCAAGCTCGACCGCCGAGGCATTCCAGACATCCCGCGCAACCTTGTTGTCAAAACGCCTAAATACGCATCATTACACTCATGAAAAAAGGGCAACACTCTCTTGTCGAAAGCGTCACCCTTAAAGCTCCCACAGAGCTTTTGTATGATAGCTAGGTATGCTACACCATCTCGCAGAGATGCACAGCGCCGAGAATCGCTATTCCCAGCAGAACAAACACCGTGGATGCGGCGGTCCAATTGCAATCGGCGTTATTGAAGCTTTCTCTACACCCTGATGTTCATCTCTTTAAACACGCTGTATAAAACATCTTGTGCAATTAGCCCACGATAAGATCCAACAAGCTCACCTAATTCATCAAGCATTGCTTTCGTCTCGTCGTCAGGCAGGACACGGCAGAGCAGGGAGTACATATCGGAAAACCTTGCCCCTCTTACGACCGCACAATAGAGCCGCTCGTCATGCGCGCAAATATTCCTAAAGCCAGATAGAACCTGAATAACGCGAAGCAGCATTACCGGCTCGAGCCTTTGATTTCTATTTGCGGTTTGGCTGACCAACTTACAGGCGGCATTCTGAACGCCGCGTTTTTGAAGCTGATAGAAATGTGAGATATTGCCAAATGTCAGATCGTTCTGAAGAACCCATAACGGGACTGCGCCGTATTTATTTAAATAATGCTTCACGAAGGGACGCATGCTCTGTTCATCTGTCACCTTGTCATTCAGAATTTTTATCAGGTCAGCAAGCCTCTTCGAATGCTGTTTCCTTTTATCACCTCGAAATGCCTTGGGCACAAGCATATCGTTAGGATCGACATAATTAGCCCGATTCAGATAGGCATCAGCAGCACGATATTGATCGCAAAACGAATACACGACCGCGTTCTTGAGCACAGCTTCGGCCCTCGCGAGATATGAAAAAGTAAGTTGCCTAAGCTCCCTGTCAAACAAGAATAAATCGTAAATGTTCTTAAATGAAGTGCCTTCCCTATAAACATCACTTGACGAGGACTGCGCAGCGTTTTTATCAAGAAACGGAGCTTTGTAGCCGTTTATGACCGCATAATAACTCTCACGCCTCAGGCAATCTGTCGTAGAAGCATCAGTCGCCACCCCACGGCTCTCTAGGAGTTCAATAAGTTGAGCGAAAGTCTTAAATTCCTTTGCCAAAGCAAGCTCCTAAAATCAAAGGGCCGTTGCCGGAAGCCTCCGAACAACGACCCTTCTTTGTCATCGCCTCACTTAGAGTCCACGACGACTGTATCACTATTGGTATAGTACCCTAAATCCATCGCTAATGCGGTGCATACGTGAATTACATTAAGCGTTCGGTGCGCGATGTAATGTCTGTAGTTATTTCTGCTCTTTAGCAATCGTGATTTGCTTATCAATACGCTCAATGGCATCAATTAGATGCGTCAAAATAGGTTTGAGCTCCCCTTCTGGCAGAGAGCAGATATGGTCACAAAAAGCTTGCTTTTGAAATTCGGAGATTACCTTTTTATCGCCATAATCTCCAAAGGTTTGCTTTTCCTGATAAAAAGCCGACGTATCGAAATCGTCATCCAGCACTAGGGCATTTTCGATTCCCTTCTTAAAATGCTTTCTGGAGTCGTAAGTTTTCATTTTCGTTCGCAACACATTGTTGCTTAAACACTCATTAATCTTTTGATCGCAATCGAACAGGAAAGCAGTGAAGACCGAAGGAGGATTTGCATCCAAATAAGCGGCTGCTTTATTAAGCGATGGTGCGCCCGTGAATTCACATGATCCATCAGAGCTCTTCTTTCCTATCCATTTAAATCGCAAGTGGTTATTAATATGGGCAAAAGAAAGTGCTTTATTGAAATACTGCTCATCGGTAGGCCCCTCTAGATAAACAGTGGGGGCTTCGTTCACAAACCACGAGACCGAAAAAGCATCCTTCACCGCTTGAACCGTACCAGGACCGTAAAACTCTGGATTAGCCTGTGCGACCACATCGTCAGATTCATTCCTGGCCAATACAATTACTTTGTCGTTGTATCTTTTTTCATCATGAATAATAAAGGGCGAGTGGGTTACACAGAAAATTTGAGAAGTTTGGTTCCCGTCTTCGTCCTGAAACAACGATTTATAAAAGTGAAGAATCTTCTCCTGCCATGAAGAATGAAGGCTAATTTCAGGCTCGTCAATAAATACAAACGAACCTCTGAGCGCATGCGAGTCCTTCAGCATAAAGCACCCACGATAGACAATCTGCTTTTCACCAGAACTCAGTTGATCAACACGGACGTCATGGCCATTCTTTTTAAAGAGAATTTCTTTATGGCCGTTGCGATTATCAACACGGTCGTAATTCAAGTCGTCAAACATCAGATCAAAAGCTTTGGTGAACCTAGGCATCCTTTGAGGGACCTGAAGTCGCGAGAGCCCAGTTTCCATATTGTTCCTAGCAACCCTAGCGACATCAGCATCATCAAGAGCCTGAATATCAATAATAAGTTGATTAATTTCAGTGGGCAGATCACTTGACGAGCGAATACTCTCAACAGATTCATCAATATTTCGACTTGTTACACTAGTTATTTGATCAGACTTAAAATTAATATCGACATCAGAAAAGATAGCGGAAGTGGGAAAAATCTCAGCAAATTCATCCGAACCCACCCAATTATCGAGGCCTAAGCCATCTTTGACATAGAGATAGTCGTGCCCCTTAATATCCTTGGCATAAAACTCGTATGTTCGTATTTTGGAGTCAAAGTCTACTTCGATCGAATCAACATAACATGGCATGTCGTGATACTTATGAGCCATGATTTGATAGAGCAGCTCGACTAAGCTGCTTTTACCAATGCCGTTATTTCCAGCGATGATGACAGTATCAACGGCTTTATTTGAGGAGTCGGTAAAGTCCAACTCCAGATTACCCAATACCGGATGATTCGATAACTTCAACTTTCGAACTCGGATCATGAGAACCCCACTTCAAACTGCTTTAATAGCAGTTTACTAAACCCACGGTGCCAAATGATCGGCAATGCCGCGCAACCGTTTCGCAATATTCAACAGTGGCTAATTAAACAAACACCGCATCCTACCAAGACGCTAGTGCCCAAGCCGTTCTAGTCAAAGAACAGCTTGGGCACACTCCATAAGGCCGCAGTGAGAGCCGCGACCAGACCTCACGCCAATAGCAGGCGCGCTCCATACCGCCACAGATCACCCCTCCCCGTCCATGACCGTCCAGCTCACGGGCTCGATGCCTGGAAGAGACGTTAGGCAAGAGGGGCAGGCAACCTGATAGTTCCCGTTAATTGTCCTGCGCTGCATAGAAGCGGAGACATATACCGCTTTGCGGGCGCGAGTAACACCGACGTACAGCAGGCCCATTTACTCAATAAGCCCGTCTGGCAATTTCTTCGCATCCACAATCCAGCATCCATGCGCAGAACGCGAGCACGTACCAGCACTTTCGCACCGAGAGCAAATCGCTCCAGGCCAATCGGAACGCGTATCGCCCGGAATGAAAACAATATCCCACTCGATCCACTTAGCGGAGCGAATGGTCATCATCGAGACATCCGCATCAAGGAAATAGGAGAAACGTCGCAGGGAACCCTCGGAAAAGATGTTCACGATATAATCGAAGCGCTCCGGCGGATCCAGCGCGATGCAGTCATTTTTAAGGTATTTCCGCAGCGCCCCAAGAAACATGGCATAGGACCGCCCATACTCGAATCTCCTGGAGCCATGTGTCGGTAAAGCCACATGCAAGAAGAAAATCACTCGCTTTTATGCCAGTTTTCAATTCTGATGAAAGGGTGACTGGGCATTTCTTATATCAGGATCACGTAATTGGATGCCAGCGCATCAAAGCTCTTCAGGTGGCGTTAGAAAACTTAAGCCGCAGTGCGTCGAGCATCTCCTCGACGGGTCTTCCTCGCCAGATCCCCATGTCATTGCGTAGCGACTCCTCGTCAACTGATATGACGTTCGCAGGCACGGCCCGTGCCCATTACAGTCTGAGTCGTCCATAAGGGCGGCCCCTCACCTTCAAGGCATTACGATTGGGCCGTACCGATGGTCGCCGACCGACCGCCCCGGATGGCCGTCTGCCCCTGCCCCGTAGAGGGCCCGGGGGGTGTTGCCACCGGGGCGGGACGGCGCGCGGGAAACGACTGATAGAGATGTGCCGGGCCCGATCCGGGCCACGGCCGGGTAATGTGGGTGTCGCCTCCGCGCTCTCCGGCCGGCTCAAGGGAGAGGATACACCATGGGCGAAGCGATCCGGGCCACCGTTGCCTACCTGGGGATCGACGTCGGGAAGCGGTCGCACAGCGCGTGCGGCCTCGGCGAGGACGGAGAGGTGGTCTTCAGGTCCGACCTCGAGAACCGGCCCGCCGACATCGACCGGCTGCTCGAGCGCGCCGGCGCCGGCGCGCTGGTCGTCGTCGACCAGAAGCGCAACATCGGCGCGCTCGTGCTCGCCCGCGCGTTCGCGCACGGAAACCCCTGCGCCTACCTGCCCGGATACGCCGAGAGGCAGGCCCGTGGCATGCTCCCGGGCGTCGCCAAGACCGATGCCATCGACGCCGAGGTGATCGCGAGGACCGCGCGCGGCATGCCCGGCGCGCTCAGGCCGCTCGCCGAGGAGCCCGAGGGCGCCGCGTCGCTGCGCATCCTGTCGTCGCAGCGCGAGTTCGCGGCCGCCGCGCGCACCAGGGCGAAGAACCGCCTGCGCGCGACCCTGCTGGAGGCCGACCCCGCGCTCGAGCGGGCCGTCGACCCGTCGCGCGGCTGGCATGTGGCGCTGCTCGCCGAGTTCGGCTCGGCGGCGGGGTGCTCCGCGGCCGGCTGGCGCAGGTTCTCCGCGGCGGCCAGGCGCGCGGGTGCGCCCGCGGCCGGCGCCCGCGCGCTCTGGGAGTCGATGCTCGCCTCAGCGGGGTCGGGCAGGGCCCTTCCCGCCGGGGAGGACGTCGCGGTGCGCATGCTCGCGCGCGAGATCGCCGCGCTCGACGCCGACGTCGCCGAGCTGGAGGGGCTCGTCGCCGACTCGCTGGCGGGCGACGAGGTCTACGAGTGCCTGCTCACGGTCCCCGGGATCGGCCCCAAGACCGCCGCCGCGCTCGTCACGTCGGTCGACATCTCGATGTTCCGCGGCCACGACGAGCTCGCGAGCTACTGCGGCGTGGCGCCCGCCGACAGCAGGTCCGGCACCAGCGTGAGGTCGACCTCCCCGCAACGCGGGGGCAACAAGCAGCTCAAGAACCTGCTGATATACAGCTGCAACTCCCTCATCGGCACGCAGAACAGATTCGGAAGGTACTACGACGAGTGCAGGGCGAGGGGGATGAGGCACAACAAGGCGCTGAAGGCCGTGGCGAGAAAGAGGCTCAAGGTCATCTACGCGGTCATGCGCGACGCGGTCCCGTACGCGGCCTAGGCCGCGTACGGACAACCTAGCGGACGAGGGGCGCCTGCCGCCCTGATGGGCTATGCTGAAAAACGAAAGCCGCTATGGTTGACAAAACCATAGCGACACCCCCCTATCGTAAAGCTAATAGTTCATGGCCATGCCTGTTGGGACGATAGCCGCAAAACGAGTACAACTCCGATTCACACTCAGTTCCTGGACAGACAAGCTCATCTTCAAAAAACAGATGATTAAGACAAACAGGGTTCTTGGAATGTTCAAGACACAGGTAACGTCCAGCTTTACTGGAATAATGCCAGCGCCCAAAGTCGACAATCATTGATTTAAGTGCGTTGGCGGAGCGCCTTCCAAAATATACCCCTCGAATTGTCAAATTTCCATGTGCGATATCCGGAGTCATTCTTTAATTAAGCCCTCTGCCACCGCCCACAGGACTATAAGCAACACAGGGTTCGCATGAATAATACTCATCAACAATTGCATTGCTCAATTGATAGGTAGTCTCACCGAGAACTTCAAAGGGGCGAGAAAACTCTTGATGCAAATAATCATGCAGCAGGCAGTATTGTCCGAATGCAGCCGGGCTTTGCCCAAACAGCCTACGCACTTCGGAAGGAATATAAATACCAATACCAATAGCTTTAATAGGTCTAGCGATCTCATACGCAATCAAAGCAAATTGGTCACCAACGTTCACCCTGGCTTCGTCAAGCGTAGTGACTGGGTCACCGCAATTGACATATAAATAGCTCTCACCGGGTTTGTTTAATCGCCCAAAATTGGTCACGCAATCATTCGGTGGCTCCCACAGTTGACCCTGGTCAATAAACTGAGCTCCATAATCGAGAGAAGAAGAGACACTTCGCGCGCGAAAAACAGTCGCCCCCTTAGGTAGACTAACGTATTCAGGAAACTGTAAGTACATGCCATCAACACGAAGCTGATTATGCAATATTTCTTGAGCATTTTCATGGCGGACATCAGCCCAAAGAGAACTTAGAGCTGGCAGCCTACATTCAAATTCCGCCTTTTCCAATGCAGCAATAAAACCATCCAAGTCACCTTGAATGCAATTAAACATCCTCGCAATAACTGAGCTATCAAGGGGCTGACCAAACTCTCCAGCAGAAATAAACATAGAGCGATGCAAGATGAAACTTCCTCCAAACAAAACCAGACAATCACGCGCGCCAAGGTCAAATTTACTCGGTTATTACATAATAATTTTACCCTGCAGAATAACCGAGGATAACCTGTGGCCAACACCACCATCCAACCCATAACCCACCTCCAGTCCCCATCTGCCCAAGGAGCTGATCGCCGCCGAGCCCGATATCGCCGCCAAGACGATCTACTGCGGCCCCATCGACGCGTTCTACGACTTTAAGCTGGGCACGCTCGAGTACCGCAGCCTGCGCTTCGAGACCGACCATCAGGGCGTGGCCGTGGTAAACTACACCGAGCGCGAGATCCCCTACACGCGCATCATCGAGCACAAGCACTTCGAGTTCGGCACGCAGGACAAGACCGTCATCACGCGCGAGTACCCGGCCGACTGGAAGCCCGGCGACGAACCCTACTACCCCATCAACGACGCCAGGAACGAGGCCCTCTACAAGCAGTACGAGGAGCTGGCGGCGCAGGAGGGCGACGTGATCTTCGCCGGTCGCCTGGGCGGCTACAAGTACTACGACACGGACAAGGCAATCGCCGCCGCCTTCGAGCTCGTCCGCAACGAGCTGGGCGTGGAGCCGACGGAGGCGTAGTAACTATCCTGAATAACTGCTGATTACCAGCAATACGGCACAGCATTGATTTGAGGGGTGCGGAACAAAATCCGTGCCCCGATTTTATTAACAGGACCCCCTATCCGCAGTCTATTACCGTAAAATAAACCCCAAAAAATATGTGTGGAGTGCTGTCCTGGAGCTGCCTTCGGACCCTATTGGCTGCTCACCGAGAGGCTCCGCTATGAAACGACCCCTTTACTACCTGCTCTGCGCGATCGCGTGCACGTCTATGGTCGGCGCGACGATGCCCATGGCAGCCATTGCGGAAGTCACCCAACCTCAGGCAACCGCAGAGCAGCAGGCGCAATCCGCCGACACGAACAGCGACACGGACAAACCCGAAAGCGGCACCGACACAAATGCGACAGCAGATACCCTAAAGGACAGCACCGCAACATCCACCGGCACCAGCGCCGTCAACACGGAAAGCGCTGACGCCACCACCGCCGCAACCGACACCACCGCCACCCCCGGCACCATCGCCGCAACAGACACCCCCGCCCCACCCCTCCGCGCCCAAGCCAACGGCACGCCCGCCGCAATCTCCGCCACGTCACAAACCACCTACGCCCACTCCGTCACCGCAACCCAGAACGGCGTCACCTTCACCGTCTCGTGGAACGACGCCCCCGCAGGCACCGCGACGACCTTCCACGTAACCCAGGCCAACGGCTCGTCCCAGGCCAAGGCGCGCATGGACGTGCCCACCTACTGGGACGGCGGCAGCCAGGAAAGCGTCTGCGACCCGTCGCGCCCGGCATGGGCCAGCTACTACAGCCTGGGCGCCACCGGCCACGACTTTACCTTTGATTTCACGGCATCGGGCACGTACCGCATCTGCTTCTACTTTATGGACAACGACAGATACGACCCCCAAAACGACAAGGGGATCTACTACCTGCGCACAACGGCGGAGGTGACCGTAAACGACGCCGCCCGCCCAAGCGTCACGCAGATCGTCAACAACGCCGTGGCCCAGTGCAGGCAACAGACAAACGGCTCGGAATACGACATGGCGCTGTGGCTCCACGACTGGACGCTCGACCAGCTGGAGTACGACCACAGCCTCAACTGGTGCTCGGCCGAAAGCGGCCTCACGCGCAACAAGGGCACCTGCGAGAGCTACCAGCGCATCTACTCCAAGCTCCTTGACGCCGCGGGCATCGCCAACGGCCGCATCACCGGCAACGGCCACACCTGGAACGCCGTAAAGATCAATGGCAAATGTTGCCAGATGGACCTAACCTGGGACGACACCAGCGACAACTGGTACGGAGACCTGGAGCAACGCCTTGCCGTTGCGCGTGCGGTCTACTCCGGCTCCCCCGTGCTTCTGCTCGATGAACGCACATCGGCCCTCGACCCCAAGACCGAGCGAGAAATGCTGGATCGTATGCGAAATCTCGGCCATACTGTCATCATCGTCACGCATCGATCTGTTGCGTTAGAGGTTTGTGATCGGGTTGTAAGCCTTTAACCTAAATGAAGAGTGGGCGCTGTAGTCGTTTTCAACAGCGCTCTCGCCATACTCATTGATTTGAGGGACACAAGGTGGCTCAATCCCGCACGATGGTATTTGGCAGATAGCCAAATATATGGGTTGTAAATCGAGCCCCGAAAGGAGGTAAAGATATGGACGAGGCGACTCAGCACTATTTGAACTCGCTGCGGGCAACTGCGTTTCCAAATGGCCAGACCTTTGTTGGGCCGCAGGGGACATACCATTGGCAAAAAGACTCATAGACCTTGGATTGGCCAAAAATCGAATCGAGCATGCTGACTGCAGCGGAAACTGCTGGATTTGGATTAACATGTCGGCAAGAAGGCCCTAAGTCGAGATGCAAAATGCTAAAGATTAATTAAATAGCGGCTCGCCAGGTTTCCCGACGAGCCGCTAATCTGCTAGAGCGTCTTAAGGTACTCCCCCAGCTCTTCCTCCCAGTCGGGCATGTGGAAGCCGACCGACTCGAGCCTGGACAGGTCGAGTGCGGAGTGGACCGGGCGCGGGGCGACGGGGCCCGCGGCGCTCGCGTAGTAGTCGGCGGTCGATACCGGCAAGACCTTCTCGCCGTTGCCGTTGGCGGCCTCGAAGACGGCGCGGGCGATATCCGCCCAGCTCTTCACGGCGCCGGAGCCGGTGCAGTCGTAGGTGCCGTAGGGGGCCTTGCTCTCCAGCACGTGGAAGATGGCGGCGGCCATGTCGCGCGTGAAGGTCAGGCGGCCCAGCTGGTCGTCCACGACGGTGACCTGCTCGAGCCCGTCCTCCGGGTCGGCTACGCGGTCGGACAGCCCCTTCATGGTCCTGACGAAGTTGTGCCCCTCGCCGATGACCCAGCTGGAGCGCATGATGTAGTGGCGGGGGCAGCCGGCCACGGCGATGTCGCCGGCGGCCTTGGTCTGGCCGTAGACGGAAAGCGGGCTGAGGGGCTCCTCCTCCGTGTGGACCTGGGCGGTGCCGTCGAAGACGTAGTCGCTGGACACGTGGACGAGCGTGATCCCGTGCCCGGCGCAGGTACGGGCCAGAAGCGCCGGGCCGGTCGCGTTGGCCTTCCAGGCGATGACACGGCCCTCGGGGGTCTCCGCCCTGTCCACGGCGGTGTAGGCGCCGCAGTTGATCACGGTGCCGTAGAGCGACCAGTCGTACTGCGAATAGGCCGCCGGGTCGGACATGTCGAAGGTGTCGATGTCGCAGAAGTCGAAGTCCTTGGCGACGCCGCGCTCCTCGGCCAGCTCGCGCACGGCATGGCCCAGCTGGCCGTCGCAGCCGGTGACGAGGGTGCGCTTCGGCGCCATGGGGACGACGTCCTTCAGCATCGGGTGGTTGAGGTCGGCCTCGGAGACGGTGGCCTCATCGAGAGGGATCGGCCACTCGATGGCGAGCTCGGGGTCGGCGAGGTTCACGAAGGTGTAGGTCCTCTTGAGCTCCAGCGACCAGTGGGCGTCCACCAGGTAGGTGTAGGCGGTGCCGTCCTCCAGGGCCTGGAAGGAGTTGCCCACGCCGCGCGGGACGTAGATGGCCCTGCTCGGGTCCAGGGTGCAGGTGAACACCTTGCCGAAGGTCTCGCTGCCC
>DBFBGO010000021.1:0-42552 GCA_048201895.1 Collinsella sp. | reverse complement strand
GGGCGAGGACGAGAACCGCAAGCTCGACGAGCGCGTCCGCGCCTTCCTGACCCGCGGCGTGACCGGCGACACCGACATCAACATCATCGACACCGCCGAGTTCGCGATCCCCGGCCTTGACGACGAGTTCCGCGTCATCGTGTCTCCGTGGATCCTCTCCTCGCTGATCACCGATCGCCTTGCCGCTTACTACGAGACGGTCACCAAGCACAACCTCAACTACCGTCGTTACTATCACCAGTTCGACTACTAATCGGTGACAAATAAGCTACTGATCAAGAAGCACCCTGCCCGGGCGCATGCGTCCGGGCATTTTTATGCCGAAATTCGCAAGAAAGGGGAATCGAATGAGGCAGTTTATCGTTGCATCCCATGCTCATTTTGCGTCTGGAATCGTCGAGAGCATTGGGCTGCTCTCCGGCGAGCGCGAAAACGTCCATGCGCTCTCTATGTATGTCGACGGAAACGAGGACCTGACCAAGGAGGCCGCAGCGGTTCTCGATGGGTTTGCTGCGGACGACGAGGTTGTCGTGTGCACCGACCTGTTCGGCGGCAGCGTCAACAACGAGTTCACCAAGATCGTCCAGACGCGTCCCAACACGCACCTGGTGACCAATATGAACCTGCCGCTCCTTATTCAGCTGCTGTTCGTGCCCGACTCCACCCCGATCGATGAGGCCATTCGCCAGATCGTCGAGGCGGACGACACTAAGGTCAAGTACGTCAACGACCTGCTGGGGCAGGCCGAACTCGATGAGTTTTAACCACTAGGGAGCACATCATGATTCAGATGATTCGCGTGGACTATCGACTGCTGCACGGCCAGGTTGCCGTTAGCTGGACCTCGGCTCTGGGTGCCGACTGCATCCTGTTGGTGAGCGACACGGTCCTCAATGACAAGCTTCGTCTGCAGGCCCTGTCCCTTGCAAAACCGGAGGGCTGCAAGGTTGTCGTCAAAAACACCGAGGATGCCGTCAAGGCGCTCCAGAGCGGTGTGACCGATAAATACAAGCTCTTCGTGGTTTGCGAAACGATCCAGCAGGCCGGTACCATCGCCAAGGCGATGGGCGTTAAGAAGATCAACCTCGGCAACGTTGCCTTTAGCGAGGATGCTCGCCAGGTCTCGACGAGCGTGTTCCTCACGCCCGAAAACGAGGCATACGTCAAAGAGCTGCTCGGCGAGGGCTACGAGCTGTTCATTCAGATGATTCCGGCAGATGCGAAGACTGATGCCGCGAAGGCCATCGGTTAGGGGCTGTCATGATTATCAAGACAATCCTGATTTTCCTGATCGCCCTTTTGGGCTATTCCGAATGGCTGACCGGTACGAGTTACCTTCAGCGCCCCATTGTGCTCGGACCGTTGGTCGGCCTTGTCATGGGCGACATGGTGACCGGCACGATCATGGGCGCCACGATGGAGCTTGCCATGGTCGGCGCCATCTCGGTCGGTGCGTATAACCCGCCCGATACGATTTCCGGAACCATTCTGGGTGTGTCGCTTGCCATGCAGGCCGGCGCGGACGCTTCGGCGGCCCTGACCCTGGGCATTCCCATCGCAACGATCGTCCTGGCGCTCGATACGGCCCTGGGCCAGCCGGTGATGCTACTGCTGGTGCACCGTATCGACAAAAACGTCGAGGACGGAGACACCAAGGCCATCACGCGCAACATGCTCATCGCCGGTTACGCGCAGAGCTGGTGCGGCCTGCTGATTATTCCCCTGGCATTCTTCTTTGGCGCCGATGCTGTTGCCAGCCTGCTCAACATCATCCCCGATTTCGTTCAGACCGGCATGGATGTCGCCGCCGCCTTCTTGCCCGCACTCGGCTTTGCGATGCTGGCGCAGATGATTATGAACAAAACGGTGGCTCCGTTCTTCTTCGCTGGCTTCTTCCTCGTCGCCTACTTTGGCATTAGCACGACAGGCGTGGCGATCTTTGCCGCGATCATCGTCGTCGCGATGACGGTTTTGGGTGACAAGAAAAAGGCGGAGCAGCCCGCAGCGGCAACCGAGGATCCTGCGATTGGGAGTGGGTTCGATGAGTTTTAAGTTTGAGTCTTCTTACGACGGGCTGATTTCCCGCGCAGACCTTAAGAAGCTGTTCTGGCGCTCGATTCCCTATGAGCATTCCTGGAACTACGAGCGTATGGGCCATATCGGCTTTATGTGGGCCCTTATGCCGATCCTGCGCAAGCTGTATCCGCAGGATGCGGATTTTAAGGCCGCCCTTAAGCGCCATATGGAGCTCTATAACGTCACGCCGTACATCTCGACGCTTCCCATGTCCATCGCCGCTGCAATGGAGGAGGTCAACGCTACTGACGATAGCTTTGACACGAGCGCGATCTCTAATGTCAAGCTTGCTTTGATGGGGCCGCTGTCCGGCGTGGGCGATGCCTTCTACTGGGGCACGCTGCGAATTTTGGCAACGGGTGTCGGCACGTCGCTGGCGCTGCAGGGCTCTATTCTTGGCCCGATTTTGTTCTTGCTCGTGTTCAACGTTCCTCACTACATCATCCGTTACCTGCTGACGTTTGTGGGATATCGCTTTGGCTCGGACATGATCAGCAAGGTCCAGGAATCGGGCATTATGGACACGATCGTCAAGATGGCCTCTATCATGGGCGCCATGGTGATCGGTGCTATGACCATGGAGATGGTCACCGTGGACATTCCGCTCATGGTCGGCGCGGGCGATGGTGCTCAGACGCTGGCCGAGCTGCTCAACGGAATCTTCCCGGGCTTTGTCACGATGGGGCTGTTTGGAATCGTCTATCTCATGCTCAAGAAGAAGATGAATCCGCTGCTTATCATGCTCGTGATCCTGCTCGTGAGTATCGCCGGCGCGTTCTTTGGAGTGCTTGGTGTCCAGTAGAGTATCCGTCATAATGAGAACAATGTAAGAGGGGGCGTCGCGCACACTGTGCTGCGGCGCCCTTTTGCCGAAAGGTGGACAAGATGGAGTATCCGCAGCTTGCCGTCATGAATATCAGCCATCGTTATTTTGACCTTGAGGAATTCTTTTCTTCGGCAGCGGCCTCGGGCTACACGTGTTGCGAGCTTTGGACCGGGGCGATGCATCTGTATGTCGATTGCCATGGATACGATTCGCTCGAGCAGGTGCGGGAGCTGTCGCAGCGGTATGGGGTTCGGATTGTGGGGCTTTGTCCCGAACAGAACAACCCCAAGCCGTGGAATATCGCGGCGCGTGGGAATGAGGCGCGTGCCCGCACGCTCGCGTACTTTAAGAACGTTGTGGATATCGCGGCGGAACTTGGAGCCGAGCAGGTCATGGTCTCGAGCGGCTGGGCATTTTTGAACGAGCCGATCGAGGACGCGTGGGGTCGCAGCGCCTCGATGCTGCGTGCGATTGCCGAGCATGCGGGAGAGCGCGGCGTGCGACTGGTGCTCGAGGCCCTACAGCCGGTTGAGTCGATGATCGTGAACTCGGCGGCCGACACGAAGCGCATGATCGAGGCAGTTGATCATCCGGCACTTAAGGCGTGTCTGGATATAGGCGCTATGGCGGTGGCGGGGGATACCATCGACGATTATTTCGATCTGCTTGGCGATGATGTCGCCCACGTGCATTTTGTCGATGTTGCGGCAGATGGCACGACGCATCTTGCCTGGGGTGACGGCGACCGCGATATGCGCGCCGACCTGGATAGGCTGGTGGCGCGCGGCTATTGCGGAGTTGTTTCGGCCGAGACCTATGACTGGCGCTATTTTGCCGACCCCGCAGCTGCCGATGCGCAGGTAATGGCAGAGTATCGTCGTGCGATTGGCGCCTAGGCGGGTTTGGGTTGCGGCGATCTGCCCTATGTTTCCAAATGAATACGGCGTGAGCGGCTGCGATGGATTTTCCCCGCAAACACTCTAGTATGCTAAAGTACCCAGAAGACCGGCGGAGCTATGCCGGTCGTTTGTTCTGTATGCAACACAGCATGAGGAGGCTCACCAGATGACGGCCACACCGTGGGGATTCCGGGACATATTGCCCGAGGAGGCTCAGGCGCGCGAGGAGATTGCATGTGCGGTGAAGGGCTGCTTTAGGGAGCATCATTATCTGCCGGTTGAGACGCCGCTGCTCGAGGACAAGGGCTCGCTCGAGGAGGGCGGCCGTATCGCGGACACGCCGTTTAAGCTTTTTGACGATGACGGCCGCTTGTTGGTGGTTCGTCCCGACAATACGTTGCCGATCGTGCGTTTGGTCTCGACCCGCATGCGCGCGGCCGACTTGCCGCTGCGCCTGCGCTATGAGGCGCCGGTGGTTCGCGAATGCCAGCGCAATGCCGGCGGTTCGCGTCAATTTACCCAGCTGGGTTTTGAGCTCATCGGCGCGGGCGATACCGCGGGCGATGTCGAGATCGTCTCGCTGGTGGCCGAGGCCGTTCGCAAGTTGGCGCTGCCCGATGCGCGCATTATCGCAGGTAGCGTGCGCCCGTTTAAGGAGCTGCTCGCGGCGTGCGAGGATCGCGAGCTGGCTGCCGAGGCTCTGCGCTGCGTGCACGCCAACGACTTTGTGGGCCTCGATGCCCGCGTGGCGGCAAGCGCCGAGACCGATGCCGTTAAGGCCGCCGTCAGCGAACTGCCGCGCCTGCATGGTGGGGCCGAAGTGCTCGATCGCGTGGATGCGCTGCTGGCGGCTGCCGGTATTGTCGCGCCGCTGACGCGCGAACTCCGTGCCCTGGCTGATGGTCTGGCTCCCGAGGACGCCCAGGTGCTGTCGTTCGACTTCTCCATCATGAACTCTTTCGATTACTACACGGGCCTGGTCTTTAAGGCCTATGCCGGTGGCCTGCCCGATCCGGTGGGCTCGGGCGGTCGCTACGACTCTATCTTTACCGGCGCGTTCGGCGACGGCATCGAGGTGCCGGCGGCGGGCTTCGCCTTTTCGCTCGAGCGTCTGGAGGCCGCGTGCACCTCTGCCGAGGACGCCGCCTCCGATGGTGACCACGCCGTGGGCCGCGGCGCCGAAGGCCCGCTACGCATCGCCGTGCCCAAGGGCTCGCTTAAGGCCGACACGCTCGACGTGCTCGAGGCCGCGGGCCTGGACGTCTCTGAGCTGTGCGACCCCGGCCGTCACCTGATTGTGCGCGGTCGCGACACGCGTGCCGGCGAGGGCACGGTCGGCGATATCGAGTTTGTCATCGTGCGTCCCAGCGACGCGCCCGCTTTTGTGGGCTGTGGTGGTGCCGATTGCGGCATCTGTGGCTGGGACTCGCTCATCGAGGCAGACCTCAACTTGCTGCAGCTGGTCGATCTGGGCTACGGCCTGTGCACGTTTATCGAGGCAGAGCCTGCGTGGCGCGCCGGCCAGGCCGAGCGCAACTATGCCCGCCGCGGGTCGCTTCGCGTGGCCACCAAGTATCCGCGCATCGCGAGTGCCTGGTATGCCGAGCGCGGCGTGAACGCCGATATCGTCTCACTGCACGGCAACATCGAGCTGGGCCCCATCGTCGGCATGACCGATCGCATCGTGGATATTGCCGCCACGGGTGCCACGCTGCGCGATAACGACCTGGTCATCACCGGCCGCATCATGGACTGCACGGCCCGCTTCTTTGTCAATCCGGGCGCCGCACGTCTGGATCCGCGCGTACGCAATCTGGCAGATCGCTTGGCGGCTGCCGTGAAGGACAAGCATTTTGAGCCCGTCGCGGGCTCGGCACAATAGCGCGAGCGCGCACGGGCGCCCCAACGTACGGGCTGCGGGCCGACTGGTGCCGCTGCCCAGTCGCTCGTTTTTCGAACACAACCTCGACCGATAGGGGATACCGATATGAAGACCATCAAGCTTGCTCCCGGTGAGCGCCTCGTTACCAACCAGCTCAACCGCAAGGGCGTGCTGCCGCAAAACATCGTCGACGCCGCCCGCGATATCGTGGCCAACGTGCGTGCCAACGGCGATGCCGCGGTGCGCGATTACTGTCAGCGTTTTGACGGCGTCGAGCTGCAGAGCTTCCGCTTGCCGCAGGAACAGATCGATGCCGCGCTCGAAGGTCTCGATCCCGCTTTTGTCGCTGCGCTCGAGAAGGCCGCGCGTCAGATTCGCGAATTCCACCAGCGCGAGGTCGAGCAGAGCTGGTTTACCACGCGCCCGGACGGCACGATACTCGGCGTTAAGGTGACCCCGCTCGCGGCGGCTGGTATCTATGTGCCGGGCGGTCGCGCGCAGTATCCCTCCACGGTGCTCATGAATGCCATTCCCGCCAAGGTTGCCGGCGTCAAGCGCGTGGTTATGGTGACCCCGCCGCAAAAAGACGGCCTGATCAGCCCCCACACGCTTGCCGCGGCAAAGCTCGGCGGCGTGGACGAAATCTATATGGTGGGCGGCGCTCAGGCCGTGGCCGCGCTGGCGTACGGTACCGAGACCATTCCGCGTGTCGATAAAATCACCGGTCCGGGCAACGCCTTTGTCGCTGCGGCCAAGCAGATTGTCTCGGGCGACGTGGGAATCGACATGGTCGCTGGCCCCTCCGAAGTCTGCGTACTGGCCGATGCCACGGCCAAGCCCATGGTGGTCGCGGCAGACCTGATGGCCCAGGCCGAGCACGATCCGCTGGCAGCCTGCTATCTGGTGACTTGCGACGAGCAGTTTGCGCGCGAGGTCGAGGCTGGTATCGATATTCTGGTGGCGCAGTCGCCGCGTGCCGAGATCACGCGCGCCTCGCTCGACAACGAAGGCACCATCGTGGTGGCCGCCGACATGGCTGCCGCCGTCGAGGCCGTGAACACCGTGGCGCCTGAGCACCTTGAGCTGCACTGCGAGGATGCAATGGGCCTGCTCGGCGGCATTCGCAACGCCGGCGCCATCTTTGTGGGCGCTTGGAGCTCCGAGCCGCTCGGCGATTATGTTGCCGGTCCCAACCACACGCTGCCAACCGGCGGCACGGCCATGTTCTCCAACCCGCTTTCGGTCGAAGAGTTCGTCAAGCGCTCGAGCGTCATTTGCTATACGCCCGAGGGCCTGCTCTCTGACGCTCCCGCCACACAGCGTCTAGCCGAGGCCGAGGGCCTGTGGGCGCACGCGTTTTCTGCTGCCCTGCGTCGTCGCGTGCTGGAGCAGGGCGAGGATGCCGTGAGTGCCGAGTCACTGGCTGCGGCCGACCTGACCAAGGTCGCCTGGCCGGGCGACGCCGTGGCGACGGTTGCCGAGGGCGTTGACCTGGCGGCTGCGGGCGCGGATGGCGTTGGCGCGACCGGCGAGGAGGCCTAACATGGCCGAACTCACGCCGCGCATGAAGGAGCTCGTCCAGCCCTACCTGGCCGGCATTGAGCCCTATGATCCCAACTTCACGCCCACGCGCATCAACCTTTCGGCCAACGAGAACACCTATCCCGTGCCGGCCGGCGTGCGCGAGGCGATTGATGCAGCCCTGGCTGCCACGCCGCTCAACCGTTATCCCGACCCCATGTCCAACGACCTGCGCGATGAGCTTGCTGCTTGGCATGGCGTGACGCGCGAGAACATCTGCGTGGGCAACGGCGGTGACGAGCTGCTCTATAACTACTTGCTGGCGTTTGGCGGCGCGGGGCGGACCCTGCTCAACTGCCCGCCGTGCTTTAGCGAGTATGCGTTCTTTGCGTCGCTGTGCCAGACCGAGGTGCGCGACGTGTGGCGCGACCTGGCGACCTTTGAGCTCGACCAGGCGGTGGTGCTTGCGGCGGCTCCCGAGTGCAATCTGGCGATCGTGACCTCGCCCAACAATCCCACGGGTGACGTGGCGCCGCTCGACTTTGTTGCGGCTCTGTGCGATGCCTGCCCCGGCATGGTGATGGTCGACGAGGCCTACGTTGAGTTTGCGGACGATTCGTTTGGCGCGGCTACCACGGCGCAGGGGCTTATCGCCGAGCATCCCAACCTGGTGATTCTGCATACGCTGTCCAAGGCGTTTGGCGCCGCCGGCACGCGTCTGGGCTATGTGATCGCGGCGCCCGAGGTCATCGATGTGTTTGCGGCGATTCGGCAGATCTACTCGGTTAACGTGCTGAGCCAGGCCGCCGCGCTTGCCTGCGTGCGTGCCCGTGATGCCTACGCACCTGTGGTGGCGCAGGTCGCATCCGAGCGCGAGCGCGAGCTGGCCGCTCTGCGCGTGATGGCTGCCGAGGGCTTGCCTGTGGAGGCGTGGCCGAGCGCGGCGAACTTTGTGCTCGTACGCACGCCGCATGCCACGCGCGTGCGTGAGCGTCTGCGCGATGAGTATTCGATTTTGGTGCGCGACTTTAGCTACGCGCCGGGGCTCGCGGACTGCCTACGCATTACCGTGGGTACCCCGCAGGAAAACGACGAGGTGCTGGCTGCGTTTGCCGCGCTGGTGAAGGAGGAGATGTAGATGGACCGCTATGCTGAGGTAACCCGCAAGACGGGCGAGACCGACATTGTCGTAAAGCTCTACCTGGACGGAAGCGGCGTGTGCGATATCTCGACCGGCGTGCCGTTTTTCGACCACATGCTCAACGCTTTTGGCCGCCATGGTCTGTTCGATCTGACGGTGCATGCGACGGGCGACGTTGAGGTCGACGCGCACCACACCGTCGAGGATACGGGCATTGTGCTGGGCGAGGCGTTTTGCCAGGCGCTGGGTGACAAGGCGGGCATTACGCGCTTTGCCGATGCGGCGATCGCCATGGACGAGACGCTCGTGATGGCTGCTGTTGATATTTCGGGCCGCGGGCAGGCCTACTGCGAGCTGCCCGTGCCGACCGAGCGCGTGGGCAGCTTCGATACCGAGCTGGCCGTCGAGTTCTTCTACGCCTTTGCGCGCGATGCCAAGCTCACGCTGCACGTGCGCGAGCTGGCGGGCGGCAACTCGCATCACATTATCGAGGCCGCCTTTAAGGCCGTGGGCCGCACGATGCGCCACGCCTGCGAGCTCGATCCCCGCGTGCAGGGCATCCCCAGCACCAAGGGCTCGCTGTAGCTGACGGATTGCACAAGCCACCACAAAGGTGCCTGTCCCCTTTGTGGTGGCTTTGGATGATGGGAAAAGGAGGGTCGCGTGGGCGAACCGAAGATCGTGGTGGTCGACTACCACAAGGGTAACTTGTCGAGCGTCGTGCGCGGGCTTGCACGCGCCGGTGCCGCCGCCTGCACGTCGGACGATCCGGAGCAGATCCGCAACGCCGACGGCCTGGTCATCCCGGGCGTGGGCGCGTTCTATGACGCGATCGCCTTTATGCGCCAGAGCGGCGAGGCGGACGCGGTGCTCGATGCCGTCGCCGCCGGAACTCCGCTGCTCGGCATCTGCCTGGGCCTTCAGCTATTTTTTGAGCGCGGCAACGAGGGCGTGCCTGCGGACGAGGGCGCGGTCGCCGACGGCAACGCCTCCGAGCAGGCTGGCGGTCCTTGGGTCGATGGCCTGGGTATTATGCGCGGTTCGTGCACGCGTTTGGAGTCGAGCCGCCTGAAGGTGCCGCACGTGGGCTGGGACCAGGTGCACATGACGCCCGCCGGTGCGGTCGATCCGCTGCTTGCCGGTTTTGCCGAGGGTGCCAACATGTACTTCACCCACAGCTACGCGGTGGCCGACGATGCCAATGCCGCCGATGTGCTGGCGCGCACGCACTATACGCGGAGCTTCCCGTGCATCGTGCGCCATGGCAACGCGTGGGGCTGCCAGTTCCATCCCGAGAAATCCTCCGCGCTGGGTCAGCGCATCCTTAAGAACTTCGTGAGCATCGTCGAGGGGGCCGGCCGATGATTCTGTTTCCTGCAATCGATTTGATCGGCGGCAAGGTCGTGCGCCTGGAGCGCGGCGACCGCAGCCGCTGCAAGGTATATTCCGACGACCCCGTGGCAGTCGCCCGCTCGTTTGCCGAGCAGGGCGCGAACTGGGTGCACGTCGTCGACCTGTCCGCTGCTTTTGGCGAGGACGAGGACACATGCGCTGCCAACTCGGCGGCGATCAAGGCCATCTGCGGTGTCGACGGTCTATCCGTGGACGTGGGCGGCGGCGTTCGCTCGCTCGCACGCATCGACGAGTTGGCCGGCTACGGTGCGCGTCGCATTGCGCTGGGCACCGTGCTGGTGACCGAGCCGGGTTTTGCCGAGGCGGCGGCCCAAGGCTTTGGCGAGCTGCTGGTGGCAGACATCGCCGCGCGCGACGGCCAGGTCAAGGTGAACGGCTGGCGTGATGGCGCGGGCGTGGCACTCGACGACGCTGTGGCGCAGCTTTCCGAGCTGGGTTTTAAGCACCTGGTCTACACCGACATCGCGCGTGACGGCATGCAGACGGGCATCGATGTGGCGGCGTATCGCCATGTGGCCGAGGTCGCGGGCTTTCCCGTCGTGGCATCGGGTGGCATCTCGACGCTCGACGACATCCGTGCGCTGGTCGCAGTGGGCGAGGGCGCGATTGAAGGTGCTATTACCGGTCGCGCGCTCTACGAGGGCAACTTTACGCTGGTACAGGCGCTGGCCGCCGCCCGAGGGGAGGAGTAGTCCATGCTTACCAAACGTGTGATTCCCTGCCTGGACGTCAAGGACGGCCGTGTGGTCAAGGGCGTCAACTTTGTGAGCTTGCGCGATGCGGGCGATCCGGTGGAGCTGGCGCGCGCCTACGACCGCGAAGGTGCGGACGAGATCGTATTTTTGGACATTACCGCGACGAGTGACAACCGTGTGACGACCATCGAGATGGCGGCGCACGCGGCCGAGGAGCTCGCTATTCCCTATACCGTGGGCGGCGGCTTTCGCGACTTGGCGGGCATGCGCACCATGGTTGCCGCCGGTGCCGACAAGGTGTCGCTCAACTCGGCGGCCGTGCGTGACCCGTCGCTGATTAGCCAGGCTGCCGCGGCTTTTGGCAGTCAGGCCGTGGTCGTGGCGATCGATGCCAAGCGCGTCGGTTTGCCCGGAGAGCCGGGTGCCGACAAGTGGGAGGTCTTCACGGCGGGCGGCCGCAACGCCACGGGTATCGACGCGGTGGCGTGGGCCGAGGAAGCGGCTCGTCGCGGCGCCGGCGAGATCTTGCTGACCAGTATGGATCGCGACGGCACCAAGTCCGGCTTTGACCTGGCGCTCACCCGCGCCGTGGCGCGTGCGGTGCTGATTCCCGTCATCGCGAGCGGCGGCGTGGGTACGCTCGAGCATTTTGCCGAGGGTGTGATTGAGGGCGAGGCCGATGCCGTGCTGGCGGCGAGCGTCTTTCACTTTGGAACCTTCAGCATTCGCCAAGTAAAGGAATATATGGCCAGCCAGGGCGTCCCTGTGAGATTGGACTTCTAAAACTGCGGGTGCCTGGGCAGCCCTCGCCGACCTGCGATGTTTGAATTGGGAAGAGAAATGGAAGAGATAACCGATCCTTCAAAGCTTACATACGACGCCAAGGGGCTGATTCCTTGTGTGGTCCAGCAGTATGACACCGGCGAGGTGCTTATGGTTGCTTGGATGAACGAGGAGTCGGTGGGGCTGACGCTCAAGACCGGTACCACGTGGTTTTGGAGCCGCAGTCGCCAGGAGCTCTGGAACAAGGGCGCGACGAGCGGCAATATACAAGCGGTCAAGGAGCTCTGGGCCGACTGCGATAGCGATACACTGCTGGTCAAGGTCGACTCGCCGGGTCCGGCCTGCCATACCGGCAACCGTACCTGCTTCTTTAAAAAACTCGCGTAGGGCGGGCGCTCGATTAGACGCTCGGCCACCAGAAAGGATTGAACCATGGGTGTGCGCACCGCAAACGTTCAGGATGGAAATATCGGTGAGACGCTGACAGGTCTGGCCGAGGTGATTCACGGTCGTCGCGATGCGTCGCCACGGGAGAGCCACACCGCCCGTCTGTTGGCCGACGTCGAGGACGAGCTGCTCAAGAAGCTTGCCGAGGAGGCGAGCGAGGTCATCATGGCCTGCAAGGATAACGATCACGACCACATCCGCTACGAGGCCGGCGACCTGATCTATCACCTACTCGTGACGCTCGAGCGCTACGGCATTACCCTCGACGAGCTGGCTGGCGAACTCAACGCCCGCCGCCACTAGTCGTTGGGGACAGTCTTTGTTGGTGTAACGGGGTCATGGAAGTTGCGGTGAAATAGGGACTGTTTAAGCGCTTCATCAGGCAAAACAATCCCTATTCCACCGCAACTTATGAAGGGATGGCTAGTCGAGGGGTGTGGGTTCCCATTCGCCGGTGGGGTGGGGGATGTCGAAGGTTCGGTAGCAACAGTCGTAGGCGTGTGCCTGGGCCTCACGGATGTTCCAGCAGATGTCGCAGGCGCGGTGTGCGTCCGAGCCAAAAGTGATCGGCACCTCGGCGTGGGCAAAGCAACGCAGCAATCCGGTCGTGGGATAGTAGTCGTCGAGGCCCTTGCGCGGTGCGGCGGTCGAGGCCTCAATGCGGCGGCCCGTATCGTGGGCGCATTCGGCCATCTGCTGCCAAAACGGTGCGGGGTCAAAGTCGGGCGCAAAGCCTTCCTTCGAAAAGCGCATGACCAGGTCGGGGTGAGCCATTACATCAAAGTTGAGCGGGCTCTCGCAGGCGCGGCACCAGTCGTCGACGTAGCGCTCCCACACGCCGCGTACCCCCAGGTTTTCCCAAACGTGCAGGTCGGTGTCGTCGTCGATCCAACCGCAGCGCGAATCGGGCGTATCGGGGCGTGCGACACCCTCTGTCCCTGCCGTGCCCGCAGCGCCGGCCATGATATCGCCTGGATCGCCAATCCAGTGCACACTGCCCAAGCGTACTATGGCACCCGCGGACCAGCGCTCGACCAAAGGCTCGCAGCCCTCGTACCAATCGCATTCAAAGCCATAGATAAGCTCGAGCTCCGGCGCGATCTGCGCGGCAAGCTTGCGGGCATCCTCAAAAGCCAGATGATGTGCCGGCAGGTCGCCCTCAGTAACCTGCACTTCGCAGTTGGCATCCATGCTGGCGGGCAGGGTTAGATGGTCGGTCGAGACCATGACGCGGCAGCCGGCCGCAGCAGCGGCACGGACGTTGTCCTCAAACGAGGCATGCCCGTCCGAAAACGAGGTGTGGGTATGGCAATCGACCAGCGGGCACATGGGCATAGCGGCTCCTTTGCGTCAAGCGAATCCGCTTCATTGTAATGGCGCAGCTCTCAACACGCCGGGCACGCCGGGGATCGAAATCGATTGGAAAGGTTGCGCGGCGCGTGGTGCGGCCTCGCTTGCTCTCAAAACGTGTACGTCAGCCTCCAAAACCGACAAATAATGACATGTTTGGAGGCTGACGTACACGTTTGGATGGGGGGGCAAGGGCGGCGACGGACGAAAGTCACGCCTGTGCCGCGTCCGATGTGCTAGCGTTTGGATGAACAAAACGAGCCCGTGCGGAAAGGAGTCGGACCGTATGCCATGCGATAGCACATCCCCGCTGTCCCGCGAGACCGATGCACCCGAAACCATCGTCAAGTTGGAATGCGATATCGACGACGCATCGCCCGAGGTGCTCGCCTACGCTGCCGACCGCCTGCGCGAGGCGGGTGCGCGCGAGGTGCACTGGCTGCCCCTCTATTGCAAGAAAGGCCGCCCCGGTTGGCAGCTGCAGGTGATCTGCTCGCACGAGGATATCGAACGCCTGCAGACGATTATCTTTTTGGAAACCACGACCAACGGCATTCGTCGCCAGGTCATGGAGCGCGTTTGCCTGCCACGCCGCTTTGAGCGCGTAACGACGCCATGGGGCGAGGTATCCGTCAAGGTGGCCACCCTACCCGACGGCAGTGAGCGCGCGGCGCCCGAGTATGAGGACTGCGCCCGCCTTGCCCGCGAGCACAATGTGCCGCTCCAACGCGTGATGCAGGCGGCCCAGAGCGCGGCACTGCGATTTGAGTAACGCGGCCGGCGGCACGCCACGCCCAGCTTCATCAACCCCACCCGAAAGGACCACCATGAAATACCTCATCGCTTCCGACATCCACGGCTCGGCATACTGGACCGAGCGCCTCTGCGCCGCCATTGAGTCCGAGCAGCCCGACCGCATCGTCCTGCTGGGCGACCTGCTTTATCACGGTCCGCGCAACGACCTGCCGCGCGACTATGCTCCCAAGAGCGTGATTCCGCTGCTCAACGCCCTAGCCGACCGCATCATCGCGGTGCGCGGCAACTGCGACGCCGAGGTCGACCAGATGGTCCTCGACTTCCCCGTCATGGCCGACTACGCCACGCTGTTCGACGAGAGCGGCCGCGAGCTGTTCCTGACACACGGCCACGTCTTTGGCGCCGGCATGCACAACAGCGTCGACCACGCGCCCGCGCTGCCCGAGGGCTCCGCGCTCGTCTACGGCCATACGCACATCAAGGTTAACGAGGAGAGCGCCGCGCACCCGGGCCTGTGGCTCTTCAACCCCGGCAGCGTGAGCATCCCCAAGGACGGCTCGCACAGCTACGGCATCTACGGGGGCGGCGCGTTCCGCCACGTGGTCATGGAGGAGGAATAACCATGGCGCAGCACATGGCTCAGCAAAATGCCGAGGGCTCGCGCGATCTGTCCACGCTGGTAGACGCGTCAGTCGAGCTGCAGCATCTGGTGCAGACCATCTGGCGTCTGCGTCAGCCCGACGGCTGCCCGTGGGACCGCGAGCAGACGCATCAGAGCATCGGCAAGAACATGATCGAGGAGGCCTACGAGGCGCTCGATTGCATCGAGGCCGACGATGCCACGCATCTGCGCGAGGAGCTGGGCGACGTGCTCATGCAGGTAGTGTTGCATGCGCAGATTGCGGCGGACGCCGGTGAGTTTACGCTGGCCGACGTGGCGCGCGATATCGACGCCAAGCTCATCCGCCGTCATCCGCACGTATTTGGCGATGCGGATGCCGATAACTCCGACGAAGTGCTCAAGATCTGGGATGAGGTCAAGCTTGCCGAGAAGGCCGCCAAGGACAAGGCCGTGGCGGCGGGCGAGGCTGCGCCCGAGGGACTGCTCGACGGCGTGCCCACGCATCTGCCGGCGCTGATGCAGGCTCAGAAGGTGTCGCGCAAGGCGGCTGCCGTGGGCTTTGAGTGGGAGACGGTCCAGGACGTGTGGGACGAGGTTGCCGAGGAGCGTGCCGAGTTTGAGGCCGAGGAGCCCGGCTCGCCCGAGCGCGAGATGGAGTTTGGCGACCTGCTCTTTGCCCTGGTCAACGTTGCGCGCAAGGAGGGAATCGACGCCGAGAGCGCCCTGCGTGCCAGCACGGCCAAGTTCCGCCGTCGCTGGGCTGCGATGGAGCAGATGGCGGCCGATGCCCACGTGGATCTGGCCGAGCTTTCGACCCACGGCCTCAACGACCTGTGGGATGCCGCAAAGGCGGAGGAGTAAGACTGCGGGAACGACGGGCTGACATGCCTCATCGTTCCCGCTATATTTTTCGAAAATCAAGTGTATCCCTCGGCTAACTTAGGGCATAATGCAAAAAGTGCGGCATGGCTAACTTACGGAGGCGCACCGATGGTGCACAGTCGGCCAGTCGCTTGCATCAACTACGTTTCCAAGTGAGAGGGAGACAACATGAGTGATATTTTGGACGTCTACGGTCGCGAGGTACTCGACAGTCGCGGCAACCCCACCGTCGAGGTCGAGGTCGTGCTCGAGGACGGCAGCTTCGGTCGCGCGATGGTGCCTTCGGGCGCTTCGACCGGCGCTTTCGAAGCCTGCGAGCTGCGCGACGGCGACAAGGGTCGCTACCTGGGCAAGGGGGTTTCGCAGGCCGTCGAGCACGTCAACAACGAGTGCGCCAACGCCGTCGTGGGCCTCGATGCCTTCGATCAGCGTGCCATTGACGCCGCACTGATTGCCGCCGACGGTACGCCCAACAAGGCCAAGCTCGGCGCCAACGCCATTCTGGGCGTGTCGCTGGCCGTTGCCCGCGCTGCGGCAGAGTCGGCGGGCCTGTCGCTGTACCAGTACCTGGGCGGCGTCAACGCCCACCTGCTGCCCACGCCCATGATGAACATCCTCAACGGTGGCGTGCATGCCGACAACAACGTTGACTTCCAGGAGTTCATGATCATGCCGGTGGGCGCCCCGAGCTTTGCCGAGGGCCTGCGCTGGTGCGCCGAGGTCTACCACACCCTCAAGGGCGTGCTGCACGAGGCCGGCCTTGGCGGCGGCGTGGGCGACGAGGGCGGCTTCGCGCCCAACCTCAAGACCAATGCCGAGCCGTTCGAGTACATTACCAAGGCCGTCGAGAAGGCCGGCTTTAAGCCCGGCGTCGACTTCATGTACGCCATGGATCCAGCCTCGACCGAGTTCTACAACGCCGAGACCGGCATGTACGAGCTCAAGGGCGAGGGCGTTGAGTACACGAGCGCTCAGATGGTCGATTACTGGGAGAAGCTTGTCGACACCTATCCCATCATCTCCATCGAGGACGGCATGGCAGAGGAGGACTGGGACGGCTGGGTTGAGCTCACCCGTCGCATTGGCAACAAGGTGCAGCTGGTGGGCGACGACCTGTTCGTCACCAACACCGAGCGCCTTAAGAAGGGCATCAAGCTGGGCGCCGCCAATGCGATTCTGGTCAAGGTCAACCAGATCGGCACGCTCACCGAGTCACTCGAGGCTATCGAGACTGCCAAGGAGGCCGGCTACGCTTGCATCGTGAGCCACCGTTCCGGCGAGACCGAGGACTCCACCATCGCTGACCTGGTCGTGGGTGTTAACGCCGGCCAGATCAAGTCGGGCGCCCCGTGCCGCAGCGACCGTATCGCCAAGTACAACCAACTCATCCGCATCGAGGACGAGCTCGAGGGCAGCGCGCGCTACGCCGGCAAGTCTGCGTTCTACAACATTCGCTAGGCACGCGGAGGTCGCGGGGGCGGGGAAGACTCGGATTTGCCTTGCTCCAGCCGGGCGCTGTTGAGCACCATTGGGCGCTGGGCCATATGACTCAGCGCCTTTTTTATGTCGAGCAAAGGCTGGCGAAGGCGGCGCGGGCGCTCGTGCTATAACTAGAATACTTAGCGCAAACAAACCTCAACCGCACAAGGCGCACATGGATCAGATTTACGACAACAGGTACTATTCCGCCGGTTCGCGTGAGCCGTCGCCTCGTCGTGCGCGCACGGTGCAGCTCGGTGGGTCCGCCTACGCCGGCGCCGACCGCTCCACGCAGCGCCCGACAAGCACCTCGCGCCCCAATGCTCATGTGAATACTTCGGCAGATGGACCGGTGCGCCCGGCACGTTCGTCGCATGCGTCGCGTCCCTTGGCCCAGATGCACGACAGGTCGAGCAGGCCCTCGAGCCGTCTTTCGGGCTCGGACTTTATGCGCTACGCCAATGACAATGCGGTGGTCAAGGCGATCTATGACTTTACGCATGGCTCTCTGCGCCCGCTGTTTATCGGCATTGTCGTGGCGCTGGCGCTCGTGAGCCTGTATTTTCCCGTACGCGACCTGTACGTGGCTAAGCGCTCGAGCGACATCTTGGCCAAGCAGGTCGAGATTCGTCAGCAATACAATGTTGAGATGAAAAAAGACACTGATAAGTGGTTCTCGGAAGAGGGCATTAAGGATTCGGCACGGGGCCTGGGCATGGCGATGCCCGGCGAGAAGAGGATTGAAGTGCTGGGCCTGGACGATGATTCGGATTCGTCGTCGAGCAAAAAGTCCTCAAACGCCAAGAATGCCAGCGAAGTGGCCAAAGAGATCGAAGAGGTCGGCAAGGACGCACCGTGGTACATCAAGACGCTCGATATGCTGTTTGGATTTAACGGCGTCGAGGGCCAGGCGGTCGCGTCCAGCGGCGAGTAGGCGAGTAACGCCCGGAGGGGAGCCCGCAATGGCAGATTGCAAACGATATAAGGTGGCCGCGATCGACCTGGGAACGGTGTCGTCGCGACTGGTGCTGGCGCAGGTCGAGGGCGGGGCGATCGTGGAATCGTCCAAGCATACCGAGATTACCGATCTGGGCGAGGGCGTCGACGCGACGGGCCGCTTTTGCGAGGCGGCTGTCGAGCGTGTGCTCGCTGCGTGTCGCATATTTGTGGATGAGGCGCGTGCCTTTGGGGCCGCGTGCGTCTGCACCACCTGCACGAGTGCCGCGCGCGATGCGTCCAACGCCGCGCTGCTGCTGGACGGCCTGCGCGGGCTGGGGCTCGAACCGCAGGTGATTCCGGGCGAGGTTGAGGCGCGCCTGACATTTTTTGGCGTGGCGCACGACTTTGCCGGTGAACGCATTATCGTCGCCGATTCGGGCGGCGGCTCCACGGAGCTCGCGACGGGCGTGTACGCACCAGAGCGTGGGGTCTTTGCGCTGGAGGGAACGCGCTCACTGGACATCGGTTGCCGTCGTGTGACGGAGCGCTTTTTCTCGGCGTTGCCGCCCGCGGACGACGAGCTTGCGGTTGCTGCCGCGTGGGCGGGCGAGCAGTTCTCCGCCTATTTTGAGGGCCTACCGAGCAATTTTGAGCGTGCAGAGCGTCTGGTCGCGGTGGGCGGTACCGTCACCACGCTCGTGGCGCTGGTCCACGAACTGGAGCCGTACGACTCGAGCTTTGTGCACCTGCGCGAGCTTTCGATGGAGCGGATCTCGGCCGCCATCGATCGTATATCTACGCTGGATGTGGAGGGTATCGCTGCGCTGCCGGGCGTGCAGCCCAAGCGCGCGGGCGTGATTCTGGCCGGTGCCGTGGTGATTCGCGAGCTCATGCGCGCCGGTGGCTACGGTGCGCTCACCGTAAGCGAGAACAGCCTACTCGCTGGCATGGCCGCCACCATCAACGAGGTTCTCGACGGCGCGACTCCCACCATCGCCTGGACCCCCACTCTCAGCACCCTCTAAATAAGTTGCGGTGAAATACGGACTACAATCGCCCTTTCGGGCACCAAACAGTCCCTATTCCACCGCAACTCAACAGCCGGCACCTGGGGACAGTCCTTGCGGGGCGTCCCCACAGCGCCTATGCCAGCTTGTCGAGCTGCCCAATCTCCCAAAGCGGAATATTGACGAGCATGCCCTCGTCTCTATATGCCGCCAGGGAGCTCCTCACGCAACGCTCGAGTTTGAATTTTTCGCAGGCTATTTTCAGACTCTTCGCTTTAAGGTTCTCTGCCGCCTTGACCTCAAGGGGAAGCACGGTTCCCGCATGGTCGATGGCAAAGTCGGTTTCGGCATTGCCGGAGGTAGAGGACCAATACGCGGGAGTTTTGTCCTGGAGCAAAAGCTCCTGCGCGACGTATTGTTCGGTCAGCGAACCTTTGAACTCGGTAAAAACAGCGGATCCGTTAAGAACGATGGCCGGAGAGAGACCGGAGAGCGCTCCGAGGATGCCGGTGTCGATGCAGAACAGTTTGAAGCCCGAGAGGTCTTCGTAGCTCGAGAGCGGCGCCTTTAGAGCGGAAACACGTGGCACCTTATGAACGATTCCGTAGTCCGTGAGCCACTGGAGGCTTTCCTCGAAATCGCGTGCGCGCGCTCCGGGACGAAGGGCGCCATAGACAAACTTCTTGTTCTCCTTTGCAAGCTGGCCGGGAAGGGATTTCCAAACCAACCTCATGCGCTCGACGATGCGGGCGGGTGCATGTTTGCCAAAATCGGATTCGTAAGCCTCGATGATTTGCTGTTGAAGCCTTCGGGCTTCGACGAAGTCGCGTGTCTCGGCGAAAGTGGAGACAACTTCGGGCATACCGCCGACAACAAGGTATTCCTTGAGCAAGTGCTCGAGCTTTTCGGTAACGTTTGCTAGAAGGTTCATGTCTGCGGCAAGGATGGCGTCGGCGAGCGAGTTGCCGTCGACGGCACGAACGAACTCAGCAAACCCCATGGGACGCATGGTGAGCTGGTCGATTTTGCCGACGGGAAATGACTCGTTTTCGCGTCGGAGCGCGAGGCCCATATAGGAACCGGCTGCTACGATGTGGTATTCGGGTGCAAGCTCGTTGAAGTACTTGAGCGAGGTGATCCCGCGTGGTGCCTCTTGGATCTCGTCGAAGATGATGAGCGTGTCTTCCGGCGTTACGGTTTGGCCACGTAGGAGTTCTATCTGGGAGATGATGCGCTTGGGGTCGAGGTTCCCATCGAACAGCGAGCGTGTGCTCGGCTCGAGCATAAAGTCAAAACGAATGACGTTTCGATACTGCTGGCTTGCGAATTCGTTAAGAAGCCAAGTCTTTCCTGTCTGGCGGGCTCCCCTAAGCAAGAGAGGTTTGCGATTCGCCCTTGATTTCCAAGCGATAAGTTCACTCATAAGCTGTCGCTGCATATTGCCTCCCAACCCTCTCGGCTAGTATAAAGGCCATTTGGTCGTTTCCATCGGAAAATGTGCGAGACAACCACGTTTTTCCATCGGAAAATGTGCGAGACAGCCACGTTTTTCCATCGGAAAATGTGTAAATACCAACCTAAGTTGCGGTGGAATAGTTCCTAAATGGGCTGATAAACTGCCAAAACAGGAACTATTCCACCGCAACTTAGAGCCCCGCCGGCGTGTAAAAGAAACGAGCCCGCATCCCTTGGGGACACGGGCTCGCAAGCAATCACATGGTAGGGGCGGTGGGACGTCCGCGCATTTGCTGCGCAAATACGCACCGGCTTCGGCCGCCTGTCGGCGCCCTCGCCGGCTCGCTTCGGACGCTGCGCGTCCGCTTAACGCTCGCCCCCTCGCGGGTTCGAGTCCCACCGGCATCTAAAAGAAGCGAGCCCGCATCCCTGAGGAACACGGGCTCGAAAGCTCCATATGGTAGGGGCGGTGGGACTCGAACCCACAATCCTTGCGGCGAGAGATTTTAAGTCTCCTGCGTATGCCAATTCCGCCACGCCCCCGTGAGACTAGAAGTCTAGCACAAGCCGTCCGTTACGCGTTGACGGCCATCGAGTGTTGGCCCGACTTCTCCAGGAACTCTTGGAACTTTGCCTCGTCGCCCTTGTTCTGGTACTGCAGGGCTAGCAGGTACTCCAAGCGGCAGCGCTTGACCGGGTCGTCGCCGACATCCTCGAGCATGCGCTCCAGCTCGGGAATGTCGTTGTGGCGCTTGAGGATCATCGTGTCGTACATCAGCTGACACTCGTGCGCAACTGCCTCGGCCTGACCGCCCTCAAAGCCCTTGATCTCGTGCAACAGCTCTTTGGACTTTTTGCGGTCCTCCTGGCCAACATAGTAGTTAAAGGCCTTAATCACCAAGTCGACGCGCTGCATCTTGGGGAGGTTGAGTCCCAGCAGTAGGTCGAACATCTCGCTGGCGCGCTCGTGGTCCTCGCGCAGCAGATAGGAGTTCAGACGCAGGTAGTCGCGGTTGTAGCGCGGGTACAGCATGCTGGTGAGTTTGCCGTCGAGCAAACGATCGAACTCGTCCCACTGCTTGGCGGCCATCAATTGCTGCAGGCGTTTAAACGTGGTGCGTTTTTTGACGCTAAAGAACACCGACACGGCGATGCAGATGATAACGACGGCGGTCCAGAGTGTGCGGGAATCGGGCATATTAGGGTCCTTAGTCGCTCATAAAGCGAGCGGTA
The DNA here is from genome assembly GCA_048201895.1 of Collinsella sp. GTDB lineage: Bacteria > Actinomycetota > Coriobacteriia > Coriobacteriales > Coriobacteriaceae > Collinsella. The sequence goes on along the minus strand of DBFBGO010000021.1, from coordinate 21,146 downwards.
TGACAACACGTACTAGATGTATTATACGCAGCGCGCAAGCAAACTGGCATAAAAGCTCATCGAGGCCGAGTGCCATCGCTCGCTGCGGTACACTTACCTAAAGTAAACCATGAAGGGAGACATTACCTATGAAGAAGATCGTTTTGGCTTGCGGTGCTGGCGCTGCTACTTCCACGCTCGTTGCCCAGAAGGTCGCTACTCTGCTCGACGCCAACGGTTATGCCGACAAGTACGAGATCGTGCAGTGCGCCATCTCCGAGGCCAAGGATTACTGCGACGAGGGCGCTGACCTGCTGATCGCCACCACCGTTGCCCCCGAGGGCCTCACCTGCCCGTACGTGAGTGGCGTGCCCTTCATGACCGGCATGAACCGCGTTGCCGCCGAGAAGGCCGTTCTCGACGTCATGGCTCAGTAGGCGCTGACTGCATGAGTGAGCAGAACGCCAACCCGGTAGAGCTCTTTGGTATGCGCGTTGCCCATGTGGGCATTAACGCCACCGACCCGGCAGACGCCCTGGAGATCGCGGAGCTGTTCTCGACGATGATGGGCCTGCCCGTCATCGAGACCCCGGTTTCGTACTTCAACGATTCGCTGGTCGAGATCATGAAGCAGAACGGTCGTGGCACCAAGGGCCACATCGGCTTTGCCGTTAACGACATCGATGCAGCTGAGAAGTGGTTTGCCGAGCGCGGGCTCGAGGTCAACGAAGAGTCGCGCGCGCTGCTGCCCGACGGTGGTACCAAGCTCGTGTACTTTAAGCGCGAGTTCGCCGGTTTCGCCGTGCACCTGTGCCGCGAGTAGCGCACAAGCTGCTTTAGTTAGCAAAAAGGGATAGGGCCGCGTGACCCTATCCCTTTATTTATGCCGAGGGGCTTCCTACCGCGGCAGGCGAATCGTAAAGCGGCTGCCGACGCCCTCGACTGAGGTCACGCCAATGACACCACCATGGCTATCGACGATCCACTTGGCAATGGCAAGCCCCAGACCCGAGCCCTGCGCACCGGCATCGCGTGCGTTGTCGGCGCGGTAGAACCGTTCAAACGCGTGAGCTGTGGATTCCTGGTTCATGCCGATGCCCTCGTCCTCAACGCTTATGTCGATCGTGCCCGTGCCCGCATCCGGCGCTACGCCAAACGAGATGGGCGTGCCCGCGTCCGAATACTTGGCGGCGTTTTGCACGATCACGCGCAGAGCCTGCTTCACGAGCGCCACGTCGACGGGCGCGTCGCAGCGCGGGTCGCTGATAAGCGCAGCGTCAAAGGCCAGCCGATACGTGTGCCCGGCATCGATCATCTGCGATTCTTCGCAAACCTCGCCGACCAGTGCAGCCAGGTTGGTATGCGCACGCCGCAGGACCGTGCGCCCGGCATCGCCGCGCGCCAAAAACAGCAGCTGCTCCACGAGCTCCTGCATGTGCTCGCTTTCGGCCTTGAGGGACGCGATGGATTCCGCCAGCACGTCCGGGTCGTCTTTGCCCCAGCGGTCGAGCATGTTCACGTAGCCCTGAATCACCGCGATGGGCGTGCGCAGCTCGTGGCTTGCATCGTTGACAAAGCGCATCTGCTGCAGCTTGGCCTCTTGCATCTGGCGCAGCAGGCGGTTGAGTGCGACCTCGATGCTTGCCAGGTCGGCGTCGCCGGTGGTGACGCTCGGCGAGTCGACGCTCGCGCGCTCGATGGCTTGCTCCAGCGTTTCCATCTTGCCGCCGGAGAGCTGCATACGGCCGAGCTCGTCCACGCGTAAGGCCAGGTCGTTGAGTGGTGCCATGGTACGGCGCACGCGGCGGGCGCCGCCGAGCATGTTGAGCACGCTGATGACCTGCCAACCTACAACAACGATATAGAGGGGCCACAGCGCGGCGAGGTCCTGCGCGAGGGGGAAGGTCTTGGTGGTACGCGCAAGCTCGACGGTATAGGTGAGCGTTGTCAGGTCCCAGCCGCGCGCGGGCGTCAGCGACATGCCGCGAACGGTGGCGCTGGGGATCCATCCCGCGGTAAACGCGCCGTCGGGCAGCGTCTGGTTGTATCCATAGACGAGAATCGCCGCCGCAATCACCACCAGCAACAGATCGAGCCAGACGTAGCTCACCAAGCGGCGCCACATGTAGCTCCAGTTGATGGCGCGGGCGATGGAGGTGACGCGCTTGGTCTCGGCGTTACGCGCGACAGACATAGCCCACCCCGCGCACAGTTTGGATGATGCGGGCACCGCCGGCGTCTTCGATCTTGGCGCGCAGGTGCGCGATGTGTACGTCGACGTTGTTGGTGTCGCCCATGTATTCGTAGCCCAGCGCTTCGTGCGCGATGCGTTCGCGCGTGAGCACGGTCTCGGCATGCGCCATAAGCAGGGCGAGGACATCGAACTCGCGGGCCGTGAGCGCAATGGGCGAGCCGCCGACCGTGACTTCGCGGCGGTCGGGATCGAGCGCGACCGAGCCCACGACGAGCGTGGCGGGGGAGAGCGAGGCGGAAACCTGGGTCGAGTCACTGACCGGGGGCATCGCAGTGGCGCCGACACTCGTGCCGCCTGCCGCGCCCGTCCCGATGCCGCCAACGCCCGAAGCCGCCCGCACGGCCTCCGAGCGCTTCAACGCCACGCGGATCCGTGCGAACAGCTCCTCAATCGCAAACGGCTTGGTCAGGTAATCGTCGGCGCCGGCATCGAGCCCGGCCACCTTGTCCATCACGGCATCGCGCGCGGTGACCATTATCACCGGCACATCCTTGTGCTTGCGGACGCGCCGCAGGACCTCCATGCCGTTGAGCTGCGGCAACAGCACATCGAGCAGAATAAGATCGTAGTTGCGCTCCAGCGCCAGGTCCACGGCGGTGCGGCCATCGGCGGCGTGTTCCACCTGGTAGCCCTCGTGCTCCAGCTCGAGCGTCACAAAGCGGGCGATTTTCTCCTCGTCCTCTACGATCAGGATCCGTGCCATGCGTGCCCCCGTCTGCGATTACTTGTCGTCGTTCAGATTTTGCTTGATGTCGTCCGCGGCATCGGCGGCGTGATTCATAAGGTTGTTGATGCTGCCGGGCACGTCGCCGTCGCTGTCGATGCGGTAGCGCATGCCAAAGAACAGGCCAATCAGCATCAGCCAAATCGTAGCGCCCCAGGCAAACAGGGCGATGATAGGGATCAGGATGGGGATGTTGAGGATGATCGCATCGCGGCGCGTGGCGATAAACTTGGTGTCCAGGCTCAGGCGGAAGAGCTTTTTGAGGTACTCCCATACGCTGTCCATCTTCTTGGAGAAGTCGGTCTTTTCGCTCGACTTCTCGTAGGCGGCCTGCGCGGCGACCATCTCGGCTGAGGGCTCATCGACTGGCGCGGACTCGGTGGCGGCGTGCGCCGATGTGGTCTGCGTCTTGCCCTGCGACTCGAGCCAAATGATGGCGTCCAGAACGTTGCCGTCGGCGGCGTCGAGCGCGGCCTTGGCATCGGTGTAGCTCACGTTGCACTTGGTGCGGATGGTTTCAACTTTCTCGAGGTCGTCCATGACCTGTCCTTTCGTTCGATGGGCGCGACGTCAGGCGATCTGCCCGGGCGCGAGCGTTGCGTTCGGCGGCCTGCGTTGCGCGGTGCCGCCCCGCCCTTGGTCGAACTCTATGGTGCAGGTTATAGATTAAGCGATTCTTGAGCCAAGATTAATGTTGGATGAGTTTTTGGGTGGGGCCGAGGCCAAGCGCGCGGGGCGCCCGGAGCTCAGGCGTAAATTTGTGTCCGCACGGCGAGATATACTTTTAATCATGTTGAGGGGCGTGACAGGACAAGGTTGCCCGGCGCCCGCGAAACTAGAGGGGCCGCCGTGCCGCATGGCGCAAACGAGTGGGGTCCCGACGCAAACAGGGGGTCATACGTGCATATCTACGCTATGAGTGACATTCACGGGTGCTTGGACGCCTTTAAGGCATCGCTTTCCACCGTCGACCTCGATGCTGAGGATTCCAAGCTGGTTTTGCTTGGCGATTACTGCGACCGAGGTCCCGATTCGCTCGGGGTCTTCGAGCTCATCATGGACCTGCAAAAGCGGTACGGCGATCGCGTCGTGGCGCTGCGCGGCAACCACGAGGAGATGTTCCTCGAGTACATTGACGAGGTAAACGACCTTAATTTCACGCAGGCATGGATACTTGCCGACAGCAATTTGGCAACGGCCAAAAGTTTCCTGGATGCTGAGGCATTCAAGCACGTTAAGCACCTTTTGAGGCTCAGGAAGTTCGAGGAGGCCTACGCCTATACGGTCGAACGCATGAAGGCCGAACATGCGGACGTCATCGCATGGGTTCGCAAACTCCCTTACTTCTACGAGAGCCCCTTCGGCCAGGTCTTTGTGCACGCCGGCGTTGACGAGGAAGCTGGGGAGGATTGGAAGCTTGGTACGGCTGTCGAGTCGTTAACCATGATGCCGCCCGATTACGTGGGGCGTAAGTTCTATCTGGATGTTATCGCCGGGCACATCAACACCGAGGCGGTCTCGGGCATCACGGGCTACCGCGGTATCTGGACCGACGGGGCCAGTCATTACTACATCGACGGGAACGTAAGTCAGCTCGGCGAGGTCGTCGTGCTGAACTACGATTCGGAGACAGGGAAGTACAGCGGGCCGGGGCTGGAGTAGGTTGGTGGGCGATTATTTGTCTGCTAGTTTACGCAACGCTTCTTCAAGCCATTTATTCATTGCTTGGGTGGAATATCTTTTAATCATCTTTCCTCCCTTTGTGTTAAGGCGAAGATCGGTTTTGCCAGAGCAACCGCAATAAAATTGCAGTACCGTCGTATTCAAGTTCTCATCCCATTTTTTAATATGCTGATACAGACAATGATATTCGTGCTGGTCGTTACTTAAGGCGTGGGCGACATCATAGAGCGCAAGCATGGAGATGAGCGCGTGCCATTGCTGGTTTAATACTTGCTTGCCGCCCTCCTTAGTAAAGGGGTCAAAGGCATCGATTTCTGCTACCGCATCTCTATCGAAGCTGAAGTGGTAATGATGCTGATTGTCGGTGCGGCGTTTTAGCTCGAGATAGAAGACGGCGTCTTCCGTCAACACCTTTTTGTCGCTGTCTTTGCACCATTCATCCCATCTGCCTTCTTTCAGAGCAGATTCCATGGCATCGAGCTCACCGCGGTCAAGTTGATTCAGGGAGACCACTGCGTTGCCCAGCGCGTTGGCGGCGCTGTCTCCACTGCTGTATTTGGATTGTGCCTCGCAAAGATTGCACAGAGTGATAAAGTCCTTGACGTCTATTGGGTCGCTATGTGGCTTTTCAATTGGGGATACGCTGTTGCGCGCGCTGTCGACACGGCTGAAAAACTCCCGAAGATTGTCCAAAACGGCGTGGTTGACTTCGTCCATAGCTGGATTCCTTTCTCATCAGGAAACATGTCTCATTATAGGCATGCTTGCGGTCGTAGCGGCTAGGGGTGCCAGTGCTAGTGAGGGTTCCAGAGAAGGAAGCGGCGCGCCCTCGGGACAGCAAAGAATCAAGGTCTAATACTTTTCCCGAGAAGTGAACGAGCTAAATCGGACCCCTGAAACATCGACACTTTAGAGGTGCCGTTTCCTGCGGTTTCGGTACTGGAATCCTGCGATTTTGCCGACGAAAAATGTAGATGCTTCAGGGGTCCTAAAACAGACGTTCACTTCGCGGAAAAGTATTAGGCCTCGATAGCGGGGGATGTGGTGCCGGTGCAAAACGGCGTCAAAGGTTGGTCGAGCAGGTGGTTTCTCCATTGATGTCCGCACGACATGTGACACTTACCCTGCCGCCCTGCTCTGCCGCGGAGGTATGTACCCAAACAGCGACCCTCTAAGGAGTTCGATATTGATGAGTGACAACGCAAAGCATCTCGCAAAGAAGTGCGTTAAGGACGCGGGGCCGTGCCTCGCGCTGTGCCTTGCCGGCGCAGCGGTCGCGCTGCTGGCTGTTCTGGGGCCATTCGACGTGCTCCGAAGTGCCAGTTCCCTGCACGTTTGCATGGCCCTTGCCGGCGCCATGATGACCAGCGGCGTGCTCGATCTGATTTTTTGGGTGCTTGACCCGTTTGGATGGAAGAACGAAGGGTAAGCCCTAAGGGACGGAAGGACTGGAACGGTTGGTTTAGTGATCGTGCAGAATGCGGGCTAGCGACTTACAGGGAAGTGGTAATCCGATGACGGTCTATGTAACAGGCGATATTCACGGCGGTGCCGACATGCAAAAGCTGCGCGACTGGGATCTTGGGGATAGTCTGACGAGCGACGACTTTCTGATTGTCACGGTCGACTTTGGCTTTCCGTGGGATTTCTCTGCCGAGGAATGTGCCGACATCGCCTGGCTGGAGTCGCGCCCCTATACCGTGCTGTTTGTCGACGGCAACCACGAGCGTTTCGATCACTGGTCGGAGCGCCCCATGGAGTTGTGGCACGGCGGGCTGACGCAGCGCCTGTCGGATACCTCTCCCATACGGCGTCTGACGCGTGGCGAGGTTTTTGAACTCGACGGCTCAACGATCTTTACCATAGGCGGCGCCACGAGCGTGGACAAGGAATATCGCATTCCGTATTCCAGCTGGTGGCCGCAAGAGCTTCCGGACGAGCGCAACTTTGAGGAGGCGCGGACAAAGCTCGACAGCGTGGGCTGGAAGGTCGACTACGTGATCACCCACACCTGCTCCACGCGCATGCTTTCGCCCACGCTTTATCCGGCACCCGGCTGGAATTACCCCGCCGTTGATCGGCTTACGGCATTTTTCGATGAGCTGGAAGACCGCTTGGATTACAAGCGCTGGTACTACGGGCATTTTCATCGTGACGCCAACCCAGCCGAGTGCCACACCGTGCTCTACGACTGTATTGTCCGCCTGGGCGACGAACTCCAGCCCTGGGATGTCGCGTAGGGGCGGGGTGGCTGGCTACTCGACCGTTACAGTGATGTTTTCCCGATGCGTGCGGATAACATCCCAGCTAAAGTGCTCGACCAGCTGCTCGGCAGAGCGCGGTGCGGCGTCCGGCGCGATGCCTGTTTGCCCGGCGAGCCAGCCCAGTAGTGCCTCGGGCGCGCCAAAGCGGGTGCGGAGCTCGCCCAGGTCCAGGTCGCGGTCGCGCTTGGAAAGGCGGCGGCCATCCGGCGACATGAGCAGCGGAATGTGCGCGTAGTGCGGCGTGGGAAGTTCCAGCAAATGCTGCAGGTAGATTTGGCGCGGCGTGGAGCCCAGCAGATCGCATCCGCGCACGACCTCGGTGACGCCCATGGCAGCGTCGTCGACCACCACGGCTAGCTGGTAGGCAAAAACGCCGTCGCTGCGGCGCACCAAAAAGTCGCCGCATTCGGTGGCGAGTGCTTCGCATTGGGCTCCATACGTGCGGTCCGCGAATTCGATCACATCGTTTGCGAGATCGTCGACGGCGGGTACGCGCAGGCGCGTGGCCGGAGCGTGCAGAGCGCTGCGGCGGGCAACCTCCTCGGCAGAAAGGTCTCGGCAGGCGCCGCGGTAGATGGGCGTGCCGTCGCTCGCGTGCGGCGCGCTCGCGGCGTGGAGTTCGGCACGCGTGCAAAAACAGGGATAGGTGAGGCCGGCGTCTTGCAGCTGACGCAGGGCGTCCTCGTACAGATCCAGGCGATCGTGCTGGTAGTAGGGGCCTTCGTCCCACTCCAGTCCCAGCCAGGCCAGGTCGTCAATCAATTGAGTGGCAAGTTCCGGGCGCTTGCAGCGATCGTCCAGGTCCTCGATGCGCAGCACGATGCTGCCGCCTTGGCTGTGGGCCGAAAGCCACGAGCACAGGCAGCTGAACACGTTGCCCAAGTGCATGCGGCCCGAGGGCGACGGGGCAAAGCGGCCCACGACGGGGGTGGGCGCTGCCGTTGCTGGTGCGTCCGCGGCGTGTGTTGCTATGTTGCGTGCGTTGATATCCATGCGGACGAGTATAGCGCGGGGCTTGGCAGGGAAGGCGTTGCTGCGCTCACAAGTTGGCGGCGGTGCGCATTGCGCACGGTGGGTTTGCGGCTCAAGGTCTCGATCGCTGCGTACCGACTTAGCCTCACAAACGACAGAAACCCCGGCAGCTCTTCGCAACTGCCGGGGTTTCCGCGGAAAAGGGGGACATGATCCTCGAGCGAACGGCAAAGGGGCAAACCGTTTTCGCTCAACTGCTTTATGCCCCTCGGCTGGCGGCTCAATCAGCGCGTGCCGCGCCCACACAAAGCCGCTACACCTGTGACGGAGCTGTGAAGTGGTATCTATTGCCGGGGCGGGCTATGCCAAGGGTGTCCCTAATGACTAGTCATTTAAGAACGTCCCCAATGACTAGCTGCCGGGGTGCGGGTGTGACTTTCATCCCGTTTGGCGCTCCGGTCGCCTAGATGTTCGCCATGCGTACCCGCAAACGTGGGACAATGGCGCTGTTGGTTTTACAGACAAAGGATGTGCCTATGAACACCCTCGCCGCCAAAGTCAGCCGGCAGCGCCACCTGTTTGCGCGATTCGCTTCCGTCTGCGTGCTCGTCACGCTTGCGTTGCTGCTGCTGCCTGTCGCCGCGCACGCCGACGGCTACTCCATGACCCAAACTTATATCAGTGCCACGGTCGAAGCCGATGGATCGCTGACCGTTGTCGAGGGACGCCAGTTTGATTTCGACGACGACATCAACGGCGTGTTTTGGGAGATCAATACGGGCACCAACCAGCAGGGCGGCACGGCGGGCGTTGACGTGATGAGTGTCGAGGAAGAGGACACCGCGTTTAACAAAGTCGATAGCGCGAACAAGGGCGACTCTGGCGTCTATACGGTCGAGCAGACCGGTGACGGCGTAAGGATTAAGGTGTTCAGCCCTCACGAGAGCGGCGACAGTGCAATCTACTACGTGAGTTATTCCATGACCGGTGCAGTCATGAACTGGGCCGATACCGCCGAGCTCTACTGGAAGTTCGTGGGCGACGGCTGGTCTGCAGATTCCGACGATGTCGAGATGGAAGTGCGCTTCGCAAATGCCGCTGCCGGGACGGCGGCCGTCAAAGGCGATAACTTCCGCGCATGGGGCCACGGTCCGCTGACGGGCGACGTGTCGCTCGATGAGGACGAGCCCATGGTCACCTATACCATTCCCTGCGTGCATCAGGGCGAATTCGCCGAGGCACGCATCGCCTTCCCCAGCGACTGGGTGCCGCAGCTTGCCGCCGCGGGCGAAGAGCGCATGCCAACGATCCTGAGTGAAGAGAAGGAATGGGCCGATGAAGCTAACGCCCGCCGCGCTCACGCTCGCATGATTGCCAATGCACTTGCCGTGCTAAGTGTTGTTGCGGCGGTGGCCTTTACCGGCACAATCGTTATGCTCAAGCTGCGCCGCCGCAAGCCCAAGCCGCTTTTCCAGGACGAATATTTCCGCGATGTGCCTTCGGCCGACCATCCCGCCGTGCTTTCGGCCCTCATGAGCTGGAACGAGGTGCCCGATCAGGCATATATCGCCACGCTCATGAAGCTCACTGACGACCGTGTGATCAAGCTGGAGCAGGCGAGCGTGACCAAGGCCAAGAAGGGTCTGTTGGGGCGTGAAAAAGAAGAGCAGACGTATCGCGTGACGGTGAGTGATGCGGGCTGGAAGTCGGCCAAGGGCATTGACCACATGGTGCTCAAGGTCTTCTTTGCCGGTGCTAAGCCTGACGAGAACGGTGACCGTTCGCGCACGTTCGACGAGCTGCGGCACTACGTCAAGCAGCACGCTACACCCGTGGGTGATAAGCTCGAGGACTATCAGAACACCGTTAAGGGCAAGCTGGCCGATAGCGAGTACGTTGCCTCGGACGGCATTGTTGCAATGGTGTTTTGCCTGGTTCTTGGTATCCTGATTGCCTTTGTTCCCGTGGGATCCATCTTCTTTACCGATGGCGCACAGGCGAACATTACCGTCGCGGTTATCTCGGTGCCGATTGTGCTGGTGGGTATCGGCGTGGGCCTTACGTTCCGCCGCTTTACGCCGGAGGGCGCCGAGGTGGCGGCTCGCTGCAAGGCACTTAAGCATTGGCTCGAGGACTTCACGCGTCTAAAGGAAGCCGTCCCCGGCGATCTGGTGCTGTGGAACAAGCTGCTGGTGATGGGCGTGGCGCTGGGTGTTTCCAAGGAAGTGCTGCGTCAGCTTGCCGAGGCCGTGCCGCCCGAGGTGCGCGAGGCCGACGGCTTCTATGACAATTATCCCTGCTACTGGTGGTACTACCATCATTACGGTATCGAGTCTCCGCTCGATTCGTTCGATGACGTGTATCACGAGAGCATCCGTGAGCTGGCGTCGAGCTCCGACAGCTCGGGCGGCGGCGGAGGCGGCGGCTTCTCTGGCGGCGGAGGCGGCGGCGTCGGCGGAGGCGGCGGCGGAACGTTCTAGCGCGCTCTGATTTTTGGGATGGATCTTCTCCGGCGACTGCCGACGGATCCATCCCATTTTTATGCGCTACCTACGAAGGCTGTCCCCAACGACTAATCACTGGGAACATCCCTAAATGACTAGGTATGGCTGCCGGGTTTAGGCTGTTAGATCGAGTTCGTAGAGGAAGCTTTCGCGCGGCATGTCGTGACGGCGCTCTTCGCGGTTGGCGCGGTGCGTGGCCGTGCGCTTAAAGCCGTGCAGCTCGTAGAACTTCCACGAGCAGTTGGAGTCGGTGTACAGGTGCGCCTTCGTCGCTCCAAGTGAGGACAGGTGCGAGACCGCGGCATCGAGCAGAACCGTGCCAACGCCCAGGCCATGGACATCGCGATCCACGGCAAGCAGCGTGACCTCGTTGTCGTGCGGCAACGGGCTGCTCTCGAGCAGGCGGTTGTTGGTTCGGATGGTTGCGCGCACAAACGAAAGGTACTCGGCGCAGGCATCGGGCTCTAGCTCACGCATCTGCGATAGCAGCGCGCGTTCGGTATCCATCCAATGTTCCTTGACGGTGGCGCCGGAGCTCTGTCCCGCACGCGCGAGCGAAATGCCACGCGCCTGACCGTCGATTACGGCAACCTGTGAAAACGTCGACGACGAAAGGCAGTAGGCGAGGTCGCACGCGGTCTCAAGGCGGTTGTACTCATCGTTATCCGAATTGTTATGCCAAAGCTGCTGCAGAATCAGCGCGATGGCGTCGAAGTCTTCGGTATCAAACGGTCGGTAGAGAACCCGCGAGACCATGGTGCCTCTTTCTTTTGCGGATGCATATCGAGTACAGTTCTACCACGCCATTGGCATCTAATTATGGTGCCCCTGTGTTCCATGAACTCACCGTGCCCGGTGCCATGCCCATCCCCTCCGCTCGCAAACTTTTTCTGCACATGCGCCCGTTGCGGGGTGCATCGATGCGCTCGATGCGCTACATTAAATCAGTATTTTCAATGCCGCTGCGCGAGCGCTGCAGATCGACGTATCACCGACTCACAGAGCACGGCGGCGTACCAGACAGGAGGACTGCATGGGATCTGATGTGAAGATCGCACGCGCGTTGATTTCGGTTACCGATAAGACGGGCGTCGTCGATTTCGCACGGACGCTGGTTGACGACTTTGGCGTCGAGATCATCTCTACGGGCGGCACGGCTCGTGCCATCGAGGACGCGGGCGTTCCCGTAACCCCCATCGAGGAGTTCACGGGCTATCCCGAGATGATGGACGGCCGCGTCAAGACGCTGCACCCCAAGGTTCACGGCGCGCTGCTGGCCCGCCGCGATTCCGAGCAGCACATGCAGGAGGCCGCCGAGCACGGCATTAAGCTGATCGACCTGGTCGTCGTCAACCTGTACGAGTTCGAGAAGACCGTTGCCAACCCCGAGGTCACCTTTGCGGACGCCATCGAGCACATCGACATCGGTGGCCCCTCCATGCTGCGCTCTGCTGCCAAGAACGCCGCGAGCGTTACCGTCATCTCCGACCCGGCCGACTATGATGCCGTCCTGGCCGAGATGCACGAGACCGGTGGCTGCACCACGCTTTCCACCCGTCGTCGCCTGCAGGTGAAGGTCTACCAGACCACCGCCGCCTACGACTCGGCTATCTCCCGTTGGCTTGCCGCCCAGGCGAGCGACGTGGCGGACGCCTCTGCCAAGCTCGAGATCTCGCTGGAGAAGGTCGACGACCTGCGCTATGGCGAGAATCCTCAGCAGAAGGCTACGGTCTACCGCTTTGCCGAGGGCTGCGAGAACACCGCGAGCTCGCAGTTCCCGCTCGTGGGCTCCGAGCAGATCCAGGGCAAGCCGCTCAGCTACAACAACTATCTGGATGCCGACGCCGCCTGGAACCTGGTCCGCGAGTTAGACGAGCCTGCCTGCGTGATCCTCAAGCATCAGAACCCCTGCGGCTCCGCCGTGGCCGAGGACATCACGGCCGCCTACGACCGCGCCTTCGCTTGCGATCCCAAGAGCGCCTTTGGCGGCATCATCGCCTGCAACCGCGAGGTTCCCTATGAGCTGGTTGAGCACTTTGCCGATCAGAACAAGCAGTTCGTCGAGGTTATCATCGCCCCGAGCTACACTGCCGAGGCGCTCGAGCGCATGGCCAAGCGTCCCAACCTGCGCGTGCTGGCCACCGGCGGCGTGGACCACGGCGCCCAGGTGGAGCTGCGCTCCGTCGACGGCGGCATGCTGGTGCAGGAAGTCGACCACGTGACCGAGGATCCCGCGACCTTTACGTTCCCCACCGACCGCAAGCCCACCGACGCCGAGATGGCCGAGCTTGAGTTTGCCTGGAAGGTCTGCAAGGGCGTCAAGTCCAACGCCATCCTGGTCTCCAAGGGCAAGGCCGGTATTGGCATGGGCCCGGGTCAGCCCAACCGCGTTGACTCTGCGCTGCTTGCCTGCGAGCGCGCCGAGGACTTCTGCGAGCGCGAGGGCGTGGAGAAGGGCGGCTTTGCTTGCGCAAGCGACGCATTCTTCCCGTTCCGCGACAACGTTGACGTGCTTGCCGAGCACGGTGTGACTTGCATCATCCAGCCTGGCGGCTCCAAGCGCGACGACGAGAGCGTCCAGGCCTGCAACGAGCATGGTATTGCGATGGTCTTCACGGGGGCCCGCCACTTCCGCCACTAAGTAGGGAGGTGGCGCTGCGGCTTGCCCAGCCACCGCACCTTGCCGCTCATTCGTCGCTCGCGTACCCAAGTACGCGTCGCTCCTCTTTCACGGCAATCTGCGGCACCTGGGCAACCCTCGCCGACCTGTTAGGTTGACTGGGGAGGATGGGATGTTATCTCGTCCCTTGGACTAGCCTCGCTTCTAAAATAATCTCCGCAAAAGACGGTCGCTCCGTTTGGAGGGCCGTCTTTTTGGTATAAGAGGACGGAATGACTAACACGAAAGGTATGACCATGCCCCAGATTGATGATGCCGAGCTGTTTGACAATGCCGAGGATCAGCGTGCGTATGAGGACTTTTGCGCCAATCAAGAGGCGGTCGAGAAGTTTACGCTCGACAAGCCCGCGCTTGTCTGCCGTTGGCGCATGTCCAACAAAAAGGTGCCCATGCTCAACCGCCACATTCGTGCGCTGTCCGAGCGCTTGGTGCAGGGCGAGCCGCTTACCCATAACATGCTCAGTTGGGCCAAGCAGCACGTTGAGTGGTCGCTTGCCGAGGGCGATTACACCGCGCGCGACGGCGTGCTTATGCTGGTGATCGACATCAACGGCAACGCCGCCATGACGGTGGGGGAGTACGAGCCGCTCGCCGATACGTCGGCCAAGGCGCTACGTGCCCGCTCCGCCGAGGCCCGCTCCGAGGCCGACGAAACCGGCGTGGCGCCCGAGCTGCTCGCCGCCGTCGATAACGGCGAGCTTGCCTTTGTGGCGCCAGCGGACGAGTGCCTGTGCGGCACGGCGACGCTCATTGAGCAGCTGGCCCAGACCAAGGGCATCCCGGTCACGCGCGTAGACATTCCCGCGCAGCTTAAGGGCGCGCTGTTCCTGGTGAGCGACGAGCACGGCGTGGTCCCCGCTGCCGAGGCGGACGCCGCCGAGGCCGACGCCGCCACGGTCGCCTTCTTCGCCGAAGGCTACGAAAAGCTCCGTGCCCGCCGCTAAATGATGTTTCTGGGACGGGGATTAAAAACTCATTTAATCCCCGTGCTCGTCGCGAGCGAGAGGCAAGCCTCTGCCACTCGCGAACAGTTCTGTCACTTTGGTGCCGCGTGAGGCGCGTATCTGCGGATCCGCGGTCATAATGGGGCAAGACAACCAAGAGGGGGGCGGAATCCATGGCGCTAATCTATATCGTTGAGGACGACGAGCCCATTCGTCGTGAGCTTATCGACATCCTTGCCCGCGCCGGGTTTGAGATCGAGGCCTGCGAATCGTTTGAGCATGTCTCGCGCGATATTCTCGCCGCCGCGCCCGACCTGGTGCTGCTCGACCTCACGCTTCCCGTCAAAGACGGCCAGCATATCTGCCACGAGGTTCGCCGCGAATCCGAGGTTCCCATTATTGTCCTCACGTCGCGCACGACCGAGATCGACGAGGTCATGGCTATGACGCTCGGCGCGGACGACTTTGTGCCCAAGCCCTACAGCGCCCGTGTGCTCGTGGCGCGCATCAACGCACTGCTGCGTCGCACCGCGGCGGCAGGCGAGCGCAGCGCACTTGTCCACAAGGGGCTGGAGCTCGACCTCGCCCGCTCAATGGTCACCAACACGCAAACCGGCACTAGCACCGAGCTCACCAAAAACGAACTGCGTATCCTCTCGCTGCTTCTGAGCCGCGCGGGCAAGATCGTTTCGCGCTCGGCCATCATGCAGGACCTGTGGGACTCCGACGCCTTCGTGGACGACAATACGCTCACCGTCAACATCAACCGCCTGCGCACCACGCTCGAAAAAATCGGCATCAAGGGGTATTTGACGACGCACCGCGGCCAGGGCTATTCGGTCTAGGGGCCGGCTATGTCGTTCGCCAAATTCTTCAAAGATGCGCTGCTTTCCGTCGCCGTGTGGACGTGCGGCGTGCTGCTGAGCTGCTTTGTGCTGACGGTCGCCGGCGCACCCGTTTCCATCGTGGTCGTGGCGGTCGGCGTGTCCTTTATCTTTGGCATGCTGGGCATCGTGATCGAGTACGCTCGCCGTCGCTGTTTTCTGCGTCAGCTGGAGCGCGCGGCAGAGGAGCTCGAGAGTCCCGCATGGGTGCAGGAGATGGTGCAATGCCCGACCTATGCCGAGGGCGAGCTCGAGTACGAGGTCTTGCGCCGGGTGGGCAAAGCCGCTTGCGACGAGGTTGCCGAAGGCCGGCGTCAGACCGATGACTATCGCGACTATATCGAGAGCTGGGTCCACGAGGCCAAACTGCCCCTGGCGGCGGCTCATCTAATTTTGGAAAACCTGGATGGCAGCGAAGACGACCTGTCTCGTGTGGATGACCTGGGCCGTGAGTTGGCTCGCGTGGAGCGCTATATCGACCAGGCGCTGTACTACGCGCGCTCGGAAGTTGTGGAACGCGACTACCTGATTCGCCGCTGGGATCTCAAGACCTTGGTGACGGGCGCGATTAAAGCCAACGCGCGCGAGCTCATTGCGGCGCACGTGGCCCCGGTGTGCGAGAACCTCGACTTCGAGGTCTTTACCGACGAGAAGTGGCTTGAGTTCATTCTGGGCCAGCTCATTCAGAACAGCATTAAATATGCGCGTGAGGACGGCGCAAAGATCGTGTTTTCGGGCGCGTTGCTGGACGAGGGCCTGGCGAGCGAACGCATCGAGCTCACCGTCGCGGACAACGGCTGCGGCGTGAGCGCGGCCGACCTGCCGCGCGTGTTCGAGAAGGGCTTTACCGGCGATAACGGCCGCACCACCAAGCGCGCAACGGGCATCGGTCTCTACCTGGTGGCGCGCCTGTGCTCCAAGATGGGCATCGACGTCGCCGCAGCATCCGAGCCCGGCGAAGGCTTCGTCGTCACGTTTGCCTTCTCGACCAACAAATTCCAATATTTCGAGTAGTGCACGCGGCAGACGTCCGCCCAAACAAAACGTGCCGCCCCAAACGGGGCGGCACGCCATTTTTCTATCAGATAACTCGCTGAAGTACGGTGACGAAGGCGCAAGGCCGGGAGGGGTTATCTAAGCCGACATCCCGCAGCCGCGAAGCGGCGAGGACGTGCCTGTGGAAACCCCGCAGGCCCCGCGGCCGGTGGGAGCAACGCTACTTTACGACCAAGATGTCGCAGTCGGTGTTGCGCAGCAGGAACGTCGAAATCGAGCCCAGGAGCGCATACTTGATCGAGGACAGGCCGCGGGCGCCGCAGAGCACCAGGTCGGGCTTAACCACGTCGAGCATCTCGTCCTTGAGCGTCTCGCGAATACGGCCAGCACGAATCATGACCTCGACCTCGGGAATGTCAGGATTGGCCTTGGCCTCCTCGAGCTGCTTGGCAATGGAGTTCTTGAATGCCTCCTCTAGGCCGTTGACCAGATCGACCGGATAGGAACCGGCGCTCTCGAGCGCCGTGGAATCGATGACGTGGCCGATGATCAGCTTGGCGCCGTTGTTCGCGGCGACCTTGATGGCGCGTGCGAGCACAAAATCCTGCTGCTCAGTACCGTCGAGTGAAACAAATACCTTGGTGTAGCCCTCGTTCATGGTTTCCTCCTTGGTCTATCGCACGGGCGCGGGGCTCGTGCGTCGGGCGGGCGCGGGCGCGTTGGCCGCCGGACACTTTATCTTGTTGCAGTTATACCCAAGGATTTCGGTTTGACTGCTCGCAATTCTGTGAACGGGCGAGTTTTTTGGTAAGGGTAGGCGCGGTCGCACCGCCAACGGTTGATAATGGGACATCGCCCGCATCGTCCGCAGAACATCTACCAGCGGGTGTCTAACGAGGGGGTCCCTTTGGATATTATCGAGCTTCTAAAATCTGCCTTCATGGGCCTGGTTGAGGGCATCACCGAATGGCTGCCTGTTTCGTCGACCGGTCACATGATCTTGGTGGACGAGTTCGTCAAGATGAACGTGAGCGAGACGTTCTGGAATATGTTCCTGGTCGTGATTCAGCTTGGCGCCATTTTGGCCGTCTGTGTGCTGTTCTTCCATGAGCTCAATCCGTTCTCGCCCAGCAAGGGCAAGGAGGGCCGTCGCGACACCTGGGTGCTGTGGGGCAAGATTGTGCTCGGTTGCATTCCTGCGGCGGCGATCGGCCTGCCGCTCAACGACTGGATGGAGGAGCATTTCTACAATGCTCCCGTTGTGGCGCTGGCGCTCATTGTGTACGGCGTGCTGTTTATCGTGATCGAGAACTGGCGCGCGAGCAAGCGCGAGGAAATGGCCGTTGCCGGTTCGTTTGGTTCGCGTGCTGTGGTGTCGGGTGGACGTCCCGCCGGTGCGCACTTTGCGGCGCCCGCCGCGGCTGCCGCTGAGGATGAGGGCGATGACGAGGATTTGGACTTTGGTTCCATCACCACGCTCGAGGACCTAAGTTGGAAGACCGCACTGGGCATCGGATGCTTCCAGGTGCTCTCGCTGATTCCGGGCACGTCGCGCTCCGGTTCCACCATCATCGGCGGCCTGCTTTTGGGCTGCACGCGTTCGGTGGCGTCCAAGTTTACGTTCTTCCTGGCCATTCCCGTCATGTTTGGCGCGAGTGCGCTCAAGCTGGTCAAGTACTTCATCAAGGGCGGTACCTTTGGCGCCAACGAGATCGCCATCCTGGGCGTGGGCTGCGTTGTGGCCTTTGTGGTTTCGCTCATCGCCATTAAGTGGCTCATGGGCTTCGTCCGCCGTCACGACTTCAAGTGCTTCGGCGTCTACCGCATCATTCTGGGCATCGTGGTGCTCGTGTACTTCTTCGTCCTGGAGCCTATGCTCGGCCTGTAACTTGGTTGACGCTGCGCGGCGGCCAGAACGACAACTTGTCATTCAAAGAGGGCGGCATGACCAAAAGGTCTATGCCGCCCTCTTTTCATGTCAATTTGTTCGTTTTGGCCGCCGCTCGCTGCTGCTGCCATGACATCGGTGGCTCCCTGATTGGTGCATTGGGGTCAGGTTGCTTTGCAGCAACATGGTGCAGATTAACCTGACCCTATTACACCAAATCCGCTGGGGCGGGCCTGACGGTGACGCACGGAGTCGTGGTGTGATTTACGTCGGTGTCCGCGCGGCTCGGTATACTGGTACGGCTCAAACTATGGCGCCGCCCGCAGGCGCGCCGTCCGTCAGATGAGGAGTCGCCCATGACCCAGCCCTTGCCCTGGGAAAAGAACGCCGCGGTACCCGTGCCGCCCGCGCCGGAACCCGTGCCGCTCGATGCATACACCGCCCCTGCTGCGCCGGAGCCCGAGCTCGTTCCGCTCGACATCTACGACGCTCCCGCGCCGGCACCCAAACCCGCCAAGCCACTCGTCGACATCGACAGCCTTAATCCCGCCCAGCGCGAGGCGGTCCTGACCACCGAGGGTCCGTTGCTGGTCCTTGCCGGCGCCGGCTCGGGCAAGACCCGCGTCTTGACCTTCCGCATCGCACATATGCTCGGCGACCTGGGCGTTAAGCCCTGGCAGATCCTGGCCATCACGTTTACCAACAAGGCCGCGGCCGAGATGCGCGAGCGTCTGGCGGCACTCATCCCCAGCGGTACCCGCGGCATGTGGGTGTGCACCTTCCACGCCATGTGCGTGCGCATGCTGCGCGAGGATGCTGACCTGCTGGGCTACACCGGTCAGTTCACCATCTACGATGACGACGATTCCAAGCGCATGGTGCGCGATATTATGCAGGCGCTCGGTATCGAGCAAAAGCAATTCCCCATCAATATGATCCGCAGCAAGATCAGTTCGGCCAAAAACGCCATGATCGGCCCCGAGGACATGCTCAAGAGTGCCGATAGCCCCAACGACAAAAAGGCCGCGCAGGTCTACCTGGAACTGGAGCGCCGCCTGCGCGCCGCCAATGCGATGGACTTCGACGACTTGCTCGTGCGCGCGCTCGAACTGCTGCGTACCCGCCCCGAGGTGCTCGATAAGTACCAAGAGCGTTTCCGCTACATTAGCGTCGACGAGTATCAGGACACCAACCACGTCCAGTACGAGATCGCCAACCTGCTGGCCGCCAAGTACCAAAACCTCATGGTCGTAGGCGACGATGACCAGTCCATTTATAGCTGGCGCGGCGCCGACATCACCAACATCCTGGACTTTGAGAAGGACTTTAAAAACTGCAAGACCGTTAAGCTGGAGCAGAACTACCGCTCCACGGGCCATATCCTGAGCGCCGCCAACGCCGTGGTGCGTCACAACTCGCAGCGCAAGGACAAGCGCCTGTTTACGGCCGAGGGCGACGGCGAGAAGATCCAGGCCTTCCAGGCAAGCGATGAGCGCGACGAGGGCCGCTGGATTGCCGGCGAGATCGAAAAGCTGCACTCCAAGGGCACGAGTTACGACGATATCGCCGTGTTCTACCGCACCAACGCCCAGTCGCGTATCCTCGAAGATATGTTCCTGCGCGCAGGCGTGCCCTACAAGATCGTGGGCGGCACGCGATTCTTCGACCGTGCCGAGATCCGCGACGTCATGGCCTACCTCAAGATGATCGTGAACCCGGCAGACGAGATGAGCGTCAAGCGCGTCATCAACACGCCGCGCCGCGGCATCGGCTCCACCTCGATCCAAAAGATCGAGCGGCTGGCGCGCGACAACCGTTGCTCGTTCTTCCAGGCTTGCGAGATCGCGTGCGCCGAAACCGGCATGTTTAGCGCCAAGGTGCGCAATGGCCTGTCGAGCTTTGTGTCGCTGGTACGCGAGGGCCGACGCATGGACGGCGAGCTCAAGGACGTCGTCGAGATGATTGTCGATAAGACGGGCCTGCTGCAGGCGTTTCGCGCCGAGGGCACCATGGAGTCCGAGAGCCGCGCCGAGAACATCCAGGAATTCCTGGGCGTCGCCGCCGAATTTGAGGAGACGCATGAGGATATCGAGGGTACGCTCGAGAGCTTGGAAGAGCTGCGCGCAGCCGGTGTTGCCGATGTGCCTGCCGGCGCTGAGCCCGAGCCCGTCGTGGTGAGCGCGCCCGCGCCCGAACCGGGGCCATCTGCCCCGGCATCCTCGTTTGAGGCACTCGTCGGCGCGCGCGATGCCGCGGGCTCCAATCCGCTCGATAGCTTGGCTGCTCCGGCGCTGTCTCCGCAGGATGCCCTGGCCGCCGCCATCGCGGGCAACGCGTATGCCGCGCCGACGGAGGTGCCGGCGGGTGCCGTGCATGCCGACGAGATCGAGCGCACCTACGGTCCGCTCACCTGTAAGGCGCTGCCGGCACTCATGGAGTGGCTGGCCCTGCGCTCCGACTTGGATTCCCTGGCCGGCGAGACGCATGCCATTACCATGATGACCATCCACTCCGCCAAGGGCCTGGAGTTCCCGGCGGTGTTCGTGGCCGGCATGGAGGAGGGTATTTTCCCGCACGTGCACGACTTTGGCGGTAGTGACGATCCGGGCAAGCTCGAGGAGGAGCGCCGCTTGGCCTACGTCGCCATCACGCGTGCTCGCAAGCGCCTGTTCCTGACCTATGCGGCCACGCGTCGCACCTACGGCTCGACCTCTGCCAACCCGCGTTCGCGCTTCCTCAACGAGATTCCGTTTGAGGACATCGAGTTTAGCGGCATCGGTTCTGCCGGTTTTGAGGGCACGGGCTGGGAGAAGCGCGGCGACCGTCACGGCACGTTTGGCTCGGGTATGGGCTCGGACATGTATGGCGGTAAGGTGTTTGGCTCGCATACGCGCTCGACCGGCGGTTCCGGTTCGCGCGGCGGATCGAGCTTTGACGATTTCTTTGGCGGCAGCAGCTACGGGACCGAGCGCCATCGTGGGGTCTCGCCCGATGCCGGCCGTGTTGCCTCGACCTTTGGTTCGGGCGCGCCGCGAGCCAAAAAGCCGTCGTCCAAGGTGTCCCCGACGGTGGAGCGCAAGGTCGATCGCGCCAGCGCATCGCAGGACTTTGCCGCGGGCGATACCGTGAGTCATAAGACCTTTGGCACGGGCACCGTCATCTCGGTTGTCGGAGACATGATCGAGGTTCAATTCGAAAAGACCGGCCAGACCAAAAAGCTAATGAAAGGCTTCGCTCCGATTGTTAAACTGTCGTAATCCCGGCGGACCTGGGCGGGCGTATGGGGCAACATCGCCTGCTCGGGCAGTCCTGCTCGCACGGAGAGCACATTAAGTGCTCTCCGGCTCGTGCGGAACTCGCGATCGATGTTGCCC
>DBFBGO010000020.1:0-73231 GCA_048201895.1 Collinsella sp. | reverse complement strand
GGGGGGGGTGGGGGACGGGGTGGGGAAAGGTGTTGAAAAATGGGGTGGTTCCCCATATTATTGATGACGTCGACAGGCGGGGTGGTTCCCCGCGTACGTGCCATCTGAGTAACCGAGGGGAGGGCGCACATGGGAATGACGGGTGCATACGAGCGCAATCTCGATGCAAAAGGTCGTCTGTCCCTGCCTGCACCCCTTCGCGAGGAGCTTGGAGAGCACGTTCGCGTGTTCAAAGCCCTGGATGTCGATGCTCTGTACGTGTTCTCTGCCGAGGCCTTCGATAGGTGGGTCGAAGGACTCTTCGCGGGTCGTGAGGGCCACGAGGGTTTTAACCCGCGTGACATTAATGACCAGAAGCTCATGAGGGCGATCAACAAGCGCACCACGTCGATGGACGTGGACAGCGCCGGTCGTATCGGTCTTTCCGAGTCTCTCCGCAAGCAGGCGAACCTCGACCGCGAGGTCACGGTTGTGGGCAACTACGACCACCTTGAGGTTTGGGATCGCGCCGCGGCCGATGAGGACGATGACGATGAGGCCCTGCTGGACCTCTTCTTCTCGTAAGGGCAAGGCACGGGTAACGGATGGAGCGTGGGATCTTGACACAAGAATATCGGCATGAACCTGTCATGCTCGGCGAAGTGCTTGAGTCGCTGCGGCTAAAGAGCGGCTCCGTTGTCTGCGATTGCACCCTTGGCGGTGCCGGCCATTCGGTAAAGATGGCCGCGCAGGTGGGGGAGACGGGCCTTTTGCTCGGCGTCGATCAGGACGACATGGCCCTCGAGGCCGCTGGCGCCCGTCTGGACCGCGAGGTTCCCGGCGTTCCGCACCAGCTGCTGAAGGGCAACTTCGGCGACTTGGACGAGCTGCTTTGCTCGGCCGAGGTGCCCGGGGTCGATGGCTTCCTGTTCGATTTGGGCGTTTCGTCGCCGCAACTCGATATCCCTGGCAGGGGCTTTTCGTATAACGAGGACGCCCCATTGGACATGCGGATGGATCCGGGTAATAACACCTTAAACGCAGCTGAGGTCATCAACACCTATAACGAACACGACCTCGCCCGGATTCTACGCGTCTACGGCGAAGAGAAGTTCGCCTCGCAGATCGCGCGCGAGATCGCGCGCCGCCGCGAGCAAGAACCGATCGAAACCACCGGCCAATTTGTCGAGATCATCAAGGCGGGTATCCCGGCTGCTGCTCGTCGGCATGGCGGACACCCGGCCAAGAAAAGTTTCCAGGCCATTCGCATCGAGGTCAATCACGAGCTCGATGTGCTCGAACGAGGGCTTGATGCCGCCACCAGGTGGCTCAACCCGGGCGGACGTATCTGCGTCATCTCGTATCACTCGCTCGAGGACCGTATCGTAAAGAACCACTTTAAGGAGATGAGCCAGGGGTGCACGTGTCCGCCGGAGATTCCGGTGTGCGTGTGCGGCAACGTGCCGATACTCAAGGTCATCACCCGCAAACCCTTGGTTGCCCAGCCTGATGAGGTTGAGCGCAACCCTCGGGCGAGATCAGCCAAAATCCGCGTGGCGCAGCGTCTGTAGGCGCGACCGCGCGATATTGGACCTCCCGCTCGCACCATAAACGAAGCTTAAACACACTACCAACGTACTCGGGATGGGAGGCGGCATATCATGGGCTACAACACTTCAAGCGCAGCACTCGCCTATGATATGAACGCCATGCCCGCCTATCGTGAGACGCCGCAGGCCCCCGTTGCTCCCCGTGAGCAGCGCACGCCGCGCTTTGATGTCTACACGGGCGCGGGCCGTCAGGCAAACCAGGCGGTAAGCCCGGTTTTCATGAGCGTTCTTAAAACGTTTTGCATCATTGCGGTTATCTTCATGACGATCGGCGTCGCCCGCGTGGCGCTCGCCGGCGTTACGGCCCAGGTGCTCAACAGCAACGCCGAGCTTACCAACACGCTCGAAAAAGCGACCGATGAGAGCTCCGACCTGGAGGTCATGCATTCGGTCTACGGCGCCGACACGCGCATTCGCGACCTTGCGGGCGCTTATGGCATGGTGGAGCCCAGCGAGAGCGTTACACTTGACTTTTCGCAGGATGCAGCCGCGGGCGCCAACGCGACCGCGACCGCTCAGTAGCAAGACGGTAGCTGAGTATGACAAATGACTATCGCCGCGGTTCCGATGGGGGCCGCGGTTCTGGACGTCCCTCGTCGCGGGGACGTTCTGGTTATCAAGGAACGGGTCGGCAATCTTACAACGCCGGGCGGTCCCGTGGCAACGACCCGGCGTCGCGACTTCGCGGCTCGGGCGGCCCTCAAGTGCATAACACCAGGTCGCGCAAGAGTTCGTCGACCGAATGGCTCACAGGCACGCCTCTGCCTCGCCGCAAAGCCGTCATGGGCTTAATTGGGCTTGGCTTGGGCTTGGGCGTCTTTCGCCTTGCCGACTATCAGGTTGTCGAAGCCGATAAACTGCGCGAGCGTGCCGATGCGCGTCGCCTGCTTGCGCAGACCCTCTATGCCAAACGCGGCACCATCTACGACCGCAACGGTAACGTGCTGGCGTCGTCGGTCGAATGTCGCAACATCGCCGTGAACCCGCAGCTTGTCGAGGACGTTGACAAGACGGTGTCGGCGCTGGTCAAGGCAACTGGAATCGATAAAAAGACCTGCCGCAAGCTCGTTGAGTCCGATGGCACCTGGGTGTATATCAAGCGCCAGGCGGACGAAGACGATGCTGCGGCGCTGGAGAAGAAGAACCTGCCCGGCGTGCTTTTTGAGCAGGCCATGAAGCGCGTATATCCATACGGCAATCTGGCATCGCAGGTGCTGGGTGTAGTGAATGTAGACAACGACGGCTTGACGGGTCTCGAAAAGCAATACAACAAGCTTCTGACAGGCACGAACGGTTCTCTCGTACGCGAACGCGCGAGGGACGGCAGCTATATCGCGGGCGGTGCCTATAAAAAGGTGGCTGCGGTCGACGGCGTTGATATCGTGACGACGCTCGACGTCAATATCCAGCGTGCGGCCGAGGACGCCCTGGCAGAGGCAGTTGAGAAGACTAAGGCCAAGAACGGCTCGGCGCTGGTCACCGATCCTACGACAGGCGAGATTTTGGCAGCCTGCTCGTACCCGACCTACGACCAGACCGATCTGGAGAATGCCAAGACCGAGGATATGAACTTGCGCCTGGTCACCGACGCCTACGAGCCCGGCTCGGTCTTTAAGACGCTCGTGGCGGCCGCCGGCTTCGACTTGGGCGTCGTGCGATCGAGTACGTCGTTTGAGGTGCCGGCGAGCATCAAGGTGGGCGACGATACCGTCACCGATGCCGACAAGCGCGACTACGCCATGACCATGGATGTGCGCGAGATGATGCGCCGTTCGTCCAACGTGGGCTTTGTCCTGGTGGGGCGCAAGATCGGTGCCGACGACTTTGCCGCCTATGTGGACAAGTGGGGCATCGGTCACAGCTCTGGTGTCGATTTTCCGGGCGAGAGCCTGGGCATCGTCAAGGAGCGTGACCAGTATGACGGCGCCACGCTGGGCTCGATGAGCTTTGGGCAGGCGCTGTCCGTCTCGCCGATTGAGATCGCACGTGCCGTGGGCGGTATCGCCAACGGCGGCGTGATGATGACCCCGCACTTCTATAAGTCCAGCAAAGGCGACGAGAAGGACTGGGGCGGAGGCGAGCGCGCGATTTCGGAGGACGCCGCATCCCAGGTGACATCGTGCATGCAGACGGTCGTGTCCGAGGGAACGGGCGTTGGCGGCGCGGTTGACGGCTATGACGTGGCGGGTAAGACCGGTACGGCCGAACGTGCCGACGAGAACGGCGGCTACCTCAAGGAGAACTACATGTCGTCCTTTATGGGCTTTGCACCGGCACAATCGCCCAAGGTGCTGTGCTATATCACGCTCGACGGAACGCCGAGCGGCTCGGATGCCGCTGCGGTGCCGTTCCAGTCCATTATGGCCAACGCGCTCGACGTGCTGGGTATCCCGCACACAAGGTAGGGGGTTACAATCTTTCGGGCGTGGTTTGTTGTCCCATATGAGGGGTGTTCACATGCCCTGCACCACGCATGCGCGGCGCTGGGATACAATACGCCGATAGCATTATTAGGTTTACAGGGGAGCTGCAATGATAGAGATCGCCGTCAACAACCTCGCGGCCGCAACAGGGGCCCGAACCGTGACGGGAGAAGCCGATCGGGTATGCCGCGGGTGCGTTATCGACTCGCGCCAGGTCGAGGAAGGGACGATTTTCGTCGCCTTTTCCGGTGAAAACGTCGACGGCAATGATTTTGCTTCCCGTGCCGTCCAGTCGGGTGCCGGCGCCGTCGTGATGACGCGTGAGCCCGAGGCCGAGCTGGTCTCGCTGGCGCAGGACAAGGGGTGCGCCATCCTGCTGACCGATGATCCCGAGGAGTTTCTGCTGCGTTTGGCGCACACGTATCGCCTGGAGCTTGGCTGCCTGGTCGTTGGCATTACCGGTTCCATCGGCAAGACGACGACCAAGGACGTGCTCGCCGCCGTGCTCGCCAAGCGCTATCGTGTCTGGGCCACCAAGGGCAATTTCAATAACCTGATCGGCATGCCGCTCACGGTGCTTTCCGCTCCGGCCGATACCGAGGTCCTGGTGCTCGAGATGGGCATGAACCATTTACACGAGATTGAGCGCCTGTCCAAGTCCGCCAATCCCAACCTTGCCATCGTGAGCAAGATTGGTACCTCTCACATCGGCATTTTGGGCAGCCGCGAGAACATCGCCCGCGCTAAGGCCGAGATTGTCCAGGGTATGTGCGCCGCCGGCGACTTCTTGCCGCTGCTGGTTTTGGGCGGTGAGGACGACTTTACGCCGTTCATTCGCGATACGTTCGCCCAGCCTGCTGGTATCGATGTGATGCTGGCCGGCGTCTCGGACGATGATGAGGTCCGTGCCCGCGACATTCGTGTTGATGACGAGGGCCGTCCGGTCTTTACGCTCGATTTTGGCCAGGGTGAGACGACCGATACCATGCTTGCCATCCCCGGCGTGCAGTCCGTCCCAAATGCCGTTAAGGCCGCCGCAGTTGCCTATCGCCTGGGCGTGACGCCCGAGCAGATCGATGCCGCCTTTAGAGGCCTCACGATCACCGGTCACCGCCAGGAGATCAAGCGTGCCAAGAGCGGCGCCCGCGTCATCGACGATTCCTATAACGCCAGTGCCGAATCCATGGCTGCTGGCCTCGATCTGCTGTGCTCGCTTTCGTGCACGGGGTCTTGTATGGCGATCCTGGGCGAGATGGGCGAGATGGGCGATGAGGCTCCTCGCATGCATGAGCTCGTGGGCGCCTATGCCGCCGCCAAGAAGCTCGACATGCTGGCGTGCGTGGGCGGTGAGCTGGCCCAGCTTATGGCCGATGCCGCGCGCATGATGGGCATGGACGAGGAACGCATCCAGGTGTTCTCCGATTATCAGCAGGTGCTCGACCGCATGGGCGGCGCGCTTGAAAAACATGATGTTGTACTGGTCAAGGGTTCCCGCTTTGTTGAGCTCGACCGCTTTGTGGAAGGTGTGTGCTAGCCCATGTTCGGAAATCCCTCGTATCCAACGTATCAGGCTTTTTTGGGGCTTGGCATCGCCGCCGCCATTGCGCTGCTGCTCATGCCGTGGTGGATCAAGCTGCTCAAGGTCGAGGGTATCGGCCAGCAGGTTCGTGCCGACGGCCCCAAGCGTCATTTGGTTAAGCAGGGAACGCCCACCATGGGTGGCGTTGTCATCCTCGTCGCGATCTCGCTGACCTGTCTGCTGATGGGCAAGCTCACCACCGAGCTCGTGCTCGTGCTGCTCGCCACGCTGGCGACCGGCGTGCTGGGCCTGATCGACGACCTGACCTCCGTTACGCATGGGCGCTCGCTCGGTCTGACGCCCCATGCCAAGATGATTGGCCTAACCATTATCTGTGTCACCTTTACGGTACTTGCCGTCAACTGGTGCGGCGTCGCCCCCGAGATTCGTTTTCCCGGTGGGTTGACGATCGACCTTGGCGTGCTTTCGACTACCATCTGCGGCCTTTCGTTCCCGTGGCTCTACATTGTCTTTTGCTGGCTGATGATCGCCGGTCTTTCTAATGCCGTGAACCTGACCGATGGCCTTGACGGTCTTGCCGGCGGCACCTCTATGATTGCCATGCTCGCCATGGCTGCCATGGCGTTTTTGCGCGGAGACGTGAACCTGTCCATCTTCTGCACCGCGTGTGCCGGTGCCTGCTTGGGCTTTCTGTGGTTCAACTGCTATCCGGCGAGCATCTTTATGGGCGATACCGGCTCGCTTGCCCTGGGCGCCGCGTTTGCCTGCACGTCCATCATGACCAACACCGAGGTCGTCTCCCTCATCATCGGCGGCCTGTTTATCGTTGAGACCCTGTCGGTCATGATTCAGGTTGTCTACTTCCACTTTACGCACAAGCGCGTCTTCCTTATGGCGCCCATCCATCATCATTTCGAAAAGAAGGGCTGGGCCGAGACCAAGGTCGTCGTCCGTTTTTGGATTATCGCTGCGGCCTTTGGTGCCGTTGGCCTTGCCCTGTTCTTCCAGTTGGGATAGTGGTCTTTCATGCCTCTTGCTGATGTCTTTAGCCTGCTCGTTTTGGGTCAGGGCAAATCCGGTCTCGATGTCGCCCGCTGGGCGCTGGCACATCCCGAGCGCGTAAGCGCCGTTACCGTGTATGGCGGCGGCACCTCTGAGCCCAATGACGCCACGCGTGCGCTTGAGGCTGCTGGTGCGTCGTTTGTCTATGGGACCGAACAGGTCGAGGGCGCCTATGACGTATGCGTGACGTGCCCGGGCATCTCGGAGTTCTCGGGCTTCTTTAAGGCCGGGCGCGAGCATGCCGCCCAGATTATGGGTGAGCCCGAGTTTGCCTATCGCCTGTCGCCCGATAACTGGATTGCCATCACGGGCACCAACGGCAAGACGACCACCACGTCGCTGACTGATTATCTGCTCAAGGCTGCCGGCGAGGCCAGCGTTGCTGTCGGCAACATCGGCGAGCCGCCGGTCAACGAGATTGACGGTCGAGCCCACAACGAGTGGTTTGTGGCTGAGCTCTCGAGCTATCAGATTGCTACGACAACCGAGCTCCACCCCCGCGTGGCGGTGCTGCTCAACATCACTCCCGACCACTTGGGCTGGCATAAGAGCCATAAGAACTACGCGCTTGCCAAGATCAAACTGTTTGACAATATGGTCGATGACGATCTGGCGGTTGTCGACGTCGAAGACGCCGGCATTCACGAGTTCGATGAGTACATCTACACGCCGGGTCGTCGCATCTGCAAGGTTGCCTTTGACGAGCCTGAGGGCGAGGATGCCGCCTTTGTGCGCGACGGCAAGATGATTGTGCGTCTGAAGGGTGTCGAGACCCCGCTCATCGCTACATCCGCGCTCAAGATCTCGGGCCATCACAATGTTATCAATGCCCTGTGCGCTGCCACGGCTGCCCTGGCAGTCGGTGCCGATATCGATGGTGTCTGCCGCGGTCTGGCCTCGTTCCAGCCGCTCGAGCACCGCGTGGAGCCGTGTGGCGAGATTGACGGCGTGCGCTACGTCAACGATTCCAAGGCGACCAACACCGATGCGGTCGAGAAGGCGCTGACGGCATTTCCCGATGACGATGTGATCTTGCTGCTCGGCGGCCACGATAAGGGCACGCCGCTCACGGACTTCGCGCGCGTCGTTATGGACAACGTGCGCTCGGTCGTCTGCTTTGGCGATGCGCGCGAGCGCTTCACCGCCGCTATGGACGAGGCCGATGTCGATGGCGATGTGGATATCGCCCAGGCGGATGACCTGCGCGACGCCGTGGACGTTGCCCGTTCGCTTTCGAGCCGTGGTGACGTGATCTTACTTTCTCCTGCCTGCTCTTCGTTCGATGAGTTCTCGGGCTATGAGGAGCGCGGCCGCGTGTTTAAGGACTACGTGGCCCAGCTTGCCGCTGCAGCGAAATCACAAATGGAATAGGGGTTGCGGTGAGAGAGGAGAGCCCCCGACAAGGTATGAGGAGGCCCGACTCGGACCGTGCTTCCTCACGTTGCATCGCACCGCGTTCCAGCCGCGGTGGGCAGTCGTTTAGCGAACGCTATATTGCCGGCGTTCCCGCCCGTATCATGCGCCCCCGTTTGATATTCATGGCCTGCTTGTTTACCTTGGTATGCTTTGGCCTGCTGATGGTGTACTCGGCGTCTTCGGTCGAGGCGCTGCACGAGAATGGCTCGGCGACGTTTTTTCTGGGTCGACAGGCCGCGTTTGCCGTGGTCGGTGTTCTGGCGCTGATTGCCATCGTGCGCGTTTTGCCGGACAGCTGGTTTGGGGAGGATATGCTCAGGATCTTCCTTATCGGCATGATAGGGCTACTGTTTCTGGTGTTCTTGGTGGGCAGCGGCAGCCGTGGCGCCACGCGCTGGCTCAACATCGCCGGTATTCAGTTCCAGCCTTCCGAGTTTTTAAAGCCATTTGCCATTGCGTATTCGGCCATCATGCTTGATCGCTTCTTTTCGCCCGGTGGCAACATCAACGAATTCCTTCGCAAGATGGGCATCTACCTGGGCATTTCGTTCTTTTTGATCTTTATCCAGCCCGATTTCGGTACTGTCCTGATTATCCTGTTGACCCTCATGTGCATGGCGTTATTTGCGGGTCTCGACCCCAGATTTATCATCGGCGTGCTAATCTTCGGCATTCTCGTGATCGTGATTGCGCTTGTCGCAGAGCCGTACCGTATGGTGCGTATTCAGGTTGCCTTG
Organism: Collinsella sp.; assembly: GCA_048201895.1. GTDB lineage: Bacteria > Actinomycetota > Coriobacteriia > Coriobacteriales > Coriobacteriaceae > Collinsella. The sequence continues at coordinate 64,464 of DBFBGO010000020.1, read as the reverse complement.
AACCCTTGGGCCGACGAGTATGGTGACGGCTATCAGGCCACGCTTGCCATCATGGCCTTTGCCTCGGGCGGCCTGTTCGGTCGCGGCATCGGTAACTCCACCATGAAGTACTCGTATTTGCCCGAGGCGCATAACGACTACATCCTGGCCATCATTGGCGAGGAAGTCGGTTTTGTCGGAACCGTGCTGTTCTTCTTGGTGTTTGCGATGCTGATCTACTCGGCGTTTCGCATTGCCGAGCAGGCGACCGATCGTCGGGGCGCGCTTATGGCGTCTGGCTCCGCGGTCATTCTCGCGGTGCAGTTTTTGATTAACGCGCTGGGCATCCTCAACGTGTTTCCCATGACGGGCAAACCGTTGCCGTTTATTAGCTACGGCGGTTCGTCGATTATTGTGTCGCTTATGCTCGCTGGTCTGATCCTGCGCGTTTCGTATGAGAGCGCCCGCCGCGATGAGTATGACCGCCGCCGTGAGAGCTTTGCCGTTATGGATGAGAGTACCGCCGGCGTGCCCCACGTGCGCGGCGAGCGATCTTCGCGTAACGGTTTTACCGTCCTGGATGGCTCTGCGACCGAGCCGGCAGCTCGTCCACGCTCGCGAACGGCTCCGCAAGGTCGTCCGCAGCGCCCCAGCCCTCGCAACGTGGGCGGCGGATATAATCGAATCGATTTGAACTCGGACCCGTCGGCGCGTCTGCGTACCGACGACCAGGGACCGCGTGTACGAAGGGACTACCATGACCGATAAGATGACCGTTGCTATTGCAGCCGGCGGCACGGCAGGACACATCAACCCCGCGCTCGCCTTGGCCGAAGAGCTGCGTGACCGTGGCCACCACGTTGTATTCGTGGGCCAGTCGCGCAAGCTCGAGGGTCGTCTGGTCCCCGAGGCTGGGTTTGATTTTGTGCCCATTACGGTCACGGGCTTCGACCGCTCCCGTCCTTGGACGGCGCTGACCTCGCTGTGGCGTGTCAACAAGGCCATACGTACGCTCGCCAGTCATTTCTCAAAGGTCGGCAAGCCCGATGCCGCCATTGGTTTTGGTGCCTATGTCGAGGTTCCGCTGCTGAGGTGGTGCAAGGGCGCGGGCGTTCCGTATCTGCTGCATGAGCAGAACTCTGTTCCGGGCCTGGCCAACAAGATGATGAACTCCCACGCCGCCCGCGTGTGCATCTCGGTGCCGGCAGCGCGTTCGGTCTTTGAGCGCGAAGGTGACCCTGGCCACGTGCTCATGACCGGCAACCCCGTACGTCGCTCGGTAATCGAGGGCGATCGCGCTCGCGGCCGCAAGGCACTTGGCGTTCCCGAGGACGCTACGCTGCTGCTCGTCTTTGGCGGTTCACTTGGCGCTCAGCACCTCAACGAGCGCGTGACTTCGCTCAAAAACGAGCTGCTTTCGCGCAAGAACCTCTATGTGTTGCATTCGACGGGTGCCGACGGCTTTGAGGAGACCGAGCGCGCTTTGGCGCTGACGCCCGAGGAGGCGAAGCGTTACCGCGTCCAGCCTTACATCGACAACATGGGCGATATGCTGGCTGCTGCCGATTTGGTGCTCTCGCGTTCGGGCGCATCGAGCGTGGCCGAGATCGCTGCGCTCGCCGTGCCTTCGGTGCTCGTGCCGTACCCGCATGCGACAGCCGACCACCAAACCACCAATGCCCGTTATCTGGTCGACGCCGGGGCCGGCGTGCTCTGCGCCGATGCCGATATCGACGGTTCTGCCTTTGCCGATGAGCTGCTGCACCTGGTCGATGACGCGGCGGCACGCGACGCCATGCGTCAGGCGGCGCGTGGTCTGGCTCAGGATAGGGCCGCCGCTCTTCTGGCGGATGCGGTAGAGGGTTTGCGTTAGTTAGACGGGATATCGTCGGTCGCCCTCGCGCTGATGCGGTAGGTGCGGTACAGTTAACGGGTTACAGGCAGTGTTTACGCAAGGAGTACACGAGCACATGGCTGATTCCCAGACTGCAACCTCCGCGCCCGAGTTTAAGAGCGCCCACTTTATCGGTATCGGCGGCGCCGGCATGAGCGGCATCGCCCTCGTTCTGCACGAGCGCGGTTATGCCGTTACCGGCTCCGACCTTAAGACGTCACGTTATATCCGCCAGCTTACCCGCGCTGGTGTGAAGGTGCATGTGGGCCATGAGGCCGCCGCGATCGACGAGGTCAAGCCCGACGTGGTTGTTGTCTCCACCGCTATTCCGGAGTCCAACCCTGAACTCGTGCGCGCTCGCGAGCTTGGTATTCCCGTGTGGCCCCGTGCCAAGATGCTCTCTGCTTTGGGCCACGGCTACACCACCGTCGCTGTTGCCGGCACGCATGGCAAGACCACCACGTCTTCGATGTGCGCCACCATGCTCGACCGCATGGGTCTGGATCCGAGCTTCTTGATCGGCGGCATCGTCGAGGGCTATGACACGAACGGCAAGAACGGCTCGGGCGACTACTTTGTCGCCGAGGCCGACGAGTCCGACAGCTCCTTCCTGTTCCTGAACCCCAACGTGGTCATCGTGACCAACGTCGAGGCCGACCACCTCGATCACTACTCGGGTATCGAGGAGATCGAGGCGACTTTCGCCAAATTCATGAGCCTGGTGGGCGAGGACGGCACCGTCATCGTCTGCGGTGAGGACCCGCATCTGGTCGAGCTCGCCAAGTCGACGGGTCGTCACGTGCTTTCCTACGGCTTTGCCGAGAGCAACGACATCGTCTGCATGCACCCGGATGTCAAGGGCATCCAGAGCGACTTTATCGTTCGCTTTGAGGACGGCACTGAGCACGCTGTGGAGATCAAGAGCAACCCCGGTCGCCACAACATGCTCAACGCCACAGCGGTGCTCACCGTCGCCCATGTCCTGGGCCTTGACATCGACGCCGCCGCCAAGGCGCTCTCGAGCTTTGAGGGCGTCCGCCGTCGCTTTACCCACGTGGGCGATATCGATGGCATCACCGTGGTCGATGATTACGGCCATCACCCCACCGAGATCAAGGCGACGCTTGCTGCTGCTTCGTCGCTGGGCTACAAGCACGTCGACGTCGTGTTCCAGCCGCACCGCTATTCGCGCCTGCAGGCCCTGTGCAACGACTTTGCCGATGCATTTGCCAATGCCGATAAACTGCTGCTGATTGATGTGTTCTCGGCTGGCGAGATGCCCATTCCGGGCGTCACCTCTAAGATGCTCGCCGATACCGTGCGCGCCAAGCATCCTGGCAAGGAGGTCGTGTACTGCTCCAGCCGTCTTGAGCTCAATCAGGAGCTCGAGCAGATGGTGGGCGCGGGCGACCTGCTGCTCACTATGGGTGCCGGTGACGTTACGACCGTCGGTCCCGAGTTCATTGAGTATCTGACTGCCAAGAAAGACGCTTAAGTCTAATGGGTCTGTTTAACGCCGTCATGGCGCTCTCGGGCATGATCGACACGGATGTGATCGAGGACGAGCGCCTTGCGCGTCATACGAGCTATCGTATCGGCGGCAAGGCCGACCTCTTTGTGACGTGCCATAGCTATCATGCCCTTCGCCGCGCCGTGGCGGTGCTCGATCGCGAGCAGGTGCCGTGGGTCATCATCGGCAAGGGCTCCAATCTGCTGGTTGCCGATGGCGGTTATCGCGGTGCCGTCATTTCGCTCGGACGTGAGTTTCAGCGCACGGTTGTTGCCGATGACGGTTGTACGCTGACGGTCGGTGCGGGCGTGATGTTTGCGCGCCTGGTCAACGATGTCCTGTCGCGTAGCCTCTCGGGCCTTGAGTTTGCCGTTGGCATCCCTGGGTCGGTCGGCGGTGCGATATCTATGAATGCCGGCACGCGGACCGAATGGATTGGCTCGCTGGTTGAGGATGTCGTAACGTTTGACCCGGCATCCGGTATCAAGCATTATGCGGGGTCCGAGATCACTTGGGGCTACCGCGAATGTAGCCTTCCCCGCAATGAGATCATCCTCGAGTGCGTGCTCAAACTTAAACCGGCGCCCAAGGCCGACATTCGCGAGCGCATGGAGCGGTACCTGACGAGGCGCAAGCGTACGCAGCCCATGGGTCGCGCATCCTGCGGGTCGGTCTTTCGCAACCCGCCCGATGCGAGTGTGGGCAAGCTTATCGAGGATTGTGGATTAAAGGGTTTTTCGATTGGCGGCGCGGAAGTTTCGCCCGTTCACGCTAATTTTATCGTTAATAACGGAACTGCCTCGGCCGATGACGTTGCCGCGGTTATCAGACATGTGCACGGAAAGGTGAGGGAGGCGTATGGCATCGAGCTCAGACCGGAAGTTAAATTCCTCGGCTTCTAGAGCATCGAAACCCACCTTCCGTCGCGCCGGAGGGCGTTCCGGCGCGCCTGCCAAACCTCAACGCAATACCGTCGCGCACTCTAAGTCTGTCGGGCGTGCTCGACAGACCAGTCGTCCGGTTGTCGGCTCGCAGCTCGGTAATCGTCCGGCCGCAAAAAAGTCCTCGCGTCCCTCGGCGACGTCAAAGCCTCTTATGGGCGCCAAGCCTGCCCGTCCTTTGGCAACTCCTAAGCCCTCGGCAGGAACTAAGGCGGCGCGTCCGGGTCGCACGCTGGGCGCATCGAAACCGCGCTCGCTGACATCGGTGCCGGCTACCGCCAAGAGGCCTTCGGGTAAAAAAGGCGTCAACCCGTTGTCTTCACTTAGGGCGATGGCAAATAAAACATCAGACGCCGCTTCTGTCGTTACAGGCAAAGGCAAAATCGTGGGCGGCGTTTTGGCCGTCTTGGCCGTGCTCGTCGTCGTTGCCATCGTGGTGATTAACTCTGGATTGTTTACCGCCACTGATATTCAGATTCAAGGCAGCGAGCATGTGACGAAGCACGATGCTATCCAGCTGATCGATTTGCCCGAGGGAACGTCGCTTTTTAACGTCGATCCCGACCAGATTACCGAGGACCTCAAGCAGAATCCGTGGGTCTCGGGCGTGGATGTCCAGCGTCAGTTCCCGCATACGCTCATCATTACGCCGATGGAGCGCAAGGTCATCGCAATTGCCTATATCAGCTCCGATGACCTTGCCTGGGCCATCGGGGATGATGACACCTGGATCGCCCCGCTGTCGACGTCGGTCGAAGTGGATGACCAGGGCAACGTCATCACGACGGGGCAGGGCTCAAATACCCTGACCGGCATTGATGCCGCGCTGGCGCTCGCTAAGCACTATGGCGCGGTGTTGTTGACTGATGTCTCGGCGGATGTCGCTCCGGTTTCCGGCCAGGCGGTGAGCTCCAAGGCCGTTAAGGCTGGCTTGGATTATGTGCGTGGTTTTTCGAGCGAGTTCTTGGGACAAGTCAAGGATATTTCCACGCCTTCGGTCGAAGCCATCTCGGCAAACCTCAATAACGGCATTGAAGTGTCGCTGGGCGATTCGAACGATATCGTCAAGAAGGAGCGCGTAGTCACCAAGCTGCTTTCGCAGGTAGAGGGCGTAACGTATATCAATGTGCGCTCTCCGGGTAACTATACATTTAGGAACGCTCCGACCTCGTAGCGCTGGTTGATGCTTTGTTGAGGGGCCATACCACGCCGTTTATCTGGTTTGTTTGGTTTTCACGGTCAATTATTTGACTGATACGTTCATAATGTGCAAACATAATATGGTTTACCTTTGCATTTACTTTCAACCTGAAGGTTAATGTGCGCAGGGGTCGACCCATGCTATGGCTATAACCTTTGTTCGGAGGACCGACATGCACGAGACAGAGATCAACAACTACCTTGCCGTCATTAAGGTGGTCGGCGTCGGCGGCGGCGGTACCAACGCGGTCAATCGAATGATCGAAGAGGGCATCCGCGGCGTCGAGTTTGTTGCCATCAACACCGATGCTCAGGCACTCGCGATCTCTGATGCCGATATCAAGGTGCACATCGGCACCGACCTTACCCGCGGCCTGGGCGCCGGCGCCAACCCCGAGGTTGGCCGCAAGGCTGCCGATGAGTCACGCGACGACATTGCCGAGGCGCTCGCTGGCGCCGACATGGTGTTCATCACCTGCGGCGAGGGCGGTGGCACCGGTACCGGCGCTGCTCCCATCGTTGCCGATATCGCGATGAACGAGGTCGGTGCGCTGACCGTCGCCGTCGTGACCAAGCCCTTCACCTTCGAGGGCCGCAAGCGCAAGAAGAGCGCCGAGGAGGGCATTAAGACCCTCTCCGATTGCGTCGACACCATGATCGTCATCCCTAACGATAAGCTGCTCGACATCGCCGAGAAGAAGACCACCATGCTCGAGGCCTTCGCGATTGCCGATGGCGTCCTTTCCCAGGGCACCCAGGGCATCACCGACCTCATCACCGTCCCCGGTATCATCAACCTGGACTTCGCCGATGTTAAGACCATTATGAAGCAGGCCGGTACCGCCATGATGGGTATCGGTACCTCTTCTGGGGATACCCGTGCCGTCGACGCTGCCCAGCAGGCCATCTCCAGCCCGCTGCTCGAGAGCTCCATCGATGGTGCCACGCGCGTGCTGCTCTCCATCGCCGGTTCCAAGGACCTGGGCATCCAGGAGATCAGCGACGCCGCCGACGTTGTCGCCAACGCCGTCGACCCCGAGGCCAACATCATCTTCGGTACCGTTGTCGACGAGTCCCTGGGCGATCAGGTGCGTATCACCGTCATCGCTACGGGCTTCTCCGACTCCAACGTCAACCGTCAGGACGAGCTCTTTGCTGCTCAGCAGTCTCAGAGCAAGGCAGCTGCCTCCGCTGAGCCGCAGCGCACCGCTCCGGCCACCAGTCCGGCTCAGGCCGCTCCGACCCGTAACGTCGGTGGCACCGAGCTTCCTAACTTCGGCAACGATCAGTTCGAGCTTCCCGACTTCCTGAAGCGCGGCAGCTTCTAGTTCGTCTTTCTCAACGACCTGCATGGGGTGCGACCGATTGGGCGCACCCCTTTTTTGTTGTGTTTCGCCTTTGTAAAAGAAAGCCTCCAATCTCCTTACGTTCCCTTTACGTTTGGTCCCTGCCGCTGCGGGTATCATTTTGATTAAGTATGGCAGCCGTATGACACGGACTGCTGCGGCGTCGCCGCGATACTTGTGTTATTAGGAGGCTTTAGTATGGCAGCACGTGCGGACAGCGTTTCGCGTGTCGACCATGATGGAGTTACGTTGGTGGAGGGTGCGACGCACGATGTTCGCTTTGCCTTCACCGAACGCGCCGGCGGTGTTTCCGAAGATGCGTACTCCTCACTCAATCTGGGCTCGCATGTTGGCGATGACCCCTTTGCCGTTCAAGAAAATCGTCGACGCGCACTCGAGGCCATAGGGGCCGCCGAGTGCGAGCACAACCTGCTTGTTCCCAATCAAGTACACAGTGACCATGTCGTGACGGTGGCCTCGAACGGTGCCGGTGATCTCGAGAACATTCGCGAGCAGATTGCCGAGGGCTGCGATGCCATTGTCTGCACGGCGCATGAGGTGCCCGTGATGCTTTGCTTTGCCGATTGCGTTCCCGTGGTGCTGGTGGCTCCCGGTGGCTTTGCCGTGGTGCACTCTGGCTGGAAAGGCACGATTGCGCGCATTTCCGCCAAGGCGTGCCAGGCGCTTTGCGATGCTGCCGGTTGCGATGCGAGCGACGTTTCCGCCTATATCGGCCCCCATATCTTGGGTGACGAATATGAGGTATCCCAGGAACTCATGGATCGCTTTGCCGCCGAGTTCTCTTGCATCGATGCGAATACCTCTCGCATGCTCGATCTTTCCGCTGCCATTCGCGAGGCGCTGGTAGATGTCGGTGTCGACGCGGATAATATCGTGGATACCCAGCTTTCGACCGTGCGTCAGAACGACCGCTTTTATTCCTGCCGTAACGAGGACGGCACCTGTGGGCGCCATGCTGCGATCGGCGTGATGCTATGAGAAAGATCGTATCGGTCCTGAGCGCCGCCGTGCTTACGCTTACGCTGTGCGCCTGTTCTTCGGGATCTTCTACCTCTTCCATTACCGTGGCCGGCTCCACGACCTGCCTTCCTATCGCCGAGATTGCGGCCGAGGGCTTTAAGGAGGAGACCGGCATCGACGTGCTCGTTTCCGGTTTGGGTTCTTCCGCTGGGATCGAGGCCGTCAGCGCCGGCACGGCCGATATCGCCAGCTCCTCCCGTGGACTCAATGCCGACGAACAGGATCTGGGCCTGACTCCCGTCGTCATTGCCCACGACGGCATCGCAGTCATCGTGAACGACGACAACCCGGTCGACAATCTCTCGACCGAGCAGCTCCGCGATATTTACGCCGGCAAGATCACCAACTGGAAGGAAGTTGGCGGAGAGGACCTGAAGATTCAGGTTATCAACCGCGACGAGGCGTCCGGTACGCGCGAGGCCTTCCGTACCATCGTGATGGACGGCACGCCGTTCGATCGTCGCTCGGCCGTTCTTTCGGGTACGGGCCAGGTACGCGATGTCGTGTCTCGCTCGCGTGGCGCCATTGGCTACATCTCGCTGGGTTTTGTCGAGGGCCTCAACGCCAAGACCTCGATCAAGGCCGTTTCGGTCAACCATGTCGAGGCATCCGAGAAGACGGTCGCAAGCGGCGGATATCCCATTTCGCGCGACCTTTACTTCTTTGTGAAGGGTATGCCTTCGCAGCAGGCGCAGGACTACATTGACTATGTGACGTCCGAGAAGATGGACAAGCAGATTCGCGAGGCGGGCTTTATTCCCGTCACCAACGACGGAAAGGGGAGTGAGTAGCGTGGAAGCACAGGAAACCCCCCAGATTGAGCAGGAGGCTCAGGCGCCCAAAAAGCGTGAGTTGGCGTTGGTGTCGCGCAGCACCTATCTTAAGGAGAAGGCGCTGCAGTGGATCTTTTTTGCCTGCGCGTTCTTGGCGGTCGTCACCGTCATCCTGATTTTTGTCTTTACCACGTACTCGGCGCTGCCGGTCTTTACCGACATCGGTCTGGCGGACTTCTTTAGCTTTACGTGGGCGCCCTCCGAGGGCCACTACGGCATCATGTCGCTGCTGGCGGGCTCTGGTCTGGTGACGGTCGGTGCGCTCGCCATGGGCGTGCCCCTGGGTGTGGGCACGGCTGTATATCTGGTCGAGATCGCCAGCAAGCGCGTGCGCAAGCTCATCAGCCCCGCCGTCGACCTGCTGGCGGGCATCCCCTCTATCATCTACGGCTTCTTTGGCATGGTCATCATCCGTCCGTTTATCGCGCAGCTGACCGGCGGTCTTGGCTTTGGCGCGCTGACGGCGTGGTTCGTGCTCGCCATTATGATCGTGCCCACCATCACCACGCTCACGATCGATGCGCTCAATTCCATTCCCATGGGCATTCGCGAGGCGTCCTATGCTATGGGTGCCACCAAGTGGCAGACCATCTACAAGGTTGTGCTGCCGGCCGCCAAGCTGGGCATTGTGGACGCCATCGTTTTGGGCATGGGGCGCGCCATCGGCGAGACCATGGCCGTGTTGATGGTCGTGGGCAACGCCCCGGTCATTCCGGATAGCATCTCGAGCCCCATCTCGACGCTCACGAGCCAGATCGCGCTCGACATGAGCTATTCCTCGGGTCTGCACCGCTCGGCTCTGTTTGGCATGGGCGTGGTTCTGTTTATCATCTCCGCCACGCTGGTGGGTATCGTCCGTCTGATTTCCAAGAAGAAGAGGGGGTAGGCTATGTCCGATTCCATTGACACGACGGTCGATACGACCTCGTCGCGCGAGCGCATCAAGCGTGCCCTTTCCCATGGTAAGAAGGGCCGCATCAACAAGGACCTGTCCAACAAGATTATGCTCGGCGTGTTTCGCGCCGCGGCCTATATCACTACCCTGGTGTTGCTCGCTATTATCGCCTACGTGGTCATCAACGGTCTGCCGCATATCTCGCTCGACTTTATCTTTAGCTGGCCGCAGGGCGTAAACGCCGAAGGTGGCATTTGGCCTACGATCGTCTCGACCGTCTACGTGACGGCGCTCGCCATGCTCATCTGCACGCCGATCGCTGTGCTGGCAGCCGTCTATCTGGCCGAGTACGCCAAGCAGGGCAAGGTCGTCGATCTCATTCGCTACGCTGCTGACGCTTTGGCCTCGGTGCCCTCCATCGTTATGGGCCTGTTTGGCTACGCCTTGTTTGTCGAGGCCATGGGCCTGGGCCTTTCGATGGTCTCGGCCGCCCTGGCGCTGGCGCTTTTGATGCTGCCCATCGTCATGCGCACCACCGAGGAGGCGATCCGCGCCGTTCCGCGCTATATCCGTTGGGGCGCATATGGCCTGGGCGCCACCAAGTGGCAGGTCGTCTCCAAGATCGTGCTTCCTTCTGCCTTTGGCCGCATCGCCACCGGTATCGTGCTTGCGATCGGCCGCGCCATCGGCGAGACCGCGGTGGTGCTCTATACCATGGGTCAGGCCATCAACCTGCCTATCTCGCCGCTCGATTCCGGTCGTCCCATGACCGTTCACCTCTATTTGCTTGCCAATGACGGCATCAACATGAACGCAGCCTACGGCACTGCGCTTTTGCTGATGGCGATTATTCTGGCCTTCAACCTGTTTGCGCGTTATCTGTCGCGCAAGCGCCGCTAGTTAAGGAGTCCCATGTCCGTCTATCAGTCCGCTCCTACGCCGGAGCAAGCGGCCATCACGGCCAAGGATTTCAACTTTTGGTACGGTGACTTTCATGCGCTGACGGGGCTCGACCTCAACATCGCCAAAAACGCCATCACCTCGTTTATCGGTCCTTCGGGCTGCGGCAAATCGACGTTTTTGCGCTGCATCAACCGTATGAATGACCTTATCGAGGGCACTCGCGTCGAGGGCACCATGACGCTCGACGGCAACGATATCTATGCCGAGGGCGTCGACCCGGTCGACCTTCGCCGCCGCGTGGGCATGATCTTTCAGCAGCCCAACCCGTTTCCCAAAGCCATCTACGAGAATGTCGCTTTTGGCCCTCGTCTGCAGGGCGTGACTAGCAAAAGCGACCTCGATGACATCGTGGAAGAATCGCTCAAGCGCGCCAACCTCTGGAAAGAGGTATCCAATCAGCTCAACAAGGATGGTTTGGCGCTCTCGGGCGGTCAGCAGCAACGTCTGTGCATCGCACGCGTGCTTGCGGTGCAACCCGATGTCCTCCTGATGGACGAGCCCTGCTCCGCCATCGATCCCACGTCCGTCTCTAAGGTCGAGGAACTGATGGCCGAGCTGGCGCCCGAGATGACGATCATCATCGTCACGCATTCAATGCAGCAGGCAGCTCGTATCAGCGACTACACCGCATTCTTCTTGCAGGAAGTTGCCGGCGAGCCCGCCACGCTCATCGAGTATGGTCAAACCGACGCGATCTTCACCAGCCCGGTGGATTCGCGGACGGAAGACTATATCACCGGCCGCTTTGGCTGATCGGTGCGACTAGTCCCAAGTCGATCGGACCTGGTCCGGTGCGTATTCACTGTGCGGGCGGCATGACCGCACCCAACTGATTGGAGTGAACCATGCGTAAACTGTTTTCCCGTCAGCTCGTCGAGGCCCGTCACGAGATGCTGAGCATCTATGAGGCCGTCGATCTGGCCCTCCACGATGCTGTGAGGGCCTATGTGACCGACGACCGCAAGCTCGCCACTAAGACCAAGAAGCGCACGCTTTCGATTGACGCGCGCTGCGCCAACCTGGAGGCCGTCTGCTACAACCTGATCGCCACGCAGTCGCCGGTCGCCTCCGACTTCCGTATGCTGCAGACGATTATCTACGTCGACTTTAACCTGCAGCGCATGACCGATAAGGTTCGTCAGATCTGCCGCGCCACGCGTCACATGGTCAAGGCCGACATCTCGCTGCCCAAGGAGCTTGTCGGCACGGTCGAGGCCGAGGCCGAAGCCGTTTACCAGGTGCTGGGTTCGTCGCTTTCCGCGCTCGTCACTAACGACATGTCCATCATCTGCAACCTGGCCGTCGAGGACGAGCCGGTGCATGCGGCGTACGAGAAGTTCTTCCGCACCTTTAACCGCATGGACACGGGCGATTTTATGGACGACGACGGCAACTATGACGACCTGCGCCGCGCTATCATGGTTTCTCGCTACCTCGATCGCATCGCTTCGATTTCCATCGATGCCGCTTGCCGTCTGACCTTCCTGTTGACTGGTCAGCGCATGAATGCCGGCGATATCGCCCGCACTGATGAGGATGAGCTCGAGAGCATGCGTGTGCCTTCGGGCGAGGGTGTTATCATGAGGCCCGCCGTCGACGCGCGCTACGTTGCCAAGGTGCCCGTTAACGAGGTCAGCGAGGGTCTTCGCTACCTGCTCGATCATCCTGAGGACGAGGACGATGGCGAGGACGACGAGGAGTAAGTAACCCCGTTCGTCGAAAGATTGTAAATACCTAAGTGAGCGCGGCCTTGCACATGCGGGGCCGCGCTCTTGCGATAGCATGGGACTACTTGTTTGGCTGTCAGCGGAGGCGATTGGCAATGGATAACTATTTGGACTTGATGCGCGCTCGCCGCGAGCAGATTCTGGAACGTTTTTATGCGGCGCTCGATCGCGCAGGCCGTCCCCACGACGCCGCGCGCCTCATTGCCGTGTCCAAGACCGTTGGTGTCGATGAGACCGTTGCCGCCATCCAGGCGGGGTATCGCCATTTTGCCGAGAACCGCCCGCAGGAGCTGGTTCGCAAGCTCGCGGGTCTGGCGGAGCATCCGGAGCTGCCCGAGGTGCGCTTCGATATGATCGGCAACCTGCAGACCAATAAGATAAATGCGGTGCTGGGCTCAGCCGAGCTGATTCACTCGGTGGGTTCGCTGCATCTGGCGCAGGCGATCTCGAGCCGTGCTGTCCGCAAGATTGAGGCAGGCGAGCTCGCCGGCCCTCAGCGTGTGCTCATTGAGGTCAATGTGAGTGGTGAGGAGTCGAAGGGAGGCTTTTCGCCCGATGAGATTCGCACCGCCGCGGGTGAGCTTGCGGAGCTTGAGGGAATTTGCGTGCAGGGGCTTATGACTATGGCGCCCCGGGGGAATAAGGATGTGGCACGCCGCACCTTTGCGGGGCTTCGTGAGCTGAGGGATGAGCTGGAGGCGGCGCATCCCGATTTGAACCTGCCTGAGCTTTCCTGCGGCATGAGCGAGGACTTTGAGCCTGCCCTTGAGGAGGGCTCTACGCTCGTTCGCCTGGGCAGGGTAGTATTTAGCCCGGAGTTTGCAGTAAAATAAGGCTCTGAAGTGCGCACTGATTATCGGGGCGCCTGCACTAAACCGCGAGAGGACACAACCATGGGCTTCCTTGACGAGATTAAAAATAAGATGCACCTGGGCGGCCAGCAGGGTTACGACCAGGGTTATGGCCAGGACGACGACTACGGCTACGATGACGGCTATGACGATAGTTATCAGGGCAACGGCTACAGCGGTGCTTCGGGCGAGGGCTTCTACACCCAAGACGAGCCGAGCAACGGCCTGCTTGGTCAGACGCGCCGCGGTGAAGCTGAGTCGGTTGCCGTGTATACGCGCTCCGGTCAGCTGGTCGGCGATGACTCCCGCCATGCCACGACGTATAACCCGCCTTCGCGCTCGCAGGACAGTGTTGCGAGCGGTTATCGTCCCGGTGCCTATGACACGCCGTCGAGCTACGCCGAGAATACCCGCGCCCGTGCCGCCGCTGCACCCGCGCCTACACCGAGCGATGCCTCGGCCTATGCGAGCAATATCATCAACGCCACGCCGCAGCTGCCGGCCTATGTCCTGCGCCCCGAGAGCTATGACGACGTGGAGACTGTGGTGCGCCGCGTTCGCACCAAGCAGCCTGTCGCACTGATTTTTGTGGGCGTACGCACCGAAGTTGCCAAGCGCGTCTTGGACTTCTCTTACGGCTTTGCCTGCGGTCTGGGTGCCACGGTCAAGGAGGTGGGCGACCGCGTGTTCATGGTGCTGCCCGCCGGTTGCGAGGTCAAAGATTCCGATCTCAAGAAGCTTCGTGCCGACGGCTACCTTAAGTAAAGACAAGACGAGGAGATTCCCATCAACATCTACACTATCGTCCAGCTGGTCAACACGCTGTTCAACTTCTATTCCACGCTCATTGTCGTCTACTGCTTTATGACGTGGATTCCCATGAAGCAGGGTGGTTTGCTTCAGGATATTGCTGCGGTGCTTGATAGCGTGTGCGGTCCGTGGCTCAACCTGTTCCGTCGTTTCATCCCGCCGATGGGCGGTATCGATTTTTCGCCGGTCGTTGCGATTATTGCGTTGCAGTTGGTGCAGAGGCTGGTTCTGCAGCTTCTTATAGGTATACTCGTGTAGAACTGACTTAGTAACTTACGTCGGGCGTGTAGCGCCGAGGCGATGAAAAAGGAGACTTGTTATGGCTATTACCCCTGCAGACATCCAGGCTCAGACTTTCTCTGAGGCCAAGCGTGGCTACGATCCTGCCGAGGTCGACGTCTTCTTGGAGACGCTGTCCTCCGAGGTTGACGCTATGCTCGCTAAGATCGTCGACCTTAAGGGTCGTCTGACTGCTACCGAGCAGCAGCTTGCCGATGCGCAGGCTCAGCTTGCCCAGGCTCAGGATGCCACCGCCCAGGCCGTTCCTGCCGCCCCCGTGGCTGCTCCCGCCCCTGACTTCTCCGCTCAGGAGCGCCAGATTTCCGCCGCCCTGATCGCTGCCCAGCAGACCGCTGAGACCATCGTCAACGATGCCAACGAGAACGCTGAGCGTATCCGCAACGAGGCTGACGCCAAGGCCCGCGAGGTTATCCGCCAGGCTCTGACCGAGAAGCAGGCCGAGCTCGAGGAGATCGATCGTCTCAAGGCTTCCCGTGAGGAGTTCAAGGCAGAGTATCTCAAGCTCATCCAGCACTTCATGGACGATGCCCAGAATTCCTTCCCGGCCGATCTGATGGCCTCCACGCCGGTCGGTTCTGCCGCTTCTCCTGCAGTGACTGTTCCCGCCGAGCCGCTGCCCGTCGCTGACCCGGTTGTCCCCGCGGCCGATCCCTTCGCTCCGATCGACAACTTTGCTGCCGACGACCTGGACTAACATTCGGCCTACAATTTAGTGCCTAGAAAGGACCCGCAGCTTGCGGGTCCTTTTTTATGACTGTGCCGGAGTGCGTAACATAAAAAACCGAGCCCTGCACATAGTGGCGCAGAACTCGGCGAACGGGTGAGCGGTCAAGGGTAGGTTTTAAGGCATGTCCCAAAACCTACTTGAGGAGGAAGTCGGAGAGGGGAATGGTACGGGCCTCGCGATGCTCGGGATCGGCGATGTGGTCGGCAGGATATCCACAGACGAGCATGTGATAGGGATAGACGCCCTTGGGCAGATTGAACTGCTCCTGTGCCACCTCAGG
This sequence comes from Collinsella sp., assembly GCA_048201895.1. Lineage (GTDB taxonomy): Bacteria > Actinomycetota > Coriobacteriia > Coriobacteriales > Coriobacteriaceae > Collinsella. The sequence goes on along the minus strand of DBFBGO010000020.1, from coordinate 49,167 downwards.
CTTAAAATGGCATACCCAGCACGTTCCCAGGCCCTGCTCGGTGGCCTCCATCATCATCTGATCGCAGACGATCGAAGTATCGATGGCACTCGAGTTCATCTGATCATACGGGCGCACCCAGGCATCATCGGTAACGCTGCAAATAAGGAAGATAAGCGGAGCGCCAAAGATAGACCCATCACGAGCAAACCGAGGCTGACAAGCAGCTGCCTTCTCCAGAAGCTCAGGCGTATGCAACACCATCACACGGGTTGGATGATTATTACAAGCAGAAGGAGCAATCCGCCCAGCCTCAACAATGGCATCCACCACAGCCTGCTCAACAGCCCGATCCTCAAAAGAACGACAAGAATACCGAGACCGAGCCAGATCCAAATACCCCATAACCAAACCCTCCAAAGTCAGCAAATCAATCCAAAGTAAACCAAAGGGTACCCAAAGCCCCATCCACCCAAACGTTTAAGGCGGTCCCAAAGTTTCCAATCGGGCCCCAAGGTCCTGTCAACAAAGGCCCCATCGCTTTCAAAGTATCAGCCAAAGTTCCCAATGGTGGTACGTAAGGCGAAGGGCCGGCCACGGTTTACTTTCGAACGACTCTGCAAAGCAGCCGGAGTGAGAAAGCAAACCGTGGCCGGCCCTTCGCCGCCGGGACACGTACCCCCCAATTAACTGTTCTTCATGACAATCGAATCCACAACATCGGCCACATTCTCACAGCAGTCAGCGCAGTACTCCAGGAAGGCGTACACGTCACGCCAGGCGATGACCTCGAGCGGGTCCTTGCCGTTAACGTGCAGGTTGCGCATGGCGTTGATATAGAGCTCGTCGGCTTCGGACTCGATGGTGTTGATCTGGATGACGAGTTCGCGCAGGGTCTTTGACTTGCGGTAGTTGGGCAGCTCGACCATCAGGTCTTTCATGGCGCGGCAGGCGTCAGTCACCTTGTGGGCGATGACGATGGCGTCGGGATGGATGCTCTGGATGTTGGTGAAGTAGACGCGCTGCACGACGCCCTCGATGCGGTCGAGCACGGTGTCGAGCGAGCAGCTCATCAGGTCCAGATCCTCGCGCTCAAGCGGGGTGATAAAGGCGGTGAGCAAGGCGTCTTCGAGCTCGTGGTGCTTCTTGTCTGCCGTATGCTCAATCGCATGCATCTTATCGAGCATGTTGTGGATCTGCGCAGGGTCAAAGTTCTCAAAAATCTTGGTGAGCAGCTCTGCGGCCTGGACGGCGAGGTCGGCGCAGGCGACGTAGTTGTCAAAGTAGAACGAATCGGGTTTCTTTGCCATGAGTGGTCCTTTCGAGGTGAAGATGGGCGGGCGAGGTAATGCAGTCCGGATGGACGTTCGGTTTGACTAGAGGAACATCATGAACAGCTTGGCCATGACAAAGCTGATGAGTCCGCAGGCAGGGAAGGTGAAGAACCAGGTGAACATCATGTCCTTGACGACGCCGAAGTTGATGGCCGAGAGGCGCTTGACGGCACCGACGCCCATAATGGCGCAGGTCTTGATGTGCGTGGAGGACACGGGGATGCCGGTAAGGGTGGCAAGCAGCAGGTTCGCGGCGCCTGCGAGGTCGGCAGAGAAGCCCTGATACTTCTCGAGCTTAACCATGCTCTGGCCGACGGACTTGATGATGCGCTCGCCGCCCACGCTGGTGCCGATACCCATAGTGGCCGAGCACAGCAGCATAATCCAGATGGGGATGCCTGCATCGCCGACGCTCGTCTGGCCGCTGGCAAAGGCCACGCCTAAAAAGAGCACGCCGATGAACTTCTGTCCATCCTGCGCGCCGTGCATAAAGCTCATGGCCGCAGCGCTCGCGATCTGAGCGTATTTAAAGAAGACATTGGCACGTCGCCTGTTGGCGGCGGCGAAAAGAATCGAGACGAGCTTGCACAGGACCCAGCCCATGACAAAGCCCAGGCCGATGGAGAGCGCCAGGCCGTAGATGACCTTCATCCACTCGTGGACGTTGACGCTGCTCGCACCGCCGAGGGCGATGGCGGCACCGGTCAGGCCGGCGATAAGGCTGTGGCTTTGCGAGGTGGGGATACCAAAACGCGACGCTGTGGCGCCGTAGACGACGATGGAGAACAGGGCCGCGCACAGGCAGGCGAGCGCCATGGTGCTGTTTCCGCCAAAGTCGACGATATGCGAGATGGTATTGGCGACGCTCGCGTTAAAGTGCGTCATGATGAGCACGCCGAGGAAGTTGAATGCGGCGCTCATGAGAATGGCGGCGCGGGCGGGCATGCAACGCGTAGTGACGCAGGTCGCGATGGCGTTGGGCGCGTCGGTCCATCCATTGACGAAGATGGCGCCCAACGCGAGGATCACGGTGACGGCAAGGACTGGGTTCGACACAATTTGGCCGAGGAAGGTTGAGAACGTTACGTCCATATATGGGCTTTCTCGAAGTTTGCAGACACGTTACAAAAACATGATAAATCGTATCATCTCCTGTGGGTTTCTTTACCGAGTTCTGATGGGAGAAGTGAACTTTTTGGCACTAAAATTAAATATTAGCCCTGTTGACCGCGGGTGTTCTTTTTGCTAACACGCCATGCGGACACGTGCGATTACTACGACACTCCAAAACCACAGTCTGTTCGCTTTACAACATGCAAACATGCGTTCGATAATAGGAGGCATGGAATATCGACAGACAGATGGCAAAACTCGGCGCGTGCACAAGCAGTATGTGGACGTCGTGGCTCGCATCCTCGCGGGCGGGCAGGTTGTGCCGGTCACCGTCTGCTGGGTCGACGGTCGTTGCTTTACGATTGACGAGATTGTCTCGACCACTGGGTTTGGCCTGACAGTTCACGGCATTCGTACGGCAACCTATAAGGTGCGTTTTGGCGGGCACGCGACCGAGTTGTATTTGGAGGACCAGACGCGCGAACGACCAGATGGCTCGCAGGCGCACGTGATGCGTTGGTGGGTCTGGGCCTTTGATCGTACGCTCGAGGGCGAGCGCCGTAGGTAAGGACGTACGGCATTCGGGTACAATGACAGGAATCTTGTCACCTGCTGTGCCGTCTTTCACGGCACTTTTTGAAAGGACGAAATTATGAACGATATCCAGGGCTATCAGAACGGCCCCATCGAAACCGGCGCAAGCCGTGCCAAGGAGATGTCGCCGCGTGCGTATAATCTTGCCATGTCTGCCCTCATCTTCTTGGGCTTTTGTGCCATGGGCACTGGTGCTTACTTTACGAGCACCATGGCGTTTGCCCGCATGATGATGAGCGGCGCCGCCCTGCCACTGGTCTTTGGCTCGTTTATTTTGACCATCGTCGGCATGGTCATGATGTTGGCCGCCGCCAGCAAGCAGTCCGTGGGCCTGTCCCTTGTGGGCTACGTAATCTTTGCGAGTACCTTTGGCCTGACCGCGTCGTTTGGCCTTGCCAACTACGACCTGCCCACCATCAACACTGCCTTTATCGCCACGGCCGCCATCACCTTTGTCTTTGGCGCCTTGGGCGTGACGTTCCCCAAGTTTTTCCAGCGCGTATATGGCATCGGTTTTGGCATTCTGCTCGCCACTATTCTGGTTGAGATCGTGCTGATGTTCATGGGCGTCTCGCAGACCATCACCGATCTGATCGTGATCGTGGTGTTCGCCGGCTTTATTGGCTACGACACCTATGTTGCGACGACGGTGCCGCCTACGCTGCCCAACGCCGTGCTCATGGCGTCCAATCTGTTCGTGGACATTATCAACGTGTTCCTGCGCATCCTGAACATCCTTGGCCGTCGCGACTAGTGGCGAATTGCGGCGGTGCTTGCCGTGCGTGTAAATCGATGCGAAAGGCGGTCCTTCGGGGCCGTCTTTTTTGTACGCGGCGGGGTATCATGGATGGGAAAAGCCGATAGCGGCAGCGACAGGAAAGGTGACCACGTATGGCAGACGTCGACAACAGGAACCGTAACCGCAGGTCCAACCGAGCGGGTCGGCCCAATCCCAAGCGCGAGGCCCGTGCCAAGGCCGCCGAGCGTCACGTGGCAACTGTGTCCGAAGCGTGCGCCAAGGATATCGAGCGTTCGCTTGCCGGCGTGTGCGAGTTCGATGGTATGCCTGCCGGTTTTGTCGCGGCGATGAAGGCCAAGGCCCAAGCGGCCGACGCTGTCGAGGAACAGGTTGCCGAGGAGTCTGAGGCCGCCGAGGCCGAGACCGCTGAGGTTGCGTCCGCCGAGACCGAGGTTACGGCCGAGCCTGCACCCGCAGAGGAGGCCACGGAGACCGAGTCCGCGCCTGCCGCCGAGGAGCCCGCTCCGGTCCTGCCCGAGGTCACCGTGCTCGACGCCTCTGCCACGCAGACCATTCTGGATAACGGCCGAGGCTACGCGCAATTCTGCGACATGGCTGTGCTCGCCTTTGCCTCGTTCACCAACCCGGGCGGCGGCTACATCCAGGGCTATCTGGGTCAGGAGGCCACGCTCTGTGCCGATTCGTACCTGTACAACGTGCTCGATAAACAGCGCAAATGGTACGGCGAGAACCGTCGTCGCAACATCAACTGCGAGCTTTACCGAAACCGTGCGCTGGTGGTGCCTGCGGTGCGCTTCGACCGCAACCACGTGCATGCGTATGCCGACGTGATCGTGGCCGCCGCGCCCAACGCCAAGCGCGCTCGCCAGGAGTATCGCGTGGGTGACGATGCCCTGCTGGACGCCCTGCGCGATCGCATCCGCTTTGTGCTTGCCATCTGCGACGAGCTAGGTCGCGAGAAGCTCGTGCTGGGCGCTTGGGGCTGCGACAACAACGGCTTTGACGCAGAGGCCGTGGCCGAGCTCTTCCGCAAGGAGCTCGCGTCGGGCGACTTTAAGGTCAAGCAAGTCTTCTTTGCCGTGCCTTCTACGCGCTGGGACGAAGATTTTGCCAAGTTCGAGCACGTGCTGGCAAACTTCCCCGAGCGCAACGAGGAGTCCTATGCCCAGGTTGCCGCTCGCGCTGCGGCAGCTCGCGCCGCCGAGCAGATCCAGGCTGCTACCGAGGATGATGAGGACGAGGACGATTGGCGCAAGTACCTGTAATCGGTACGTGCTGACAGATAGGTCGAGCCGGCGGGAGAGGCTGCTCCCGCCGACTTTTTCTTTTTACTAGAGGAAGGGCTTACGATGAAAAACGTTCTATGCTTTGGCGACAGCAATACCTACGGCTATGATCCGGCGGGCATGCGCGACGGCACCGCGGTACGCTATGCGCACGATGTGCGCTGGTGCGGCGTGGCCCAGCGCGACCTGGGCGAGGGCTGGCACGTGATTGAGGAAGGCCTCAACGGCCGCACGACGGTGCGTGACGACATGTGCCATCTGGACACTAATCTCAACGGCATCCGCGCGTTGCCGATGCTGCTCGAGACTCATAGGCCGTTGGATGCGATCGTGATTATGCTGGGCACCAACGACTGCAAGACAGTCTTTAGCGTGGGGGCTGCCGATATCGCTGACGGTGCCATGGCGCTGATTCGCACCGTCCGCGCGTTTCCCTGGACCGAAGCCGCGCCCTGCCCGCGTATTCTGCTGATGGCGCCTATCAAGATTAAACCGCAGATCGCCGATGTGTACATGACCGACTTTGACGAGCGCTCCGTCGAGGCCTCGGAGCATTTTGCCGAATACTATGCGTATGCTGCTAAACAGTTTGGCTGCGACTTTTTGAATGCCGCTGATTTTGCCGAGCCGGGCGATATCGATTATCTGCACATGATGCCCGAAAGCCACGAGAGCCTGGGCCACGCCGTGGCAGCCAAGCTCCAAGAGATGCTCGGTGAGTAGCGCGACCCCAAGCCACCGCAAAGGGGACGGGCGCCTTTGCGGTGGCTTGGGCTGCGAATCTTAATACTGCCACATGTGATTGACGGGGCCGGAACCTTTGCCCATGTCAAAGCCGGCGGCCAGAGCGCCCGTTAGGTAGGCCTTGCCGGCGTTGACGGCATCGGCAAGATCCATGCCCTGGGCCAGCGCGCAGGCGATGGCGGACGAGAGCGTGCAGCCGGTGCCGTGTGTGTTGTCGGTCTCGATGCGCTTGTGGCGGAACCACGTGGTGAGTGGATCTCCAAGATGGTTGCCCTCGTCATCGAGTGGTGCGGGTTCGGCCAGTACATCGTTGGCCTCGTTGACAAGATGCCCACCCTTAACGAGAGATGCGCAACCAAAGCGGCGGGTGAGGAGCATGGCAGCATTTTGCTGCGTGCGCTCGGAGTCGACTTCGTAGTCGAGCAGGGCCATGGCTTCGGGAATATTGGGCGTGATAACCGTCGCTAGCGGGAACAGGCGGCGGGTGAGCGCCTCGGCGGCATCTTCGGCAATCAGCCGCGCGCCCGAGGTGGCGACCATGACGGGGTCGACGACAACGTTTGTCGCGTTCCAAGCGCTCAGGCGGTCGGCGATAACATCGATAATCTCGGCAGAGGAAACTATGCCAATCTTGACGGCGTTGGGGCGGATATCATCAAAAACGGCATCGATCTGCGCCGCGACAATATCCGGGGAGATGTTCTGCACGGCGGTGACGCCCAGGGTGTTCTGTGCGGTGATGGCGGTGATGGCCGTCTCGGCATACAGGCGGTGCGCCGTGATGGTCTTGATGTCGGCCTGAATGCCGGCGCCACCGCTGGAATCGGATCCTGCGATGGATAGAACGGCAGGTACCTTACTGCGATCCATGTTCGCTCCCTTGTTCGGTCGGAATCAAATGGGTCTATTAGCCAGCATTATAAAGATGCCCGGGCCGACTCTATGTCGAACCCGGGCGGGCGATGCAATCTTTACGCAAATGCAAGCAAATGTTCATACGTCAACAATTGACAGGCACCAGCTCGCCGCCAGAAGCGGCCGCGGCGACAGGGCTAGTCCTCCATGCCGAGGTCGATCGTGGTGCCCTCGAAAATCTTGTTGACGGTGCGGACGGCACACATCTTGCCACACATGGTGCAAGTGCCCTCGGTGGCGGCGGGGGACTCCTCGTAGCGCTTCTTGCCCGTAACCGGGTCGAGTGCGCACTTCCACATGGCGTCCCAATCGAGCTTGCGGCGTGCCTGGCCCATCTTGTCGTCCATGTCGCGGGCGTGGGGCACCTTTTTGGCGATGTCGGCGGCGTGTGCGGCGATCTTGGTGGCCATGAGGCCGTCGAGCACATCCTGGGCGTTAGGCAGGCATAGGTGCTCTGCTGGTGTCACGTAGCACAGGAAGTCGGCACCGGAGCTGGCGGAGATGGCGCCGCCGATGGCAGCGGTGATGTGGTCGTAACCCACGCCGATATCGGTCACCAGCGGCCCGAGCACATAGAACGGGGCGTTGTGGCACAGGCGCTTCTGTAGCTTCATGTTGGCAGCGATCTCGTCGAGCGCCATGTGACCCGGGCCCTCGACCATGACCTGGACGCCGGCGGCCCAAGCGCGCTTGCACAGCTTGCCCAGCTCGATCATCTCGGCGGTCTCGATGGCGTCGTTGGAGTCGTAGAGGCAGCCCGGGCGGCAGGAGTCGCCGAGCGAAATCGTCACGTCGTACTCGTGGCAAATCTCGAGCAACTCGTCGTAGAACTCATAGAACGGGTTCTCGTTACCGGTGACCTCCATCCAGCCAAATAGCAGTGAGCCGCCGCGGCTCACGATGTTCATCAGGCGGCCGGTCTCCTTAAAGGTCTTGGTGACCGACTTGTTGATGCCGCAGTGAATGGTCATAAAGTCCACGCCGTCCTCGGCATGCGCGCGCACGACTTCGAACAGGTCGTCCTTGGTGAGCTTGACAAGCGGCTTTTCCATGTAGCCGATGGCGTCGTACATGGGGACGGTGCCCACCATGAGCGGGGTCTCGTCGATGAGCTGCTGGCGGAACTGGCGCGTCTTGCCCGAGTTGGAGAGGTCCATGATGGCGTCGGCGCCAAAGTCCTCAGCGATCTTGACCTTCTTCCATTCCTCGGCGGCATCGGCCTTGTCGCCCGAGATGCCCAAGTTCACGTTGACCTTGGTGGACAGGCCCTCACCGACACCAAAGGCGCGCATGCCCTTTTTGATATGCACGATGTTGGCGGGAATGGCGATGCGGCCGTCTGCTACGCGCTCACGGATGTACTCGGGGTCACGATGCTCGCGCTCGGCGACCTCCTTCATCTGCGGTGTGATCTGCCCGGCGCGGGCAAAGTCGATTTGCGTGACGAGCTTGGGCTCGGTCTGTGTGCTCATTGGCATGGCTCCCTTCGTTGGCATTACCCATATCAGGTTTGCGGGTCAGGGCGGGCGCGCCCAATCTCAGCCTGCCGTCTTGTCCTGCAAGCCCCCCGTTTATGTAATGGGCTCAAGTATAGCTCGAATGGGTACGATTGGCCTAACGAGCGTGCCTGTGAGGAGGCGAACATGGAAGACAAGCATCTATATCGAGAGACGCAATGGGATGTATCGGCCGAGGAAAGCCGTGCGCACCATGGCCTTGTTGCGATTGGTTTTGCGGTGCTTGCCGTGCTGGTGATTGCCTTTTGTATCTGGACGTTTGGTGATCGCGGCGGCGCTGCATGGGAGTTCGAGGCTGATGATAGCCTACCGATTATGACGGTGAGGAGTACTGGCGGTAATGCCAATACGCTCGCCGTTCCGGGCGATTATTGGTACCCGTGCGATGAGTTTGTGCAGTTGCAGCTGAGTGGTGGGTCTATTCCTGGTGAGGAAATCGAACGCGTGACGTATGATGCGACGTTCAAAACGTTGACGGTGAAGCTCAAAGATCAAGGGGACGTGCCCACGACCATGGACATTGCGCTGACGGAATGGCGCTTGGAGCCCCCGGCGGGCGCTGCGGTATCCGAGGTGGAGCACGTTAAGATTACCTACCAAGATGGCTCGACGAGCGAGATTGCAAAGGCCGATGGCTTGGCGGAGTAACGGGGTGTTTGGAAACGGCGGGTCTATTGTGCCTGCGCGTTCATGAAAACCAGGGTGTTTTTGTCTGAAAGCTCGGGGATGTGCCGATAGCCGATGTTAAATGCGGTAAGTTCGCTTGCATCCTCGAGCTTGTTTTCTGCCATCCACCGCACCATGGAGCCGCGCGCCTTTTTGCTGGCGGTCGACCGTTGGATGGGCTTCCCGTTGCGGATACCCTCGCCAAAGAGGCATGTGACGGCCGTGGCGTCGCCCGCGAGGTGGGGCAGAACGGCTTTGGCATACTCTACGCTGGCGAGGTTGACGATCGTGGTGTTTGAGCCTGCCGGGGCGATAGCCCGCGCGAGCTTGTCGCCCCAAAACGCGTAGAGGTCTCGGGCATCGTCAACGGCAAGCTTCGCGCCCATCTCCAGCCGATACGGTTCGACGGCATGAAAGGGACGAACGCACCCGTAGAGGCCCGAGAGGATCCACAGATGGTCTTGCAGCCATGCGAGCTGCGCGGAATCCATCACATCGGGCGCCATGCTCTGGTATTGAATGCCGTGATAGGACATGACGGCAGGGGAGATGTGACGGGCGAGTGCGGGATTGTCGAGATCGCCGCTTTTCAGGATGGGCCCGAACTCATGCAGAGTGTTGAGGCAAGGCCCCAGCAGTTTGTCACTCACGTTCCACAGCGCCTGTAGGCCGCCGCTGCCTTCATTCCGCTCGATATCTAGCAGTGCGCGGTGGAGGCGAGCCGTCTCGCGCACAAAGGGTGGGATGCCCAGGACTTCAAAAGCATCTTGGGCCGCGCGCATCTGCTTGGCGGGCGAAATGATGACCTGCAGCATGGACTCTCCTCTGCCAAAAAGGAAGTTGCGGTGGAATACGGTCTGTTTTGGCCGTTTATGGGCCAGTTTAGTCCGTATTCCACCGCAACTGATGAAGGACTGGTTAGGCGCGCTCGAGGAAGGCCTTGTAGCCGCGATAGGCCTCGTAGATATCGGCCTTGTTGGCGACCTCCCACAGGGCGTGCATGGACAGGACGGCAACGCCGGAGTCGATGACGTTCATGCCATACTTGGCCATGATGTAGGCAATGGTGCCGCCGCCGCCCGCGTTGACGCGACCGAGCTCACAGGTCTGGAAGTCCACGCCGGCCTCGTCCATGATGTCGCGGACGAGGGCCACGTACTCGGCATCGGCGTCGTTGGAACCGCCCTTGCCGCGGCTGCCCGTGTACTTGTTAAAGCACAGGCCACGACCCATAAAGGCGGCGTTCTTGGTCTCGAACTTGCCGGCATAGCCCGGGTCGAAGCCGGCGGACACGTCAGAGGAGAGCATACGGCTGCGGGCGAGCGCGCGGCGCAGGGCCAGCGGGCTATCCTCGCCGGCGAGCGTCATGATCTCGGCGACGGTGTTCTCGAAGAAGCGGCTCGTCATGCCGGTGGCACCTACGGAGCCAATCTCCTCTTTGTCGACGATGAGCGTGATGCTCGTGCGCTCGACATTGGCCACATTGATCTGGGCGAGCATGGACGGGTAAGCGCAGACGCGGTCGTCGTGGCCATAGCCCAGAATCATGGAGCGGTCGAGGCCCATGTCGCGGGCGGGGCCGGCGGGCACGACCTCGATCTCGGCGGAGAGGAAGTCCTCCTCCTCGACGTCGTATTGCTCCTTGAGGATGTCCAGGAACATCTGCTTGACGGGCTCCTTGGGGGCGTCCTTGTCGTCCTCATCGAACTTGACGGGACGGCCGCCCACGATCACGTCGAGGATCTCGGCGTCGACGGCGTCCTTGGCGGGCTTGGCCATCTGCTCGCTCGAGAGGTGGATCAGCAAGTCGGAGATGGTAAAGACCGGATCGTCGGCCTTGTCACCGATGTTGATGTCGACGGTGGTGCCGTCCTTTTTGCAGATGACGCCCACGAGTGCAAGCGGGGAGGCCACCCAGTGGTAGCTCTTGACGCCGCCGTAGTAGTGCGTGTCGAGGTAGGCCATGTCGCCGGCCTCGAAGGCGGGGTTCTGCTTAAGGTCCAGGCGCGGCGAGTCCACGTGGGCGCCCAGGATGTTAAAGCCCTGCTCGAGCGGGGCGGTGCCCAGGTTGACGAGCATGAGGTCCTTGCCGTGATTGGCGGCATACACCTTGTCGCCTGCCGTGAGCTCGCGGCCTTCGGCGATCACGGTCTCCAGGTCGACGTATCCCGCCTCCTCGGCCATCTTGATGCCGGCCTTGACGCACAGGCGCTCGGTCTTGTTCTCGCTCAAAAACTGCCTATAGCCGCGGCAAAGCTCCTCGAGCTCCTCGATTTGCTGTGGCGTGTACTTTTTCCATGCGCAGGGACGCTCCATGACGCAGGCTCCTTTCGGATCGATCGTGCTGGTTGATGTACCGTGAGCCATCGTATCACGCGCGGGCTCACGGTGGCGGGGGAGCTTGATGTGAGGTGGCCGCGGGGCGGGGAGCGTGTAAACTGGAGTGAGCAAACCGTGCCCAGCCTAAAGCGAGGTATTCAATATGTCTGACAAGCGCCGCACCTTTGCCGTTATCGACGGCAACTCGCTCATGCATCGAGCCTTCCACGCCGTGCCGCCGACCATGAACGCGCCGGACGGTCGCCCCACCAACGCGATCTTTGGCTTTCTGAACATGTTCCTCAAGATGATCGATGCCTTTAACCCCGACGGCGTGGTCGTGGCGTTTGACAAGGGCAAGCCGCGCGTGCGCATGGAGATGCTGCCGCAGTACAAGGCGCAACGCCCGCCCATGGACCCCGATCTGCATGCGCAGTTTCCCATGATTAAGGAGCTGCTCGCCGCGCTCAACGTGCCGATTTTGCAGTCCGAGGGCTGGGAAGGCGATGACATCCTGGGCACCATGGCGCGTCTGGGTGAAGAGGCCGGCTGTGACATGCTGCTGGTGACCGGTGATCGCGATATGTATCAGCTCGTGACCGAGCACGTCAACGTGGTCTCGACCCGCAAGGGCCTGTCCGACGTGGCGATCATGACGCCCGAGAGCGTGGACGATCTGTATCACGGCATCACGCCGGCGCTCGTGCCCGACTTTTATGGTCTGAAGGGCGATACGTCCGACAACATCCCCGGCGTGCCGGGCATCGGCCCCAAAAAGGCGAGCGCGCTCATTGCGCAGTACGGTAGCCTGGACGAGGTCATCGCGCATGCTGACGAGGTCAAGGGTAAGATGGGCGAGAACCTGCGCGCACACATCGACGACGCGCTGCTGAGCCGCAAGGTTGCGACAATTCGCACCGATGCGCCCGTCGAGCTCGACTTTGAGGCGACGTCCTTTCCGGCGTTTTCTGCCGATGAGGTTTCCGCGGCGCTGGGTACGCTTGGCATCACCGCCATGCAGAACCGTTTCTTGGCGCTGATCGAGGGCGGGGGCGGGGTTGCTGCTGTCTCCAGTGTGTTTGAGATACCTGCGATGGCTCGCGCAGCCGCCGGCGATGCCGACGCGCTTGGTGCCGTTGCGGCTGAGGTCTCCCGCGCGATTGATGCCGGCGAGTGGGTCGCCGCCGTGGTGGACGACGACAAGGAAGAGGGCGCGCTCTTTGGACTGACGCGCACACTGTGGTTGGCGACGTCCAAGGGCCTGTTCGCGCTCGAGGAGGGCGACAGCTGTGCGGTGGCTGAGGTTGAGGGCTTCAACTTCGTCCACGGCGTGATTGCCGGCGTGCTCGCGCGTCTGTTTATGGAGGGTCGCGTGGCGAGCCCGGATACGAAGGCGCTGTTGCACGAGCTTTCGCCCATCGATTCTTCTGAGCCCGAGCTCATGGATCCGCTCGCTGCCGATTCCACGCGTATCTTCGATACCGTTGTCGCTGCCTATCTGCTGGATTCCGATCGCTCCGAGTTCGATGAGGCATATCTGGCCGATACGTATCTGCAGATGGCGCTGCCTGCGGCGCGCGGTGCAGGGGGTGCCGGTGAGGACGCTCCGGCGCCCGCCGCTCGCACGGCGGCCTTGACGCTGGCGCTGGTCGCACCGCTGCGCGACCGCATGGCCCGCGAGAACGCCGCCAACGTGTTCGATGGCATCGAGATGCCGCTCGTGCCGGTGCTTGCCAAGATGGAGCGCGCGGGCATGCTCGTGGACCCCGATCGCCTGCGCAGTCTGTCCGAGGGCCTGGCGACCCAGATTACCGAGGTTGAGCGCAGTATTCGCGACCTGGCGGGTGACGAGACCTTTAATATTGGCAGTCCCATGCAGCTGTCGCACGTGCTCTTTGATGTGATGGGGCTTCCGACCAAGGGCCTCAAGAAGACTAAGCGCGGCTATTATTCGACCAACGCCAAGGTGCTGAGCGACCTTGCGCGTGACCACGAAATCGTGCGTCTGATCTTGGACTGGCGTGAGAAGTCTAAGATCAAGTCCACCTATCTGGACACGCTGGGCCCGCTACGCCGTGGTGACGGTCGCGTACACACTACGTACAACCAGACCATCACGGCAACGGGGCGTCTGTCCTCGAGCGACCCGAACCTGCAGAACATCCCGACGCGCTCGGAGCTGGGTCGTACCGTCAAGACGGCGTTTTCGGCAGGCGAGGGAAGCGTCTTTTTGGCGGTGGACTACTCGCAGATCGAGCTGCGTCTGCTGGCACATCTCTCGGGTGACGAGCACCTGGTGCGCGCCTTTAACGAGGGCGAGGACTTCCATGCCGAGACGGCGGCGCGCGTGTTTGGTGTGCCGGTGTCCGAGGTAACGCCCGACTTGCGCAGTCGCGCCAAGGCCGTGAACTTTGGCATCGTGTATGGCCAGCAGGCCTACGGCCTGTCGCAGTCGCTGCATATCTCGATGGCCGAGGCACGCGACATGATCGACCGCTACTACGAGGCCTACCCGGGCGTGCGCACGTTCCTCGACAACGTGGTGGCACGCGCCAAGCAGACGGGCTACGCCGAGACCATGTACGGCCGCCGTCGTCATATTCCGGAGCTCAAGGCCAAAAACCCGCAACTCCGCGGCTTTGGCGAGCGCACGGCCATGAACCATCCCATGCAGGGCACCGCCGCCGACATCATCAAGATCGCGATGGCCCGCGTAAGCCGCCGTCTGGAAGAGGAGGGCTTTGCCGCCCACATGATTCTGCAGGTACACGATGAATTGGACTTTGAGTGCCCCGTCGACGAAGTCGAGCGCCTCACCGCCATGGTCCGCGACGTCATGGAACACGTAGTAGACCTCCGTGTCCCCCTAATCGCCGAAGCCAGCACCGGCATAACCTGGGCCGATGCCAAATAGAGACGTACCAACAACCCCACAGTAACCAAAAGCAGAAGGGGGCTCCTTGCCAACAAGGAGCCCCCTTCATTCCAAAAATCAGCCAAGTATCTAGACGCCAAGACGCCATCCAGGCGGCAAACAAGTCACCGCAGGACCTGGCCGGGCGAGGCGGGTAAGTTTTTCGTAGATTCCGCACGAGCCGGAAAGCACTTAATGTGCTTTCCGAGCGAGCCCAGGACCTGACCGAACGAAAAACTTACCCGCCTCGCCCGGCCAGGTCCGACAAGTTACGTTAACGAGCCGCCAAGATGGCGTCGATGAGCGTCAGTACGCCCCCGTCGTTGTTGCTTGGAATGCGCCACTTGGCATGCGCGTTCATGTGCTCTTCGGCATTGTCCACGATAAAGCTGTGACCGACGCGCTCCAGCATGGGGATGTCGTTGTAGGTGTCGCCCACGGCGGCAGCATCGGCAATATCGATGCCCAGGTGCTCGCACAGGTGAGCGACGCCGGCGCCCTTGTCGACGCCCAGGTTCATAAAGTCGATCCACTCGCGCCCAGCGTTGGTGACGTAGAGTTTGTCCGAGAACTCGGGGCTATAGGTCTCGCGGAAAGCGGGCTCGGCGTCGTAGCCGGGGAAGAAGACCGAAATCTTGTTGGATTCGAAATCAATGCCCTCAAAGCTGTCGACGTAGTTGATTGTGTTGTAGTAGACGCTGATCTCGTCGTGGTATTGATGGTCGCGGGCAAGCACGTAAAACTCGTCGAAGCAGCACAGGACGGGGACAGCGCGAGGATCCTCCGAGGCACGGTTCAAGACCTGCTGATACAGCTCCACGTCAATATTGCTCTTATAGATATAGCTGCCGCGATAGATCACGCAAGCTCCGTTGTCGGGACAAAAGGCGAGGCGGTTCTTGACGCCCTCGAACATCTCCTCGAGCTTGGGGGCGGGACGTCCGCTGGCGGGGCAGAATACGATGTCGGCGTCGGCGAGCTTGTCCAGGCGCTCGTCAAGACCCTGGGGCAGCACGCGCTCGTCGGTCAGCAGCGTCTTGTCCATGTTGACGGCGAGAATCTTAATGTTTCCGATGTTGGCGTCCGATTCGTAAGTTTGCATAAAAATGCGCCTTTCGTTTCGAGATTGTTTCAGACGTTATAACCATCAACTAGTAGTCGAGCGTATTTTCGCAGGAATGGTGCGTATTTGCACCACGCTTCACAAAGTAATGAAAAAACTTTTCAGAAACTTGAATTTGTCGCTTGTGCTGCGGGCACTTTAGCGTAATATAGCAACCATCGAAAACGGAGACGGAAAAACAACCGCTTACCGAGGAAAAGGTACCGTTTACGATATAACAATTGCGCCCGGCGATAGGTGAAAGGAGAGGCAGATGCAGTTCGTAACGATCATCACCACTGCAGACAATGCCATCCGACGCCAGCGCGCAATTTCCCGACGACGATAACAATCGTCTCTGTCCGCATGGGGCGAATTGCCTCAACAGAGTCATTTTGAGGTCGTTGGGTTTTAAGCACGACATAGCCGCATGTTTCTAGGGCATGCCTGTGATGCATTCTGCTGAATAACCTGATATTGCACGGTTTTTGACCTCAAGGTGACTTGCAACTGACCGATGTTCTAACTAGCTACCAAGGGCGAAAGGAAACAGCCATGAGCAAGGAAAAAGTCGTTCTCGCATATTCCGGTGGTCTTGATACATCCGTATGTGTCAAGTGGCTCCAGGACGAGAAGAATCTCGATGTCGTTTGCGTCTGCGGCAACGTGGGCCAGGAGGAGACCGGCCTGGACGCCAAGAAGCAGAAGGCCCTCGACCTGGGCGTTCTTGATTGCCAGGTGCTCGACCTGCGTGACGAGTTCTCCGATGAGTTCCTGACTAAGGCCATCGCCGCAAACTCCATGTACGAGAACAAGTATCCGCTGCTCTCCGCCCTGTCTCGCCCGCTGCTTGCCAAGAAGCTTGTCGAGGTCGCCCACGAGTTTGGCGCGACCTACGTCGCTCACGGCTGCACCGGCAAGGGTAACGACCAGGTCCGTTTTGAGGCCGCCGTCAAGGCCCTCGACCCCGAGCTCAAGGTTGTCGCCCCGGTTCGCGAGTGGGACCTGAAGTGCCGTCCCGACGAGGTCGCCTATGCCCACGCCCACAACGTGCCGGTTCCCGAGGGAGCCAACGATAACCCCTACTCCATCGACGACAACCTGTGGGGTCGTGCCATTGAGTGTGGTCACCTGGAGGATCCCTGGAACGAGCCACTCGACGACGCTTGGGTTATGACCAAGAACCCCGAGGACACGCCGGACACCCCGACCTACACCGAGATTGAGTTTGAGGCCGGCAAGCCCGTCGCCGTCGACGGCAAGAAGATGAAGCTCTCCGAGATCGTTATCGCCCTCAACAAGATCTCCGGCGACAATGGCTTTGGCCGTCTCGATCTGGTCGAGGATCGCCTGGTGGGCCTTAAGAGCCGCGAGTGCTACGAGGTTCCCGGCGCCCTGACGCTCATCACCGCTCACAAGGCGCTCGAGGACATCTGCGTCGAGGGCGACCTGCTCAAGACCAAGATCAAGCTCGAGCAGGATTGGGCCACCGCCGTGTACAACGGCCAGTGGTACAGCCCGCTCAAAAACGCGCTCGATGCCTTTATGGCCGATACTCAGAAGTTCGTGACCGGCACTGTCCGTCTGAAGTTCTTTAAGGGCAACTGCCATGTCGTCGGCCGCAAGAGCCCCTTCAGCCTCTACGACTACGGTCTGGCTACCTACGACCGCGACACCACGTTTGACGAGAAGGCCAGTGCCGGCTTTATCGAGATCGATACGCTGTCGCTCAAGACGTGGGCAAAGGTCCAGGGCCCCAGCTCTGCTGGCGCCCAGGCCTAACGCCTCTTTCCCTTGGTATCCGCGCGGCCCATCCGCGTGATACATAACGGGCGCACGGGGTCCCTACCTTTCGTTATGCTTGCTGACACTTCTTAACATCGGTGGCCCCTACGTTCCGCCCGCATATATGATGCCGCGTCTGCGGCTGAGTCCGAGCCCCGCCGGGGTTGTCCGGCGGGGCTCTTTCTATCAATTTGGCGGCTCTGCGCCTATATATATGAGGAGTATCCATTATGTTCAATGCTATCGCGCATGCTTTACTTGCCCTCGCGCCCGAGTTCGATGCTGTAAGGGTCGAGGACGTTCCTATGAGCCTGAAGGCCTGGATCGATGGTTCGCAGGGCAACATCCGGAGGGAGACGTTGGGCGCCAAGTGCATGGTGCGTCACTTCTTTGCAAATTAGCCACATGGCCCCGCGCGCGGCAGGGAGTGTGTAAAACTAGCGGTTGAAAAATCGCTTTAGCGATATGGCGCATTGCTTTGGGCGCTTGTTTTGGTATTTGGAGAAAGGGGACGGTTCCATGGCTCTTTGGGGCGGTCGTTTTGAGGCAGGCGTGGCCGAGGTCACGCAGGAGTTTGGCGCGTCGCTGCCGGTCGACAAACATCTCTATAAGCAGGATATCGCCGGCTCTAAGGCGCATGCCAAGATGTTGGCCGCCCAGGGCATCATCAGTGCCGAGGACGAGCAGGCGATTGCCAAGGGCCTGACCGGAATCGAACAGGATATCGATGCCGGCAACTTCACCTTCGACATCAACGATGAGGACATTCATATGTCCATCGAGAGCGAGCTGACGCGTCGCATCGGCGAGGCCGGTAAGCGCTTGCATACCGGACGTTCGCGCAACGACCAGGTGGCGACCGACACACGCCTGGGCGTCAAGGCGCTGGCCAAGGAGCTCATGGAGGCCAATCTTGAACTGCGCCATGTGCTGGTGGATGCGGCCAAGAAGTACGACAAGGTGATTCTGCCGGGCTACACGCATATGCAGCACGCTCAGCCCGTGCTGCTCTCGCATCATCTGCTGGCGTATTTCTGGATGTTCGCGCGCGACTTTACGCGCCTGAAGGCCGCCTTTGATGCCGCCGACAACTGCCCGCTGGGTGCTGCCGCGCTTGCCGGTACGAGCTATCCGCTCGATCGCCAGATGACGGCTGCCGAACTTGGCTTTGCGGGCGTGATTCCCAACTCGCTCGATGCGGTTTCCGACCGTGATTTCCTGCTCGATCTGCATTACGCCGGATCCGTCATGGCGATGCACCTGTCGCGTCTTTCCGAGGAGATCGTGCTGTGGTCGAGCTCCGAATTTGGCTTTATCACGCTTTCAGACTCCTACTCCACCGGCTCGTCTATCATGCCGCAGAAGAAGAACCCCGACTTTGCCGAGCTTATCCGCGGCAAGAGTGGTCGCGTGTACGGCAACCTGGTGCAGCTGCTGGTAACCATGAAGGGCTTGCCGCTTGCTTATAACAAGGACTTGCAGGAGGACAAGGAGGGCGCGCTCGATACCGCCCATACGCTCATGCAGTGCCTGTCCGTTATGGCCGGAATGATTTCGACTTGGACCGTCAACGAGGATGCCATGGCGCGCGAGTGCGGCGTGGGGCACCTTGCCGCCACCGATGTTGCCGATTACCTGGCCAAGCGTGGCCTGCCGTTCCGCGAGGCACATGCCGTGGTGGGCCATCTGGTCCTGATGTGCGAGAAGCGCGGCTGCAATCTTGAGGACCTGCCGTTTGAGGTGTTCCAGGAGGCAAGCCCGCTCTTTGAGCGCGACATTACCGAGGCGCTCGACATCCCGTCGATTGTCGCCGCGCGCACGACCGAGGGCGGCGCCGCCCCTGCCGCCGTTGCCGTGCAGCTTGATCGCGCCGAGGTACAGCTCGTGGCTGACGAGGGTGTGTTTGGGTCACTGACTAAGGTCGTCGAGATGGGCCACGGGGTAGAGTAGGGATTTGGCTGAAGCCGTTTTGGCCATTTATTGATAAATCGTTTTCACTTTACGGGCGCCTGCTGATGTGGGCGCCCGTATTTTGTTGCTATGGGGGAGGGGCTTGTCGAGAACTTCTGTAGGACCTTTGGGCAGGTTGTGAAGGGGTTACGTTCGCGGGCGGCAACCGACCGCCTGCTCTGTTCGATGCGGTTGATGGGCGGTCGGATGGTACTCTAATCGGGCTTCGAAACAGAAGTGACACATATGGAGCGCTTTAATAAATTGCAACGTTTCAATAAACAGCTTTTTGTTTAACTGCAGCTAAAACTCTGTTACGATGCAGTCCAGGCGGGTGCCGGAATGGGACTTGGGCACGCGCGAACCTACTTGAAAGGCTACTTTTATGGCTATCGAGAAGACCTTCATCATGATTAAGCCCGACGCTGTGCGCGACCGCAAGATCGGCGAGATCGTTGCTCGCATTGAACGCAGCGGCCTTGTCATCGAGCGCATGGAGATGACCACGCTCGAGCGCGCTACCGTCGAGGAGCACTACGCCCATCTGGCCGACAAGCCCTTCTTTGGCGGTCTCTGCGACTTTATGACGAGCGGTCCGGTCGTCAAGATGCTCGTTTCCGGTCTCTCCGCTGTTGCTAAGATGCGCACCCTCATGGGCGCTACCAACCCGCTTGAGGCTGCTCCTGGTACCATCCGCGGCGACTTTGCCGTCGATGTCAACGCCAACGTGATCCACGGCTCCGACTGCCTGGAGAACGCCGAGATTGAGATCAAGCGCTTCTTTGGCTAAACCAGCTTTGACTCCTTAAAGCTGTTAGCGTGTGGCTTGGGCGCCGCGGAACTCCATCCGCGGCGCCCTTTTATTCCAGAATCTATGCAGGGGCCCGCTCGGACATGTGTTCCGAGCGGGCCCCTGCTGTTAGCTTGTGGCACTGAATAGTTTAGGCTTCGTCGACGATCTTAAGGGCGCGCGTGTGATCGATCTCGTTGAGGAGGTTAACGCGACGCTCGTGACGACCACCCTCAAACTCGGCGTCGAGCCACTCGTCGACGATCATCTTGGCGAGCTCGGAGCCCACGACGCGGGCGCCAAAAGCGAGCACGTTGGTATTGTTGTGCATGCGGGAGAGCTTGGCGCTGAAGGGCTCGGAGCACACGACGGCGCGTACGCCCTCGACCTTGTTGGCAGCCAGGCTGATGCCGACGCCGGTGCCACAGATCAGGATGCCTAGATCGACGTCGCCGTTGGCTACTGCCTTGCCCACCTTGTAGCCGGCGATGGGGTAGTCAAAGCTCTCGGAGGTGTCGGTGCCAAAGTTCACGACCTCGCAGCCGCGCTCCTTCAGGTGCTCGGAGATGATGTTCTTGAGCTCGACGGCGGCGTGGTCGTTACCGATACCGATCTTCATGGATAGTTCCTCTCTGGTCTGTGCGGCGAGATTGCTAAAGGTTTTACCGCGTTCGACTGCATGATAGCGCGACTTTTGTGTAAACGCTTGGGCGTTTTTTGGTCAAACGCTTTAGCATGCAACAAGACCGGTTTCTCATGAATGAATGCCGTCAGTTTGCGCCTGAATGCCGTCTACCGGAACCTGGGTTGCGGTTTTTGATGCATTGTTATCAAATAAAAGAGCTAATTATTATTGAGAGCCCAGCCCGTTATACAAGTAGGAGATACCTATGCCTGCCGATTCCCTTCGTGATGCCGCGTTTTGCGATGTTTTGAACCGCGAGCTTGTCTGCGCGCTCGGCTGTACCGAGCCCATTGCCGTTGCCTATGCAGCGGCGCTGGCGAGCCAGACGCTCGGTTGCGAGCCCGATCATATGGATGTTGCCTGCTCGGGCAATATCATCAAGAACGTCAAGAGCGTGACCGTGCCCAACTCGGGCGGTATGCACGGTATTGAGGCCGCGGCCGTGCTGGGTGCCGTGGGCGGCGACGCTAAGAGCGCGCTCGAGGTGCTCGAGAGCGTTAACGATGAAGACCGCGCTCGCGTGGCCGAGCTCCTCGCCGACGCCGGCTACTGCGATGTGTCGCTTGTCGAAGGTGTGCCCAACCTCTACATCAAGGTGACTGCGACGGCCGGGGGCCATACCGCGGTCGTCGAGATTACCGATTACCACACCAATGTTACGTGCCATACGCTCGACGGTATTCCGGTGTGCGGCAAGTCGGCGGGGGAGTGTGCCGCCTGCGTCGAGCGCGTGGTGGCCGAGCGTGCGGCGGATAAGGCCGATACCCCTATGAGCATTGAGTCCATCATCGACTTTATCGAGGACGGTGACATTGAGGACGCCCGCGCTGCCGTTGAGCGTCAGATTGAGCTGAATGGCGCAATCAGTGCCGAGGGCCTTGCGCACGCTTGGGGCGCCGAGGTTGGTCGTACGCTGCTGCGCGCTCGTGCCGATGACGTCGCCTGCCGTGCCCGTGCCCGTGCGGCCGCCGGGTCCGACGCCCGCATGAACGGCTGCGCGCTGCCGGTCGCCATTGTGTGTGGCTCGGGCAATCAGGGCATTACCTGCGCATTGCCCGTCATGGAGTATGCCGAGTACCTGCGTTGCGATCACGAGCGCCTGGCGCGCGCCGTGATGCTGTCCGATCTTATCGCCGTGCATATCAAGAGCTATATTGGTGCGCTCTCGGCGTTTTGCGGTGCTATTTGCGCCGCGTGCGGCGCCGGCGCCGCGATTACCTGGCTGTGCGGTGGCACGCGCGAGCAGATTGGCGCGACGGTCTCGAATACGCTCGGCAACGTTGGCGGCATCGTGTGCGACGGCGCCAAGGCGAGCTGTGCCGCCAAGATCTCGGCTGCCGTCGATGCGGCGATTCTGGGCCATGATATGGCCATGCAGGGTCGCGGCTTCCGCGCCGGCGAGGGCTTGATCCAGGATACCGTCGAGCAGACGATTGCCAGCATGGGTTATGTGGGCCGTGTCGGTATGAAAGATACCGACGTCGAGATCCTCAACATCATGATCGGCAAAACCCAAGTGTGCTAGGACAGTTCGTCGGCTATTTGGTGTTCGTAGAAGGCTTCTACTACGGCGTTAAAGTCGCGGGCGAAGTCTTCCATGGTTCCGCGCCAGGTGGCTCGGCTGGGCTTGCCTTGGCCCACAAAGGCGGTTTGGATGCCGCAACCGGGGGACGGGAAGTCGCGTTTGGGATCGTTGCCCACCATAAGGACCTCGTGTGGCTCGAGCCCCATCACCTGAAGCTGCTCTAGATAGTAGGTGGCATCGGGCTTGCAGCGGGTGGCATTTCCCATGTGTGTCACGAGTTCAAAGGGAGCGCCGGTCAGGTCGCCCCAGCCCATGCGGCACTCGATGGCCCCCTGAGGAAAGCTGGGGTTGGTAAAGAGCGCGCAACGCAGCCCTGCGTCCTGTACGGCCTGGAGCGCGGCGTGTGCGCCCGGCATGGCGTGGGCGTTGATGATATCGTCGTTCTTGTGCGGAAGAACTTCGCGCTCGTAGTAGGTAAACGCCTCGTAGATGATGGGGTCGGAGAGGCAGATACCGCACCTGCGCTCGACCTCGGTGCGGTAAAACTCAAGATTGGTGCGATTGTCCGTGCCGCTGCGGCGATTGGCGTTGAGGTCGACCAGGATGGTGCCGAGGCGTGCCATCGTGCCACCGCGGCTGCGGCGCCCGATATCCGCGAGCATCGATGAGACATCCTTAAAATAGCGAAGGATAAACGCGTTGAGGTTGATGCTAAGAAGCGTCTCGTCCATATCGAAAACGACTGCTTTGAGCACGCGGGCACCTTTCTCGTAAATTTGATCTAGAGTCGTTGGCTCCGGATACTTTACCCCAAAGCCAAATGCCTGGCTGGTTATCGTCAAGTTGTGGAGACGTGTGTTCATAAGATTACGAAAAAGTCTCCACACGAGTAAAAAATCGCAGTTCACGCTTGAAATCGAACTCATTTCCCCGTAACCTATACGAACGTGATTGCATAAGCGTCACATTAGTATCTGTCGGCTCCCGAGTGTTCCTAAACGTTGTGTGCTTGTCGCACCCTTCTGTAGGTCCTAGCAATCGGGGCCCCGTAGTTCGAAAGGGGTCCACCTTTGAGTGAGATTCAGAACTCGTCCATTTTCTCTCTTGACGATGTCAATGAGGAGGAGATGAACAACCTCATCGACGGTACGATTACCGACTTTGATGAGGGCGATCTCGTTAACGGCACTGTCGTTAAGATCGAGCATGACGAGGTGCTCGTTGACATCGGATTCAAGTCCGAGGGCGTTATCCCGGTTCGCGAGCTGTCCATCCGCAAGGACGCTAACCCTGCAGACATCGTTGCACTCGGTGATCCCATCGAGGCTCTGGTTCTCCAGAAGGAGGACAAGGACGGTCGTCTGGTCCTGTCCAAGAAGCGCGCCGAGTACGAGCGTGCTTGGAACCGCATCGAGGAGAAGTTCAACTCCGGCGAGAACGTCGAGGGCGAGGTTATCGAGGTTGTCAAGGGCGGCCTGATCCTCGACATCGGCCTGCGTGGCTTCCTGCCCGCTTCCCTCGTCGACCTCCGTCGTGTCAAGGACCTCACCTCCTACATGGGCACCCGCATCGAGGCTCGCGTCATCGAGATGGACCGCAACCGCAACAACGTCGTCCTCTCCCGTCGCGTCGTGCTCGAGGAGTCCCGTAAGGCCGAGCGCTCCGAGATCCTGTCCAAGCTCAAGTCTGGCATGCGTCTCCAGGGCACCGTTTCCTCCATCGTCGACTTCGGCGCCTTCGTCGACCTCGGCGGTATCGACGGCCTCATCCACATTTCCGAGCTTTCGTGGAACCACGTCAACCATCCTTCCGAGGTTGTCAAGGTCGGCCAGGAGGTCGAGGTCGAGGTTCTCGACGTCGATCTCAACCGCGAGCGCATCTCCCTGGGTCTCAAGCAGACCACCGAGGATCCGTGGCGCGCACTGGTCAAGAAGTACCCCGTCGGCGCTATCGTCGAGGGCACTGTGACCAAGCTTGTCCCGTTCGGCGCTTTCGTCGATCTGGGCGAGGGCATCGAGGGCCTGGTGCACATCTCCGAGATGGCCAACAAGCACGTCGATCAGCCTTCTCAGGTCACCCACGTGGGCGACAAGGTTCAGGTCAAGGTCATGGAGATCGACCTCGACCGTCGTCGTATCTCCCTGTCCATGAAGTCTGCTGCTGAGACCCTGGGCGTCGAGATCGAGGTTACCCCGCTGCCTTCCGAGAAGAAGGACGAGGAGACCGACGCCGAGTAAATCGGTTTGACGATCACTTGTTTTAAGGGATCCGTCCGTAATGGACGGGTCCCTTTTTGCATTTGGTGCCGAGATACGCGATGCTGCCCATGCTGTACACAGGCTATTTGGTTGTCGGTGCATGAAAAATGCCGACATCCCGCCTCGGGGAGGAGGCGGGAACACACCGAGTAGACGGAGGGGTGCGGAGCGCGGTCGTGTCTCGACTGACGACGTTGCCCATCGACAGGACCATTGTAGCGCATGGGCGGTTCTTGGTTTATCGTGTCGAACGCTTGCGTTGTGCCATTGCCTGCGGCAACGGTGTGCTACACTCTTGCACTGCTGAGTGGGCCAGACGGTCGCGCGATGTGCTGCTTGCAGCACGCGTGAGGAAAGTCCGGGCTCCAGAGGGCGGGATGCCGGCTAACGGCCGGGCGGAGTGATCCGACGGAAAGCGCCGCAGAAAAGAAGACTCCCACCTGCGCCGCAAGGCGTAAAGGGAAAAGCTGAAACGGTGGTGTAAGAGACCACCAGCGTCGTGGCAACACGGCGGCTTGGCAAGCCCCATCCGGAGCAAGCGCGAATAGGAACGCTATGGGTCGGCCCGGTCCGCGTTCGGGTAGCGTGCGTGGAGCTGCACGGTAACGTGCAGACAAGATAAATGACCGTTCACGACAGAACCCGGCTTACAAGCCCACTCGGCACTTTGTTGACGCCGTCTCGCTGTCTTTGCCTGATCATCGACAGCCTCATTTTTGTTGCAATCTCGACTTTCAAGGCACCTTGCTCGCGCTGACGGGTTCTCGCTGTTGGTGACGGCATCATTGGCGTTTCCGTTCTTGTTGGCGAGGGCAATGGTGCTGTCTTTGCCGTATTATTGAGGCTGTTTGTTGCTTTGCTTGTTGTTGAGGGGCTTTGTTGGACAGCTATTTTACTCTGCAATCAAATATTGAGGCTTCGGGCGAGTTCATGGACCGCAAGAGCCGGTTTATTGCCCAGCTGGTCCATATTGAGTCTGAGGATGAGGCGAATGCCTTTATCGAGATGGTTCGCAAGCGTCATTACGACGCTCGACACAATGTTCCCGCGTGGATTTTAGCCGATGGACGCGAGCGCCAGAGCGATGACGGTGAACCGAGTCGAACCAGCGGCATGCCGACGCTCGAGGTGCTGCGCGGCGCGAGGCTCAAAAATGTTTGCTGCGTAGTGACGCGCTACTTTGGTGGCACGCTGCTAGGTCCTGGTGGCTTGGTGCGCGCCTATACCGCGGCGACGCAGGCGGCGATGGCAGCTGCTCGGGAGGCTGGGCAGATCGTCGAGATGACGAGCGTCGTGCCCGTTGACGTGCATGTGGCCTATCCGCAGTACGAGCAGGTGCTTCGTTTGGCGCAGGATTCGGGTGCCAAGGTTTCGGATACCGATTATGCGGATACCGTGACGATTCATTTGGTGTTTAAAGCGGGGGAGCAGGAACCGTTTTGCGCAAAGATGCGCGAGCTTATGGCGGGGCGCGAGGAGATTGAGGTCGGCGCTCCCAAATTTGCCGAGTTCTAACGGCGACGGCCGGCGTACTTTTGGATGGATCCCAAGCGCGCCGGCCGTCGTTTTTCTGTTGCTGCCGTTTACTCGGTGAGCTGCTTTAGCACATCGCAGGCGATCTCGACGGCATCGTCGATGCAGCCGGGGCAGCTGCGGAGCGGACTCTTGTCCGATCCGATGCCCTTGAGCGTGCCGCAGACGGTCGTCGTGTTCTTCTTGCCAAAACGCTTGGCGATTTCGCGCGACAGCTTGTAGGTCTGGCCCTTGGTCTTGGGGTTTTCCATGCCGTCGCTCATTACAAAGCCCATGATGGCCACGGCGCCCGAGATGGCGCCGCAAGTTTCGGTCATGCCGCCCATGCCGGCGCCAAAGCCCTCAGTGAGGGTAAAAGCGACCTGGGGGTCGAGTCCGACGGCAGGCGCGAGCGTGCAGGCGACGGCCTGGGCGCAGTTAAAGCCGCGGGCGTGGTATTCGGCAGCCTGAGCCTGACAGGCGGTGATGTCGAGCTGGGCCGTATCGATTTGCTTCATCGTTGTCTCCTTGGTCACGGTGTACCCGCCTATGGTACCCGTGACGGGGCATGTAATCATCGAGAGCTTCATGTATGCCTCGTTTTTATCTATCGAGCAAATGCCCAAAGCTTGAGATAAATACCCCTGATCAATTTGTCCCATAACCAACCTTGGGGATGGGTTGAGAGGGGTGCAGGGTAGCGGTATCGTAAACCGAATGAAACGTAACCCAGGCAAGGGAGTTAGATATGAGCGAGCAGACCATCGGTACTACATGTGTTCAGGGCGGCTATTACCCGGGAGATGCCGAGCCGCGCCAAGTGCCCATCTACCAGTCCACCACGTGGAAGTACGACACATCCGAGCACATGGGCAAGCTGTTTGACCTAGAGGAGTCGGGCTACTTCTACAGCCGTCTGCAGAACCCCACATGCGATCTGGTTGCCGCCAAGATCTGCGAGATGGAGGGCGGTACCGCTGCGATGCTCACGAGCTCGGGCATGGCTGCGAATTTCCTTGCGATCTTTAACGTGGCCGGTGCCGGCGATCATGTGGTCGCAAGCTCTGCCATTTACGGCGGTACCTACAACCTGCTCGCCCACACCATGGGCCGCATGGGCGTGACTTGCACGTTCGTTGCCCCCGACTGCACCGACGAGGAGCTCGAGGCAGCGTTTGAACCCAATACCAAGCTTGTCTTTGGCGAGACGATCGCCAACCCCGCCCTTGCCGTGCTCGATATTGAGCGCTTTGCCAAGGCCGCACATGACCACGGCGTGCCGCTGATGGTCGACAACACCTTCCCGACGCCCGTGATGTGCCGTCCCTTTGAGTGGGGCGCCGACATCGTTACGCACTCCACCACCAAGTACATGGATGGGCATGCTGCCTACCTGGGCGGCGTGATCGTCGACCACGGCCAGTTTGACTGGATGGCCCATGCAGACAAGTTCCCGGGTCTCACCACGCCCGACGAGAGCTACCACGGCGTGACGTATGCCGAGAAGTTCGGTCGCGAGGGCGCCTTTATTACCAAGGCCACCGCGCAGCTCATGCGCGACCTCGGCCCCATGCAGAACCCGCAGGCGGCCTTCTTCCTGAACAGCTCGCTCGAGAGCCTGCATGTACGCATGCCGCGCCATTGTGAGAACGGCCTGGCGGTCGCCAAGTTCCTGCAGAGCCACCCCAAGGTACGCTTTGTGAGCTATCCGGGTCTGGAGGGCGACAAGTACTATGACCTGGCTCAGAAGTACATGCCCAACGGTACCTGCGGCGTCGTGAGCTTTGGCTTTAACGGTGGCCGTGCGGCGGCCGAGACCTTTATGAAGAGCCTTAAGCTCGCTCAGATTGCCACGCATGTGGCCGACGCCCGCACGTGCTGCCTGCATCCCGCTAACGCCACGCATCGCCAGATGAACGATGAGGAGCTCATCGCCTGTGGCATCTCCGCCGACATGGTGCGCCTGTCGTGCGGCCTCGAGGACACGGCCGATCTGATTGCCGACCTTGAGCAGGCACTCGAGCAGTGCTAGGCTAGCGTTCGCATAAGGTGCCGATGCCGGCAGAAAGCTTCGGCGACCTTTAGTTCCGATTCCGTAGGCGGGACCCCAATCGCGACTGTTTGTAGGCGATTGGGGCCCGTTTTTCGTTGCGCCACTCGAAAGGATGGATATGGAGAAAACCGCAGAGCAGCTGCGCCGCGAGCACATTGCCCTTGAGGGCGACACCCATGGCAAGAACAAATGGGCGATTCTGTTTACCGTGCTCATCATGACGTTTATGGTGTGTCTGGATTCGACCGTCGTGACTGTGGCGCTGCCCGTGATGCAAAAGGAGTTGGGCGTGGGCCTCGATCGCATTCAGCTGGTAAGCTCGGTGTATCTGCTTGCGACGTGCGTGGCTATGTTGCCGTTTGGCCGTCTGGGCGACGTGCGCGGCAAGGTGAATGTGTTCCAGCTGGGCGTCATCGTCTTTTCGATCGGTTCGCTGCTGTGCGGTCTTTCGGCCTCGCTCGAGGTTCTTATCCTGGCACGCATTGTTCAGGGCGTCGGTTGCGCGGCGGCCATGGCTAACAACATGGGTATCATCACCGAGTCGTTTCCGGCGCGCGAACGAGGCCGTGCCATGGGTATTCTCGCGACCTTTGTGGCCCTCGGCATGATGTGTGGCCCCGTGCTCGGCGGCGTGCTGGTGGCAAGCTTTCCCTGGGAGAGCATCTTCCTCATCAACCTGCCCATTGGCGTGATCTCGTTTATCGTGGGCCTCTACACGCTGCCGCATGTTAGGCCAGAGGCCGGCGAACGTCCCATGCCCCTTGCCGAGGCCGCTCGTCGCTGCTTTGCAAATTCGGCCTTCACCATCAACCTTGCCTGCATGCTCATCGTGTTCGTTGGCATTGGCGCATCCGAGTTTATCCTGCCGTTCTATTTTCAGGACGCCCACGGCTTTGGTTCCGACATTTCCGGATTGCTCTTTTTGGCGCTGCCGACGGTGAATGCCTTTATCGGCCCGCTTTCGGGAACGGTTTCGGACCGTGTTGGCTGCGAGGGCCCCACGGCGGTCGGTCTGGGCGTGTACGTGTGCGGTCTCTTTGCGGTAAGCACGCTCGACGAGCACTCTTCTATCCCTGCGATCGTGTGCTGCGTCGCATTTATGTCGTGTGGTACGTCTATTTTCCAGAGCCCTAACAACTCGCTGTACATGGGCTCGGCTCCGCGCGAGGCGCTCGGTTTTGCGGGCAGCTTGGGCAGTTTAGCGCGCTACGCCGGCATGGCACTCGGTATTACGGTGGCGTCGCATATCCTCTATGGGCAGATGAGCGTGGCGATGGGCGAGGCCGTGACCAGTTTTGTTGCAGGCCGTCCGGATGTATTCCTATTCGGCTTTCGCTCGGTGTTCTACGTACTCATGGCTGTGGCCGCCGTGGGCTTTGCGCTTGCCATGGTGCGTTTGGTGAAGATGCGCGCCCGCCATTAGCGTGTTGGGAGGCTGTCTGCCACGATTCGTGCTGTCCCAAAAAGACTGGTTTATGGTGCGATGTGGCTTGTGGGGCGGGCGGGGTCGGTCCGTGGTAGACTATCGAACAACGTTTATTAATCGCGCGGTATCGTTGCCGCGAGAAGGGGTTGCGCCATGCAGGAGCTTGAGGATCGTATTCGCCATGACGGCATCGTAAAGGCCGGTAATGTCCTTAAGGTTGATGCCTTCCTCAACCACCAATGCGACGTTGAGCTGTTCGACCACATGGGCGCCGAGTGGGCCCGTCTGTTCGAGGGCGTCGAGATCAACAAGATCCTGACGATTGAGGCTTCGGGCATTGGCATGGCTTGCATCGCAGCCCAGCATTTTGGCGGCGTGCCGGTGGTCTTTGCCAAGAAGGCGCAGTCCATCAACCTTGACGGCGAGCAGTATGCCACGACCATCTACTCCTTTACCAAACAGAAGGAGTACCCGGTCATCGTTGGCAAGCGTTTTCTGTCCGAGGGCGACAAGGTCCTGATCATCGACGACTTTTTGGCCAACGGCTGCGCGCTCGAGGGTCTTATCAAGATCTGCGAGGCTGCGGGTGCCGAAGTTGCCGGCATTGGCATCGCCGTTGAGAAGGGCTTCCAGGGCGGTGGCGATAAGCTCCGCGAGCGCGGTTTCCGCGTTGAGAGCCTCGCCCGTATCGCCGATATGGACTGCGAGACCGGCGAGATCACCTTCGCCTAAGCGCGCAACACAAGCGATTGGTATGCGATGTGACAAAGGGACTTTCCCTTTGTCACATTTTTTGTATGAGGGGAGGTGTTGATATGGACGAGAACAAGATGGGCTGGCGCGAGTATGCGCGCTTTGCCGAGATGTCGGTCGAGGAGTTGGCACGCGATTGCGAGGTGCAGGTGTTTCGCGCGGCGGGCCCGGGCGGCCAGGGTGTGAACACGACGGACTCGGCGGTGCGTATGAAACATATCCCTTCGGGGATTGTCGTGATGGCGCGTGAGAGCCGCAGCCAGTTTCAGAATCGCGCGAGCTGTCTGCGTAAGCTGCGCGCTGAGCTTGAGCGTCGCGGGCGTCCACCGCGCCGACGCGTAAAGACCAAGGTGCCTCAGCGCTCTCGCCAGCGCAGGCTTAATGACAAGCACTTCAACGCCATTAAAAAGGCCAACCGTCGCAAACTGGGCAGCGACGAATAGCCTCCTCATAAGTTGCGGTGAAATAGGGACTGTTTTGCGGCTTTAGATGCATAAACAGTCCCTATTTCACCGCAACTTAGGTGGGGTTAGTGGGTGGGGTGCCAGACGTGGAGGGCGCCGGCGAGGATGTCGACCTCGATGCGCGAGGCGACGATGGGCTCGCCGTCGGCCTGGATGGGATAGTCGGGCTCCTCAAAGGTAAGCTCGACATGGCGACAGCGGCGCATGCGAACCGGCGGCAACTTGGTATGGTGGCCGTCCTTGGCCGAAAGAAACATAGGCAGGGCAACCGCGCGAGGGACGGGGCCGCAGGCGTAGCAGACGTCGAGTACGCCGTCGCAGGGGTCGGCATCGGGGCAGATGCGATAGCCCGAGCCATAGGTAGGACCCAGCTGAATCGCCATGATGATCGCCCTCACACGCTCGGTGGGTGCCCCGTCAAAGCTGACCGTCATGGGGTAGTTACGATAGCGCAGACCAAACTGCTCAAGTCCCGAGAGGGTGTAGAGCGGAGCGCCCGTCAAGCCGGTCTTTTTGCGCAGTTCAGTGGTGCCCAGACCGATGGCGGCATCGATGCCGACCGAAAGCGTTTGGTCGTAGTACTCAACGGTAGCCTCGCCGCTGCCGCTTGCGGGGTTCCATGAACGAATGCGCCCGATGTCCTGACGCTGCAGCTCACAGGTGAGCAGTGCGCCAAAATCCTTGCCGGAGAAATCGTCGATGCCGAGCGTTTGGGCAAAATCGTTGCCGGAACCAACGGGCAGGACGGCCAGCGCCGGTCGAACTGCCTCTTCTTGCGCCATCAAGCCATTGACGACCTCGTGGATCACGCCATCGCCGCCTAGAGCGATAACGGCGCGATAGCCCTGAGCCTGTGCGGCAAGCTCCTTGGCATGCCCCATGCGCTCGGTCAGCACCAAGTCAAACTGGGATGCGCGCGCGGTCATATCCAAAAAGCGCTGCAGGCGCTCGGCAACCTCATGCGCGGCGCCCGACTGGGCGGCAGGATTGGCGATGATGAGCGTGCGGCCAAAATCAGTTGCGTGCATGGGGCGACTCCCGGCGTGTGACATGGCAGTGCGGTCGCGCTCAGGTCGAATTGCCCCTGATTGTGGCTGCACGGCGAATACTTACGTCTACTCTATCAGGTCGTTGTGGCGCTCGATAGCATCCGCTACTGTACCGCCCTCATCCACAATAAGCGAACGGCGCTTGGGCGAGATGATGCGCTGGGCGGGGTACACGCCGCGGTGTCCGGCAGTTAGGTAGCTGATAAAGGCCACGATGACAAAGAACCCGGCTGCCGTGCCGTGGAACAGGTCGATTGCCATCATGCAGGTGGTGATGGGCACGTTGAGGCCGGCACAGAACACGCCGAGCATGCCGAGAGCCGCCAGAAAACTGGGGTCGATTCCGACGAGGCAACCGATCCAGCCGCCGAGCGCCGCACCGATGCCAAACAGGGGCGTGACCTCGCCGCCTTGGAAGCCCGCACCCAGGGTAAGCGCTGTGACGACCAACTTGATGGCTGCGTCTGCCAGGGTGGTGTTGCCGGTAAATCCGGCGCCGGAAAGCCACGTGGAAAGGCCGGCGTAGTCCCAGGCGTCGAGAAGGGCATAGGCGGCCAAAACCACGAGTGCGCCTATGAGTGCGCGAACGAGGTAATTGGTGATAAAGCGACCGTACAGGCTCTTGACGGTTCGAACTGACCAGGCGAAGAGGCGTGCCGTCAGACCGAAGATAATGGCGCTGATAACAACGATGACAACCGTCCGTGGTGTCATGTTGGGAACGCTGGCGATAACATTCGCCTCGTACTCGGCACCCAGGGCGAGTGATGTAAAGTAGCCGGTAAACGAGGCGACCAGGCAGTAGATGCCCGCGGTGTAGTCGATCTTGCCGATAAAGCACATCTCCATGCCAAAGAAAGCTCCGGCAAGGGGCGAGCCGAATACGGCGCCAAAGGCCGACGAGATGCCGGCGAGCATGAGGTCGTGGTGGTCATGCTTTTTGAGGTGGGCGAGGCTCGAGATGTTGCTGGCGATGGTGCCGCCAATCTGTACCGCGGCTCCCTCGCGACCGGCCGATCCGCCCGTTAGGTGCGTGAGCGTGGAGCAGACGAAGGTGAGGACGGCCATGCGCATATGGATGAGGCGTGTGCCCAGGGCGGAATCAATGACCAGGTTGTTGCCGCGCTTGGCGGCGAGACCGTGGTTCTTGTAGACCCACGCGGTGGACATGCCCACGATGGGGAGCAGGGCGTACACCCACGCATGGTGCTCGCGATAGTCGGTCGCGATATTCAGCGAGGCCAAAAACGCCCAGCCGGCAACGCCCATGGCGAGCGAGACGATGACGACGAGTGCGAGCAACTTGGCGCTCGCGAGTAGGTTGCGGACGTTGCGGCGCGTGTCGGCAGCCAAGAGATGCTCGGAGCGGGTGATCTGATGCCTGCCTGCCATGATGACGTCGTTAAGGGAGAAAAAGCCGCCGTCGTCGAGCGGCTGGGAATGATCCTGCGCCTCGTTTGCGCTTTCGGGTTTGTCGGTAAAAGCCATACGTTCCTCTTTTTAGTTTCAACACGAGCATTATAAAACGCGGTAAACGCGACGAGCCGGTGGGTTGGTTTCCATTCTGTTTCGCGGCTTGCGGCCGACAGGTGTATTTGCGGGCACAAGTCAAGTCGCGGTCGCGCGTCGGGGGATTATACTGAGACAAGCATAAAGAATCGGCGCCCCCGTTGTGCGCCGTGGCATTAAGAGGTGCATATGGCAGAGAAACTCATTCCGCTGGATGACGCACAGTCGATTGTCCTGTCGCACGTTGCTCCGACCGATCTCGTCGAGATTCCCGTGTGGCAAGCCGCCGGTCTTCCCTTGGCCGAGGACGCGGTGGCCGATATCGACATCTCGCCGTTTGCCAACAGCGCTATGGACGGATATGCCGTGCGCTCGGCGGACTTGGCGCAGGCATCTGGCGAGGCGCCGGTGACGCTCGACGTTATCGGACACGAGGCCGCGGGCCATGTGTTTGAGGGCGCTATCGGCGCGGGCGAGGCGGTCCGCATTATGACAGGCGCGCCGGTGCCCGAAGGTGCCGACGCCGTGGTGAAATACGAGATCGTCGATGTGCTCGACGGCGATGGCAACGAGGGCTCGCACGTTCGCTTCTCGGCGCCTACCAAGGTAGGGGAGAACGTTCGCTCTCCCGCCGAGGAGGCCCATGCCGGCGATGCTGTGATGCACGCCGGCGAGGTCGTGGCTCCGGCGGGCGCGGGTCTGCTGGCAAGCGCCGGATACGCGAGCGTGAAGGTGCACGCCGCCCCACGTGTGGGCATTATCTCGCTGGGCACGGAACTGGTCGCACCGAGTAAGGTACCGGCGCGCGGTCAGATTCGTGATTCCAACTCGTCGGCGTTGATGGCCGAAGCACTTGATGCCGGCGCCGAGCCCGTGTTCTACGGCATTGCGCCCGATGATGAGCAGGCGATTGCCGAGCTGGTTCATCGTGCCGTGCAGGAGTGCGACTTTGTCATTACGAGCGGCGGTGCCTCGGCGGG
This sequence comes from Collinsella sp., assembly GCA_048201895.1. Lineage (GTDB taxonomy): Bacteria > Actinomycetota > Coriobacteriia > Coriobacteriales > Coriobacteriaceae > Collinsella. The sequence continues at coordinate 15,185 of DBFBGO010000020.1, read as the reverse complement.
CGATTACGATTTCGTGACGGCGCTCGTCCGGCGCGAGGGCGAGGCGCTGTTTGACCGCATCTCGATGCGTCCGGGCAAGGCCATCACGTTTGGCTTGCTTGGGGGTAAGCCCTACCTGGGGCTTTCAGGCAATCCGGCCGCGGCGTATGTAGGCTTTGAGATGCTTGCCCGTCCGGCGATCCGCAAGATGCGCGGCTTTGCCGAGGGCGTGCGTCCCGTGCAGCAGGCGACGCTCACGCACGGCGTGAAGAAGCGCCAGGACCGACGCTTCTTCGATCGCGCCACGGTTTTGCGCGACCCCGAGACCGGTGAGTTGTTGGTGACCGAGGCTAAGACACAGAATTCGGCGCTGCTTGGAACTATGCAGCGTGCGAACTGCCTGTTGCGTATTGACGAGGGACCGTGCGAGCTCAAGGCGGGCGACGTCGTGGATGTCGTGCGTGTCGACCTGCCCGAGGGAACGGTGCTGTAGGAGGAAGACTATGGAGCTGAAGATTTCGATTGTGACGTGTTCGGACACGCGCGATCTTGCGCAGGACGAGGCGGGTGCCGCGCTCGAGGAGCTTATCGAGGCGCAGGGCTGGGCGGTCGCCTCGCATGTGGTCGTGCGCGACGACGTCAGCGAGATTGGTGATGCCATTGCGGAAGCCGCCGATGAGTGCCACGCCAATGTCGTGCTCACCTGCGGCGGCACGGGGCTTTCGATGCGCGACGTGACGCCCGAGGCGACGCGTGCCGTCTGCGACCGCGATGTGCCGGGTATTGCAGAGGCGATTCGCGCGTACTCGATGACCAAGACGCGCTGCGCCATGCTCTCGCGTGCCGTGTGCATGCAACGAGGTCATACACTTGTCGTAAACTTTCCCGGTTCTACGAAGGCCGCCCGCGAAAGCTGGGAGGCCATAGCGGACCAGCTGGAGCATGCGGCCCAAATGACGGCGGGCGGCGGACACGCCAAATAAGCGCACTACCTGCGGCGGAGCGACCTTACGGGCTGCTCTGCCTTTTTTACGCAGCGACAGTGCGGCCGTCTCCGGGTTATCAGTAAAAGAAAATTATTAGACGAGAAATCATTATCACAAACATTATTCGCGCGAAAGTATAATCTAGTAACAGATTAAAGCCCGCGGTGGGGTACCCGGGCACAAGATCCGAAAGGGTTGAATATGTTCGATATGGTTTCACGCCGCGGTTTTGTCTCGCTTTCTGCTGCCGCCGGCCTTGGCCTTGCCGGCTGCTCGGGCAACAAGACGTCCGAGCTCGCTGGTTCCGATGCCGGCTCCGCCAAGTCTTCCTCTAAGAAGAAGGCCGTCGAGCTGCAAGTTTTCGCTGCTAACTCCCTCGAGAAGGCCCTTCCCGAGGTCCAAGAGCTCTACACCGACCAGACCGGCATCACCTTTGCCGACACGCAGTTTAAGGCGTCTGGCGACCTTGTCGAGCAGATGCGCGCCGGTGCCGCCGTCGACGTGCTCATCACGGCTTCCAAGGGCACCATGGACGACGCCGAGGCCGCCGAGCTCGTCGACGCCGGCACGCGTGAGGACATGTTCGTCAACGACCTTGTGATCATTCGCGCCGAGGGCTCCGACACCAAGGTCGAGGCCATCGCCGACGTCGCGAATCTGGACGGCAAGATCGCCATCGGCGACGCCAAGACCGTCCCTGCCGGAAAGTACGCCAACCAGGCGTTGGCCTCCGTGGGCCTCTACACCGGCACCGAGGGCGACGACGGTGAGTATGCTCCCGAGATTGCCGACAAGGTCGCACTGGCCGATAAGGTGGGCACCGCCGCCGCCTATGTGTCCACAGGCGACTGCGTGGCCGGTTTTGTCTACAGTTCTGACATCTACCGCTACGACGGCATCGAGGAGGCCTTCGTGTGCCCCGAGGACTCGCACAAGCCCATCGTGTACCCGGGTGCCGTTGCCGAGAGCTCCGAGCACGCCGACGAGGCCAAGGCGTTCATCGACTTCTGCCTGACCAACAAGAAGGCTCAGAAGATTTGGGCCAAGTACGGCTTTGAGCTTTCCGCGTAGTGCGGCTTGGCGCGATAATTCCATCGTTTTGTGTTTCACTCCGTCCTTGTATTCGCTTGGAGCTTTTCGTGCTTAAAAGATTCCGCATGCTTGTCGCCTGTGCTTTGACCTTCGCGCTTTGCTGGGTGCCGGGATTTGCGTTTGCTGGGGACGCTGAGGACGGGGCCCAGGCTGCTGCGACCGCTCATGGGTTTTCCTACGGGATCGAGGGTTTTGAGCGGTTGGCCAAGGGGACCGCTCGTGCCATGGAGGGCCAGCCTGAGGGCTACCGGTTTCCCGTTGACGAGGACGTGGACCTTGTGGTGGCGCCTGCTGCCGATCGCGTTGTGGTGTGGATATCGCCCAAGGCGGTCGAGAAGTATGGATTGGATCCGCAGGACAACGAGTGCGTATCGGGTCTCAAGGCCCTCGTCTGTAAGCTCGACAGCGCAAACTGCATGGGAGGTGCGCAGCTGGGGGACGTGGATCTTCCTTGGTATGTCACGGCGGAAACAACGTTTGATTCCGGCGGGTATACCTATGGCTTTGACGAGCGCGGTGCGGATGGGGACCGCTATGTGGTGATTGCATCAGCCTCGGGTGATGCCAAGGGCGGCGCGCGTTGGCTTGATAGCGCTCAAATGGTAGAAGCATCGTCTGTCGTATTGCGGGATGAGCAGGGCCCCTGGACCTCTCTGACCTCCTTTTTGTGCGACATCGACTATCGCCCGTTTTGGGTGTCCATAAAAACGAGCGGCCTTGCCCTGCTGATCTCCTTTGCGCTGGGCCTGTTCGCCGCGTGGAAGACTATGGGTACCTCGAGTCGCATCAAGGGCCTGCTCGACTCGGTCTTTACCATCCCTATGGTGCTGCCGCCCACGGTCTGCGGTTTTTTGCTCCTCATGCTGTTTGGTCGATCGACCGGGGTGGGCCAGTGGCTTGTCGCGCACGGCGTCTCGATCGTCTTTACGTGGCCGGCGGCGGTGATCTCTGCCGTGGTGGTGTCGTTCCCGCTCGTCTATCGTACGGCACTCGGAGCCTTCGAGAGCCTCGACACGCAGATGCTCGATGCGGCGCGCACGCTGGGCTGGTCCGAGTGTTTCATCTTCACCAAGCTTATGATGCCCCTTGGTTGGCCCTCAATCGCAGCGGGCACGGTACTCGCCTTTGCCCGCGCGATGGGCGAGTTTGGCTGCACCCTGTTCTTTGCGGGTAACTACGCCGGCATTACGCAGACCATTCCTATCGCCATCTACTTTGAGTGGATGGGCGGTAACACGTCGGTGGCCCTCTTTTGGGTTGTCGTCGTGATCGTGTTTAGTTTCCTAGTCATCCTGTTCATCAACATGTACACCGCTCATTCGCAAAAGTATCGCGAGCGGGGCCTTTCCCGTGCGGAGCGCAAGCGGATCAAAGATCTTGCCGGACAGGTCGATTTGCTCGACCCGGCGGGCGGCGATGCCTTGCGTATCGATCGCGAGGCGCTGGCCGAGCTCATGTGCGATGATGCGGTGCCGCAGGGAGGTCGATAAGCTATGTCGCTCGTTTTGGATATTAAGAAACGTTATCCCGGGTTTGTGCTCGACATGCAGCTTGAGGCCGGCGAGGAGCGTGTGGCACTGCTGGGCGCCTCGGGTTGCGGCAAGAGCTGCACACTGCGCTGCATTTCCGGTGTTGAGACGCCCGACGAGGGCAAGATCATCGTCAACGGCGTGACCTTTTTTGACTCGTCGGCGGGCATCAACCTGTCGCCCCAGGAGCGCAAATGCGCCCTGCTGTTCCAAAACTATCAGCTGTTTCCCAACATGACGGTGGCCGATAACGTATGCGCCGGTGTTAAGAATGCGGGCGACGCCGCCGCGCGCAAAAGGTTGGCCGAGCTCTATCTGGGCATTTTCGGTCTGGCCGATTTTGCCGACCGCTACCCCGCGCGACTCTCAGGCGGGCAGCAGCAACGCGTAGCGCTTGCCCGCATGGTGGCGGCGCATCCGGGCATCTTTATGTTCGACGAGCCCATGAGCGCGCTCGATGCGTACCTCAAAAGCGCCCTTGAGCAGAACATGCTCGACCTGTTCGACGTTTGTAACCGTACCGTGCTCTACGTGAGCCACGACATCGACGAAGCGTGCCGCCTGTGCCAACGCATCTGTGTGATGCACGACGGGCATGTTGAGGAGATCGGCTCCATCGAGGACGTGGTCCGCCGTCCGCAGACGCTGGCGGCGCTGCGCCTGACGGGCTGCAAGAACACAAGCCGGGCGCGCAAGATCGGCGACGAAGAAGTTGAGGCCCTCGACTGGGGTATGACCTTTAACGTGGGTCGCGAGGTTCCCGATGACGTTGCGTACCTGGGCATTCGCGCAAGCTACTTCCATGTTGACAATCGCGCGGAGCGGGGCCGCAACAGCTATGATTTGCACGTGGCCCGAGTGAGCGATTCACGCTTTGAGCGCCTGGTGCTGTTGGACGTGCCGCGTACTGATGCGCCCACGCGTCTGCAGTGGAAGGTCAACAAAGTGAACGTAGCTGCCGACGGGCTGCCGCAGGCCGACGAGACACTGCGCATGCACTTCGATGCGAGTAGGATCCATCTGGTTTGTAGGTAATGCGGCGCGCCGGGCGGTCGGTGACCAGCTTCTCGCCGTCCGCCTGCCCGACGGGTTTCCATTTGCCGAATCAATGATGACAAAACCTTATCAGTCTGATAAATAATTATTAGACGGAAATTTCGGGCAGTGGGTTCTTTACGTTTCGATGCTGTCGTACACGTGTCGGCGGTGTTCGTCTGGACGATGTCCGCTGTTATAGTTGCCCTCGATAAGAAAAAAGGAGGGTGCGCACATGCCGCAGACGACATACATTCGCCGCGTTGCCGCGCGCGCCCTGTATATCGCTCGGAGCCGCATATGAGCAGGTATGTTCACGGATCCGGGAGAGACGACGTACAACTAAATAATCGACCGCAAAGCAGGTTCCCTAAAATTCCGGGTTTGAGCACGGCCGGGCAATCGCCGTCCGTCGTGCATCGATACCGCAGTTATCCGTTTTTGGTTCGAGAGGGGAACCGTCATGGCTGAAGAATTCGATTTCCATCCGATGTGGGAGAGCCTCGGCATGAATCTTGCCGACCATGACATGCTGCTGGGCGCCGTGGGTCAGATGTACGGTGACATGTTCCTGACGCAGAACAATCGCCCCAAGTCTACGTCCTACCTGGACTTTGTGGCCACCAACATCCACAGCGGCCGTATTAAGGAGATGCTCGACAAGAAGGAGGCCGGCGAGGCCACCAAGATCGTCGGTTCGTTCTGTGTCTACGTGCCCGAGGAGATCGTGCTTGCCTGCGATGGCATCCCCGTGGGCCTGTGCTCGGGTGCCGACTGGGCAACGGACAAGGTTGAGGAGCACCTGCCGCGCACCACCTGTCCGCTTATCAAGAGCTTTGCCGGCTTTAAGCTGGGCGAGGTCTGCCCCTACATTGAGTCGAGTGACTTGGTGGTGGGCGAGAACACCTGCGATGGCAAGAAGAAGGCCTACGAGTTCTTTGCCACGCAAAAGAACATGTACGTCATGGATATTCCCAACGTACACGACGAGTCGACGCTCGTGGCCTGGAAGGCCGAGGTCAAGAAGCTCGCCGCCAAGATCGAGGAAGAGTGTGGCGTCAAGATTACGCCCGAGCGTCTGAAGACCGCCATCCACGCCGTCAATGAGAAGCGCCGTGCCCTGCAGCGCCTCGCTGCCACGCGCGCTGCCGACCCGGCGCCTATCAGCGGTCTCGACAGCCTGCTGACCGTGCAGGCAGCCTTTATGGACGACACGCCGCGTCTGACCGGAGCCATTAACGATATGGCGGCTGAGTGCGAGCAGCGTGTCGAGGCCGGCGAGGGCGTGGCACCCAAAGGGACCAAGCGCATCCTGTACACCGGTACGCCCATGGCCGTGCCCAACTGGAAGCTGTTCAACCTTATCGAGAAGGCCGGCGGCGTCGTGGTGGGCGAGGAATCCTGCACGGGTTCTCGCTATTACAAGGACTTGGTCGATGAGTCCGGTGAGACGGTTGACGAGATGCTCGATGCCATCGCCGAGCGCTACTTTAAGATCAACTGCGCCGTCTTTACGCCCAACGACCAGCGTATGAAGGACATTGTCCAGATGGCCAAGGACCTGCATGCCGACGGTATCGTCGACGTGGCCCTGCAGTTCTGCACGCTCTACGAGATGGAGTCGTTTGCCGTGGAGAAGGCCGCCGAGGAGGCGGGCATTCCGTTTATGCACATCACGACCGACTACGCCGGCGAGGACGCCGGTCAACTGCAAACCAGGATCGAGGCTTTCTTGGAAACCATTTAGGACTATTCGTCCCGGCGGCTTCCCCAGGCACCCGATCTTGCCGTTCAAACCGTCGCTTGCGTACCAAAGTACGCGGCGATCCTTTTACGGCAACCTCGGGCACCTGGGAGAGCCGTTTCCTTGGTTGGTTAAAAGGTTTAGAAGTTATATGCCGGAAAATATTGAACAGCCGTTGCCGCGCACGTTTGAGGAGTTCAACGAGCAACGCAAGGCGGCGTTTATTCGCGTTAAGGATTACAAGCAGGCCGGTAATCGCCTGGTCGGCTTTTTGTGCAGCTATACGCCGCTCGAGATTATCGATGCCGCGGGGGCTGCGAGCGTGGCGCTGTGCGGTACGTCCGATGAGGTGATTCCCGAGGCCGAGAAGGTGCTGCCGGCAAATCTGTGTCCGCTCATCAAGTCGACGTACGGTTTTGCCTATTCGCAAAAGTGCCCGTTTACGTACTTTAGCGACATGATCATCGGCGAGACCACCTGCGACGGCAAGAAGAAGATGTATGAGCTACTCAACGAGCTCAAGCGCACGCACATTCTGCATCTTCCGCAGGGTCGCGATCGCGCCTACGAGCGTGAAGGTTGGTACGAGGAGTGCCGTCTGCTCAAGGAAGAGCTCGAGAACTTCTACGGCATCACTATCACCGATGACGACCTGCGCGCTGCCGTCCGTCGTCGCAACCGCCTGCGCGCGGCCCAGCTCGAGATGTTTGCGCTGCAGACCAACCAGCCGGCGGCCATGAGCGGCGTCGACTTGATGAGCACCATGTTTGCCGGTACGTTCAGCTTTGATATCGATGCCTATACGCAGCAGCTGGAGCAAAAGGTTGCCAAGCTGCGCGAGGCCCACGACGCGGGCGAGCGTCCGGTTGCGGCGGATGCCAAGCGCATTCTGATCACCGGCTGCCCGGTGGGCGGCGTGATCAACAAGATCGGCCGTACTATCGAGTCCAACGGCGGCGTGGTCGTGTGCATGGACGACTGCTCGGGTGAGCGCACGGCGGCCATGATGATCGACCCGGAGGCTCCCGACATCCTACGCGCCATCGCCGACCGCTACCTCGACATTAACTGCTCGGTCATGACGCCCAACGACGGTCGTATGGAAAACACGCTGGCCATGTGCGAGAAGTACCACGTCGATGGCGTGGTAGAGAGCGTGCTACAGGCCTGCCACACTTTTAACGTGGAGAGTGCGCGCATGCAGGAGGCCGTCGAGGGTGCGGGTATTCCGTATATGAAGATCGAGACCGACTACAGCAACGGCGACATGGGCCAGATCGAGACCCGCATCGCCGCCTTCATCGAAACTCTCTAGCTTCCTCAGGCATCGGATCTTGCCCCTCAAACCGTCGCTTGCGTACCCAAAGTACGCTGCGCTCCTCTTTCGGGGCAATCTCCGGCACCTGAGAAACCTAGAGCTAAGGCGTCTGAACGCGCCGCTGTCTTTGACGTTTAGATTGGGAGAGAGCCATGATAGGGATCGGGATCGATATCGGGTCTACGGCGGCTAAGGCTGCTGTGGTCGACGGGGAGGGTTCGGTGGCGTGGACGTGCGTGCAGCCAACCGGGTTCTCCTCGGTCGATGCTTCCGAGCGGCTGCGCGAGGCACTGGCAGCGGCCGGCTATGACGTGACAGCCGACGACGTGCGCGTGATCGCGACTGGCTACGGCCGTGTCGCTGTGCCCTATGCACACAAGGTCGTGACCGAGATCACCTGCCACGGCACCGGTGCCGTGCGCCTGTTTGGCGATCACGGCACGGTGATCGACGTGGGCGGTCAGGACACCAAGGTCATTCAGCTTAAAAGTGGCCGCGTGGCCAAGTTTGCCATGAACGACAAGTGCGCCGCCGGTACGGGGCGCTTTTTGGAGATCATGGCCGACCGCCTGGGCATTTCCCAGCAGCAGATGGCCGACCTGGCGCGTTCCGGCGAGCCCACCAAGATCAGCAGCATGTGCACGGTGTTTGCCGAAAGCGAGGTTATCAGCCTGATCGGTCGCGGTGAGCCGCGCGAGAACATTGCGCGTGGCGTGATCGACAGCGTGGTCTCGCGCGTGGCGACCATGGCCGGGCAGGCCGCGGGCGCCCCGTACTACCTGACCGGTGGCCTGTGCGAGAACGCCTTCGTGGTGGAGCGGTTGGGCGAGCTACTGGGGTCGCCGGTGACCACCTCGCCCCAGGCTCGCTTTGCCGGAGCGATCGGCGCGGCTGTCCGCGCCGCCGCCTTGGCCTAGGGGTGCACCGCGACATGCGCATCCTCAATATCTCGGCACAAAAACCAGATAGCACCGGCAGTGGCACCTACCTTGCCGCGCTTGTGCGCGAGCAGATCGAGACGGGGCATCGCGCCGCCGTGCTTTGCGGCGCGGCACCGGGTGATACCCAAGGCGAGCTGGACCGGCGTGCTTCCGTGTTTGCCGTACCGTTCGAGTCGCCTGAGCTGCCGTTTCCCATCTGCGGTATGTCCGATGTCATGCCCTATCCCTCCACACGCTATCGTGACCTGACGCCTTCGATGCTCAAGGCATTTGAGCGGGCATTTGCTGCTGCAATCGATCGGGCGGTGGCTGAGTTTCGGCCCGATCTGGTGCTTTGCCATCACCTGTATCTGGTGACCGCATTAGCGCGCGAGTGCGTCCGGGGCGTGCCGGTTGTTGCCGTGTGCCATTCGACCGACCTGCGCCAGCTGCGTTCGCATGCGCTCGAGCGCGATCGCATCGTAAGTGCGGTTCGTCGGCTCGATGCCGTCTTTGCGCTCCATGCTGAGCAGGCTGAGCAGATTGGCCTGGTGTGCGGCGTCGATGCCGATCGCATCCACGTGATTGGGACGGGCTACGACCATCGCGTCTTCTGCCGCGACGCAAGCGTGGCGAGGCGGCCGGGATCGCTTGCGTACGTGGGCAAGATTTGCTTTAAAAAGGGCGTCGAGTCGCTGGTTCGAGCCGTGTCATTGCCGATTGACGATGACGTCCGCCCATCTGGCTTGGTACTTGTGGGCGGTCGCGGGGACGATGCCGAGTACGCGCGTATGGAGCGCTTGGCCGCGGCCTCGGATGTGCCGGTGAAGCTGGCGGGGCGCCTGGATAGCGATGGACTCGTGCATGCCTACCGCAGTTCCGACGTCTTTGTGCTGCCTTCGTTTTATGAGGGTCTGCCGCTCGTGACGATCGAGGCCCTCGCGTGCGGCTGCAAAGTTGTGGCGACCGATTTGCCCGGCGTTCGTCCCTGGATGGAGGCGATGCTTCCCGGTGCTCCCGTGACGTGGGTGGCGTCGCCGCGTATGACGGATGTCGACACGCCTGTGGCGGCCGACCTTCCGTTGTTTGAGCGCGCACTGGCAGATGCTATCGCGCAGGCGCTTGCGGCGCCGCCTTCGACGTTCGAGCCGTCGGCGGTCTCTTGGGAAGCGTGCCTGGGGCGTATACTTAAAGTCGTTGATTTGCTGGAAGGGGGTTCGTATGGCTAAGGACACCATGAGGCTCACATCCATGACGGCCGCGAGCGGTTGAGCCGCTAAGTTGGCTCCCGGAGCCCTCGCCCAGGTCCTGGGCGACTTGCCCAATGTGCATAACGACAATCTGCTCGTGGGGTTCGATACCTCCGACGATGCGAGTGTCTTCCGCGTAGGGGAGAACCTGGGGCTCGTGCAGTCCATCGACTTCTTCCCACCGATGGTCGACGACCCGTTCCTGTTTGGCCAGATTGCCGCGGCAAACTCACTGTCGGACATCTACGCCATGGGCGGGCGGCCGAGCCATGCCATGAACCTGCTGTGCATTCCGAGCTGCCTGGGCGTCGAGGTTGCCGGTCAGATTCTGGCGGGCGGCGCCGACAAGTGCGTTGAGGCCGGCTGCACCATCGCGGGCGGCCACACCATCAACGACGACGAGCCCAAGTACGGCCTGTCCGTGAGCGGCTTTGTCGCGCTCGATCGCATGCTCGCCAATAGCGGTGCGCGCGTGGGCGATGTCCTGCTGCTGACCAAGGCGATCGGCTCGGGCATCATCACCACGGCCATTAAGGGCGAGCTTATCGAGCAGGACGAGGCTGGTCCGATGTTCGACTCGATGCGCACCCTCAACGAGGCCCCGATTCGTTTGGCCGAGGGACTCGAGCTTCACGGCTGCACCGACATTACGGGCTTTGGTCTGATCGGGCATGCGTGCGAGATGGCCGAGGGCTCGGGCGTGCAGATCGAACTTGCGTCGGGGGCGGTGCCGCTCTTTGACCAGGTGCTCGATATGGCGCGTCTGGGCATTATCCCCGCGGGCTCCTACCGCAACCAGGACTTCTTTGGCCCGCGCGTGGCTGCCGACGAGGACCTTGAGCCGGGCATGCTTGACGCGCTGTACGATCCGCAGACCTCGGGTGGTTTGCTCATCGCGGCGCCTGCTGCCGATGTGGATGGGCTTGCGCGTCGCCTGCATGCCGAGGGGCGCATCGCGGCCGTTGTCGGGCGCGTGTGCGAGGCGGAGCCGGGCGGTCCTGCCGTCCGCGTTGTTCGCTAGCCCGCACGTTTATGTAACTGTTTGCCGTTCTCTAGAACGGCTTTTTCGAAAGGAAAAACTATGTCTACCAAAATTGAAGTCAATGCCATGGGCGATGCCTGCCCGCTGCCCGTCGTCAAGACGCTTAAGGCACTCAAACAGCTTGATGGCGAGGGTGCCGTGGTGACCTCGGTCGATAACGAGACCGCCGTCAAGAACATCTCCAAGATGGCGCAGGAGAAGGGCTGCACGGCCTCGGTCGAGAAGGTTTCTGACGCCGAGTGGCACGTGACCGTGGCGACCTCTGGCGCCGTTGCCGTGGCCGATCCCGAGCAGGATGGCGCTGCCTTCTGCGACGCCAGCGCCGGCAAGGGCAAGCTCGTCATTTCCGTCTACACCGACTGCATGGGCCGTGGCGACGACGAGCTGGGCCACAAGCTCATGAAGGCGTTTATCTTTGCCGTGACGCAGCAGGAGGAGCTGCCCGCGACCATGCTGTTCTACAACGGCGGTGCCAAGCTCACCGTCGAGGGCTCACCGGTGCTCGACGACCTGAAGGGGCTGGCTGAGCAGGGTGTCGAGATTCTCACCTGCGGTACCTGCCTCGACCACTATGGCATTAAAGACCAACTTGCGGTGGGCGAGGTCACCAACATGTACGTGATCGTGGAGAAGATGGAGCAGGCCGTGCGCGTCGTGCGCCCGTAGCGTATTGGTTGGAGTTGCCATGAGGGAGAAGCGCCCGGCGCTTGTCATCACGTTTCCCACCACGGCGGCCGCCATGGGGTGCGAGACCCTATGCATCGAGCGCGGCCTTCCCGGGCGAACGATTCCCGTGCCCGGGGAGGTCGCTGCCGGCTGCGGTCTGGCGTGGAAGGCGTCGCCTGCCGATGAGGAGCTGCTGCGCGCCGAACTCGCCGCGGCGAGTGTTCCTACCGAGGGCTATACCGTGATTGATATGTGGGAGGTCGTGCGATGATCTACCTGGATAACGCGGCGACGACCATGCACAAGCCGCAGACGGTGATCTATGCCGTGACGCAGGCGATGTGCTCGCTCGGCAATGCCGGACGCGGTGCGACGTCGGGTGCCCTCGATGCCGCTCGTACGATTCACGGTTGCCGTGCCAAGCTCGCGCGCCTTTTAGGTTGCCCGAGGGCAGACCATGTGTGCTTTACGCCCAACTCTACGGCGGCGCTCAACACCGCCATCAACGGGGTGGTGCGCCCCGGCGACCTCGTGGTCACGACGGTGCTCGAGCACAACTCCGTGCTACGTCCGCTCAATCGCTTGGCGACGGAGCAGGGTGTGACGGTTGGGCATGCGGGTTGCGATGCGAGCGGCGTGCTCGACTACGACGAGCTCGAGCGGTTGGTCACGCCGGGCACGCGTGCTGTGGTGGTGACGCACGCCTCCAATGTGACCGGCAACGCGGTCGACATTGCGCGCGTGGCGGCCATGGCCCATGCGGCCGGTGCGCTGGTGATCGTCGATGCCTCGCAGTCTGCTGGTACGGCGAAGATTGACATGAATGCCATGGGGCTCGACATTGTGTGCTTTACCGGCCACAAGGGGCTCATGGGTCCGCAGGGCACCGGTGGCTTGGCCGTGGCGGAGGACGTCGACGTGGCGCCGTGGGCCATGGGCGGCACGGGCGTGCACAGCTTCGATGCGCTGCAGCCCATGGAGTGGCCCACGCGCCTTGAGGCGGGCACGCTCAACGGCCACGGTATCGCCGGCCTTTCTGCCGGCCTCGACTTTATCGAGGCCCAGGGCGGGGTGGAGACGATTGCAGCTCGCGAACGCGCGCTGGCCGAGCGCTTCCTCGTCGGTGTTCGCGAAATCCCCGGCATTGCGCTCTACGGTGCTTTTGACCAGCCGACGCGCTCGGCGATCGTCTCACTCAACGTGGGCAATATCGATTCTGCCGAGATCTCGGATGCGCTCATGCAAGGGTGGGGGATTGCGACGCGCCCCGGCGCCCATTGCGCTCCGCTCATGCACCGCGCGCTGGGGACCGAGCGCCAGGGCGTCGTCCGCTTCTCGTTTGGGTATTTCAACACGGACGAGGAAGTCGACACTGCTATTGACGCTTTGCGCGATTTAGCCTGCTAGAGCGTATATACTTGCGGGACGGGTCTTTTGCCCGTCCCGTTTTTGTTTCGACCCGAAAGGTGTGCCTATGGCCTCATCCGCACCGCGCGGTCTGCGCTCCGACCATGTCGTTACCGTCGGCATCGCCCTGTTCTCGATGCTCTTTGGCGCCGGCAACCTCATCATTCCGCCGTTGCTGGCGCTCCAGGCCGGCACGGCCACACCGCTTGCCATGGTTGGCTTTTTGATTGCCGCCATCGGCCTGCCCGTCATAGGCTTTATCGCCGTGGCGCTTGCCGGCACGGCGCGTGAGCTTGCCGGCCGCGTGCGTCCCAAGTTTGGCGAGTTCTTTGTCGCGGCAGTATATCTGGCCATCGGCCCGTGCCTTGCCATTCCGCGTACGAGCTCCACGGCGTTTGAGATGCTGGTACCGTTGCTGCCCGAGGGTGTTTCGCTCGGCACGGCACGTCTGGTTTTTGCCATCGGGTTCTTCGTTGTCGCGTTTGTGCTCACGCTGCGCCCCGGCGTCATCACGCGCGTGCTCGGCCGCATTACGGGCCCCGCGCTCATTGCGCTCATCGTGCTGGTCGTGGGTGCCGCCGTGATCTCGCCGCTGGGTCCCGCTGCCGCGCCTCAGGCTCCCTACGATGCAGGCGCTGCCGTGCAGGGCTTTTTGACCGGCTATCAGACCATGGACCTGCTCGCGTCGCTCGCCTTCGGCATCATCATCGCCGAGACCATCCACGAGCTGGGTGTTACCGATGACAAGCGCGTGGCCTTTGAGATTTCGCGTTCCGGTGTAATCGCCGGCGTGCTTATGGCCATCATCTACTGCGGCTTGGGCCTTGCCGGAATGCAGCTCGGCACCGTGATACCCGACGCCACCAACGGCGCCGCCATCCTTGCCCGCTCTGCCTCCATGCACTTTGGCCTTGCCGGCACGGTCGTGGTCTTCGCCATCTTCTTCCTCGCCTGCATGAACGTGTGCATCGGCCTCATCAGCTGCTGCTCGCGCTACTTCTGCGAGACGTATGTGGTTGAAGGGGGAGCGGAGGCTTCCGAGGAGGCCATGCGCCGCCCCTTCGCGATCCTCGCCTTTGTGTTCGCGGCGTTTTCGTGCGTGCTCTCCAACGTGGGCCTCGATGTGATCCTTATGTTCTCGGTGCCCATGCTCAACGCTTTGTATCCCGTCGCCATTGTGCTGGTGCTTATGGGCCTGGTGCATGGCTTTTGCGACGCTCATCCGCAGGTGTGGGTCTGGGTCGGCGGCGTGGTTGCCGTGCAGAGTGTAATCACCTCGGTCCGCGATGCGTTCTTTGCGGGCGCGTGGCTGCCGTTCGATGCGTTGCCGCTGGCAGATATCGGTGCTGCGTGGGCACCGGTTGCTGTGGTGGCATTTGTGATCGGTCTGCTCCATAGTCGTTTTGTCGCACATTCGAGGAGCTAAGGCATCAATGCTTGCACAGGCGGGGAGTCTCCCCTATAATTTCCTTCGCTTTGGGACACGCAAGGTTTAGACCTTAGCTGCTCAACACCTTCGGGACGTGGCGCAGTTTGGTAGCGCGCCTGCTTTGGGAGCAGGATGTCGCAGGTTCAAATCCTGTCGTCCCGACCATATCTTGCGGGCGTAGTTCAATGGTAGAACCCCAGCCTTCCAAGCTGATGACGCGGGTTCGATTCCCGTCGCCCGCTCCATAAGATAGATGAATGGCTCTGATTCCTTTTGGGACCAGAGCTGTTTTCATATTCATGCCGGGACCCCACATCCCCTCCTAAGTTGCGGTGAAATAGTTCTTGGATTAGCCGCAAAAGCTGTTATCGGGGGTGCGGACAGAAAGCTGGACCGTGGGGCGGTCCGGACTGGAGGTTCGCATGTACAGCAGGGAGAAGGTCGAGCTCCTCCTCCTGGCGACGGAGGACGGCATGGGGCCCACCGCCGCCGCGGAGTTCGCGGGGGTCTCGGTGGGCGCGGCCAAGAAGTGGGCGACGGGGCACCTCCCGCACAGCTACACCGGGGCGCGCTGTAGAATCGTGGCGAGGAAACCGCCACGGAAGGAGGCCAGCTTGGGCCCCGACAAGTCGATCTACGCCCCGCCCGCGACCGGCCCGCTCGCCGGGCTCAACGAGGACCAGATAGAGAACCTGCTGCTCAGGGCGGTGTTGGCCGACCTAAAAGCGGAAGGGTGGGACCCGGCTTCGATCTCGAACAGGAGCAAGTGCGAGCTCGGCGAGAGATTG
>DBFBGO010000019.1:0-62324 GCA_048201895.1 Collinsella sp. | reverse complement strand
CGGGCGGCCTCGCACTCGTCGTCGGGGACCCACACCTCGACCACGTTGCCGACCGACAGCATGCGGGCGAGGAACTCGGCGTCGTTGCGGTCGTTCTTCCTGCGCCTGTCCGCGCTGGGCTTGATCATCTTCGAGACGGCGCCGACCACGCAGTCGACCCCAAGGCCGGAGAGCCTCTTCTGCAGGTCGAACCCCGTGACCCCGGACTCGTACACGCACCTGGCCTTAGGGTCCACGGACCGGACCCACCCCGCGACGGCGCCGGCGTCGTAGCCGAAGGTCGCGCAGCGCACCTCCCCGGTCATGACGTCGAGGGAGACGGCCTTTATCGAACGGGCGTGGACGTCGAGGCCGACGAAGGTGGTAGTATCGAGCATGGGAGCCCCTTCCATGAATGCGGCGTGGCCGCCGCGGCTGAATTAGACACTCACCATTGTCGGCCTAATCCGCGGTCTTTCATGCAGCAGGGGCTCTCAATGTTTTATGTCCTGCTCATATCGTCTGTGCCGGCACTTTGGGACACTCCTTGTCATTGGTGCAAAGTAACCTGCCCCCATTGCGATGAGCAGCGTGTGCCGTTAAGCGGAGAGGCGTATTGTTGACCCATCGTTTGGGCATACAATGGCTATTGGTTTGCTGCGGTGAAGGTTTGTCCGCCCCGCAGCGTTTTCTACGGTTAAAGGAGTATGTATGTCCGTTGAGGTCATGAGGTCTGTGATCGATGCTGCCGAGGGGCGCGTGCCCGTCGACACGCTGTTTACCAATGCGCAAATCGTCGACGTGTATGGTCAGCGTGTGGCGCCCGGTAGCGTTGCCGTCAAGGACGGTGTAATCGTCGGCGTGCTCTACGATGGTCGCGACGATGCCGCTGGCACCTACGAGGCGACTGAGGTCATCGACTGCCAGGGTCGCTATCTCGCTCCCGGTTTTATTGACGGGCATTTGCATATCGAGTCTTCGAACATCCGTCCCGCCGAGTATGCTCGCATGGCCGCGACGCGCGGTACTACCACCGCTATTGCCGACAGCCACGAGATTGCCAATGTTGCCGGTCTCGACGGCTTGCGCTTTATGATCGAGGACGGCCGCCGCGCACCCATCTCCATCAAGTACATGATGCCTTCGTGCGTGCCCGCGCTGCCCGACGAGCAGGCCGGTGCCGTAATTTCGGCTGCCGATATGCAGGCGTTTTTTGCCGAGCATCCAGGCGATGTCTTTGGTCTGGGCGAAATGATGAACCTGCCGGGCGTCTTTATGGCCGACCCCGAGACCTGTGCTCGCATCGATGCTGCCAACCAGACGCCGTCCAAGCAGGTTGACGGCCACGCGCCTCTCGTTGCCGGTAAGGACCTCAACGCCTATGCCGCAGCGGGCATTATCGCCGACCACGAGTCGACGATTCCCGAGGAGGCACTCGACAAGCTGTCCCGCGGCATGTACGTGATGCTGCGTGAGGGCACGTGCAGCCACGACCTGGCCAACCTGTCTTCGATGCTGTTGGAGAATCCTTCCCGTGCCCGCCGCTGCTGCTTTGCGACCGACGACCGCGCTCCCTCCGATGCGCTTTCGACCGGTATGATCGACAACGCCTGCCGCGTGGCGATTGAGGCCGGTATTGACCCCGTGGTCGCCATCTCCATGGCGTCCCTTTCCACGGCTGAGGCATTTGGCCTGGACCACGGCTGTCGCGACCCGCACGAGCTGCGTGGTGCGATTGCCCCGGGCAAGCGTGCCGACCTGCTGGTGCTCAATGACTTGACGTTTGCCACGGCTCCGCATCGCGTATATGCCGCCGGTGCCCTGGTGGCGCAGGACGGCGCCTTTGTGGGCGAGATCGCACCCGAGATGGCCGAGGTTGCGGTCCTTGCCGATGAACTGCGTGCTTCCGTTAAACTGCCGAAGCTATCGCTCGACGTGTTCGACTATGCCTTTAAGCCGGGCGAGGCCGTGATCGATGTGGTGCCGGGTAAGGCTATCACGGGTATGGCTCGCCCCGAGAGCGCCGAGGGCCTGCGCCGCATTATGCTGATTGAGCGCCACGGCCGCGGCGTGTCACTGCAGGCCGAGGGCGCCGACGGCGATGATCCTGCGGGCCTGGGTCTTGTTGGCAAGCACATCGGTCGCGGCTGGGTGCGCGGTTTCACCATCACGGGCGGTGCCATTGCCTCCACGATCGGCCACGACTCGCACAACGTGTGCGTGGTGGGCGACAATGCGGCGGATATGATGGCTGCCGTTGAGGCCGTGGGCCAGGGCGGCCACGTGCTGGTGCGCAACGGCGAGGTCGTGGCGCGCATTCCGCTGGCGCTCGGTGGCCTTATGAGCGAAGGCACGGCCGAGGACGTTGCCGCGCAGCACGACGACTTTATGGTCAAGGCGCGCGCCATGGGTATTGAGCCGCCGCTCGACCCCATCATGGGCATCATCTTCCTGCCCCTGCCGGTCATCCCGACGCTCCGCATCCGCCCCGAGGGCATGTTTGACGTTACGACCTTCACCTACGCCGACTAGTCATCGGGGACGTTCTTAAACGACTAGTCGTTGGGGACACTCTTTGGCGGGCTGCCTGACGCCGCGACCGTAGGATCTCTGGCATGTGTGAGCTATTTGCCAGGTCCTTGCAACGTTTGCGCCCGCAGAGTCTTATTTGAGCTCCCTTTGGGTACGTTGGAATCAGATACACGTCCGATTCCATCAAGCCCGAAGGGAGCTTTTCTATGTTTAAACTGATTGCATCCGATATGGACGGCACACTGCTTGACGAAAATGGCCAGGTGCCGCCTGAGACCTACGAATTGATCCTGGCGCTACGCGAGCATGGTGTGCATTTTGCTGCATCGTCAGGTCGCCGCTACGATCGCCTGTGCGAGTTCTTTGCGCCCGTTCGCGACAAGATGGACTTTGTCGCCGCTAACGGCGCCCAGGTCTACGCCGACGGCAAGATAGTAGACCGCGAGGTGTATTCGCACCTGGCGATCCGAAAGCTCGCCCAGGCCGTCGCGACGTTTCCTAATCTGCATCTTGCGCTTTTTGACCGAACCAAGTCCTTCTTGCTCGATGACGAGAGCAAGTTCGTGCGTGAGGTCGATAAGGACCTTCCCAATGCCGAGCGCATTTGGGAGCTGCCCGATCCCAGCGTAAATATCATCAAAGCGAGTATCTTTTGCGACGACGGTGCCGTTATGGACAGTGCGTACGTGCTACAGCGCGAACTTGGTCAGCTCTTTACTTTTGCGCCTTCGGGCAACGCGTGGATCGATGCCATGCAGCCTGGTGTGTCGAAAGCCTCGGGCATCGCGCAACTCGCGGAGCATTACGGCATTGGTCGCGACGAGGTCATGGCGTTTGGCGACTCGATGAACGACTACGAGATCATTCGCTTTGTCGGCACGGGCTGCGCGATGGAAAACGCGCGCCCCGCGCTCAAGGCGGTGGCCGATCGCATCGTAGGCTGCAACCGCGACCACGCCGTTCAGCAGGAGCTCCGTCGCGTGCTGGAGAGTCTCTCCTAATCCGGCAGTTGGGGACGTTCTTTTTCTGCCGGCAGTGGGGGACAGTCCTTGCAGCTTTTCGCGAAGACTGTCCCCAACGATTAGTCGTTTAAGAACGTCCCCAACGACTAGGCGAGGGCGGCCATGATGGTGCGGGCGACGCCATCGTGGCCGTTGTCATATTCGGTGATGGCGTCGGCGGCCTCGCGGTCCTCGGGCTCGGCGTTGATCATGGCCATGCCGTGGCCCGCTGCCTGCAGCATGGGAATGTCGTTGATGTTGTCGCCGAACGCCCAGGCGTCGGCGAGACGCTCGCCCAGGTGCTCACATAGCCACGTGAGGGCCGTCCCCTTGGTGGCGCCCTCACCCATGACCTCGATATTCATGGCGTAAGAACGCGTGACCTCAATGCCTCCGAGCGTGTCGAGCTCTGCTGCGATGGCGTCGCGATCGGCCGGGTCGTGCCAGTACATGGCGATACGTTCGAGCGTCTCGACCTCGTCGATCTTGCTGTCGATATCCATGTCGATCGGCGTTCGTGTGCGCTTGAGCGAAGCCGCGATGTGGGGGTCACCGCCGCAGAACTCATCCAGGCGCCCGTATAGCGAGCGGGGGAGGAAGCACTGTCCATCCGCGAAGATATCGAAGGTCACATCGTGGCCGGCGGCAATGCGATGGATGCGGTGGGCAATGCCGCAATCGAGCGGTCGGCTCAAAATGCGCGTAGCACGTGAGGTGTCGGTGGGCGTACCGTCGTCGAGCCGCCAGACGCTGGCGCCGTTGGCGCAGACCGCGTAGTGCACGGCGGGATGGGCGAGAATGGGCTCAAAGATGCCCGACAGCGGGCGCCCCGTGCAGGGAACAAACTCGATGCCACGACGTGCGAGCTCGTCGAGCATTGCCCAAGTGGCGTCGCTCATCTGCTTATCGCTCGTCAGCAGCGTCCCATCCATATCGGAAAACACAATCATTCGTTGCGATCCTTTCTACTGGCATAAAAAGCGTGGCCGAGGGCTTGGGTCCCTGGCCACGCTCGAGTTCTATAACGGTCCGCGTCCTAGCGGTCAGCGAGCGGCTTGTACTCCAGCGGCTCGATCACCGGACGATAGGCCGGGCGAATAATACGGTGCGCGCAGAAGAGCTCTTCCATGCGGTGCGCAGACCAGCCGGCCATGCGGGCGACGGCGAACAGCGGCGTAAAGAGCGTCTCGGGCACGCCGAGCATCTTGTAGATAAAGCCCGTGTACAGGTCGATGTTGGCACAGATGGGCTTGGTCATGCCGTGATCGCGCATCACTTGCGGGGCCAGGCGCTCGATGCGCTCGATGAGCGCGAACTCCTCGCCCAGGTCCTTCTTGGCGGCAAGCGTGCGCGCGTAACGACGGCACACCTCGGCACGCGGGTCGCTCAGCGTGTAGACGGCGTGGCCCATACCGTAGATGAGACCCGTGCCGTCGAAGGCCTGCTTGTCGAGGATCTTGCCCAGGTAGGCCGCGACCTCGTCCTCGTCCTCCCAATTGGAGACATGCGCACGGATGTCCTCGTGCATGGACACGACCTTGGCGTTGGCGCCGCCGTGGCGCGGGCCCTTGAGCGAGCCGATAGCCGCGGCGTAGGCGGAATACGGGTCGGTGGCCGAGGAGGACAGCACGCGGCAGGCGAACGTGGAGTTGTTGCCGCCGCCGTGTTCGGCATGCAGCATGAGCATCACGTCGAGCAGCATGGCCTCATCGCGGGTGAATGCCATGCCGCCGCGTAGGACCTGTAGGATGGTCTCGGCGGTGGAGAGACCGGGCGTGGGGTGCGGCACGTGAACCTCGGAGCCGCGGCGCTTGGCGACCGAGGCCATATGCGCGAAGGCGGCGATGCGGGGGAGACGGGCGAGCATGGAGATGGCGACGTCGATTTCGTGCTCGGGTGTAATGGCGTCGGGCTCGGCGTCGAAGGCGTAGAGCAGCAGCACGGCGCGCTGAAGCACATTCATGATGCTCGACGACATCGTGGTCATGGGGAACTCACGGACGTATTCGTCGCTCAGGTGCCTAAAAGCACCCAGGCGTCCGCAAAAACCGTCGAGTTCCTCTTTGGTGGGCAGCGAGCCCGTGATGAGCAGATAGGCGACCTCTTCGTAGCCGTAGCGGTTCTCGGCCTGGGCGTTGTTGACCAGATCCTCGATGCTGTAGCCACGAAGCGTGAGCTTGCCCTGATCGGGCACGACTTTGCCGTCGACCTTGTTGTAGCCGTGCACGTCCGAGATGCGGGTAAGGCCCGCGACCACGCCCGAGCCGTCGGCATTGCGCAGACCGCGCTTGACGTTGTGCTCTACAAACAGGTCCTCGTCGTACGGGGCGGTCGGCAGGCCGTGGTAGAGGTTTTCGCTTTCGGGCGAAATCTGACGGCTCGCCTCGTAATCCAGAACCAGGCGGCTCAGGTGATCGTCGAAGCGGTAGTAGATTTTCTTGGCGTCGTAGGCCATGCGCGCTCCTCTCCGGTCCGCTTTGGGGCCGCGCGCTTGGACGATATGACGTCAAGCTGCCCCGAGCGGCTTGTTCGCTACAGGCGGTACATAAAGTTGAAGACGTCCTCGCGCTGGATGGACACGTTGACGCCCGAAAGCTCACCGGCCTCGGCCAGCGCCTTCTGCAGCTCGGCGAAGTCGAGCTTGGACTCGGCGGTGTCGGCAAGCATGGTCATGGTGAAGATGTCCTCGATAATGGACTGCGTGATGTCGCGGATGTCGACGTTGGCCTCGCCTAGAACACGGGTGACGCCGGCGACGATACCGGGGCGGTTCTTGCCAAGGACGGTGATGACGATACGGGAGGACGAGATCTCGGCCATGGGAAACCCTTTCGCGTGGTTGCGGCGCGCGCGGGCGCTCCGCTACGGTACAGTGTTCATCATTGTACCTGTCTGGCGCCAAAAGGGGTGTGCTTACCGCAGCGTTACACGTCTGCAACATGGGAGAAGGGGCAACAGGGTGCGTGTCCGCTGCGGTTGGCCACGCCGTGTTGCACAAAGACCGTGAACCTTTTGTGGGACGCGCGGCGCCGTGGTACCATAGCCGAGTTTGTTGTCTTGGTCGGAAACCAAGACGCCTTATGCGCTGATCGGTAACCAGCGCCTGACCAATAAGGAGTCCTACCATGAAGCAGGGTATCCATCCCCAGTATGTCGAGTGCACGGTGACGTGCTCCTGCGGCAACACCTTCAAGACGCACGCTACCGTGTCCGAGATGAAGGTCGAGCTTTGCAACGAGTGCCACCCGTTCTACACCGGCCAGCAGAAGTTCGTCGACACCGGTGGACGCGTCCAGCGCTTCGCCGACAAGTTCGGTGGCGCCGCTGCCGCCCAGCTCAAGAAGGCCGAGGAGGCCAAGGCTGCCAAGGCCGCCAAGGCTGCTGAGGCCGAGGCCGCTCGCAAGGCCGCCGCTGAGGCTAAGGCCGCCGAGAAGGCTAAGCGTGCTGCTAAGTTTGCCGAGGAGGCTGCCAAGCAGGCCGCCGAGGCTCCCGCAGAGGCTCCCGTCGAGGAGGCCGCTGCCGAGGCCGAGACCACCGAGGCTGCTGAGTAAATAGCTCGCCGCGGAATCGCTCGCATTCATGGCATAAGGGCCGTGCATCCGTTTGGGTGCGCGGCCCTTTTCTTTTTATTGGTGCAAACCAACCTGCCCCCATTGCACCAAATGGCAGAGAGGCAGCGTTTGCCCAGATAAAACCTGCCAAAATTAACCTGTCCCATTGTGGCAGGTTGGTCGTAGTTATTACGTGGCGGTCGAGGTCGACCGTATAGGCCGCGCCTTGTTTGGCTAAAGTACAATCATCTGTGTTTAACTCGTCCGCAGCTGCACGGCGTGGGCGATGGCCAAAAAGGAAAACCACATGGGATTCATGTCAAAGCTGCTGTCCTTTGGATCCGATAAGGACCTTAAGCGCTACTACAAGATTGTCGACCAGATCAACGGTCTTGAGCCCCAGTTTGAGAAGATGACCGAGGAGGAGCTCCGCGGCCAGACCGATAAGTTCCGCGAGCGTTACGCCAACGGTGAGTCGCTCGACGACATGCTTCCCGAGGCCTTTGCCACCGTGCGTGAGGCTTCCAAGCGCACCATGGGTATGCGCCACTTTGACGTGCAGCTCATTGGCGCCATGGCACTGCACGAGGGCCGCATTGCCGAGATGAAGACTGGCGAAGGTAAGACCCTCGTCTCCACCTTGGCCGGCTATCTCAACGCTATTGCCGGCAAAGGCGTGCATGTCGTTACCGTCAACGATTACCTGGCAAAGCGCGACTCCGAGTGGATGGGCCGCATCTACAAGTACCTGGGCATGACCGTCGGTCTGCTCCAGAACAACATGCCGCTCGAGCTCAAGCGTCCGGCCTACCAGGCAGACGTCACCTACGGCACCAACTCCGAGTTCGGTTTCGACTACCTGCGCGACAACATGGTCGCCCGTCCCGAGCAGCGCGTGCAGCGCGGTCACAACTACGCCATCGTCGACGAGGTCGACTCCATCCTGATCGATGAGGCCAGGACGCCGCTCATTATCTCGGGCGCCGGCACTAAGTCCGCCAGCACCTACAAGGACTTCGCGCGCGCCGTGCGTGGCCTTGAGCGCGGCGAGGACGTGTCGCACGACATGCTCACCGCCACCGAGGACGTGGAGCCCACGGGCGACTACGTCATGGACGAGGCCAAGCACACCATTGCCGCCACCGAGCGCGGTCTTAAGAAGATCGAGCGCCGCTTGGGTGTCGATGACATCTATGCCGATCTCTCCGGCCAGCTGGTCAACCACCTGCAGCAGGCGCTGAAGGCCCAGTACATGTTCCACCGCGACAAGCAGTACGTGGTCACCAACGGCGAGGTCAAGATCGTCGACGAGTTCACCGGCCGCATTATGGAAGGCCGCCGTTACTCCGAGGGCCTGCACCAGGCCATCGAGGCCAAAGAGGGCGTGCTCGTACGCGAGGAGAACCAGACCCTGGCCACCATCACCCTGCAGAACTACTTCCGCCTGTATGACAAGCTCTCCGGCATGACCGGTACGGCACTTACCGAGGATGCCGAGTTCCGCGAGATCTACAAGCTGCCCGTCGAGGTCATCCCCTCCAACAAGCCCGTGCAGCGCGTGGACCACGAGGACCTGGTGTACCGCACCATTCAGGCTAAATACAACGCCGTTGCCGACGACGTTGAGCGTCGTCACGCCAAGGGCCAACCGGTCCTGGTAGGCACCGTCTCCATCGAGAGCTCCGAGAAGCTGTCCGCCGCCCTTACCAAGCGCGGCATCGCACACGAGGTCCTCAACGCCAAGCACCATGAACGCGAGGCCCACATCGTGGCCCAGGCAGGACGCTACGGCGCCGTGACCATTGCCACCAACATGGCCGGTCGTGGTACCGACATCTTGCTGGGCGGCAACCCCGACGAGCTGGTGCGCGAGCGCCTGGAGTACGAGGGCCTGACCATGGAGGATGTGACGCCCGAGCAGCTCGAGCAGTTTAGCGCCGAGGCCAAGGAGACTTGCAAGGCCGAGCGCGAGCGCGTGCTTGCCGCCGGCGGCCTGACCGTTATCGGCACCGAGCGCCATGAGTCCCGTCGTATCGACAACCAGCTGCGCGGCCGTTCCGGCCGTCAGGGCGATCCGGGCGAGACCCAGTTCTACCTGTCGCTCGAGGACGACCTCATGCGCCTGTTCGGCGGCGACAAGATGGACCGCGTCTCCAAGATGATGGTCACGGCCGACATGGGCGACGACATGCCCATCCAGCACAAGATCATCTCCAAGGCCGTCGAGAGCGCCCAGCACAAGGTCGAGAGCATCAACTTCTCCATGCGTAAGAGCGTCCTTGAGTACGACGACGTCATGAACAAGCAGCGCCAGGTCATCTACGCCGAGCGCAATAAGATTCTGGACGGCAAGGACTTGACCGACCACATCACCGAGGTCATGCACGACACCGTGTACCGCTGCGTGCAGGAGTTCTGCACCAAGGACAGTCACGATGGCGAGCGTGACCTGGAGGGCCTGCGCAAGTGGGTTGTGGAGCTCACCGGCCACATCGATACACCGAAGTTCCCCGACGAGGATTATGAAGCCCTGGCCGCCGATGTCCTGGCTTACGTAGAGAAGTGCTACAACATGAAGGCCGAGCGCTTGGGTGAGGACCTGATGCGCGAGCTCAACACCCAGGTCATGCTGCGCGTCATCGATACCCGCTGGATGAACTACCTGCAGGAGATGGACTACCTCAAGACCGGCATCGGCCTGCGCGGCTTTGGCCAGCGCGACCCGCTGGTTGAGTACAAGACCGAGGCCTACGGCGCGTTCCAGATACTCGTCGATACCATGTACGAGGATTACCTGCGCACGGTTCTGCGTATCGAGATCAAGGCTGCCCCGCGTGCCGTGGAGCACAAGGAGGACCCCGCACTCGAGGGCGCGCGCTTCTCCGGTCCTGCCGAGGTCGATGGTGACAACGGCGACTCGGTGCTGCGCAAGCAGGCGCAGGTGCAGGCCCGCACGGCTGTCCAGGGTGGTCCGGCTGCCGTCAACAACGGTGGCAAGGTGACCACCTATCGCAAGTCCGAGAGCGACGATCCGTACGTCAACGTGGGCCGCAACGACCCGTGCCCCTGCGGTAGCGGCAAGAAGTTTAAGTACTGCCACGGCAGGAATCGTTAATGGCTGAGGCTTTAGGGGTAACGCCCGCCGAGCTGGACGCGTTTGCGGACCGGCTCGGCGAGGTCGAGTCGTATCTCCATTTGGACGAAAAGCGCACGCGCGTGACCGGGCTCGAGGCTAAAAGCGTGGCCCCCGGCTTTTGGGATGACGCCGACGCCGCCCGTGCCACCATGGAGGAGATCGCGCGCACCAAGGAAGATATCGCTGCCGTGGATACCGCGCGCGGCGAGCTTTCCGATGCCCGCGCCGCGCTGGAGCTTGCCGAGGAGATGGGGGATGACCCCGACGCCGTCGCCCTTCGCGAGGAGGCTGCAGTCACGGCTGAGCGCTTGGCCCGTGCCATCGATGAGCTTGAGCTTTCGAGCTGGTTTACCGGTGAGTTCGATCACGGCGATGCCATTGTGACCATCAAGCCCGGACAGGGTGGTCTGGAGGCCCAGGACTGGACCTTCATGCTCTTTAAGATGTACATGAAGTACTGCCAGCGTCGCGGCTGGAAGGTCACCATCAACGACTGTCCCGCGGCCGAGGTTATCGGCATCGACCGCGCGACCTTTACCGTCGAGGGCAAGGACGCATTTGGCATGCTGCGCGCCGAGGCCGGCGTCCACCGCTTGGTTCGCATTAGCCCCACCGACGACAAGAAGCGCCGCCAGACCACGTTTGCCGGCGTCGAGGTCATCCCCGTGCTACCCGATGATATCGACATCGAAATCAGTCCCGATGACATCCGCGTGGACGTGTACCACGCGAGTGGCCCGGGCGGTCAGGGCGTTAACACCACCGACTCCGCCGTGCGCGTGACGCATTTCCCCAGCGGCATTGTGGTCACCTGCCAAAACGAGCGCAGCCAGATTCAAAACAAGGCCGCGTGCATGCAGATCCTCAAGGCTCGATTGTACGAGATTGAGCTCGAGAAGCGCGCCGAGGCGCTCGATGAGATCCGCGGGCCCAAGACCACGATTGGTTTTGGCAACCAGATTCGCAGCTACGTGCTCTACCCGTATCAGATGGTCAAGGACCTACGCACGGGCGTTGAGACCAGCAACGTCGAGGCAGTTCTTGACGATGGCGACCTGGACCCGTTTGTTATTGGCTACCATCGCTGGGCTACCGGCAACGCCGATGCAGAAGGCTCGGAGGTCTAAAACATCGGGCGGCTTCAAGCCGATGCCAAGCCCAACGGTTGGACGGGTTTGTATCCAGAATAAACCCTGCGCAGGGGTGGTTTTTGTTCGGCGAATCGGTAGAATCGAATACAAGAAGATGTTCAAAGCGCATCCGATGGGGTGCGCTTTTTTGAGGGAGGCAGCATGGCATATCGTCTGGACATCAAGCGCATTCTTTCGATGAACTTCTTTCACGATTTGCCCCAGATCATGTTGGGGTGTGCCTTGGCCGCCATCGCGACCGACCTGTTTTTGATTCCCAACGGTCTTGCTGCCGGTGGCGTTACGGGCCTTGCCACCATTATCCAGGCGGTCGGCGCGGCGCGAGGCGTGTCGCTTCCCGTTGGTATCCAGACGATCGTGATGAACGCCTTGCTGTTGCTGGTCGTTATGCGCGAGGGCGGCATGTTCTACGTGGTGCAGACCGCGACGGGCTTTGTGCTGCTGGGCTTCTTTACCGATCTGTTCGCCCCGTTTGTAGCACCTCTGGCGGATGCGGACCTGATGCTTCCCGCTATGTGGGGCGGCATTATTACGGGCATCGGTTACGGCATGGTGTTGCGCGCCGGTGCCAACACCGGCGGCTCGGACACGATTGGCCAAATCATCTCGCGTAATACATCACTGCCCGTGGGCTCGACCGTCATGGCGATCGATGTTGCCGTATGTGCGCTGTCGGCTCCGGTCTTTTCAATCGAAAACGCACTATATGCAGGCCTTTCGATGGTCATTAGCGGCTACGTGATCGATGCCGTGGTCGATGGTGGCAACAAACGCCGTATGGTCCTCATCATCTCGGACAAGTTCCCTGATATCGCTGCCGATATCATGTATGGCCTGGGTCGTGGTTGTACCAAGTTTAAGGCGACTGGCATGTATTCGGGTGCCGAGAAGCCGGTGATTATGGTCATCGTGAGCCGTCGAGAGCTCAATACCCTCAAGACGATCGTGCGCGAGCGCGATCCTCACGCCATTGTGACGGTCGCTGACGTTACGGAAGCCTTCGGCGAGGGATTCAAGGACATTAGCGCGTAGGGGCGACCGCGTTCCATCCAAAAGACGTTCACATTGATAAACCGTTTCATCAGCGGTTCTGCCTGCTAAATTGTTCAAATAATGATAAAAACTCTGGTAAAGCCATCAGTTTCCAGCATAATGAATGACGTACGTGCATTGCGGCTGTGTTGGGATTACCTTCGGTGCCGTGCGCATTTTGTCTAATGAGGATGAAAGGAAGGCACAATGAGCGACGAAGAGCTCAAAAAGGTTGCCAACGAGGTAAGGAAGGGCATCGTCACCGGCGTGCACGCTGCCAAGTCCGGCCATCCGGGCGGTTCGCTCGGCGCTGCCGACATCATGACCTATCTGTACTTTGAGGAAATGAACGTCGACCCGGCCGACCCCCGCAAGGCCGACCGCGATCGCTTCGTGCTTTCCAAGGGTCACTGCGCGCCTGGTCTGTACGCCGTGCTCGCCGAGCGCGGGTTCTTCCCCAAGGAGGATCTCGAGACGCTGCGCCACATCGGCAGCCACCTGCAGGGTCACCCCAACATGAACGACACCCCGGGTGTCGACATGTCCACCGGTTCGCTCGGCCAGGGCATCTCCGCCGCTGTGGGCATGGCCGTTGCCGCCAAGCACTGGGGCGATGACTATCGCACCTACGCCCTGCTGGGCGATGGCGAGAGTGAGGAGGGCCAGGTCTGGGAGGCCGCCATGTTTGCCGGCAACCAGCAGCTCGACAACCTCTGCGTGATCGTCGACCACAACGGCCTGCAGATCGACGGCCCCGTCGAGGAGGTCAACGACCCCATGCCGCTCGCCGACAAGTTCCGTGCCTTTAAGTTCCACGTGGTGGAGCTTGCCGACGGCAACGATTTCGACCAGATCCGCGCCGCCTTTGCCGAGGCTCGCGCTACCAAGGGCCAGCCGACCGCCATTATCGCCGAGACCATGAAGGGTAAGGGCGTTTCCTTTATGGAGAACCAGGTGGGTTGGCACGGTAAGGCCCCCAACGATGAACAGTTTGAGCAGGCCATGGCAGAGCTCACGGCCGCCGGAGAGGAGCTCTAGGATGGCAGACGTCAAGAAAATCGCCACGCGCGTAAGCTACGGCGAGGCCCTCGTCGAGCTCGCCAACGAGCGCGATGACTTTGTGGTCCTCGACGCCGACCTGGCCGCCGCCACGCAGACCGGCAAGTTCAAGGCCGCTTGCCCCGATCGTTTCTTCGATGTGGGCATTGCCGAGAGCAACCTGATGGGCGTCGCCGCCGGTATCGCGACTACCGGCCGCGTTGCCTTCGCGAGCACCTTTGCCATGTTCGCCGCCGGCCGCGCCTTTGAGCAGGTTCGTAACTCCATCGGCTACCCGCACCTCAACGTTAAGATCGGTGCCACGCACGCCG
Source organism: Collinsella sp. (assembly GCA_048201895.1). Classification (GTDB taxonomy): domain Bacteria; phylum Actinomycetota; class Coriobacteriia; order Coriobacteriales; family Coriobacteriaceae; genus Collinsella. The sequence goes on along the minus strand of DBFBGO010000019.1, from coordinate 48,572 downwards.
GTATCTCGGTGGGCGAGGACGGCGCCACGCACCAGTGCTGCGAGGATATCGCCCTGATGCGCGTCATCCCCGGCATGACTGTGATCGTTCCCGCCGACGACGTCGAGGCCCGCGCCGTGACGCGCGCCGCCTACGAGTGCGACGGTCCGGTGTACATGCGCTTCGCCCGTTTGGCCTCGCCGGTTATCAACGACCCCGAGACCTACAAGTTCGAGTTGGGTAAGGGCATTGTCATGCGCGAGGGCGCCGATGTGACCATCATTGCCTGCGGCCTGATGGTCGGCGAGGCTCTCGACGCCGCCGAGCAGCTCGCTGCCGAGGGCATCGACGCCGAGGTCATCAACATGCACACCATCAAGCCCATCGATGCCGACCTGATCGTCAAGAGCGCCACCAAGACCGGCCATGTCGTGACCGTCGAGGAGCACTCTGTGATCGGTGGCCTGGGCAGCGCCGTCGCCGACGTCCTGTGCGAGCAGTGCCCGACGCCGCTCAAGAAGATCGGTGTCAACGACACCTTCGGTGAGTCCGGCCCGGGTGCCGAGCTCTTGCACAAGTATGGCCTGGACGCCGCCAACATCGTGGCGACCACCAAGGTGTTCTTGGCATAAGGCAAGGCGGATCTCAAGGACTGCTTCGCCAGAACTATGGAAACCCGGCAGGGGCGCTCTCTTGGAGAGCGCCCCTGTTTCAGTTGCGGTGAAATAAGGACTGTTTAGACCTTTTAACTGGTAAAACAGTCCCTATTTCACCGCAACTTATGAAGACGCCCCTCAAACACGGTTCCATCAGGGAAAAGGGCATATATCGGCAAAGTGCAATTCAGACCCTTCCAACTTTGTATATGCAGCACCCCAAGATAAACGCGGCGGCCCCTTAGTAGCCGCAGGCCGCGTACAGGGTTACTCTCCAAATCTTTCCGCAGGACGGAGGAGCCCCTGCCGCGCGAAGCGCGCAGCGGGGGCTCCGACATGTCCGAGGACGATTTGGAGAGTAACCCTGTGCCCGGCCGACGGGATCCCTAAGCACGCCATGCTTCTTATGTGCAGCAAAGCTAATACTGCTAAAATACAAAGCGCTCATGTAGTTTAAACGCACGACGATAAGGAGCACCAGTGGGAAACCACTTCCGTACCTCCGGTGCGGGCGATGATGCCCCCAAGACGCAGGCAGGCGTCCAGGGCAGTCGTTTCGCCACTCCGGATTCAGAGGGCCAGCCTGTTACTCAGGCCCCCGCTCAGCCGGCAGATCAGGCACAGCCGGCATCCGATCCCTTTGCCTACAATCCAACCAGCGATGTCGCGCTTTCCGGCACGGCGGGTTTCGAGCCCGTTCAGGCCGTGACCGCTCGCGTGGAGCAGCCTCAGGCTGGTGCCGCCACGCCGCAGCCTACCATGGCCGGCATTCCCGACCCCTTGGCCCCTGCGACGCCGGCTCCTCAGCCTGCGCAGTCCGGTCTCTTTGCCGCTATTCCCGACCCCACGCAGCCTGCTGCCCCGGTGGTCGAGAGCGATCAGGCCGCCGAGGTCGCAAGCCTCGATAACGCGCTCAACAACCCCGATTTTACGTCGGTGTTTGCGCCCATCGATCCGCAGGCCAGCCGCAAGAAGATGGCCAAGCAGGCCGGTGTCGAGCCCGTCATCCTTATGGAGCATGTCACCAAGATCTATCCGGCACAGCCCAGCAAGCCTGCACTCGACGACATCAACATCGAGATCTATCCGGGCGAGTTCGTCTTCCTGGTCGGTCACTCCGGCTCGGGTAAGACCACGCTGCTGTCGACGCTCAACCGTGACGTCAAGCCGACGAGCGGCCGCATCCTGGTTGCCGGTCAGGACCTCATGAAGATCAAGAACCGCAAGGTTCCGTTCCTGCGCCGCCAGATTGGCGCCGTGTTCCAGGACTTTAAGCTTCTGCCGCAAAAGACCGCCTACGAAAACGTGGCGTTTGCCCTGCAGTGCATCGGCAAGCCCAAGGGCGTCATTCGCAGCCAGGTGCCTGAGGTGCTGCGTCTGGTCGGTCTGGCCGATCAGATGGACTCGCTGCCCGACCAGCTTTCCGGTGGCGAGCAGCAGCGCGTTGCCGTCGCCCGCGCTATGGTCAACCGTCCGCCGCTGCTGATCTGCGACGAGCCCACGGGTAACCTCGACCCGGCGATCTCGCTGGGCATCATGAAGCTGCTCGAGCGTATTAACCGCACCGGCACCACCGTGATCGTCGCCACGCACGACCGCGAGATGGTCGATAGCATGCACCGTCGCGTGATCGCCCTTGAGGGCGGCCACGTTATCCGCGACCAGGAGAGGGGAGGTTACGGCAACTATGGCACCAACTAACGTGGGCTACTCCTTCAAAGAGGCAATCAGCCACTTCTTCCGTAACTGGACTACCTCGCTCGGCGCCGTCATCACGATTTTCCTTTCGCTGTTTATCATCGGCCTGTTCATCATGGGCTCCGCGGTGCTGAACTCCGTGATCGGCACCGTCGAGGATCAGGTTGTCATCAACGCGTTCATTAGTGATGACGCCGATCAGGCTGATGTTCAGGCTTTTGAGGCCGAGCTTAAGACGTGGAATAACGTCAAGTCCGTGACCTATAAGGACAAGGACGACGCGAAGGCCGAGTATACGAGCAAGATGTCGGGCAACGCCGACGCCACCATGAGCGCGCTCGATGGCCAGAACCCGCTGCCGGCTTCCTTCGCTATTGAGATGGACGATCCGTCCAAGGTCGAGAGCACGGCAGAGAAGCTCAAGAAGGATGCCGATTTCCAGAAGATCGTGGATGACGGCGACGTCAACGCGAGCGTGCTGTACGGCCAGGAGGCAGTGAGCCGCCTGTTCCAGGTGACCAACTACATCCGCATCGCCGCCGTGGTGCTCGTTGGCCTTCTGACCTTTATCGCTTTCATCTTCATCAACAACACGATTCGCCTATCCATCACGGCGCGTCGTCGTGAGATTGCGATTATGCGTCTGGTCGGCGCCAGCAACGGCTTCATTCGCGGCCCGTTTATCACCGAGGGCGTACTGCAGGCCATTTTGGGCTCGTTGCTTTCCATCGGCGTTCTGGAGCTGCTGCGCAACCTGATGATTCCGCGTCTGCAGGAGAGCATCGGCTGGATGTCGTTTGCCCTGCCGATGCAGTACTACTTGGTGACCTATGCTGCGCTGATTCTGGTCGGCGTGATTATCGGTTTCTTTGGTTCTGCCATCGCCATGCGCCGCTACCTGCGCGTGTAGGCATGCCTGGAATTCATTCCTTCCAACGGGTCGTCTCTTATGGGGCGGCCCGTTTTTTGATCCCTAGGGGACGGCAGGAAAGCAAATCATTTGGGTAGACTCTTTGGAGTTCGCAATCGATAGTTAGGAGGCGCCATGGGGCGCAATAACAAGCATAAGCGTGGAGCTCGCAATAAGCGCGGGCCGGTGCGCAGCGAATGCCGTCCGAGCCTGACCGGGCGCGTGCAGCTCCATGAGCACAGTGCCTATGTCATAACCGAGAATGGCGACTACAAGGTCATGGGTCGCGGCAAGCGTGAGATCATGGACGGCGATACCGTTGCCGTGAGCATTAAGAACAGCCCGCATGGCGAGCGTCGCGCCGTGATCGAGGGCGTGGTTGAGCGCGCAGCTATAAGCGTGGTGGGCACGTACCAGACCGCCGGTCCGCTCGGTGTGATTGAGCCGCTCGATTCGCGCCTGAAGGCCGACTTCTTCATTTTGCCCGAGGATGCCTCGGCGGATCGTCTGGGTGTCCACCCGGGTGATGCTGTTGTCGCGCGCATTTTGACCTACCCGACGCGCCTGGAATCGGGCACTGTGACGATCGAACGCCGCATTGGCGGAGATGACGCGCCCGATTTGGGCGTTCAATATGTGATGGCGCGTTACGGCTATACCGATAGCTATCCCGAGGCCGCGCTAGACGAGGCCGAGGGGCTTTCGCTCGATGTGTCCGCGGCGCTTAAGGACCCGCTCCGCCGCGATCTGCGCGACCGCTTTGTCATCACGATCGACCCGGTCGACGCGCGCGACTTTGACGATGCCATTTCGCTGGAGCGCACGCCCGATGGTGGCTACAAGCTGGGTGTGCATATCGCCGACGTTTCACACTATGTGGCTTGGGACGGGCATATCGATCTTGAGGCTCGCCATCGCACGACATCGGTGTATCTGGCCGATCGCGTGCTTCCCATGCTGCCCGAACGCCTGTCCTGTGACCTGTGCTCGCTTCGCCCTGACGAGGACCGTCTTGCGTTTACCGTCGATATCGAGCTCGATGCGCAGGGCCTCGTGCGGCATTACGATCCGTACCCCAGCGTGATTCGCTCGCGTGTGCGTATGGACTATGACGGCGCCGAGGCTCTGCTGGTGCGTGCCGGCGCGGTTGAGTATTCGGTGCTGGAGGGTGCGGCCGAGGATGTTGCGGCTGCTGAGACCTCGCGCGAGGAAGCGCTTGAGCGCGGTCTTGCGTGCGAGGAGACCGTCCGCGGTTACAACATCGACCTCGGCGATTTCCTTGTCGCCGCTAACGAACTCGCCGAACTTCGCCGTCGTATTCGTCGCGCCCGCGGCTCAGTCGATTTTGACACGGCCGAGATTCGCGCTCTATTGGATGAGGACGGAGTGCCCGTGCAGATTGTGGCGCGTGAGCGTTCGTGTGCCACGTCGCTTATCGAGGAAGCCATGCTGCTCGCCAACGAGTGCGTTGCAGAGTGGCTGGCAGACCGTGATATCGAGGCCTGCTATCGCGTGCATGAGGATCCGAGCCCCGATAGCCTGCACGGTGCCGCCGTTGCGCTGGCGCAGCTAGGCATCATCGACGATCGCCGTGCTGCCGGTATTGCCCTGGGGAGTCCCGATGAACTGCAGGCTGCAGTTGATGCTGTCGCCGGTACGGCAAACGCACCGCTCGTCAACACGCTGCTTCTGCGCAGCATGCAGCGTGCGCTGTACAAGCCGCGCAACGAGGGCCACTTTGCGCTCGCCGCGCCGTGCTACTGTCACTTTACGAGTCCCATCCGTCGCTACCCCGATCTGGTGGTGCACCGCGTGCTCAAACTGCAGTTGGCCTATGAGCAGCTCGGCGGCAAGGACGCCTTGGTCCGTACGCCGCGGCTGATCGGCAAGGGGCGCGAGTCGCTGCCGCGCATTCTGCCGCAGATCTGCCGCGCATGTAGCGATGCCGAGCGCGCGGCAGATGCCGCCAGCCATGCGACGCAAAAGATCAAGATCGCCCAGTACTACGAGGACCGTCTGGGCGAGCGCTACGCCGGAACGATCTCGTGGGTCAGCAGCATGGGTCTCTTTGTGCGCCTGGATCTGACACAGGTTGAGGGTTTGGTTTCGATCAAGAGTCTTGGCAACGAGTGGTTCGAGTTTGATGAGGACGCGCTCACGCTTACGGGTGCCGACACAGGGACTCGCTATGAGCTGGGGCAGCGCGTGGTCATCGAGGTCTCGCGCGTCAACACCACGCGCGGGCACTTGGATTTCAGGCTTATTCATTAGCCGGAATTTGGTGATTGATAGAGAACGGGGCGGTCTTTTGGGGCCGCCTTTCTTGTGGCGCATCAATCGTCTTGCCGCTCGCGCTTGCGTCTTCCGCTTGCTATAGGGGAGATAAAACCTACCAAAATAAACCTGTCCCTTTTTGGGAGGTTTACGAGAGAGCGGGGATGAGATGACAACGATGTACGGGTATGCGCGGGTGAGCTCGCGTGATCAAAATCTGAATCGGCAGCTGGATGCGCTGGGTGCCTATGGCGTGGAACCGGCGAATAACTTTGCCGATCGTGCGAGCGGCAAAGACTTCGATCGACCGCGGTATCGCGAGCTGCTGTGCGCGTTGGATTCCGGTGATGTGCTGGTGGTACTTTCCATTGATCGGCTGGGCCGTAACTACAGCGAGATCCTCGAGGAATGGCGGTGCATAACCAAAGAGCTCGGCGCCGCCATCGTGGTGCTGGACATGCCATTGCTCGACACGCGCGCCAGAGACTGTGGTGGGTCGGACGTGACGAGTGCGTTGATTGCCGATATTGTTTTGCAGCTGCTGAGCTATGTGGCGCAGGTGGAGCGCGAGAACATTCACCGGCGCCAAGCCGAGGGCATTGCGGCGGCGCGAGCGCGCGGCGTGCGCTTTGGCCGGCCCCGCAAGCCCTGTCCTCCGCAATTCGAGCTGGTGCGCGATACCTACGAGGCGGGTGATATCACGCGGAGTCAGGCGGCAAAGCGGCTGGGCGTGTGCGTGGGGACGTTCGATCGCTGGATGCGCGAGATGGAGTAGGGGCGTCACGGTCCCTTGGCGCCCCGATTCGAACATTTTGGAGTTCGCTACGGCGGCAACTGCATTGGGGGTACACTCGCTGCTGCTCAAAAAATGACGGAGGTTAGCCCTTGGCGCGTGTGAAGCACATAGTCGGATGGATTTCGGTTGTCCTGCTGGTCGTGACGCTGGCAAGTATTTGGATGCTGACGGAGCAAAACGTGGAGCAGACGTCGTCGCTCAGCGAGTCCACTGCGCGCGCGGTGGAAGGACGAGCCGCGGACGTGGGGCCCGATGCCGCGCAGGAGTCCCAGGCGGGGGATGCCGTCGAAGGCGCGGATTCAACGACTGCTACCGTTCATCCCGACCCGCTTGCCCCCGTTCGTCTGTGGATGGGTGCCAACATTCGTCGCGTCGCACATACCGTTGAGTTCTTCTTTGTAGGACTGTTTGCTTCGGCGACAGTGGCATGCCTGGGCGAGTGCCTGCCATGCGCGCGATTCCGGTACGTACTCGCTCTGCTCTTTTGCGCCGTCTGCTCTGTCGGTGACCAAGTGCACAAGATCTTTGTTCCTGGTCGTCATTTCGACATGATCGACCTGGGCTTCGATGCCGCGGGCTATGTCACCGCCATGTTGTTGGTGCTGCTGGCGGCGGTGCTGGTTCAGCGCACGACGCGCCCCATTGGCGCCCATGCGAAACGCCGTTAACAACCCTGTTACAAATGATGCGACCTCGATGAATCATTTTGTGTCGCGTGTATTTCCGAGCGGTCGGATTTGAGGGGCGAGCGGTAGAACGCTCGCCCTTTGTGCGCCACGATGCGGCACAATGTACCGCAAAAGCTGTTTGTATCCGGTACGAATCGTTCGCTGGTCTTTAATTCTTCTCAACGGAGGTGTTTGAGATGGCAAACGGATTGCTTTTGCGGCTTCGCGAGCGTGAGTTCAGCGCGAGCCCGGCGGAACGCAATGTCATCGCATATGTAAGCGCTCATCCGCACGAGGTGGTCGGGCTGTCCGTCCGCGGTTTTGCCGATGTCACGTTCTCCTCGCCCTCGAGCATTTTGCGCTTTTGCAAGCGTTTGGGTTTTGCGGGCTACAAGGAGTTCCAGCGCGAACTGATTGCCGAGCTGGCGCTCTTAGGTGACAAGAAAGACGTAGCCCTCGAGGACATCTCCATGGATGACAGCGTCGAACGTATCGTGGGGAAGGTGATGAAAAGCAACGTGCGCACGATCGAGGCGACGGCGCGAACGCTCGATTACACCGTCTTGGAGCGATGCGCGGCCCGTCTTAAGCGGGCACGCGCGGTCAATCTGTTCGGCATCGGTGCCTCTCGTTTGGTCGCGCACGATCTGGCGCAAAAGCTCATGCGTGTCGACAAAGAGTGCCATCTGTACGACGACTGGCATGATCAGCTCTTGTGTGCCAAGAACATGCATGAGGGCGATATGGCAATCGCCTTTAGCTACTCGGGCTTGACGCAAGAGGTGCTGGACTGCACCGCCGAGGCTCAACGTCACAACTGTCCCGTCGTGGCCGTTACCAAAGTAGATGGATCATCCAAGCTTGCCACCATGGCCGATGCCGTGCTCGGCGTCGCTGCGAGTGAACCCTTGGTCCGCAGCGGTGCCATGGCTTCGCGTATGGCCCAGCTTATGGTTGTCGATGCCCTGTACGCTGCTTACGTTGCCAGCGACTACGAACGGGCGACGCATGTCATTAAGCAAAACTACATCGAGAAACAGGAAAGATGAGGTGAATGAAATGCTCGATTTAACAAAATTCACGACCGAACAGCGTAATCAAAGGTCAATGGACCTCGATACGATGACATCGCTGCAAATCGTCACGACGATGAACGATGAGGATCTTCGCGCCGTCCAGTCGGTCACGAAAGTGCTGCCCCAGGTTGCCACAGCAATCGACTGGGCTGCTGAGGCACTCGAGCGCGGCGGGCGCGTCTTTTACATGGGCGCAGGCACCAGCGGTCGTCTGGGCGTACTCGACGCTTCGGAGTGTCCGCCCACGTTTGGCGTGTCACCCGATCTGATTGTCGGGCTCATTGCCGGAGGCGAGACGGCGTTTATCAAGGCTGTCGAAGGTGCCGAAGACAGCGAGGAGCTTGGCGCGAGCGACCTGCGGGAGCGTGGACTCTCGGACAAGGATCTTGTCGTTGGCCTGGCGGCAAGCGGCCGTACTCCTTATGTGGTGGGCGGCCTTGCGTACGCCAAGGCAACTGGGTGCAAGACCATTGCAATTGCCTGCAACCAAGGGTCGAAGATCGGGGAGAGCGCAGATCTTGCCATTGAGCCCGTGCCCGGTCCCGAGGTGCTGACCGGCTCAACGAGGCTCAAGGCGGGAACGGTTCAAAAGCTCATTCTCAACATGATTTCGACCGGTGCCATGGTCAAGATCGGCAAGGTATACCAAAACCTGATGGTCGATGTGCAGCAGACGAACGAGAAGTTGGTGGTGCGCGGCCAGAACATCGTGATGGAGGCGACCGGCTGCACGCGCGAGTGCGCTGTTCAGGCGCTTGCAGATGCCGGCGGCCATGTAAAAACCGCTATTGTCTCGGTACTGCTGGACTGCGATGCCGAGCAGGCTGCGGTAGCTCTTGAGCGGGCGCGAGGCCATGTCCGTGCTGCGGTGAGTGGCCATGAGAAGAGCAATGCCGATGCCCAATAGGTGCGCGGCGTGAGCTGATATGACATTCAGACGAGATACCCAATACAAGGAGGAGTTATGACGAACAAAGAGCTGGCCCAAAAGCTGTTGGACCTTTTGGGCGGTAAAGACAACGTGCTCGCAAACGCGGCGTGCATGACGCGCCTGCGCGTGACCGTCAAAGACACGGGCAACGTCGACACGGAGGGCATTAAGGCACTCGACGGCGTGATGGGCCTGGTCGAGGACGACACGATGCAGATCGTGCTGGGTCCGGGCAAGGTGAATAAGGTGCTCGAGGAGTTCTCCAAGCTCACCGGCCTTGCGAAAGGCGTTGCTGACGAGAGCGTGGTTGACGCTGCGGCCACAAACAAGGCCGCGCAGAAGGCCAAGTACGAGTCCAAGCCGGTTCAGGCCTTCCTCAAGAAGATTTCCAATGTCTTCGTCGCCCTGCTTCCTGGCATCATTGCGGCTGGCCTCATCAACGGTATCTGCAACGTCATTAACGTCTCGACGGCAGGCGCGCTTGCAGGCGAGTGGTGGTACCAGGGCATTCGTTCCATGGGCTGGGCCCTGTTTGCCTATCTGCCCATCTTGGTGGGCTATAACGCGGCACGTGAGTTTGGTGGCTCCGCTGCGCTGGGCGGCATCGCCGGCATGATGTGTATCGCCAACAGTGCCATGCCCCTGCTTGCGCCTGGCGCGGCTGATCCTGCCACTGCCATTCTACTGCCGCTCACCAGTGCGCAGTACAACCCCGCAGCGGGCGGCATGATTGCGGCTCTCATCGCTGGCGCATTTTTTGCCTGGATGGAGCGTCAGATTCGCAAGGTTATGCCCAACGCACTTGACACGTTCTTGTCCCCGCTGCTGGTGCTCATCATCGGCGCCTTTGCTCTGATGCTCGTCATCCAGCCGGTTGGCGCATGGCTGACGACTGCCATCTTTAGCGTTTTGACCTTTATCTTCGAGAAGCTGGGCGTCCTGGGCGGCTATATCCTGTCGGCAGGCTTCTTGCCGCTGGTGTCCGTCGGCCTGCATCAGGCGCTCACGCCGATCCACGCTATGCTCAACGATCCTGACGGCGCTACCAAGGGTATCAATTACCTGCTTCCCATCCTTATGATGGCTGGCGGCGGCCAGGTCGGTGCCGGTTTGGCGCTGTACTTTAAGACCAAGAACGCCAAACTCAAGAAGTACGTCGCAGAGTCCATTCCCGTTGGAATCCTGGGTGTGGGCGAGCCTCTGATGTATGCTGTTACGCTGCCGCTCGTTCGTCCGTTTGTGACGGCCTGCCTGGGTGCCGGATTTGGCGGCGCGCTCGCGGCGCTGCTTCACATCGGCACGGTTTCTCAGGGCGTTTCCGGTCTGTTTGGCCTGCTGATCGTCGTTCCTGGCCAGCAGCTCGGCTACGTTGCCGCTATGCTGCTTGCCTATGCCGCCGGCTTTGTCCTGACGTGGCTCTTTGGCGTCGACGAGCAGAAGATCAACGAGTTCTTTGGCGAGTAGTTTGATATTGCGAGCCGTGTTGCTCAGGGCTCGCGGCGCGCGGCAGATTTCTTGATGCTATGGTTGTGCCGGCGGGGCTAACTGCTCCGCCGGCCTTTTTTAAAGGAGCGTTGAAGCGTGAAAACGGGTATTTCGATTTATCTTTCCAGCCCTCTGCAGGATATTGAGCGGACGATTGAGCGTGGTGCCGCGGCGGGTGCGCGCTATGCGTTCACCTCGCTGCATATTCCCGAGGATGGGGGAGCGGCGTATGCCGATAAGGTTCGTCATGTGCTGTCGCTGCTTTCCGCCCGCGGCATTGCGCTCATTGCCGATGTGGGGCCTCGCACGTGCGATTTGCTCGGGCTTGAGCGCATCGAGGACCTGCGCGATCTGGGGTTGGAATACCTTCGTTTGGACTATGGCTTTAGCGCCCAGCGGGTCGCGGAGCTGTCCGGTGTATTTCGCATTGTGGTCAATGCATCGACAGTGAGTTCTGATGAAATCGCATCGTGGTGTGAGGCCGGTGCCGATGTGACTCGTTTTGCCGCCTGCCACAATTATTACCCCAAGCCTTATACCGGTTTAGCTCTGGAGGACATTGCTCGGGTGAATCTTCGTCTTGCGGCGCTTGGATTCGAAATCATGGCTTTTGTGCCGGGTGATGCTAACGTTCGCGGGCCGGTATTCGAGGGACTGCCGACGGTCGAGGCGCAGCGCGGTCGCGCGTCAAAGGTTGCTCTCAATATGCTTGAGCTTGCACATGGCGCCGATTGCGACATTGTGTTGGTCGGCGACCCCGATCTTTCCGATGCGGGCTGGGCGCAGTTTGCTCAAGTTTCCGCCGGCTACGTGGATCTGCAATGCGAGCTTGAGCCCGGTTATGCCTATGTGCGCGGGCAGATTCATCACGACCGGCCCGACTCGAGCGTCCTCATCTTTAGGTCTCAGGAGTCACGCACGACGCTTAAGCCTGATTCCGTGCCGATGGATGCCGGAGCCGGCCTGCCGCGAAAGGCGGGATCGATCGCTGTGAGTAATAGCGGATATGGGCGCTACGAAGGCGAGCTTGAGATTGCGCGGGTCGATCTTCCCGGTGACGAGCGCATGAACGTTGCGGGCCATATCACGCCCGAGGCAATGGAGCTGCTGCCGTTCATCAAACGCGGATTCGGGGTACGGTTCGTTTAGCGTGTGACCCGTGGGCTACAATTGGCCCATCATACGAAGGCGCCTCGTGTGGCGTGTGCCTGCGTTGGCCGATCTATATTCGGAGGATTCCCATGACCGTACTGTTTGTTGAATATCCCAAGTGCTCGACCTGTAAGAAGGCCAAGGCATGGCTGGATGAACATGAGGTTGAGTATATCGACCGCGATATCGTTTTGGACAATCCCACGGCTGATGAGCTTGCGACCTGGATTGCTCGTTCGGGGCTGCCGGTGCGGCGCTTCTTTAATTCGTCGGGCATGAAATATCGAGAGCTGGGCCTGAAGGCGCGTCTGGATGCGGGCATGACGGATCGGGAGTGCTACGAGCTGCTGGCGACCGACGGCATGCTGGTCAAGCGTCCGCTGCTGGTGGGCGACGACTTTGCGATTCCCGGCTTTAGGGAATCGGCTTGGGCCGAGGCGTTGCTGTAGCGGCTGCGGAAAGTGCGACCCGGAATTCGCTTCCAGAATGGGATGCACTTTCCCAAAGTGGCCGGTTGCGGAAAGCACGTCCCATTCTGAGCTTCGATTGTGGGACACGGTTTCCGGTTGAGGGCTCGACGGGAAAGTGGGGACTAGTTTGAGCTTGAAATCTGGGACGCACTTTCCGCCGGCGGGCCTGCCCCAGTCAGTCCGCCAGCTGTGCCCATTCGTGCGGATCGTAGACCTTTACGTGTTTGTTGGGCTTGCCGCTCCAGTACTCCTCGTCCATAAAGGGCAGATATGCCTGAACGCCGGGGCAGATAAAGGGGATCCGCTGCTGTTGCAGTCGCTCGCGCTGGCGCTGCTCTAGGTGCGCCTCGGATATGACGGTCGGCATACCGGACAACTCGACGAGGCTTGCCTGGATTCGCTTAAGGTCGGGGAGTCCCGCGTGCCATGACACCCGCATGATCAAAAAGGATGCACGGCGGTATTTTGCCTGCATCACCGTGATGGCGGGGCGCAGTGTGGGATGGATTTTGTCCCGTTCGGGCCAAAGGTCAGCAGTGATCTCGAGGCCCAGGGTCTCCCATAGGTAATCAAGCTCTTCGTCCATGGTGCCTCGATATCTACGCGATCATTGATACTTCGATTGTGTTGCCTGGTGCTATCGTTTTCACGGTAGAATCTGCCAACGGTTGACGGCTACCGCTCGCGGCGTTTTGCCCTTCGTGTACAGCGGTTGGCTTCACAGGTCCTTCACGGGTTGGACTAAATTAGGCCAATTTGACTGAATTTCAAAAAAGTCAAAATTGAGGCTTGCGTCACGGCGAGACTTCCCGTATATTTCTTTCTTGCGCAAAGGCACAGCCGAGCGCAGCGATGCAGTCATTGGGATGTCGTCTAATGGCAGGACAGCGGATTCTGGTTCCGTCAATGGGGGTTCGACTCCCTCCATCCCAGCCATTGCATTTGCTACATATGGCCCGTTCGTCTAGCGGTTTAGGACGCCGCCCTCTCAAGGCGGAGATCACCAGTTCGAATCTGGTACGGGCTACCAAAATTGAACGCCCGGGCCTCGTAAGAGACCCGGGTTTTGTGTATTGACCGTATATACGGCTCCTGCCGTGTTTCGCTCAGATCGAGGAGTAGCCATGGATCTGCCCATCAGCTTGCAAGACATCACGTATGCCGAGAACTATCTGGCGCAGGGCGACCTGGCTACGGCGACGCCGCTGCTGGAGCGTCTGGTGGAGCTCGCCGAGGAGTATATTGATGCTGAGTGCAAGACGGAGGAGAAGCGTCAATACTTTAGCTTCGATAGCAAGTTTGAGCGCTTGGCCTATCGCCGCGTGGAGAAGGATCCGCGCGAGCTCGTGCAGGTCGAGGTGCCGTTTGACCGCCTGTACTCTGACATGGCGTTTGCCTACATTCGCCAGCAGGATTATGTGAGCGCTCGTAATGCCCTGATGCAGGCTGTGCGTTGGGACCCCATGAACTGCAACTATCGCTTGGATTTGGCCGAGCTGTTCCGCGCACTCGAGGACAAGCAGGAATGGGCATCGCTCTCGTTCTCGGTGCTGGAGCGTGCAAGCGATGGCAAGTGCGCCGCCCGCGCTTACGCCAATCTAGGCCAGTACTTCTTGGGGCCCGAGACCGAGAACGTTTCGGCTGCCGCGGGCTGCGCGCGTCTGGCGCTGCGCCTGGCGCCCAACGATGCGCATACGACGCGCCTGCTCAACAAGATCCATACCACCTATCCGGATGCCGCCGATGAGAGCGACGACCACGTGATGGGTGAACTGGCCCTGCAAGGCGTGCCGACCTCGCCTTCGGCCGAGATCGCCGTCTGCCTGATTATGTGCGCGACCGATGCTGCAAGCGACGGCGACAAGCAGGAGGCGACGCGCCTGACGGTACGTGCTCGCGACTTGGTGGGCGAGGAGGCCTGCGCGGCGATTATCAAACTGGTGCGCGAGAGCGATGCCGAGCTCAATGCCGAGCGCAAGGCAAAGCGCGAGACTGCGGGCTCAAACGCCGATGGAGCCAAGGAGGTCGGCGATGCCCAGTAAGCGCGAGCGCAAACTCATTTCCAAGAATCGCTCGGCACATCACGAGTACTTTATCGATGAGACATTTGAGTGCGGTATTGAACTGAGTGGCACCGAGGTCAAGTCGATTCGCGAGCGTGCCTGCCAGATCACCGATACCTTCGCGCTGATCCGCGGCGGGGAGTGCTGGCTCGTCGGCCTGCATATCCACCCTTATAGCCATGGTGGCGTGTGGAATCGCAATCCCGACCGTCGGCGTCGTCTGCTGCTGCACCGCAAGGAGATCGACTTTCTTGACGGCAAACTTCGCAACCGTGGTTATGCGCTGGTTCCGTTGGAACTCTACTTTAATACCGACGGCCGCGTAAAGCTGCTGCTGGGTCTGGGTCGCGGCAAGAAGCTCTACGACAAGCGCGAGGACATGGCCAAGCGTGATGTCCAACGCGAGATCGACCGCGCCCTTAAGGAACGCAACCGCTAGGCACTCTGTATAAGTTGCGGTGGAATACGGACTGTTTTGCCTGTTTGAGGGGCTATTCAGTCCCTATTTCACCGCAACTGCGGGCGTCTCATCTTTCTTACTGTTCTGACACATATGTCTTAAAGGCGGCGTCCGTTATGGGTGCCGCCTTTTTTTGTGGGTACATACATTCATGAGGTTCCAACCCGAGCTAGGGGAGTGATCGTTATGGACAAAACTGCGTTCTTTACCATGCCGAGCGGTCTGTACGTGGTGAGCGCTGCGGCAGACGGGCTGCGTGCCGGCTGCGTCATCAACACTGCGGTGCAGGTGACGTCCATGCCGCCGCGTATTTCGGTTGCCGTGAACAAGGACAATGTCACCTCGGGCGTCATCGCATCGGCCAAAGCGTTCGCGCTGACCGTGATCGATCAGACGGCCGACATGCTCTACATCGGTAACTTTGGGTTCCGCACCAGCAGCGATTATGACAAGTTTGCCAAATACGAGACCCGCGAGACGGCTCTGGGCATGCCCTATGTGCCCGAGCATGCGGCGGCCCTGTTTAGCTGCCGTCTGATCGACACTGTGGATGTGGGCACGCATCTGCTGTTTATTGGCGAGGTCGAGGATGCCGAGCGCCTGAGCGACGAGACGCCGCTGACGTACGACTACTATCACAAGGTGCTAAAGGGCAAGACGCCGCCCAAAGCCTCGTCGTATCAAGGCTAGAAATGTTCTAAAAATACTTGCTTTATACTATTGAGAATATATACTAATAAGGAAGTACACCAGCAGTCACGTTCGAGAGGAGAACATCATGGCTGAGGAAAAGAAGACGTATAAGTTTGTGTGCACCGTTTGCGGTTACGAGGTTGAGGTCGACACGCCCGAGCTGCCCGAGGATTACGTGTGTCCGGTGTGCGGCGTCGGTCCCGATCAGTTTGAGCTCGTCGAGGAGTAACTCGCAGGCACACGGCGAAAGCCGAACATAGCTCTGTCCAAGGGTCCCGGTCGAATTCTCGGCCGGGACCCTTTTGATTTATCTGACGGTTTAAAACGGTCTCACGTGTTACAGATTAAGACGTTATATCTGGACAGTCACGCCATCTCAATTACATTCCCGTTAGCAGCACGATGTCGAGAATCGTCACGATGACGCCGATCCCTACGAGCAGCGCGTTGAGCGGGCGCGAGTTGGCGTATTTGCCCATGACGCGGCGCGAACTGGTGAGTCGTATGAGCACAAAGACCGTAATCGGCAACTGAAGCGACAACAATGCCTGACTCCAGATGAGACCTTCAAAAGGATTTGGGACGACCAGGCACGCCGTCACTGCGCCGACGAAACAGGCCGTCACCCCGATCGAGGAATGTCGGTCGTGGATGTCGTATTCCTCGTCGAACATGCCCGCGGTGATGGTGCCTGCCGCCATGCCTGCCGTCACACTACTCGAGAGGCCCGCAAACAGCAGCGCCACCGCAAAGATGGTCGAGCTTGCCGGGCCCAGAATGGGGGAGAGCGTGTCCGCTGCGACGGCGAGGTCGTCTACGACAATGCCGTGCGCAAAGAAGGTCGTTGCGGCCAGGATGACCATGGCCGAGTTGATTGCCCAGCCCACGCCCATCGAAAAGAGCGTGTCGAAGAGCTCGTAGTGCAGACGCTCTTCGATAACTTGCTCGCCTTGGCCTTCGAAGTGCATGGATTGGATGACCTCGGAGTGCAGGAAGAGGTTGTGGGGCATAACGACCGCACCCAGGACACTCACGATAATCGCGGCAGAGCCAGTGGGCATACTGGGCGTGATCCAGCTTGCGGCGGCTTGCGGCCAGTCGACCTTGACTAGTGCAAGCTCGGCCAAAAACGAGAGTCCTACCACGCCGACGAAGGCGATGATCCAGCGTTCGGCACGCTTGTAGGAGCTCGTCATGAGCATCGCCATCGATGCCGCCGCGACGATGACGCAGCCGGCGCGTACGGGCAGGCCAAAGAGCATTTGAAGCGCGATCGCACCGCCCAGGACTTCGGCCATGGCGGTGGCGATGGCCGCGAGATAGGCGCTGGCGAGTACCGCGCGTCCCACGATGCGGGGGAGGTAGCGTGTCGTGGCCTCGGCAAGACAGGTGCCCGTGGCGATGCCCAAGTGCGCCGCGTTGTGCTGCAGCACGATGAGCATGATCGTGGACAGCGTGACGATCCACAGCAGCGCGTAGCCAAACTGCGAGCCGGCGGCCATGTTGGAGGCCCAGTTGCCCGGATCGATAAAGCCGACGGTCACGAGCAGCCCGGGGCCGATATGCCGGGCGATATCCAGACCTCCGTGGCCTCCGGTGCGGTGCGAGCCAAAGTGTTGTTTGAGATGGTTGAGCATGGTGAGCTCCTGCGTGCCGTTTGTTTGACGCCGCAAAGGATACCCGTTTTATGCTAGAAAGTTAACCAAGACTAACAAAATTGTTGTATTTGAATGGGACGGTGAAAGGGGATTGCCGAAATGTCTTGATCTGTAACAACTGGGGATGGAAATTGGGTCTAGGTGTTACAGATCGAGACAGGAAGAAATGGTCCTATGGAAAATCTTGATCTGTGACAGCTGGCTGTCAAAACCGGCCCTTCGTGTTACAGATTGAGACATTCGGAGCCGTCTCTCAAAAACATCTCGATCTGTAACAGTTAGTCGTCGAAATTGGGTCTTCCTGTTACGGATTGAGATGTTTGAAGCGGTGAGCTTACAGGCCGAACTTGGGGCCCCTTGTTGTCGCTCTTGAGGTCGGCGGTGTCCACTCGTAGGGCGTGCGTTACGCGATTGTTTCGAAACGGGCGGGAAACACAACGGGCCGGCGATGCTCCTAGTATGCCTATTCAACTGACTGTCTAATATTTAGGGGAGGATCGCGATGCAGGCAGATTCCGCTCAGCAGCAGGGCCTTTATCGCCCCGAATTCGACCACGATGCATGCGGCATCGGCGCGCTTGCCGATATCAACGGTGAGCGCCATCACCAGATTCTGGACGATGCGCTGTCCATTCTGGTCAACTTGGAGCACCGCGGCGGCACGGGACTCGAGAAGAATACCGGCGACGGCGCTGGCATCCTGTTCCAGGTTCCGCATCACTTTTTCCGTAAAGAGGCTCAAAAGTGCGGCCAGATTCTGCCGGCAGAGGGCGACTATGGCGTGGCCATGCTGTTCTTCCCGCAGGACGACAAGGGCGTAGAGGATGCCCGACGCGTATTTGAGGAAGGCTGCGCCGAGGCTGGCGTGCCGCTGCTCTTTTGGCGTGAGGTGCCCGTCGACCCGCACGACCTGGGCGAGACGGCCCGCGCCTGCATGCCCACCATCTTGCAGGCTTTTCTGGGCCGTCCGGACGACACACCCGCCGGCGACGCCTTCGAGCGCCGCCTGTACGTGTGCCGCCGCACCATCGAGAAGAAGGCTGACGCCGAGTTCGCCTTGCGCGACAAGATCTTCTATGTGTGCTCCATGAGCTCGCGCACCATCGTGTACAAGGGCATGTTGGTTGCCACGCAGATGCGCCGCTTCTTCATCGATCTCAACGACGCCGCCGTCAAGACGGCCGTGGCGCTCGTCCACTCGCGCTACTCCACCAACACCACGCCCAGTTGGGAGCGCGCGCACCCCAACCGCTTTATCATCCACAACGGCGAGATCAACACCCTCAAGGGTAACGTCAACTGGATTCGCGCCCGCGAACCCAACCTGTACAGCCCCGTGCTGCAGCACGATCTTGAGCGCGTGATGCCCATCATCAACCGCGAGGGTTCCGACTCCGCGATTCTGGACAATGTGCTTGAGTTTCTGGTCATGAACGGTCGCCCGCTTACGCGTGCCGCGTCCATGCTGCTGCCCGAGCCGTGGGACCACAACGACAGCCTGAGCGAGGAACGCCGCGCCTACGATGCCTACCAGTCCATGCTTATGGAGCCGTGGGATGGCCCGGCGGCCATCGCCTTTACCGACGGCCGTACCCTGGGTGCCGCCCTCGACCGTAACGGCCTGCGTCCCGCCCGCTACTATGTGACGCGCGACGGTCGCTTTATGCTGGCGAGCGAGGTGGGCACCATCGAGGTGAGCCCCGAGAACATCCTGACGAGCGGCTGTCTGGGACCGGGCCAGATGCTCGAGGTCGATTTTGCCCGCGGCCGCGTCATCTACAACGACGAGCTGCGCGCCCGTTACGCCAAGGAAAAGCCCTATCGCGACTGGATCGCCGAGGAGACGCTGACCGTCGACGCGCTCGACAAGCCCGTCGCACCCGCGCCCGCCGAGGACGCCGAGGTGCCCGCCGCCGTGCGCATGGCCAAGCTCGGGTATCACTGGGATGATGTTGACGAAGTCGTGCGTCCCATGGCCCAGCAGGGCAAGGCGCCGCTCGCCTCGATGGGTATCGATGCGCCGCTGGCCTGCCTGTCCAAAAAGACGCGCTCGTTCTTCGACTACTTCTATCAGCTGTTCGCTCAGGTCACGAACCCGCCCATCGACGCTCTTCGCGAGCATATGGTCACCTCGACCACGCTCTACCTGGGCAACCACGGTAATCTGCTCGAGGACTCCCGTACGGCCTGCCAGCTGGTGCGCCTGGAGCGTCCGCTGCTGAGCGAGGAGGAGTTCGACCGCATTTGCGCCATCGACCGCGTGGGCTTTAAGACCCGCCGTTTCCGTGCCGTCTACCGCCGCGATGCCGGCGAGGGTGCGCTGCAGGCTGCGCTCAAGCAGCTTGCAGAGGACGTTGAGGCCGCGGTCCGCGACGGCGTGAACATCGTGGTGTTGAACGATCGTGCCGCTGCGGGTGAGGTGCCCGTACCGTCGCTGCTCGCCGTGGGCTGCGTGCACAACCACCTGATTCGCGCCGGCGTGCGTACCTTTGCCGACATCGTGGTGGAGTGCGGCGACGCCGTGTCCCCGCACGACTTTGCTGCGCTGGTGGGCTACTCCGCGAGCGGTATCTATCCGTACAACGCGCATTCGTGCATTCGCGACTTGGCGGCGCACGGCGATCTGGACGTGACAGCCGAGCAGGGCATCGCCAACTACAACAAGGCTGCGACTGCCGGCATCGTTTCCATCATGTCCAAGATGGGCATCTCCACGGTGCAGAGCTACCACTCCGCGCAGATTTTCGAGGCCGTGGGCTTCACTCCGGAGTTCGTCAGCGCGTACTTCGCCGGCACGGTGAGCCGTGTGGGCGGTATGGGTGTCGAGGACGTTGAGCGCGAGCAGAATGAGCGCTACGACGCCGCGCTCGCTATCCTTAAGAGCCCGGCTCCCGATCAGCTGCCCACGCTGGGTCTGACCAAGTGGCGCCCGCTCGGCGGCGAGGATCACCTTATCGACCCGCAAACCGTCTACCTGCTGCAGACCGCCTGCCGCGAGGACAGCTACGACACCTTTAAGGAGTACAGCGCCCGCCTGCACCGCACCGGCCGTGCCGTGCGCCTGCGTGACCTGCTGGACTTTAATGCCAACGGTCGCACGCCGGTTTCGCTCGACGAGGTGGAGCCTGCGCTCAACATCGTCCGCCGCTTTAACACCGGCGCCATGTCGTACGGCTCCATCAGCAAGGAAGCACACGAGTGCATGGCCATCGCCATGAACCGCCTGCACGGCCGTTCCAACTCGGGCGAGGGCGGCGAGGACCCGCGTCGCGAGACCCCGCTGGCTAACGGTGACTCCAAGAATTCCGCCATCAAGCAGGTGGCAAGCGCGCGCTTTGGCGTGACGAGCCGCTACCTGTGCAGCGCCTTCGAGATTCAGATCAAGATGGCCCAGGGCGCCAAGCCCGGCGAGGGCGGCCACCTGCCCGGCAAGAAGGTCTACCCCTGGATCGCCGAGGTCCGTCAGTCCACGCCCGGCATCGGCCTGATTTCGCCTCCGCCGCACCACGACATCTACTCCATCGAGGACCTGGCGGAGCTTATCTTCGATCTTAAGAACGCCAACCCCGGCGCTCGCGTGTCGGTCAAGCTGGTCAGCGAGGCCGGTGTCGGCACCATCGCCACCGGTGTGGCCAAGGGCGCCGCCGACAAGATCTTGATCAGCGGCCACAACGGCGGCTCCGGTGCCGCGGCGCGCGATTCGATCTGGCACGCCGGTCTGCCGCTGGAGCTTGGCCTTGCCGAGGCCCAGCAGACACTGCTGCAAAACGGCCTGCGCTCGCGCGTGGTGCTCGAGGCCGACGGCAAGCTCATGGACGGCACCGATGTTGCTGTCGCCTGCCTGTTGGGCGCCGAGGAGTTTGGCTTTGCGACCATGCCGCTCATCTCCATGGGCTGCCTCATGCAGCGCGACTGCCAGCAGGATACCTGCCCGGCCGGCATCGCCACGCAAAACTGTCGCCTGCGTCGCGGCTTCCGCGGCAAGCCGGAGCATGTCGAGCACTTTATGCTCTTTGTTGCCGAGCAGCTGCGCGAGGTCATGGCGAGCCTGGGCTTCCGCACCGTCGACGAGATGGTCGGCCATCCCGAGTGTCTGCGCCAGATCGAGGTCCCGGGCAACCGCAAGGCCAACCTGCTCGATCTGTCGCCCGTGCTGGCAAGCGCGACCTGTGAGTTTGGTGCCCACATCCCGGGCGCCGACGGCCGTCACTTCCTGCCCCAGATGGCTGCGGACAGCGAGCTCGACAAGACGCTCGACTCCACGCTGTTTGTGCCCTATACGGCCGATGCCCGTGCGCACCTGCGCCCGATTCGCTTCCGCGCCGACATCGCCAACGTCAACCGCTGCGTGGGCACTATTTTGGGCAACGCGGTGACCAAGGCGCATCCCGAGGGTCTGCCCGCCGGCTCCATCACCATCGATTGCGATGGTTCGGCCGGTCAGAGCTTTGGCGCGTTCCTTCCGCGCGGCATTACGCTCAACGTGTGCGGCGACGCCAACGACTACTTTGGCAAGGGTCTTTCGGGCGGCGAGGTATCGGTGCGCCCCAGCCCGCATGCGACCTACAAGTTCGACGAGAACATCATCGTGGGCAACGTTGCGTTCTTTGGCGCTACGAGCGGCCGCGGCTTTATTAACGGCCTGGCAGGCCAGCGCTTTGGCGTACGCAACTCCGGTGCCACGGTGGTGGTCGAGGGCTGCGGCAACCATGGCTGCGAGTACATGACGGGCGGTCTGGCGCTCATCTTGGGCGAGGTCGGGCAGAACTTCGCCGCAGGTATGACGGGTGGCGTGGCTTATGTCTTCGATCAGTACGGCACGCTCGATGCCCGCGTGAACCACGAGAGCGTTGAGCTCAAGGCCCCGAGGGCCGGCGAGCTGGCGCAGATTCGTGCGCTCATCCAGGAGCACGTGGACGCGACGCAGAGCCCGCGCGGCATTAAGCTACTCTACAGCTTTGAGACGATGAGCAAACACTTTGTGAAGGTCATTCCGACCGAGTACGAGCGCGTGCTGGCGATTGTCGCCGCCGCCGAGGCCATCGGTAAGACGCATGCGCAGGCCGAGGAGCTGGCGTTTGACATTGTGACCGGTCGCGCGAGTGCCGCGGATGTTGCTCGCTTCGATGTTGCGGGCGGTGTCGCTGGCGCTGTGCCCGCCGCCGCCAGCTCTGTTGCTTCGACCAAGAAGGAGGCGTAAGTGCCATGGGTAAGCCCGGTGCTTTTCTTGATATCGATCGCGTGACCCACGAGCTGCGCCCCGTGGAGGAGCGCAGCCGCGATTTCGATCCGCTGTACGTGGAGCTCGACGACGATGCGCGCCGTGCCCAGGCGAGCCGCTGCATGATGTGCGGTGTGGCGTTTTGTCAGATGGGCGCGAGCTTTGGCAAGGCACGCCCGAGCGGCTGCCCGCTGCACAACCTGATTCCCGAGTGGAATGAGCTGGTGTACCGCGGCCGCTGGGATGAGGCTGCCGAGCGCCTGTCGCTCACCTCGCCCATGCCCGAGTTTACGAGCCGCGTGTGCCCGGCGCTGTGCGAGGCCGCGTGCAACCTGGGCTCGGTCGACGGCCAGCCCACGACGATTCACGACAACGAGCGCGCGATCAGCGACCATGAGTGGGCAAATGGCGGTCCGCGCCGCTTTGAGCCGGCGGGGGAGGGCGCACCCACGGTTGCCGTGGTGGGCTCCGGTCCTGCTGGTCTGGTGGCAGCATGGGAGCTTGCACGTCGCGGTGCCTGTGTGACGGTATTTGAGCGTGATGACCGCCCGGGCGGCCTGCTCATGTACGGCATTCCCAACATGAAGCTCGAGAAGTCCGTTGTCGAGCGTCGCGTGACACTTATGCGCGAGCTGGGCATTGTGTTCGAGCTGGGTGCTGACGTTACGAACCCTGCGGTGGCGGCCAAGCTCAATGGCTTTGACGCCGTCGTGGTGGCTGCCGGTGCTCGCGCCCCGCGTGGGCTGGCTGCTGAGAATATTGACGCACCCGGCGTGGTGTATGCCGTGGACTACCTGACGGCCTCGACCGTCTCGGTGCTCGATGGCGGCGAGCCTGTCGTCGATGCACGCGGCCTGGACGTCGTGGTCATTGGCGGCGGCGATACCGGTAACGACTGCGTGGGCACCGCGGTACGTCAGGGTGCGCGCAGCGTACGCCAGTTTGAGTTCTTGCCGGCGGCGCCTGATGCGCGCGCGGCGAGCAACCCCTGGCCGCAGTGGCCAAACGTTAAGAAGACCGACTACGGCCAGCAGGAGGCCATCGCTGCCATGGGCGGCGAGATGCGCGCTTGGGGCGTGGATACGCTCGAGGTGCTGTTGGACAAGAAGGGCGCGGCCGCGGGCCTGCGCGTGGTCGATCTGGATTGGTCGGCTGACAAGCCCGAGCGCATCGCGGGCTCCGAGCACGAGGTGCCGGCGCAGCTGGTGCTCATCGCCTGCGGCTTTACGGGTCCTGAGCATGGCGTGTTCGATGCGGTAGGCGTGCCTGTTGCCACCGCTGGTCGTCCGCTGCCTGTGATGGCTGCTGAGGGCTCTCATCTTGCGGCCCGTGTCGACGGCGTCGCCGCGGATGCCGCACCGGTGTACGTGGCCGGTGACGCCCGCAACGGCAGCTCGCTCGTGGTGAACGCCATGGCCGATGCCCTGGCCTGCGCTGCCGAAATCGCCGACGCACTGGAGCTGTAAAGTAGTCATTTAAGAACGTCCCCAATGACTAGTCTTTTTTTTGTCTGGTCGTTGGGGACACTCTTTGCGAGCGATTTGCTCGTTTGTCGACGTACGGGTGTTCATTTGTCGACTTCTTGGGCTGTGGTCACCTGTTGTTTCTGTGGTGGCTGTGGGCATCTGGCTCAAAAGGGCGGGTTGGCCGTCTATGTTTACCTGCGGTTTTGTTGCGGTGCGCATTTTCGGTCAAGCATCCCGTCAAGTGTTTGGTCAGCAGTTGGTTTGCAGCCGGAGGCCTATTTTGTCCGTGCTGACAGTGGCTGCCTACCCTCCTCGTAAGCTCAAATTGAGGTTCATCAGTTTGAGGAGGATGCCGTGACTGACCACGTTTTAGACCGAGCGCATCTGGCCGAAGCCGTCGGCAACGATATTGCCGACATGGCCCATTTTTGGATGCAGCGGAAGTTTCAGTTTTTGGAGCCGGCGCGCGAGCAGTTTGAGATCATTGTCGACCCGTGGCTCAGTTATCGCACCGAGCCTTCCCAAAACGAAATCATGGCCTACAACATGGCGTTTACCGATTGGCTGCTCTTCGAGCGCCCCTATCGCCATGGCAAGACGCTGCTCGAGCTGTATGTTGATGAGCCGCCGGCATCGCTTTCGCTTGCCTCGCTCAAGCGGCTCGAGCAGGTGCGCGACACACAGTATTTCTCGCGCTTTGGCATTTTGGACAAGGATCCTGCGAACGGCATGGTTGCGCTGAAGGATACGCGCACCGACCGTCGCTTTGATGCCTACGACCCGCATATCGTGCAAAAGGAGCATTGGAGCGACGGCGCGATTGCGGTGCGCCTCGCCTGCGTCGACGATGTCTGGCTGACGGCGGGACAGCTCTATCTGTATGACATCGCGCGCCTGAGCGACACGGCGGTCGATGGGCCGGGTGCGGTGCATCCGGAGGACCTGCAGGACGGCTTCGACACCTCGTGCATCAGCTTCTTTTTGCGCCTGGTCCGCGACATCATGGGCGCCCAGGGGCGCTACGTAAAGTCCCTCAACATCTACGAGCAGGAGTGGGAGTAGGGGATGGGCTGTCGCAGCGCCGCCGCGTGTCTATTTGTCTCGATCTGTAACGCTTGGCGGCTGTTTGAGCCCGTAACTGTTACAGATTGAGACATTCCCCTGATGCTGCTGGGGTGGGACTGCAGCGTATTCCGTCCCCCACATCCCCTCTTCCCTCCGTTAACCGATATGTCTATGGCAATCGGGCTACACTGGATAATAATGGACAGATGTTCAAGTTTTCTGAGGGGGAGGAGCTCGATATGGCGTCTGCCGATCGTTCCACGTTGTTTATCAATGCGACCATTCTGGATGGCTCGGAGCATATGGAGCCGCAACCCGATATGGCCATGACTGTTGAGCGCGGCGTCATCACCTGGATGGGGCCGAGTGCTGTGGCGCAGGCGCCCGCGGGTGCCGAGGTTATCGACCTGGGCGGTGCGTATCTCATGCCCGGTCTCATCAATATGCACGTGCACCTGTGCGGCTCGGGCAAGCCTGTCTCGGCCGGCGATGCGGGCGCGCTGATGAAGAAGCTCGATAATCCCGTGGGGCGCGCCATCGTGCGCCATATTCTTAAGGGCAGCGCCCAACAACAACTGGCAAGTGGCGTGACCACGGTGCGCGGCGCGGGCGATCCGCTGTTTGCCGATCTGGCCGTGCGCGATGCTATCGATGCCGGCAAGTATCAAGGTCCTCGCCTGGTGGCGCCGGGAACGGGCGTCACGGTGCCGGGCGGCCATGGTGCGGGCTTGTTCGCCCGGGTGGCCAACAGTCCCGCCGAGGCAGCCGAACAGGTGCGCGACCTGTATGCGCGTGGTGCCGACGTCATTAAGCTGTTCGTGACGGGCGGCGTGTTCGACGCTACCGAGGTGGGCGAGCCGGGCGTGCTGCGCATGCCGGTCGAGGTTGCCGCGGCGGCGTGCAAGGCTGCGCACGAGGTGAGTCTGCCGGTTATGGCCCATGTCGAGAGTACCGAGGGCGTGAAGGCCGCGCTTGAGGCCGGCGTTGACACGATTGAGCACGGCGCTCCGTTGACACCCGAGATTCTGGAGCTGTACCGTGGCGCCGCGGGCACGCAACTCGAGGGGCGTGCGCCCAGTGTTACCTGCACTATCAGCCCGGCGCTGCCGTTTGTATTGCTCGACCCGAAAAAGACCCATTCGACCGATACGCAAAAGAAGAACGGCGATATCG
This sequence comes from Collinsella sp., assembly GCA_048201895.1. GTDB lineage: Bacteria > Actinomycetota > Coriobacteriia > Coriobacteriales > Coriobacteriaceae > Collinsella. The sequence continues at coordinate 22,678 of DBFBGO010000019.1, read as the reverse complement.
TGTGCTCGGGCATTATCGAGAGCGCCCGTGCCGCACTGGAAGCTGGCGTTAAGGTGGGCCTGGGTACGGACTCGAGCTGCCCGTTCGTGACGCAGTACGACATGTGGCGTGAGGTGGCCTATTTTGCCAAGTATGTCGGCGTGAGCAACGCCTTCGCACTGCATACGGCTACGCAAGTCAACGCCGAGCTGCTGGGGCTGGACGGCGAGACTGGCACGATCGAGTGCGGCAAGGCCGCCGATATCTTGGTGACGCGCGAGAACCCGCTCGATGACCTGTGCGCTCTGCGTGAGCCGGCGTACGTGATGTGCCGTGGTGATCTGGTGCGCAAACTCAAGGTGAAGCGTATTCCCGAGGTGGACGCCGAGCTCGACACGATTATGGCCATGCCGTCCGAAGCGCTGGCTGAGGAGCTCGCCCGCGACGGCGTGGCATAGGTGTGACAAAGGGGCAATCCCTTTGTCATAATCAAAAAAGCCGAGGTCTCAGTGCGAGGCCTCGGCTTTTATTTGTCCTATGGTATGGCGGCTAGGAGCGCGTCTCCATCTTGGCGTGGCACTTGGGGCAGGTGACGCGGATCTTGCCCTTGCCCTTGGGGACGGAGAGCATCTGGCCGCAGTTGGGGCACTTGAGATAGGCCGTGGTCTTGCGGCCCTTCCACATCTTCTTGGCCGTGCGCTTGGCACGCTCAAAGTCTTCCTTACTGGTGCCGGCCGCGCGTGAGGTGCTGGCCGCTGCGGTTCCGCCGCCCAAGCTGGCGACGAATTTGCCCAGGCAGGGGACGTTTGCAGTCGCGGCGACAAAGGCCTCGTTCTCCTTGTGACGTGCGTCGATATTTTTGGACAGGCCGCGCAGCACGCCAATCGCGATTACGGCGATGGCAATCCAGCTGAGCCACTGGATGCGGGCTATCGATCCGATCATCGCGATGACGATGCCGGCAAAACCCATCACGATGGTGAGTTCATCGGCACCATTGCGACCCTTCATAAAGTCATTCATGCAAATTGCCTTTCGTTCGATATGCTGCACGCCTTTATACCCGATTTAGAGCAAGGGGGGCAGGTTAATCTGCACCAATGTGGTGCAAACATACCTGTCCCCGGAATACCAAGACGGTGCAAACGTACCTGTCCCCAATGCCCCAATTACTTGGAGAGTTTGTCGACGACGCGTTCGATTTCGGCGAGTTTGGCGGCTTTGAGGTCTTCGTCGCCCGATTCGATTGCCGAAGTCACGCAGCCCTCGATATGCGCCTTGAGCACGTCGGCGTTAATGCGCGCGAGGAGCGCCTGTGTGGCCATGAGCTGCGTGGAGATATCGACGCAGTAGCGGTCCTCCTCGACCATCCGCAGGATGCCGTCGATCTGACCGCGTGCCGTCTTGAGCATGCGGGTCACCGATTTATGGTCTGCCATCATGTCGGGTCCTCGTTTCTGGTCGATCTTCCGGATGTCCCCGTCAGTTGCGGTGAAATACGGACCGTTTAAAGGCCTAGGGCGGCACAACAGTCCGTATTTCACCGCAACTTCTGAGGATTCAGTAGGCAGCGACTGCTATGCGGCGGTCACAGACAGGGCGTGGAATTTCTCGCCCGCGGCCTCGACAGCGGCGGCGAGTTGCTCGGCGGTTACGGTGTCGACGCACTCAACCTGGACGGTCTGGGTCTCGTGATCGGCGTCGGCGTCGGTCACGCCGGCAACGTTGAGCAGTGCCGTCTCGACAGTAGCGTCGCAGTGGCCGCACATGAGGCCGGAAGTCTTGATCGTGTAATTCATGGTTGTCTCCTTATCGATTGAGATTATCTGACAGCTTAGTCGTGAACGGAGTCATCTTAAAGGCGCGTTGAGGTGCCCGAGATTGCCCCGAAAGAGGAGCGAAGCGTACTTGGGTACGCGAGCGACGGTTTGAGGGGCAAGGTCGGGTGCCTCAGCGTGCTGTCTTGGGCTTAAAGGTTCGTAGGCGCAGCGCATTGCTTACGACGCAGACGCTCGACAGGCTCATGGCGGCGGCGCCAAACATGGGCGAGAGCTGCCAGCCGGTGAGGGGGAAGAACACGCCCGCCGCCAGCGGAATGCCGATGCCGTTGTAGAACAGCGCCCAGAACAGGTCCTGCTTGATGTTGCGGATCGTGGCGCGCGAAAGCTCGATGGCGCGGGCGACGTCCATGAGGTCGCTGCGCATGAGAACCACGTCGGCGCCCTCCTTGGCGATGTCGGCGCCGGTGCCGATAGCAAGGCCCACGTCGGCGCGCGCCAGGGCGGGGGAGTCGTTGATGCCGTCGCCTACCATGGCGACCTTGCCGCCCACATCCTGCAGCTCGTGGACGTGGCGCTCCTTGTCGGCAGGGAGGACGTCGGCGATGACCTGTTCGCTGCTCAGCCCCACGCGGCGGGCGATGGCCTCGGCCGTCACGCGGTTGTCGCCGGTGAGCATGCGCACGTCGACGCCAAGCGAGCGCAGTGCGGCGATGGCCCCGGCGCTCGTCTCCTTGACCTCGTCCGCCACGGCGATGGTACCGACAAGCTCGCTGTTCTTGGCAAAGAACAGCGGCGTCTTGCCCTCGGCCGCGAACTGTTCGGCAAGGCCGGCGGGAACCTTCACGCCCAGCTCGTCCATCAGACGCACGTTGCCGGCGGCGATGACATTCTGCCCCTCGCGTGCCGTAACGCCTCGCCCGGGCACGGCGGTAAAGTCCTCGACCATGCGTGCGACGATTCCGCGCGCCTCGCACTCGGCCATAATCGCCTCGGCCAGCGGGTGCTCGCTTGAGCGCTCCAGCGCAGCGGCCAGCTTGAGCAACGCCTTTTCGCTCATGGCGGGCGAGCCGTCAGCGCGCGTGGCTACCGTGATATCGGTCACAGCCGGCTTGCCGCGGGTGACGGTGCCCGTCTTGTCGAGCACCACGGTGCCCACGCTGCGTAGGTTCTCCAGCGCCTCGGCGCTCTTAAACAGAATGCCCATTTCGGCGCCCTTGCCGGTGCCGACCATAATGGCGACGGGCGTGGCCAGGCCCAGCGCGCACGGGCAGCTGATCACCAGCACGGCGACGGCGGAGGTGAGCGCTTCGTTCACGCTTCCGGTCAGTGCCGTCCACACCACGAAGGCCACGGCCGAGATCATGAACACCACGGGCACGAACACGCCGGCGACCTTGTCGGCCATGCGGGCGATGGGCGCCTTGGTGGCGTTGGCGTCCTCGACGAGCTGGATAATCTTGGCGAGCGACGTGTCGGCGCCCACGCGTGTGGCACGGAAGGTAAACGAGCCGGTGCGGTTGACAGTGGCGGCGTTGACGGTGTCGCCGGCGGTCTTCTCCACGGGGATGGACTCGCCGGTCAGTGCACTTTCGTCCACGGCCGAAGCGCCCTCGAGTACCACGCCGTCGACAGGGATGGACTCGCCGGGGCGCACACGCAGCACCTGGCCGGGCAGAATGGCATCGACGTCGACGGTGGCCTCGGTGCCGTCCTCTGCCACGACGGTCGCGGTCTTGGGCGCTAGGTCGATGAGCGCCTCGATGGCGCCGCCGGTCTTGGACTTGCTGCGCGTCTCGAGGTATTTGCCTACGGTGACGAGCGACAGGATGGTGCCGGCGCTCTCAAAATACAGATTGTCCATGCCCGTCATCATGGCCTCGTGGACCTGACCCGCGGCTAGCTGGTCGGCCATGATAAACATGGCGTAGAGCGACCAGGCGATGGAGGCGGTGGCGCCCACGGCAATAAGGGCGTCCATGGTAGGCGCGCCGTGCGCGAGTGATTTAAACCCGTTGATAAAGTACGCGTCGTTGACGTAGACGATGGGAATGAGCAGGACGAGCTCGGTGAGCGCGAGCGTCATGCTGTGGGTGTGGTCGGTGAAGATGCCGGGCAGCGGCCAGCCGAGCATGTGCCCCATGCCTATGTAGAACAGTGGGATGAGGAATACGATCGAGACGATGAGGCGGGTGCGCATGGCAGAGGCGGCGGCCTCCAACTTTTTGGTCGGCGACTCCATATGGGCGGCGCCGGACCTGGCTTGCGCACTTCCGCTTTGGACAGCGTCGGTGCCCGTGCTGATGGGCGAGGCCGAGTAGCCCGCGCGGTCGACAGCGGTGCAGATGTCGTCGGGGGAGACCTGCGCAGGGTCGTAGTCCACCAGCATAGAGCCAGCGAGCAGATTGACCGCGACGCTTTGGACGCCGTCGAGCTTGCTCACGGCACGGTCCACGTGCGCCTGGCAGGCGGCGCATGTCATGCCGCCCACGTCGAACTTATCTTGAGCCATGGCTTCTCCTTTCTGTAGTTCGGTGTTGGAATTGTTAACCTGCCGATACTATACACCCATACCCCCTGGGGGTGTCCAGTACAGAAAGAAATATATGACATTTCGTTACAGATGAGGGTGGTTGGTTGGCCGATGGACCGTCCCAACCAATCATCTCAATCTGTAACATCTGAGGACCGTTTTGCCTGCTAGATGTTACAGATTGAGATGTTGTCTCGCGGGATTGGGGTTTGTCTCGTTCTGTAACATCTAGATCTGTATCTGCCGAGCTGGTGTTACAGATCGAGACATTTGCCGGGGAGGGGTCCCGTCACGGCAAGACGCCCGCCGCCTAGATACAGAACCCGGGGATCACGCAGGTTCGTTTGTTTGGCTTGTCCGCAGGCGTTGCGTACGTAAAGGCGTCGCCGTCGTGGCCCACACGGTTTATGTAGAGCGTGCCTTCGGTCTCCGATGAGTCGGGGCTCACCGTGCGCTCCCACCAGCAGGTGTCCTTGCCCTTCCACTGGCGGACCATCGTCTCGTTCGTGGAATACGGGCTCACCTTGAGCTCGCGGAAGAGCTGATACTCCTTGCCCTCGCCGTTGTAGATGTCTGCCAGGTAGTGATAGCCCTCGGCAAACGAATCGGGCGGTTGCGTACCGCACAGCTCGACCATGGCGGGCAGCCAAAGAGTTGCGGGCAACTCGCTCAGACACGATGCACTGTTGGCGGCGCCAGCGTTATTCGAGACCTTTTTGACAGATTTGATGAGTGCGCGCAACTTGTTGGGCAGCAGCTTAAGGCCGTCGCCGTCGAGCCATTCCCGCAGCTCGCAATCTGCCCAGCCGGCGCTCGGCGGTTCAGCCGCAGCGTTGCGCTCGGCAACACCCGCGTCGAACATAAACGTCAGTCCGGCCTTGCCCGTCCCGTCCAGAAGCTCATCGTGACGGATGCCCACAAGCTGCGCGCCGACCTCCAGCCCGTTGGTGAGTTTCACGCGCTTGGTACACGGATAGGGGATATGCCCATCGGCATCGAGCAGGTGATAGCGCTGGGCTATCTCACGTGCCTCGCTACGGGTCTCGGCGGCCTTAATCTTGAGCGAAATCTCCTGCAGCTGATCCCAGGTGTAGTCGTCAAGTGAACCGCGGATGCCACCCAGGTAGTCGGGGATGCCAAAGCCATGGGTTGCCGCGCCAACGACGCTGAGCCCCGCAACGACTGCAACGACGCCACCGATAATAAAGCGGCGGCGGGTCGTGGCATCGTGACGGGCCTGATCCAGGATCTCTCGTGCGCGCTCGCCGGCGACGTCGACCTTAAGGTGCGTGCCGGAATCGATATCAATCGCGGCCTCGTCTCCTGTGCCTTCGCGGCCCTCGGATTCGGCGTCGGTGAGGTATGTCGAGAGCACCTCGAGCATCTGCTGCTCGGTAGGGCGATCGCACTGCTCGACTGAGAGGCCCTTCATGATGATTTGGACGAGCGCTTCATCGCTCTCGCAGCGCGGCTCGAGCGGTGCCGGCTTGGTCTTGGTCTTTACGAGATAGAACGAGCCGGTTGCAGCGGCGTCCGTCGACTCAAAGTCAAACGGTTTGCGACCGCTGTAGAGCTGGTACAAAATGCTCGAAAGCGCATAGACGTCGATTGCCGGCGAACGGCGAAGGGCCGCGATGCCTTCGATATCCTGCGTGAGCATCTCGGGCGCGGCGTATGCGGGCGTGGCAAAGCGCCAGATGTCGGCGCGCCGGGTGATCGTGTCGTCGCCGAGAGCCATGGTCGCGGAGCCCATGTCGATGAGGCAGAGGTCAAAGGAGCAATCGGCAATCTGCTGCTCGAGCGTTCGGCTGGTGGTGCGGAACATGTTATTGGCAGGCGACAGGTCGCGATGGATGACCGGATTCACGAGGCCTTGGGTCATCAAGAGCGCACGAAGCACGGCGTTTCCGACGGCGGCGACCATCTGGGTGGTCAGCCCGCCCGAGGCGTCGTGCGGAAGCAGGGGCAGCGCCTGCTTGAGCGAGGTGCCCTCGACCCACTCCATGAGGATGAGCGGGTCATCCTCACACGAGCCGTAGCCATAGACGCGCGGAAATCCGCGCAGGTGCGAGACGGTACACAGATGACGGTACTCCTCGAACAGCGCAGCGGTGTTGGCCAGGTGCGCGGCCGATTGCTCGGCGGAGCGGTCGGGGGCTTGGCCGGAAAGGATAGCGTTGTCCTTGAGTAGCTTGACGGCAAAGACCTCGCCGCTCGTGTTGGTCGCGCGCAGCACGTGCCCGATGTTGCCGTTGTTGCGGTGGGCCGTCTGGAGAATAAGCGTCATAAACCGACGTTTGGCGTCGTCCTCGGCGCTGGGGTCGACCGCCACGGCGGTATCGAACGTATCGAGACGGATGAGTTTGTCGCCATAGGCGCTATCGGTAGTATCCATGGCGTTCCTTTGTCTGGCATGGGTTGCCGCAAGTATACGTGAGCAGTGCGGATATCGGTAAAGTATCATGATAGCCGCACTGCCCACGTATACCGCTGAGCATTGTCGTTTACGACGCAGAAGGTAGAAGACGAAAGACGGACGGCGACCGTCTTTCGATCGCCGTCCGTGCTAGTCCACAATGACAAGGAATGTCGTGCAGAGACCCAGATGGAGCCTGTCGCTGTTTTCGATTTCCACTGGGGGATAGATCTTGCCGGGCTCGCGTTGGTCGCGTGGCGGCTCAATCACAATACCGCCGTCGCCTGCACCCGATTCGACTACCGTGCCGTTGGTCGATCCAAGGCCCTGGGCGTACCAGTGCTCACCCTCAAGCCAAATGCGAAGATGCTCGCGCGATGCGTCGGCGCCCACATCGGTGATGCTGGGCGAGGTTTTGGGCAAAGAACCAATCACGGTGCCGTGCGGATCGCGTGTGAGGGGATGGATTTGCATGTCGACGCAGTTGTCGGCATGGGTTCTGAGCAGACCGAGGTTGGGGGCGACGGTGCGCGGCTGCTCCAGGCTGCTCATAAAGCCACGTCCGACGGTAGTTTCGGGGGTGCCAAAGTGCCCGCCCGTCTTGCTGTCGCAAAAGCGCTCGACGGTGGCCACGCCCTGAACGGGATCGGCGAGCGCCCCCGTTGCCACAAAGAGCATAAGGTAAAGCGTGCTTTTCTCGCGCACGGCATTGCCGTCAAAGTTGTCGATGCGATTGAGGGCATTTGCATATAGGCGGCTGTCCAGCTTGTAGCTGGCGAGAGCCGACATCATTTCGTTGGCGGCCGGACCGCGATAGTGCTCGGCGATTGCCCGATAGGCGGACTCGCCGCCGCCGAGCTTGCTGCAGATTGCCGAGGAAAGGTTGAGCGTGGTGACGGTAAAGTCGCTGTAGATGGAGGGCGCGCACTGGTCAGGCTTGCGATGGACGATGTAACGGGTGAGATACGAGCGGTTGGAAGAGCATTTCTCGAGCAGGGTACTGCCGAGATAAGAGTTTCCATTGATGAGCATTCGGGCGATCTCGAGATGTTTAAGACCGCCGAACGAGCGAATATCGTTATAGAGGACCGAGCAAGGCGTCTCTGCTGCCACGGATACCTCCTTTGATTGCTTCCTAGCCAATATGGCGATAGGAATTAATGGCCCCCGGTGGGCGACGTATTAAATGGCTGCGCAATATATGGCGTAACCAAAGCAACATTATAGGCCACATGTTCGAAATTGCAGGAAGACTGAGAGATTTGGTTTGGACTGGACGGAAATCCCCCTCTGTCTTGATCTATAACAATTAGGGCCGATTTTACTCGTTAACTGTTACAGATTGAGACGTTTGTGAGCCGTGTCGACCGTTTGTCTCGATCCGTAACACGTAGAGGAAGATTTGCCCTGTAGATGTTACAGACCGAGACAATCAGCCGGGTTCACCCCGTCCGTCTCGTCATCTGTGGTTTACGTGGGGGCATACGGAGTACGGGTATACTAACCGGCGGCGAATCTGCTCCATCGCTTAGAGCTGCTGCGTCTGGACGGCGCGTGATAGGGCTGCCAAAGCGATCGCCAGCGTGCTGAGCAACGTCCTCTCTGTGCGCACCCGTTTTTGTATGTATTAGCGCACTACCAAGCACGCCCGCGCGGCCGCATGCCGTGCCCATTGCGCGTGCAGATAAGGAACAACAACATATGCGTAATTCTGTATCCGACGTCACCGACGCCGAGATTCTGGACGAGGCCCGCGAGGCCATGACCCAGGCTGCCTTCGATGCCGCCGATGAGGCCAATGCTGCCCAGGCCGTCGAGTCCGCTACCGAGAGCCTGCCCGCCTTTAACGAGCTGGGGCTTTCGGACGAGATACTCCGTGCTATCGAGAACCTGGGCTACACGGCGCCGACGCCCGTGCAGGCCGGCTCGATCCCCGTGGTGCTCGAGGGTCGCGACCTGCTTGCCGCCGCTCAAACCGGCACCGGCAAGACGGCCGCCTTCTTGCTGCCGACCATGAACAATCTGGAGCACATTGCTCCGCCCAAACCCGTGCGCGAGCGCGGCGGCCGCAACCGCCGTCGCGGTGCCAAGAAGCCCGAGGGCAACGGCCGCGGCCCCGTGATGCTCGTCATCACCCCCACGCGCGAGCTCGCCCAGCAGATCGACGAGGTCGCGAGCAAGATCGCCGACGTCACCGGCCATGTCGCCGTGACCGTCGTGGGTGGCGTGAGCTACAAGCCGCAGACCGCGGCACTCAAGTACGGCTGCGATATCCTGGTCGCCACGCCGGGCCGTCTGGTCGACCTGATCGAGCAGGGCGCCTGCCACCTGAACGAGGTCAAGGTGCTGGTACTCGACGAGGCCGACCGCATGCTCGACATGGGCTTTTTGCCCGCCGTCCGCCGCATTGTGCGCGAGACGCCGGCCGAGCGCCAGACGCTGCTGTTCTCGGCGACGCTCGACGAGGAGGCCGTGGGCGAGATCACCGACCTGGTGAGCGATCCGGCTCGCGTGGAGATCGCGCCCGCCACGTCGACCGCCGACACCGTCGACCAGTTTGTGTTCCCGGTGTCCATCGAGGCCAAGAATAACCTGTTGCCCGAGTTCCTCAAGAAGGAGGGCCCGGAGCGCACCATCGTCTTTATGCGCACCAAGCATCGCGCCGACAGCTGCTGCCGTCGTCTGGAGCGTAAGGGCATCAAGGCCGCCGCGATTCATGGCAACCGCAGCCAGGCCCAGCGCGAGCGCGCGCTTTCTGCCTTCCGCGACGGCACCGTCGACGTGCTGGTGGCAACCGATGTTCTCGCCCGCGGCATCGACATTAGCGACGTGCGCTACGTCGTGAACTTTGACGTGCCGGCCGAGCCGACCGACTATATCCACCGCATTGGCCGTACGGGCCGCGCCGGCGAGCTGGGCTGGGCCATTACGTTTGTGACCGAGCAGGACGTCGATGAGTTCTACGAGATCGAGAAGCTCATGGACAAGACGGCCGATATTTACGAAGCCGGCGACCTGCATGTGGGTCCCAACCCGCCTGCGGTTGATCCCGAGCGCGACCCTGCGGCCTTTAAGGTGAAGAAGAAGACTAAGCGCGGCAAGTCCAAGAGCAAGAAGAAGCTTGAGCAGGCGCGTCGCGACGGCAAGCGCAACGGCGACGATTACGGCGATGTTGCCGGTCGTTCCAACCGCGGTCGCGACGAGCGCCGCGGCGACGGCGAGCGTCCGAGCCGTCCCAAGCGCGGCGGCAAGACCCGCGTGCGCGAGGGCGTTCAGGCTCGCGTGGACGAGGCTGTTGAGAGCGTGGCTCGCGAGGTAGCTGCCGAGGAGCGCGGCGGTGCTGGTGCCGCTGAGCAGCCTGCGCGCGGCAACCGTGCCGAGCGTCGTGCCAAGCAGTTCCAGGGCGAGGCACACCGCCGTCGTCGTGAGGACGAGGACCGCGGCGGTCGTCGTCGTGTCGAGCGCGAGGACGAGGGCCGCGGTTCGCGCGGTGGCAAGCGCGGTGCGGGCGACCGCCGGCGTTCCGGTCGTGATGACGAGCGCGGCGGCCGTGATGAGCGTCGCGGCGGCGAGGGTCGCGGTGAGCGTACTGCCCGTGGCGGTGAGTCCCGTGGCGGCAAGCGCTTTGAAGAGCGCGGTAGCCGCGGCGGCGAGCGTCGCGAGGGTGCTCGCGGCAATGGCGGCCGCGGCGGCGCTGGTCGTTCTAACGAGTCGCGTGATCGTCGTGACCCGCGTGCCAGCCGCGATCGTCGCGATGACTGGCGCAACTACGACGATACCCGCGAAGAGCGTCGCGGCGGCTATCGTGGTGGTCGTGGCGGCAACCAGGCCGGCTCCCGTGGCGGCCGTGCCGGCGGTCGCGATAACCGTGGCAGCTACGGCAACAGCCGTGGCAGCAAGCGCGGTGGCAGCTCCCGTCGCCCCGGCGACGGCGGCGGCAAGCGCAAGTAAGATGCGCATCGCGCGCTAGCGTGAGACAAGCTAAGGGCCCGAGCAAACAACGCTCGGGCCCTTTTGTTTGCCGTGTTCATCGCTAATTCAAACGTGATGTTCTCGGGAATGCATCTGGGGGATGCCGAGGACCTATTTTCTGCCATGCAGCAATGGGTCCCATGGGGTGCGCCGTGCATTTTTTGGAGTATTCTGCAGTTCGAGTTGTCTGCATATGATTCGACGTCGCCAACGGTGGCCTTCGGATATCCCTAGCGAGCGTTCCGAGTCAGATTTCGCCGTTTTCCGGAGCAGGGGCGCGTCATTCTCGCCATGTCGGGACTTAGAATGATACGGTGCCCTACAGTTTTGCCCACCCGCGGCGGTGCTGACGCGGTCACGTTGCAGAATACTCCGTTTTTTGCACGTGCCGGGATGGGGTACCTCAGGAGAACGCGGCGGTATCCAGTAAGTATATGCAATCTGTACCGTAATTTATACAAAACGAAGAGGCAGACAGCGTAGGGTGGGTGCATTGGGGTGCTTGGTGCACCAAAACGGGGATCCCATGCGCCGTATACTCTGGCTGGATGTGAAAGCGGCTTGACGCGTTGCCAGGCGTAGGGGAGGGTGCCTCGATGAGCGTATTCGAAATTGTGTTTAGTCCGACGGGTGGAACGCGGAAGGTGTCTGGCCTTGTGGCCGGGGCACTGGGCAAGAATACCGTTACCGTCGATCTGGCCGATAGCGGGCTAGATTTCAGCGCTGTCTCGATGACTGAGGACGACGTGGCCGTAATCTCTGTGCCGGCGTATGCCGGTAGAATCCCGGCTGTGGTGGCTGACCGGTTGGGCATGGTGCGCGGCAACGGGGCTCGGGCTGTTTTGGTTTGCGTATACGGAAACCGCGCGTTTGAGGACACGCTCGTAGAGCTGGAGGACGTTGCGAAGCATGCGGGATTCCGGGTGATCGCGGCAGTTGCGGCCATTGCAGAACATTCCATCGCGCGACAGTTTGCTGCCGGTCGTCCGGATGCGCAGGATGCGGCGCAGCTCGCAGAGTTTGCGCAGCAAATTCAGCAAAAGCTGTTGGCCGAGGATACATCCGAGCCCTCTATCCCCGGCAATCGTCCTTATAAACAAGCCGGAGGTCACCGCATGGCACCCGAGGCAACAGGGGATTGCGTCTCCTGCGGTGCATGCGCCGCGGCGTGCCCCGTTTGTGCTATCGACAAGGGTGACCCCAAACGAGCAGCTGGCGAGGCGTGCATCTCCTGCATGCGCTGCATTGCCGTATGTCCGCGAGGCGCTCGTAAGCTTGATCCCAACAAGCTATCCGCTGTTTCCCAGATGCTGAGCAAGGTTTGCGTCGTGCGGAAGGAATGCGAGCCCTTTATCTAGCGCATACGAAATTGGTGCAATGAGGTCAGGTTAATCTGCACCAAGTTGGTGCAAACAAACCTGACCCCATTGCACCAGAGCAAGGAGTGTCCCCGGGTGCCGGCAGAAAAGGAACGTCCCTAAGTGCCGCCTAAATACCGTTTATCGAAGAAAAAATACCGTTCATCGGTCATAATGGTTGTTCCGGCTTTGGGCTTGTCTACAATAGCTCCCGTAAAAAGAAATGCGGAAGGTTACCGAGTCCCTCGGACGTGGGCCTAACCAAAGTCTTTGAACGGGTGTGTCTCGATGGATGCACTCGCTTGATTTTGGTTGGGCTATATTTATGAAGGGACATGCCACCATGGGTTTCTTTTCTCGCCTGATGGGCGGTTCGGATGAGCAGAAGACTGCGGCTTCCGAGTTCGAAATCCTTGCTCCCGTTTCCGGCGAGCTTGTTCATCTAGAAAATACCAATGACCCCGCTTTTAGCAGCCGTGCCGTGGGCGATGGCGTTGCCGTGGTTCCCCAAGAGGGAACGGTGTGCGCTCCTGTTTCCGGCACCGTCGCGGCGCTGTTTCCGACTGAGCACGCGCTGGGCATCATGTCCGACGACAGCTCTGCTCAGGTGATGCTGCATATCGGAATCGACACTGTTAAGCTTGAGGGCAAGGGCTTCCATGCGCTTGTTGCTCAGGGTGACCATGTCGACGCGGGCCAGCCCCTCGTCGAGGTCGATTTCGACGCGGTCCGCGCCACCGGCTTCGATCCCACGGTCTTCGTTATCGTGTGCGAGCGCTCGGAGAACTCGACTCTTCGTGAGCATGCTTCCGGCCCTGTTGCTGTTAAAGAGCCTGTCGTCTGGCTTTCCGAGTAAATTCTTGTGGTGGGTACCGTGGTTATCAAGCGAGTTTTTAACAACAACGTCGCAATGGTCACTTCGGACGATGGCTCCGAGCTCATCGTCATCGGCCGAGGCCTCTGCTTTGGCCGTCATGCCGGCGATGCCATCGACGAGGCGTCGATCGAAAAGACCTACGCGTTGCAGGAGGGAACTTCTCAGGATTCGCGTACGATTGACCGCTTGGCACATCTTTTGGAGTCCATCCCCACCGTCACCTCGTGATTTCCGAGGACATTGTTCAGATGCTCCGTCGAGAGCTCAATGTTGATATCAACGACAAGATTCTCATTGCTCTCGCAGACCATATCAGCCTTGCTTTGGAGCGTGAGCGCAAGGGCGTCTCCTGTGAGAATCCGTTGCTGCTCGAGATCCAGCAGTTCTATCGCAAGGAGTATGCACTTGCGGGCCGTGCACTGCAGATTATCAAGGAGTATATGGGCATCCAGATGAGCGAAGAAGAGCAGGGCTTCATTACGCTGCATATCGTCAACGCCACCATGCCGCAACGCTCCGATCGTTTGATTGTTTCGGTCCAGCTTGTTCGCGACGTGCTCGCGATTGTTTCCAAGCGCTATGCTACGACCCTCGATGACACCTCGCTGCCTTACGAACGTTTCGTTCGTCACCTGCAGTTTTTCGCACAGCGAGCGCTTGATCCTACGGCCGGGCAAATCAACGGAGACGCGCTGTTCCGAATCGATGAAACGGCGTATCCGTGCGCATTCTCGTGCGCGGACGCCATAGCCGCCCACTTGTCGTCTACCTATAACGTTGTCGTTACCGATGCCGAGAAGAGTTATCTCGCATATCACATTGTTAACCTGCTTGGAGAACCTGGTCTCTAGGCATAACGTGCCCACACATCGATTGATATAAGGCAAGGCTCACGGTCTTGTCTAGGGCACATCTGTCTTAATTTGCGGAAAAGGAAGGGGAGTACCGCTATGACCGCAAAAAAGAAGTTCAATTTCAAAGCGCCGTTGGAGGTGTTCGCGAAGTCGATCGTTCAGCCGATGATGTATCTCTCGGTTGCCGGCATCCTGCTCATCGTGGGCATCATTCTGACCAACAAGACCATCTGCGCTTTGGTCCCCGTACTGGGCTCCGGTCCGTTCCAGCTTGTGGGCGCCGTTGTCTATCAGTCGCTGATGTTTATCATCAACAACCTCTCGATTCTGTTCTGCGTGGGCATCGCCGGCGCCATGGCAAAGAAGAACAAGGGCCATGCTTCGCTGATCGCCCTGATGTCGTTCTTCCTGTTCCTGCAGGCTAACAACATCGTGCTCAACGCCACCGGCTCTCTTGCCGATGCGAGCGGCATGCTCGGTCTTACCGGAACCGGCCAGGCCACCGTTATGGGCATCCAGGTGCTCGATACCGGCGTGTTTAGTGGCATCATCCTGGGTTGCATCACCGGTGCCGTGTTCAACAAGTACTCGAACAAGCAGTTCCCCATTGCCCTTTCGATGTTCTCGGGCGTTCGCTTTCCGTTCCTGATCATGATCATCATCTCCTGGATCATGGGCGCTGGCTTCTGCATCGTTTGGCCTCCGGTTCAGGGTGCCATCTCCTCCGTTGCCGGCATCATTAAGGAGTCGGGCAACATCGGTCTGTTTATCTACGGCATGCTCAACAAGCTGCTTGTTCCCACCGGTCTGCACCACCTCATCTACACCCCGTTCCAGTTCTCCGATGTGGGTGGCACCCTTACGCTGGGCGATCAGGTTATCGCCGGCGCCTATCCCATCCGTGTTGCCGAGATGGCAATGACGGGCCAGCCCTTCTCCGATAGCACCTATTTCAACAGCTACACCTTCAACAACCTGTGGCCCTACATCGGTATCGGCCTCGCCTTTATCGTCACCGCTTACAAGGGAAACAAGGATAAGACCAAAGCCGTTATCATCCCGCTGATCATCACCGCTGTGCTCTCCTGCGTGACCGAGCCCATGGACTTCCTCTTCGTCTTTGCCGCTCCCGTGCTCTTTGTCGTTCACTCGGTTCTTTCCGGCATCTTCCTGGTCCTGCTCAAGGTCCTCTCCGTGCCCGCTGCGACTGCAGGCGGCATCATCAACATCGTGGTCTCCAACCTGGTTCTTGGTGTCGATAAGACCAACTGGCCGGTTATGCTGGTGCTCGGAGTCGTCAACGCCGCGCTGTACTTCTTCCTCTTCACCTTCCTCATCAAGAAGCTCAACCTCCACACGCCTGGTCGCGAGGAGGAGTCCGAGCTCGCCGAGTCCGTTGCCGAGGGCGAGGCCGCCGCGTCTGTCGCGGTGAAGCAGGGCGCTGTTGACGCGGCTCCCGCAGAGGGCGTCGATGCAGGTATTGCCGACCTGGTCGCAGGTCTTGGCGGCAAGGACAACATCGAGGAGCTCGAGAACTGCTTTACGCGTCTCCGCGTGAACGTTAAGAACCCGGACCTCATCAATGAGGACCTCATCAACCACGTGCCCAACAGCGGCATCAACCGCAACGGCAATAATATCCAGATCATCTTTGGCATGAAGGTCGCCGAGATGCGCGACAAGGTCGAAAACGCAATTGAGAAGGAGCAGTAAACAATGATCATTACTCTGTGTGGTGGCGGATCCACCTTTACCCCCGGCATCGTCAAGTCCATCGCCCTGCGCAAGGACGAGCTCGACGTTGACGAGATTCGTCTGTACGACATCAACGAGGAGCGCCAGCGCAAGATCGGCGTGCTCGTGGACTGGATTTTGCACGAGGACCTCGGCCTGGACATCAAGCTCACGGTGACCACCGACAAAAAGACGGCTTTTACCGACGCGAGCTTCGTGTTTGCCCAGATGCGCGTGGGCGGCTACGCCATGCGCGAGCAGGACGAGAAGATTCCGCTGCGTCACGGCTGCGTGGGTCAGGAGACTTGCGGTTGCGGCGGCCTTGCCTACGGCATGCGCACCATCTTCCCCATGGTCGAGCTGATCGATGACGTTGAGAAGTACGCCAAGAAGGACTACTGGATTCTCAACTACTCCAACCCTGCCGCCATCGTCTCCGAGGGCTGCCGCGTGCTGCGTCCCAACGCTCGTATCATCAACATCTGCGACATGCCGATCGCGATCATCGACGTGGTTTGCGCCGCGCTCGATATCGACAAGAAGGATGTCGAGTACGATTACTTTGGTCTCAACCACTTTGGTTGGTTCACCTCGATCCGCCACAAGGGCGAGGAGGTGCTCCCGCAGCTGCGCGAGTACATCAAGGAGCATGAGATTCTGCTGCCCGACTCTTACCTCAAGGGCATGGGCTCGCTCATGGCAAAGAAGCCCGAGGAGGCCGTCGACGAGCACCCCGAGCAGAACCGCCACACCAAGGGCAGCTGGTACTACGTCTGGAAGGGCGAGTACGAGATCATGGAGTGCTTCCCGGAGTACCTGCCCAACACGTATTTGAACTACTACCTGCAGCAGAAGGAGTTCGTCGAGCACTCCAACCCCGAGCGCACCCGTGCTAACGAGGTTGAGGAGACGCGCGAGAAGAATCTCTTCGACGGCATCGACCATTACGAGAAGACGGGCGAGATCGACGAGAGCACGTTCTATGCGGGCAGCCACGGCGACTGGATTGCCGACCTGGCCATCGCTCTGAAGAACGACACCAAGCAGCGTTTCCTGGTCATTTGCGAGAACAAGGGCGCTATCCCCAACATGCCCTACGACGCCATGGTCGAGCTGCCTGCCTACATTGGCAAGAACGGCCCCGAGGTCATCAGCCGCGACAACATTCCTCTGTTCCAGCAGGGCCTCATGATGCAGCAGCTGAACTCCGAGAAGCTCGTGGTCGAGGCTACGATCGAGGGTTCGTACGAGAAGGCGCTCAAGGCCTTTACACTCAACAAGACCGTGCCGTCGATGAAGGTCGCCAAGGAGGTTCTCGACGACATGATCGAGGCCAATAAGGGTTACTGGCCCGAGCTTAAGTAAAAACAACAGGGTCGCTGACCGCATACCTGGAGCAATGCCCCGTCCATGTGATTGCGTGGGCGGGGCATTGTCGTTTGGTAACGCGTTATATCAAATATGGCATTTATCTGCGGTAATGTTCTATTTCACCGCCGAGGGTGACATTTCATACCGCCTGCCGAACTGCGTGGAGACCTAACAACTTTTTAGGTCAGTGTTGTGCGTGTAGCAACTTCGCCCGGCCTCGCCTCCGGGCTGCCGCATGAGAGGGGATCTTATGGCACGACTGCACGTAATGGAACGCAGCCACGCTCAGGCCGTCATGGACGACCTACATGATGCGCTTGGGCGCCGTCTGGCGGTGAGTTCGCTCGCCCCGTGCCCCGTTGAGTTTACGGCGGCGCTCGTCAACCTGTGCTCCACCCAGAGCTGCGGCAAGTGCACGCCCTGCCGCGTGGGCCTGAGTGCGCTGAGCGACCTGCTCGCCGATGTGCTCGAGGGCCGCGCCGACGAGTCCACGCTCAACTTGATTGAGCGCACCGCCCGCACCATCTATCTTTCGAGCGACTGCGCCATCGGTTACGAGGCCGGCGCCATGGCACTCACCGCCATCCGCGGTTTCCGCGATGATTTTGAGCACCATATCCGCGAGCACTCCTGTGGCTTTGACCGCGAGGCCCGCGTCCCGTGCGTCTCGGGCTGCCCGGCGCACGTCGACATTCCCGGTTACATTTCGCTGGTCGAGGCCGGCCGCTATGCCGATGCCGTCAAGGTCATCCGCAAGAACAACCCGCTGCCGCTCGTCTGCGGTTTGGTGTGCGAGCATCCCTGCGAGATGCACTGCCGTCGCGGCATGGTCGACGATCCCATGAACATCCTCGCCCTCAAGCGTTTTGCCGTTGAGCACAGCGACCTCAACGATTACAAGCCCAGCGTGGCCGACAACACCGGCAAGCGCATCGCCGTGATCGGCGGCGGCCCGGCCGGCCTTTCCTGTGCCTACTACCTGGCCGTGATGGGCCATAAGGTGACCATCTTTGAGCAGCGCCACCACCTGGGCGGCATGCTGCGCTATGGCATTCCCAGCTACCGTCTGCCGCGCGAGCGCCTGCAGGCCGAGATCGACTGGATCTTGAGCGCCGGCATCGACGTGGAACTCGACCACTCCGTCAATGGCGAGGAGCTTGCCCGCCTGCGCGACGAGTTCGATGCCGTTTATCTGGCCATTGGCGCCCACAGCGATAAGAAGCTCGGCCTTCCGGGCGAAGAGGCGCCCGGCGTGGAGTCGGCCGTCAAGATGCTGCGCGCCATCGGCGACGACGAGCTGCCCGACCTGAGCGGTCAGCGCGTGTGCGTCATCGGCGGCGGCAACGTGGCCATGGACGTGGCGCGCTCCGCCGTGCGCTGCGGTGCCGAAAAGGTGAGCATCGTCTACCGCCGTCGCATCTGCGATATGACGGCCCAGGATGCCGAGATTGCCGGCGCCCAGGCCGAGGGCTGCGAGGTTCTGGAGCTCACGGCCCCGCTCGCTATCGAGACGGGTGAGGAAGGCCGCGTGACTGGCCTGCGCGTGCAGCCGCAGATTATCGGCGAGCCCCGTCGTGGGCGCCCGGCCCCGCGTGCCGCCGCCACGTCCGAGCGCGTCATTCCCTGCGAGCGCGTGTTTGTGGCCATTGGCCAGGACATCGATTCCAAGCCGTTTGAGGACATGGGCGTCGCCTGTAAGCGGGGCTGCGTGGTCACCGATTCGGATGGCGCCGTGCCTAACTTCGACGGTCTCTTTAGCGGCGGCGACTGCCAGACCGGTCCCGCCACCGTCATCCGGGCCATCAACGCCGGCCGCGTGGCTTCGGCAAATATCGACCGCTACCTGGGCTTCGACCACAAGATCAAGCTCGACGTTGAGCTGCCGACCGTGCAGTTTAAGGGCAAGCACGAGTGCGGCCGCTGCGAGCTGGGCGAGCGCGAGGCCGGCGAGCGCATCCACGATTGGAATCTGGTTGAGCAGGGCCTTACCGAGGAGGAGGCACGCCAGGAGGCAAGCCGCTGCCTGCGTTGCGACCACTTTGGCTTTGGCGCGTTCCGCGGAGGGAGGAACCTGGAATGGTAGAGCCCAACAACCCCACTGTCAGCGACAACACCGAAAGCGGAGCACTCAACATGGTCAAGCTCACTATCGATAATTGCGAGGTCGTGGTGCCCGAGCACACCACGATCCTGGACGCGGCCAAGTCCGTCAGTATCCAGATTCCCACCCTGTGCTACCTGCGCGATCTAAACGAGATCGGCGGTTGCCGCGTGTGCGTGGTCGAGGTTGAGGGCTGCGACCAGCTGGTTGCCGCCTGCAACAACTACGTGCTCGACGGCATGGTGGTCCACACCAACAGCCCCAAGGCCCGCGAGGCGCGTCGCACCAACGTGCAGCTGCTACTGTCCCAACACGACTCGCGCTGTACGAGCTGCGTGCGCAGTGGTAACTGCAACCTGCAGACCATCGCCAACGACCTGGGCATCTTCTATCTGCCGTACGAGCAGCACCTGGCGCGCGAGGGCTGGGACTTCGATTTCCCCATCATCCGCGATAACGACAAGTGCATTAAATGCATGCGCTGCATCAAGGTGTGCGAGAGCGTGCAGGGCCTAGGGATTTGGGACCTGACCAACCGCGCCACGCATACCGCCGTGGGTACCCGCGGGCGCGCGCCGATCGGCAAGACCGATTGCGTCGCGTGTGGTCAGTGCATCACGCATTGTCCGACGGGCGCCCTGCGCGAGCGTGACGATACCGAGACCGTGTTCGATGCTCTCGCCGATCCCGACAAGATCATGCTGGTGCAGATTGCGCCGGCTGTGCGTAGCGCCTGGGGAGAGGAACTCGGCATATCTCGCGAGGAGGCCACCGTTGAGCGCTTGGCCTGCGCACTGCGCCGCGTGGGCTTTGAGTACGTGTTCGACACCGATTTCTCGGCCGATCTCACCATTATGGAGGAGGGCTCCGAGCTGCTCGAGCGCCTGGGTAAGGCCGCCAAGGGCGAGGGCGACAGCCGCAGCTGGCCCATGTTCACGAGCTGCTGCCCGGGCTGGGTGCGCTTTGTGAAGGCGCGTTACCCCGAGTTTGTCGACAGCCTGTCCACGTCCAAGTCGCCGCAGCAGATGTTCGGCGCCATCGCCAAGACCTACTACGCCAAGGTGCTGGGCGTGGAGCCCGAGCGTCTGTTTGTGGTGTCCGTGATGCCGTGCACGGCCAAGAAGGCCGAGTGCGCGCTGCCGAGCATGGTGGGCGAGGACGGCACGCCCGATGTGGACGTTGCGCTGACGGTGCGCGAGATGGTGCGCATGATCCGCGCGAACCACGTGAGCGTGGACGAGCTGGTTGAGGAGCCACTCGATACGCCGCTAGGCTTTGGCACGGGTGCGGGTGTGATCTTTGGCGCCACGGGCGGCGTGATGGAGGCCGCCGTGCGCTCGGCCTATTACCTGGTGACGGGCAAGAACCCCGACGCCGACTTCTTTACCGATGTGCGCGGCCTGGACGGCTGGAAGGAAGCCGTGACCGATATCGATGGCACCAAGGTACGCGTCGCCGTGGCACACGGGCTGGGCAATGCCGCCCGTCTGCTTGACGCGATTCGCGACGGACGCGTGAGCTATGACTTCGTTGAGGTCATGGCATGCCCGGGCGGCTGCGTCGGCGGCGGTCAGCCCATCCACGACGGCTGCGAGCTGGCAGCCGAGCGCGGTCAGGTGCTGTGGGGTCTGGATGCCGCTGCGGACATTCGCTTCTCGCACGAGAATCCCGATGTCCAGGCGTGCTACCGCGAGTTCTTGGGCGAGCCGCTCTCGCCGCTGGCCGAGGAGCTGCTGCATACCGACCATCACGCATGGACGATGCCTAACGAGGGGACGTGCTAGCGATGCGCGCGTTTGATTTTGAGATGTCGCGCCGGGGGTTTGCCTCGGCGCTCGCCGCGGGCGCCCTGTCGCTTGCGCTCGCGGGCTGTGGCGGCGGGGCTGCCGGTACCGGGTCCGCCGCGGGCTCGGCTGCCGGGTCTGCTGCTGACGGTGCCGCTGCCGGGCCGGTTGAGGTGCACGTCGCCTCGCTCAAGGGTCCGACGTCGATGGGCCTGGTGCAGTTTATGGACCGGGCGGCCGATGGTGAGACGGACAACGAGTTCGACTTTGCGATCAGCACTGCAGCCGATGAGATCGTGCCCAAGGTGATTCAGGGCGATGTCGATATCGCCCTGGTGCCTGCCAACGTGGCGGGCGTGCTCTACAACAAGACCGAGGGTGCGGTGCAGGTCATCGACATCAACACGCTGGGCGTGCTGAGCGTGGTGACGGGCGACGCGAGTGTGGCCTCGTTTGGCGATTTGGCGGGTCGCACCGTCTACATGACGGGCAAGGGCGCCACGCCGGAGTACGTCATGAACTACCTGTTGGAGCGCGCGAGCCTGACCGGCCAGGTGGCGCTTGAGTTTAAGAGCGAGCCCACCGAGGTGCTGTCGGCCCTGCTTGCCGACCCGTCCGCCGTGGGCGTGCTGCCCGAGCCGTTCAAGACCGCTGCCATCGCAAAGAGCGAAGGCAAGCTGTCGGCTCCGGTAAGTCTGACCGATGTGTGGGATGAGCTGGCAGGTGACACGGGTTCGCGCCTGCTGACGGGCGTGACCGTGGTGCGCCGTGCCTTTGCCGAGGAGCATCCCGAGGCCGTGGCGGAATTCCTGAGCTGCCATGCTGCGAGCGTTGAGGCCGTGAACGCGGCGCCGGCGGACTGGGCTCAGGCCGTGGTCGATGCGGGTATCGTGGATAACGCCGCGATTGCCGAAAAGGCGATTCCCGGGTGCATGCTCGTGTGCCAGACGGGGAAGGATATGAAGGCGGCACTTAGCGGGTATCTGCAGGTGCTGTCCGACGCGGACGCGAGCGCCGTGGGCGGTAAACTTCCGGCTGACGATTTCTACTACATGGAGTAGCCCGTGCGTGCGTTTGCTCGACAAATGACAGAGCGTATGAAGGCGGTGGCGGCAGCAGGTGCCGTCGCCGCCTTTTGGCTTGCCGTGTGGGTCTTCGCGGCGGCGCTGGTGGCGCAGCCACTGATCTTGCCGGGGCCGGGTGCTGTTGCCTTGGCGCTGCTGCGCCTGGTGTGCGATAGCGGTACCTGGGCGATTTTGGTGGGCTCGGGCGCGCGGATACTGGGCGGGCTGGCGCTTGCCGCGGTGTGTGGTGGCGTGCTGGCCGGGATTTCGTCACGTTCGCGTGCGTTTGCGCGCCTGGTGGCTCCGGCATTGTCGTTTGTCAAGGCGACGCCGGTTGCCTGCGTGGTGGTCCTGCTGCTCATTTGGCTGGGGTCGGCGCGCGTGAGCATCGCGGCAGTCTTTTTGATGGCGCTGCCGGGCGTGTATTTTTCGCTGGCCGGGGGGTGCGGACAGAAAGCTGGACCGTGAAGCGGTCCGGACTGGAGGTTCGCATGTACAGCAGGGAGAAGGTCGAGCTCCTCCTCCTGGCGACGGAGGACGGCATGGGGCCGACCGCCGCCGCGAAGTTCGCGGGGGTCTCGGTGGGCGCGGCCAAGAAGTGGGCGACGGGGCACCTCCCGCACAGCTACACCGGGGCGCGCTGTAGAATCGGGGCGAGGAAACCGCCACGGAAGGAGGCCAGCTTGGGCCCCGACAAGTCGATCTACGCCCCGCCAGCGACCGGCCCGCTCGCCGGGCTCAACGAGGACCAGATAGAGAACCTGCTGCTCAGGGCGGTGTTGGCCGACCTAAAAGCGGAAGGGTGGGACCCGGCTTCGATCTCGAACAGGAGCAAGTGCGAGCTCGGCGAGAGATTG
>DBFBGO010000018.1:0-95068 GCA_048201895.1 Collinsella sp. | reverse complement strand
CTGATGAAGTTTCCTGCTCTACAGTCCTGCTCACGACGGAGGCCACATTAAGTGGCCTCCTGTTCGTGCGGAACTCGCGATAAACTTCATCAGTGCCCGCCCCACGGGAAACCTGCCAAATAGAGACAGGTTTATTTTGGTCGGTTTTATCTGGGAAGATGCTGCTGCGGCTATCTACAGATCTGTAATCTGACTACTGAATAGACTGTCTAACTAAATAGCGAGCGGCATTAACCAGCCCTTTTGCTTGCGCCCGGGAGGGACGCATATGAAGTTTATCGCGAGTTCCGCACGCAAAGGAAAGCACTTAATATGCTCTCCGTGCGAGCAGGACTGTAGAGCAGGAAACTTTACCTGCGGCCCCGCCGAGAATAGCAAAAGGGCGACCCCCTTAGGAGTCGCCCTTGTTGAGCTGCTTATGTACGGCTGTTACTCGCCGTCGCCCTCGGAGGCACCCTCGGCACGAGCCGGGGCCTCGGGCTTATCAAGACGATCGAGCGAGATCTTGCCGCGATCGTCGACCTCGATGACGACGACCTTGACCTCGTCGCCCACGTTGAGGACGTCCTCGACCTTCTCCACGCGGCCCTTGGCGACGCGGGAGATGTGCAGCAGGCCGTCCTTACCGGGCAGCAGGTTGACGAAGGCGCCGAAGGGCTGGATGGAGACCACGCGACCGGTGTACTCCTCGCCCGGCTCGGGAACCTTGATAATGAGCTTGATACGCTCGACGGCCTGGTCGACAGACTCGCCGGTGCCGCCGACAAAGACGGTGCCGTCCTCCTGGATGTCGACCGAGGCGCCGGTCTCGTCCTGGATACCGCGGATGACCTTACCGCCGGAACCGATGACGTCGCGGATCTTGTCGGTCGGAACCTGGATGGAGACGATGCGCGGGGCGGTGCTGCGCGTGGTGTGGCGCGGCTCGGGGATCACATCGAGCATCTTCTGCAGGATGAAAGCGCGACCCTCCTTGGCCTGCTGCAGGGCGCGGGCCAGGATGTCGAAGGTGAGGCCGGTAGCCTTGTTGTCCATCTGCAGGGCGGTGATGCCCTCGGTGGTGCCGGTGACCTTAAAGTCCATGTCGCCCAGGAAGTCCTCGAGACCCTGGATGTCGGACAGGACCACGGTCTTGCCCTCCTCCTGGATCAGGCCCATGGCGATACCGGAGACCGGGCGCTTAATGGGCACGCCGCCGTCCATAAGGGCGAGCGTGGAGCCGCAGGTCGAAGCCATCGAAGAGGAGCCGTTGGACTCCATGACCTCGGAGACGACGCGGATGGCGTAGGGGAACTCGTTCTCGTCGGGGAGCACCGGAAGCAGAGCGCGCTCAGCAAGGTTGCCGTGGCCGATCTCGCGGCGCTTGGGGCTGCCCATGCGGCCAGTCTCGCCGGTGCAGAACGGCGGGAAGTTGTAGTGATGCATGTAGCGCTTGCCCTCGGTGGGCTCGATGGTATCCAGACGCTGGCCCTCGTTGAGCATGCCGAGCGAAAGAACCGAGAGCACCTGGGTCTGGCCACGCTGGAACAGGCCGGAGCCGTGAACGAGCGGCAGGTAGTTGTCCTTCACCATGATGGGGCGGATCTCATCGGCGGCACGGCCGTCGACGCGCTCGCCGGTCTCGACGACCATGGTGCGCATGGCCTTCTTCTCGAGCTTCTTGAGCGCCACGGGGATCTCGCGCTCCCAAGCGGCCTGCTCCTCCTCGGTGAACTCGGCGCGGATGGACTCCTTCAGAGCCTCGACCTTACCGATACGGGAGAGCTTGTCGGCATCGCGAAGGGCGGCTGCCATCTCGTCGTAGTGGGCGAAGATGCGCTCCTGGACCTCCTCGACGGGCTGATCGAGCGGGTACTCCTTCTTGACGATGGGGCCGTTAACCTGCTCCCACTCGGCGACGAACTCGTCCTGAGCCTGGCAGAAAGCGGCAAGGGCCTCCTGGCCAAACTTCATGGCGGCGAGCATGTCGTCCTCGGAGATCTCCTCTGCGCCGGCCTCAACCATCGAGATGAAGTCGGCGGATCCACCCAGCTCCAGGTCCAGATCGGAGTTCTCGCGCTCCTCGTAGGTGGGGTTGACGATAAACTCGCCGGTCTCCACGTTACGGCCGATGCGCACACAGGCAAGCGGGCCCTCGAAGGGCACGCCGCCGAGCGTCATGGCCAGGGAAGCACCCATGACGTTGATGACGTCAAAGGGGTTGACCTGGTCGGCGACGAGCGAGGTAGCGACGATGTGCACCTCGTTGCGGAAGCCATCCGGGAAGCTCGGGCGAATCGGACGGTCGATCATGCGCGCGGTGAGCGTGGCCTTCTCGCTGGGACGGCCCTCACGCTTGAGGTAGCCACCCGGGATGCGGCCGGCGGCGTACATCTTCTCGTTGAAGTCGACGGTCAGCGGGAAGAAGTCGTAGTTCTTGCGCTCCTTGGAGACGACCACGGTGTCGAGCATGGTGGTGTCGCCCTGCTTGACCAGGCAGGTGCCGGTGGCCTGCTTGGCAAGCTCGCCCGACTCAAAGGTGTAGGTCTTGCCGTACAGCTCAAAGGTCTTGGATACGAGTGTCATTGTTCTCCTTTACCCCACAGGCCCCTTGCCTGCGGGCTTCTCATGTGACGCGGGCCCCCTGCCCCGCCCCGCTTCAGAGCGTGATTGTTCACGCCCTTACACAAAAAGAGCGCCCCGCTGCGCAGGACGCTCTTAGCATGTACAAATCCTACTGGATGTTGTCGCGGATGCCCAGAGCCTTGATGAGCTCACGGTACTCGACGATGTCGTTCTTCTTGATGTAGGAGAGAAGACGACGACGACGGCCGACGAGCATGAGCAGGCCACGACGGGTGTGGAAGTCCTTCTGGTGGGACTTCATGTGCTCGGTCAGCTCCTTGATGCGCTCGGACAGGATGGCGACCTGAACCTTGGGGTTGCCGGTGTCGACCGGGGTGTTACCGAACTGGGCAGTCAGCTCCGCCTTGCGCTCTTTGGAAACAGTCATTGTTTCACCTTTCGTTTTACGTCGCCCGCGGGCGACTCGATTCGCCTCGGACTGGGAAGCCGCCGGTGGAGCGAGCAACCAAGGTCGAGGTACCAACAGGTCGGCATGATACCACAAGCAGCCCGCGCCTGCGCATCATCACCGACCCAACATGAATTCCATCGCACGGAGGCGTTGATCGGTGTGCGTCGCAGCCCAAACATGAGAAAGGCCGAGCAGGAATGCCGCCGTATGCGGGTCGATTCGCTCGGCCATGAGCGCATCGAAGGTCATGGACATGAGGGCGCGCAGCCATGCGGTCTCACCGGTCGACACCAGTTCGGCACCTGGAACGCTCGACGCGCACGACCCGCACATGAGACCGCCCGCCTGGGGTGAAAAATACGACAGCATGGGGTCTCCGCACAGCACGCAGGCCGAAAAATCGGGTCGATAGCCAACGTGCGACAGCAGCTTAAAGACATATGCCGCCACAAGTAGGTCCATATGCGCCGTGTCAAGCCCGCTGCCCACCAGGGCAAGCGCTCGCTGCGTGATGGCAAAGGTAAACGGGTCCTCGGCGTCCTCGAACGAGCACACGCGCGCAACCTCGGCGATCGCGCTTGCGGCGCATGTCGTCTCGTAATCGAGCGCAACGCCGAGCGGCGCCTCCATAAGCTCGGCCTGGGAAACCACGTCGAGCGACCGTCCATGTGCGAGCAGCATATCGACGGTACAGAACAGCTCGCAGCGCGCAGCCAGGCGCCCACCGGGTTTGCGGGCGCCCTTTGCCACGGCACGAACCTGCCGACCCCGCTCGTCAAGCATCGTCAGGATCAGGTCCGTCTCTTTGAGCTTCGTCTTATCGAGGACGAGCACCTTCGTACGATATGTCCGGGAGCCTGCCATGCGCGCCGCGCGTCCTTAGTCCTCGGCGTTGTAGCCAAAGCGGCGAATCTGGGCCTCGTCGTCACGCCAGCCGGCCTTGACCTTCACGTCCAGCTCCAAAAAGACCTGCGTGCCAAAGATGCGCTCAAGATCGCGACGGGCGTCGATACCGATATGCTTGATCATCTCGCCGCCCTTGCCGATGATGATGCCCTTTTGGCCCTCGCGCTCGACGCAAATGGTGGCGTGCACGCGAAGCACCTTCTTGGTCTGCTCGAGCGCATCGCAGATCACGCCAACGGAGTGCGGGATCTCATCACGGGTGCGGCGCAAGACCTTCTCGCGCACAAACTCGGCAACGAGCGTCTCGTCGGAAGCGTCGGTACCCATGTCCTCGGGGAACCAACGCGGACCCTCAGGCAAAAAGTGCGCAACGGTCTCGATAAATGCATCGACGTTGAAGTTCTTGACCGACGACGTCACGATCTCGTCGTCATATTCCATGAGTTCGTGGGCTGCCTTAAGCTGCTCCATGACCTGTGCGGGGTCGGCCTCATCGGCCTTGGTGAGCACCAGGACCTTCTTGGAACGAGCGTTCTTGACGCGCTCGGCAACCCAGGCGTCTCCACTGCCGATAGATTTGGTGGCATCAATCAAAAACGCGACAACATCGACATCGTTCAGCTCGAACAACGCGCTCTTGTTGAGCTCGGACCCCAGGCCGTCTTTGGGCTTATGAATACCCGGGGTATCGACAAAGACCAGCTGGTAGCCGGGACGGTTGACGACGGCGCGCATGCGACGGCGGGTCGTCTGTGCCACCGGCGAGGTGATGGCGACCTTTTTGCCATAGCAGGCGTTGAGCAGCGTGGACTTGCCGGCGTTGGGGCGTCCGACCAGGGCCACGAAGCCGCTGCGAAAACCGGGCTCCACGTCACCAAAGCCCATAGAACCGTCGTCCTCGTCGCACAGGGCGTCGAGCTCCTCATCGCTCATGCCCTCAAACGGGTCGAACTCCACGACTTCCTCGAGCTCCTCGGTATCCACCGCGTCCAGGGACTCATCGTCCAAAACCTCATCGGTAGGCTGCATATTGTCGGACATGGGAATCCCTTTCTAAATAAAGCCGAGCGCGTGGGCAAATACCAGCACGCCCACAATCGCGGCAGTGATGGAAAGAACGTATACGGAGGCGGCGGCGATGTCCTTCGCACGCTTGGCCAGCGGATGGAGCTCCTGGGTCGCCAGGTCGACGATGGCCTCCATAGCGGTGTTGCACAGCTCGCCGTGAATCACCAAGCCACAACAGATGATAATCGTGGCCCACTCGGCAATGTCGAGGCCCACGATACAGCCGGCAATGACGGTGCACACGCCCGCAACGAGCATGACCTTAATGTTGCGCTCGGTCTTGACGGCGGTGACGAAGCCCTCCATGGCGTAGGAAAAGGACTTAAAGAAGGACGGATGGTCCTTGTTCGATCCGGGAATCATAGACGGCTCCTAGTCGTGGGCGTGGTTGGTGATGGGGCCGACGTGGACTAGCTTAGGGTCCTCGCCGCGCTCGAGCGACAGATCGCGCAGGATGGCGTCCTCGCGGGCCTCCATGACCTCGGCCTCGTCGTCCTCGATGTGGTCATAGCCCAGCAGGTGCAGCATTCCGTGTACGAGCATCAGACGGCACTCGTCAGCGGGGCTATTGCCAAAACCGGGGGCCTGACGGGCAATAACCTGCGGGGCCAAGATAATATCGCCGAGCTCGAGCGTCTCATCGGCGGGAATGTCATCGTCAAAGGCCGAATCGCACTCAAACGAGAGCACATCGGTGGTGCGGTCGATACCGCGCCACTCGTGGTTGAGCTCGTGCATCTCGTCCTCGTCGACATACGAAAGGGAAATCTCGACTTCACGCTCAACGCCCTCGGCGGCAAGCACAACCTCGCAGATGTGCTCCACCTCCTGCGCGTCGAGCAGCGTATCGAGCTCGGCATCGTTGCTGATCAATACACTCAACGGGACTCCTTTCGGTCACGTACGCGCTTCTCGCGCACATCATCATAAGTATCGTATGCCTCGACGATACGTCCCACCAAGGCATGGCGCACCACGTCGGCACGCTCGAGGTGCGAAAATACGACATCATCGACACGGCCCAAAATCTTCTCGACATCCGCCAAGCCACCACGACGACCCACCAGGTCACGCTGGCTCAGGTCGCCGGTAATCACGAACTTGGAGTTGAAGCCCAGGCGCGTCAGGAACATCTTCATCTGCTCGGGCGTGGTATTTTGCGCCTCGTCGAGCACCACGAAGGCATCACTCAGCGTGCGGCCGCGCATGTAGGCAAGCGGGGCGATCTCGATCACGCCGCGCTCCATAAGCTCATCGGTGCGCTCGCGATCCATCATGCAAAATAGGGCGTCGTAGAGCGGGCGCATGTAGGGATCGATCTTTTCCTCGAGGGTGCCGGGCAAAAAGCCCAGATTCTCCCCCGCCTCGACAACCGGACGCGTCAAGATCAGACGGCCCACCTCGTGACGCTTGAGCGCGGCAACGGCGAGCGCCATGGCCAGATAGGTCTTACCGGTACCGGCAGGACCCAAGCCAAACGTGATGGTATGCGAGCGGATGGCATCCACATAGCGCTTTTGCCCGAGCGTCTTGGGGCGAATGACGCGGCCGCGATACGAAAGCAGCACGTCATCGCGAAGCGACGTAGCCTCGTGCTCACCGTCGCGCAAGACGGCCAGGCAGCGAGAGACATCGTCGGCAGACAGCGTGCGCCCGGCGGCCGCCTCGCGAAAAGCGTGCTCGAAAAAGCGCGCCACGAGTTCGACCTCGTCCGGGTCGCCGCTCACGGAGATGCTATCGCCACGGGCGACCACGTGAGCGCGAACCAAGCTCTCGAGCACGCGAAGGACGCCGTCGCCGGCGCCCAAAACGCACGAGGGATCAATTCCCTCGGGAACGGTAAGTCTAATCTTCGAGGCTTCCATGAACCTCCCTGCGTGCATGGACCAAGCCGGAATCATCGACTCCGATGATAGCAACATCGAGCAGGCACGGGGCTGTAAGTCCACAGGTATCGTCAAGACGGGCATGATGGAACGAGCCGAGCGTCAGGTTGTCACCATACTCGAGCACGGCACGCTCGACCGTGCCCACGCGACGACGAGCGTCGGCAATAGCGAGCTCCTGTGCGGCGGCCCGCATACGGCGGCTGCGCTCGGCCATAACCTCGGGTGGCACCTGGTCGGGCATGTCGGCAGCAAGGGTACCGGGACGCTTGCTGTAGCGAAACACGTGCATACGCGAGAAACCCACACGGCGGCACAGCGCCAGCGACTCCTCGAACTCCTCGTCCGTCTCACCAGGAAAACCGACGATGACATCGCACGAAAGGGACGCCTGGGGCAAGTTGGCGCGAATCATACGCACCGTGTCCTCAAAGGCTTCGGCGCTATAGGGACGGCCCATGCGATGCAGGGTCGCCGTGCAGCCGGACTGCACGGGCAGGTGCAAAAACGGGGCGATACGCTGCGGGTAGCGCGCCATAACCTTAAGAAGGCGCTCGGAGATATCCATGGGCTCGACCGAGGAAATGCGCACATGCGGAATAGACGTGCGCTCCATGATGGCCACGAGCAGCTCATCGATTTCGACGTGCTCGTCGGTCGCGCTCTTGCCATCGTAGGCACCCAGGTTCACACCGGTCAGCACCACCTCGGGCACGCCGGCCTCCTGGGCCTCGCGAACTTGCTCGAGCACGGACTCGACGGGCACGGAGCGCTCGGGGCCGCGCGCCTTCCACACAATGCAATAGGTGCAGCGATGGTTGCAGCCATCCTGAATCTTCACGCCCAGGCGAGAGCGACCGAGCGCATCGACCACCTCGCCATCGCTGCAGGCGGGAACGCTATCGGACTCAACACCCAGCACCTCGCATACACGTTCGGCGACATCTATCTTGGACGGCTCGGCAATCACGCGATCCGAAAGCTCCGACAGCTCCTCGGGATGCAAATTGACCACGCATCCGGTCACGACCACATAGGGCTCGTTTGGATGGGCCAGCGCATGACGGACGGCCTTACGGGTCTTGGCCTCGGCCTCGCCCGTAACGGCACAAGTGTTAATGACGATCAGATCGGCATCCTGGGGCTCCACAATAGCAAAGCCCAAGCGCATAAGATCGGCAGTGATACGGTCAGACTCAACCCGGTTGACACGGCAGCCGAGGTTGACGACGGAAATATGGGGTGCGAGCACGCGGGCTCCTTAATCGAGGATATCGTCGAGGGCACTCTTGATACGGTCGGTCACCGACTTCTTACCGGAAGCGACGTCATCGCCCATCTCATCGGCAAAAGCACGGAGCAGCTCGCGCTGCTTATTGGAAAGATTGGTGGGAACGACCACGCGCAGTTGCACGATCAGGCGGCCACGCGAACCGCCACCGCCAATGCGCGGCATGCCGTAATTATTGACGCTCACGGTGTCGCCGTACTGGGCGCCGGCGGGAACCGTCACCTTAACGACCTCGTCGGGCATAATGCCCTCGACCTCGATCTCGCAGCCGAGTGCGGCCTGCGCAATCGAGATATCGCTCACCAGGTACAGGTCGTCCCCGTTGCGCTTAAAGCGCTCATGGTCGGAAACGCGCACGTTGACAATCAGGTCGCCCGAAGGCTCGCCGCGAAGGCCGGCCTCGCCAAAGCCGCTCACGCGCAGCTGGCGACCGGTCGAAACGCCGGCGGGAATATCGATGTCGATCTTTTCGTGCGAAGGCGTGCGGCCTTGACCGTCGCAGGTCTCGCAGGGATGGTCGATAACCGTGCCCTCGCCATGGCAGTCGGGGCAAGGCGAGGAAGACTGAACCTGGCCCAAAAACGATCGCTGAACCGTCGTGACGTAGCCCGTACCGTGGCAGCGGCCACACTGCTTTTCCTGTGCGCCCTCTGCCCTACCGGTGCCATTGCAGTCCTCGCAAGGAGCAAGGCGGTCATAGCTGATTGTCTTTTTGCAGCCGAGCGCCGCCTCCTCGAGCGTCACCGAAAGCGAGATGGCCATGTCTCGTCCGCGACGACGCTCACGACGGCTGCGGGCGCCACCGCCGGCACCGCCGCCAAAGAACGACGAGAACAAGTCGTCCATGCCCATGCCACCAAAGATATCGTTGATATCGACGTAGCCCGAACCACCAGGGCCGTCGGCAGTGCCGTAACGGTCGTAGTTAGCACGCTTCTGCTCATCGGAAAGAACGGAATAGGCCTCGTTGAGCTCCTTGAACTTGGCCTCGGCCTCGGGGTCGTCCGAAACATCCGGATGTACGGTACGGGCCTTCTTTAGAAACGCACGCTTAATCGTCCGCGCGTCGGCATCCCTGTCGACGCCAAGCACCTCGTAGTAATCCCTATTTTCCGACACGACCGAATCCTTCCGACTTTCATTATTGTCACAGTGCGTCCTATACCCAAGCTGGGCCGACCGCAAACAAAGGGTTTGATGTTATTGCATTTGGTACGGCGAAAGCATGGCCCGTTGCGAGCAGCTTGCGAACCAAACCGACACGAGCGCGAACATGAAGCCATTGGCAAAACCGTTGGCAAACTGCATCGCACCGCGCTTCCACCACAGCAGGCTGCGATGAAGCACACCGTCCGAAAGCACCATGAACAGGCCCATGGTAAACGGAATAAAGCACATCACGGCAAAGGCCGAGAACACACCCGAGATGGCCGAGAGTACCAAAAACGGCGCTACGATGCCCATCAGGTAAAAACCGGTACGAGCTTTGCCTTCCAAGCGCTCGGCCTCAACATGGGCGCGGCCGACCAGGTCGCCGCCCGCGGCACCGTTGGTGCCAGCATGACCCATGCCGCCAATGCGGACCTCGTCGCCATCGTGCGTGCCGGCGGGAAACTCAATCGTCTGCTCGGAGGTTACGCGAGTACGACCGCTGCCGCCGCAATCAGGGCAGGGATCGGCCACGACTTTACCGGAACCGCCGCACTCGGGGCAGACCGACTGGAACGCACCCGCACCAAACAGGAAGGACAGGTCGACGTCGATGTGGCCGCGGCCACCGCAGCTCGGGCAGGTATGGGCATGCTCAGACGAAACGGAGCCCGAGCCGCCGCAATGTCCGCACGTATCGAAACGCGTATAGCGGACGGTCTTGCGGGCACCGCCCTTGGCCTCCTTGGCGTCGAGTTTGATATCGACGACCACGTTGGCACCGTTCTCGGGATTATAGGCAGCCTGCCCGCGACGCGGCTGACCCCAGGCGCCACCAAAGGGAAAGCCGCCCTCAAAAGGATTGCCATAACCCGTGCTGCCGGCGTAGCCGCCACCATAGGGCGAAGCCGTAGGAGCACCGGCAAAGGGATTGCCCGAACGCATGGCGTCGTAGCGCGAACGCTTCTGCTCGTCCGAAAGCACGGCGTAGGCCTCGGAAACCTCTTTAAACTTTTCCTCGGCATCCGGCTCTTTGTTGACGTCCGGATGGAGCTTGCGGGCCTTTTGCTGGAAGGCCTTTTGAATATCACGCGAGGTGGCGTCCTTGGAGACACCCAGAATCTCGTAGTAATCTTTTTCGTTCATCGTCGCCATGCGCGGCAACCTCCTGCTCGCAGCAGCGTATATATTCCGGTAATTCTACCCGAGCGACCTAAGCTAGATCCCAAAACAGCTCGAACAGAACATTTCCATCGAGCCAGCCCAGGTGGGTCGGCGCCAGACGAGCTCGAACATGACCCGCGACGACATCTGCCGAAGTGAAGGGTCCCTCATGGACCCCGAGCGTCTCAGGCACCCAAGTGGCAAGACCCAATTCGAGTGCGCGATCGCAGGCAGCTGCCAGCTCATCGGCCGGGATGACACGAGCCGCGCGAACCAACAGGTCGGACGCGACACCGCGCGTCATGCGACAGGCGAGCATCAGGTCTTCGGCCGCAGCCTCGCGCTGCGACAGATGTTCGGCCTCGAACGCCGTCGCGTCATCGTCGCGTTGCACCAGACGCACGCGGTGCGCATCGCCTCGAGAAGACACGCCGGGGAACAAACCTGCAAGACGGTCGAAATCCTCGGCGTCGAGCATGCCCGCGGCAGAACGACCCAGGCCCAGGTAGCCCCGTCCGGTCCAGTAGGCAATGTTATGGGCGCACTCATGGCCGTCGAGCGCATAGCTCGCCACCTCATAGGGGTGATAACCGGCCGCACCCAGGAGCTCGCGTGCCATATCCATGCAGGCGGCCTGAAAATCCTCGTCGGGCTCGAGCGACTCGTCGCGACACGCCATGAGGTAGAGCGGCGTGGCCTCCTCGAGCGTGAGCGGGTACACCGACACATGATGCGGTGCCGCCACCAGCACGCCATCGAGCGTGCGCTTCCAACTCGCTGCGGTCTGCCCGGGAAGTCCGCACATAAGGTCGCACGACACGTCAAGCCCAGCGGTCTTGACTGTCGCGATGGCGGCGAGCGCCCGATCGGCATCGTGAATACGGCCGATAGCGGTAAGTTCGGTGTTATCGAGCGTTTGCACGCCCAGAGAGACGCGTGTGACACCAACCTTGGCAAGTGCAGCGGCAAGCTCGGCGGTCAGCGACTCGGGATTGGCCTCGCAGGTAAACTCAACGGGGGCGCACCACGCACGAATACGCCGCGCCAGCTCCGCCAGGTGCTCCCCCGCCAGCGACGGCGTACCGCCGCCAACATAGACGGTGCGGATCTGGTCAAGGGCACCAGCCTTGCCAAAAGCATCGAGACGCGCGAACAACTGCTCAAAATAGGCATCGAGCGCAGCGCTCAGATCACACGGAGCAAAACTGCGCGAGTCAAAGTCGCAGTACCGGCACTTTTGGGCGCAAAACGGCACGTGCACGTACAGCGCGGTAGCGGCCACCCTTAAGCCTCCAGCGGATGAGGGGGCACCGATTCGCCGGCGGCAAGTGCGGCCTCGCAGGCCACCACATCGCGCTCGATCTCATCGACCAGCACCATAAACTCCTCGTATGTGGAACAGCGTACCACATGGGCACGCCAAGCGGCGGCATGGGGCATGCCTTTTAAGTACCAGCTTGCGTACGTGCGGGAACGCGACATGAGCGGCAGAAGCTCGTGCGTCAGCGTTAGGTGTTCACGCAGGGCGTCCAGGCGCTCGACGGAGCTGCGCGCCGGCACCGGTATGCCACCGAGCGCAAGGGCGCGAGCATCACCGAACACCCAGGGATTACCATAGATGCCGCGCGCGATAAACACCGCGCTGGCACCAGAACTGCGCAGATGCTCCGCGGCATCCTCGGCGCAGAACACATCGCCCGAACCAATCACGGGAATCTCGACGGCATCTGCGACCTCATCGACGACAGACCAATCGGCCTGCCCCGTATAGAGCTGCGTGGCACAACGACCGTGCACGGCAACTGCGGAGGCGCCCGCCCCTTCGAGCATCTGGGCAAACGTTGCGGCGTTGCGGTCCTCGGCATAAAAACCCTTGCGGATCTTCACGGTCACGGGAACATGAGCCGCGCCCACAGCTGCCTCAACAATCTTCTCGGCCAGATCGGGTGTGCGCATAAGCGCCGAGCCCTCGCCCTTGGTAACGACCTTGCGGGCGGGGCATGCCATATTGATATCGATGAGCGACAGACGATCGCCCACACGATCCTCGACGGCGGCGACGGCGCTCGCAAACTGCTCGGGCTTGGAGCCAAAGAGCTGCACGCAAATCTGCTGCTCCTCGTCGGCCGGCAGCACCAGGCGCCACGTTTTGTTGCTAGCATAGGCAAGGCCCGCCACGCTCACCATCTCGCTATAGGCGAGATTGGCACCGCGGCGACGGCACATGATGCGGTAGGCGGGGTCGGTCACGCCCGCCATGGGAGCCATAAGGAACGGCTGCTCGGCATAGGCGCCCAGCAGCCGCAGACTATATTCGGAAAGCGCCATAGACCTACTCGTCCACCTTGAGGATCGCCATAAAGGCCTCCTGCGGAACCTCGACAGAACCGATGGCCTTCATGCGTTTCTTGCCCTCTTTCTGCTTCTCGAGCAGTTTGCGCTTACGCGAGATATCGCCGCCATAGCACTTGGCCAAAACGTCTTTGCGGCGCGCCTTGACGGTGGAGCGGGCGATAATCTTGTTGCCGATGGCACCCTGAATAGGCACCTCGAACAGCTGGCGCGGAATGATTTCCTTGAGCTTGTCGCATAGACCGCGGGCCAGGCCATAGGCCTTGTCCTTGTGCACGATAAACGAAAGCGCGTCCACCTCGTCGCCCGAAAGCAAGATATCGAGCTTCACGAGCTCGGAGGGACGATACTCGTTGAACTCGTAGTCGAGCGAGGCATAGCCCTTGGTTCGGCTCTTGAGCTGGTCAAAGAAATCCAAGATGAGCTCGGCAAGCGGCATATCGAAGCGCATCTCGACCGACTTGCTCGTGAGATGGATCATGTCGGTAGTAATGCCGCGGTGCTCGATAGCGAGCTGCATAACGGCACCCGTATACTCGGGCGGGCAGATAATCTTGGCCTTGAGGTAGGGCTCCTCAATGCGCTCGATGCGCGTAGCCTCGGGCAGATCCTGCGGGCTGCGGACATCAATCATCTCGCCGTCAGTCTTGTAGACGTGATAGTCGACCGATGGACTCGTGGCAATGAGGTCAAGATTGAACTCGCGCTCCAGGCGCTCCTTGACGACCTCCATATGCAGCAGGCCCAAGAAGCCCACGCGGAAGCCAAAGCCCAGCGCCACCGACGTCTCGGGCTCCCACACCAACGACGGATCGTTGACGTGCAGCTTATCGAGCGCGTCGCGCAGGTTCTCGTAGTCCTTGTTGTCGATGGGGAACAGGCCTGTGTAGACCATGGGCTTGGCCTCGCGGTAGCCCGGCAGCGGCTCGGGGCAGGGATTCGACGCCCAGGTAAGGGTGTCGCCCACGCGAACGGCCTCGGGGTCCTTCAGACCCGTGACCACGTAGCCCACCTCGCCGACCGTCAGTGCGTCGACCGGTGTCTCGGCAGGGCGCTTGACGCCCACGCCATCGACCAAAAAGTCGCCCTCGGCCTGCATCATGCGCAGGGTATCGCCCTTTTTGATGGAGCCGTCAAAGATGCGCACCGTGGCGACGACGCCACGATACTCGTCGAAGTACGAATCCAGGATGAGTGCCTTGAGCGGCGCATTCGCATCGCCCTTGGGCGGAGAGATCAAAAAGACAATGGACTCCAGCAGATCGTGGATGCCCTCGCCGGTCTTGCCCGATACGCATACGGCATCGTCGGCAGGAATCGCCAGGTCATCCTCGATCTCGGTCTTGACCTCGTCGGGGTGTGCCGATGGCAGGTCGATCTTGTTGATAGCGGGCACGATATCCAGATTGGCGTTCATGGCGAGCGTCGCGTTGGAGACGGTCTGCGCCTCGACGCCCTGAGTGGCGTCGACAACGAGCACCGCGCCCTCGCAGGCTGCCAGCGAGCGCGAGACCTCATAGGTAAAGTCAACGTGGCCCGGCGTATCGATCAGATTGAACTGATACGTCTCGCCATCGTCGGCGTCATAGGACACGCGGACGGCGTTGGACTTGATCGTGATGCCGCGCTCGCGCTCGATATCCATGGTGTCGAGCAGCTGCGACTCCATGTCGCGCTCGTCGACGGTATGGGTGAGCTCGAGGATACGGTCACTGATCGTGGACTTGCCATGGTCGATGTGCGCAACAATTGAGAAGTTGCGGATGTGGGAAATGTCAATTGAAGTATTCATGCGGACTATCTTACCCGAGCGATACAAAAAATGGAGCCTGTCCATAAAACAGGCTCCATTTATGCGCGTAATCTGTGTGGTGTGAAATTTACAACTTAGGCGTTGATGCTGTTCACGAGCTTGGCAAGACCGGACTTGCGGTTGGAAGCCTGGTTCTTGTGGATAACATGCTTGGCGGCAGCCATGTCGAGACGCTTGGTGACGGTCTTGAGGGCAGCCTGGGCCTTCTCGGCGTCGCCCTCGGCGACGGCGGACTGGACGTGTTTGGTCAGCGTCTTGAGCTCGGACTTGACAGCCTTGTTACGCATGCGAGCTGCCTCATTGGTGCGGATACGCTTCTTCTGAGACTTGATGTTTGCCACTTCTGGAGTTCCTTTCGAGTTCCTTGCAAAAAATGTATGACACCTCTGAGACACGGTGAGGTCATGCAAGCGCCTACTATAGCACGCTCCCCCTCAAAGGGATAGAACGAATTTGTCAAATAGGCAGGTATCATCACGATTAACTCAAGATGTTCGTAATCCAGAGCAAAAGCGCGGTCTGAGAATCGGCCGAACCCTTCAGTGCGAGCTCCACATCGACCGCGCCCTCGAGCGCGGCAACGAGCTCTGCCATCGAAAAGCGACGTGCCCAGGTCAGGTGATTCTTGACCTGCCAGGACTGGAGCTTAAGTGTTGCGGCCAGCTCACGACCCTGTCCGCGCGCATCGAGCGCCTTGGCAACGATAAGCTCGCGGATGCGGCCGCACAGCAATGTGTAAGTCCACACGTAGCTCTTGGCGGGCAGTAGATTGAAGAGCTCGAGCGAGCGTCGCATGTCACGGGCCGAGACCGCATTGAGAAAGTCCCAGGGTTGAACCTCGGCCGTACGTACAATCCAGCGCTCAACGTCGGCAAGCTCAATCTGCGGCGCCTCGACCATCTGGGCAAGCTTAGCCAAGTCGTTATCGAGCATGCGAGTGTTTTCACCCGAACGCGAGACGAGTTCCTCGGCGGCCGCCGTCGAGATCGACTTGCCGTGCTGCGCCGCCATCTGTTGCACGCGGCGCGGTAACTCCCAGCGCTTGGTGCCGGAGCAATCGATCACGGCCTTCTTGTCGATTTTGGCGATCGCCTTATACAGGCGCGTGTTCTTGGCAAGCGAGTCGGCGATGATGAGGCAGACCGTTGTGGGGTTGGGACTTGCCAGATACTCAACGAGCGGCTCCGAGACCGCCTTGGCGAGCTTTGAACAGCCGTCAAGGATTACCAGGCGAAACTCACTACCCATCGGAAAGGTGTTAAGCGATCCGATAATGGACTCGATATCGGGGTCCTTGGTCATGTCGCGCTCGTCGAGGTTGAACTCGACCATACCCGACTTTTCCAGACGCGCTTTCATACGCGAGACGGCGTGATCGCGCTTGACTCCGTCGGTACCGACGATCAGATATGCCGGCAGCAGACCGGTTTCGGACATTGCGCTCCCCTCCCGCAGGCCTTCGTATTCGCTCCGTGCCATTCTAGCCCAGGGGCCCACCACACGCCAACGATATCGTCACGGTTGCTGGCATCGCATCGCAAAGCCATTCGCAGTCGGCGTGACGGTAATGTCGCCGTGTTCGATAGTGCACGCGAAAACGCCGCCCGCTTCCTTAACGGCATCGATGCAGGCATCGGACGGATGGCCGTATCGATTCCCCTCGCCCGCGCTCGCGAGGGAAAGCTCGGGCTTCAGGACGTCCAGCAACTCACCATCGACTGAAACCTTGGAGCCGTGATGCCCAAGTTTAAGGACATCGATATCCCCCACCTCCTGCACGAATTCCCGTTCTTGGTCGAGCTCGGCATCACCGGTGAGGAGCATACGCAGGCCCTTGCCTTCCTGAACATAAGAGAGCAACAGGACAAGCGAGTCCTCATTTCCCTCGCCATCCACGGACTCGAATGGCCACACCACGCGGGCGCAAAAAGAGCCGATGTCGACCGTATCCCCACGGCACACCTGCCGATACTCCACGCCAGGTCGGTTCAATACCTCGGCAGGAGCATCCTCCAGCGCATCCGCCGCCACGGCAATCGTTCCGACCGAAAACTGTTCGAGCACGGCAGGCAGACCACCCCAGTGGTCCTCATCCCAATGCGTCACAAAGACGGCATCGATATGGTGCACGTTATTGCGAACCAACGCCGCCACCACGCGCTCGTCGAGCCCGCAGTCGACGAGCGCCACTGCGCCGCCCTGGCGAATAAGAATCGCATCGGCCTGGCCCACATCGAGCACCGTCACCGAAGGCGGAGCGAATCGATCCCAGTAGGCGTACGGAATCGCAGCCAAGAGCACCAGGTATGCAAGCCCCACCGCCATAGGACGTGCACGGGGACGCGGCCACCAGACCAGCAGAACCGCCAGCAAACACGGCACTAGGTAAATCCACATGCTATCGGGCGGCACGCTCACGGATGCACCCGGCACGGCGGCAAACAGCTGCTCGAAAAACAGCGCGCAACGGGCGGCAATCATGGGCACAACGAGCGCCCAAGTCCGCAACGGTCCCACGAGCGAAAAGGGAACCAGCACGATGGACACGACGAGCAGTACGCTCACCACCGGACCGAGGACCGCATTTGCCAGCGGAGCAATGAGCGAGAACGTACCAAAGGCAGGAATGGTAATGGGAAGTGTCGCCAGTTGCGAGCACAGCGTGACGGAAAGCATGCCGGCAACGCCCGACGGAACACTAAGCTCACCCAAAGCGTAGGTCGCATAGGGGCAAAAGCACAGAATGGCTAAGACGCTGGCACATGAAAGCTGAAAGCCCATCTCGAACAGAACCGTCGGCCGCAGCAGCACAAAGATGGACATGGTTACGAAGAGTGCCGAAATTCCGTGCCGGCGACGCCCCGCGCCGTTTACGACAAGCGTCGCGAACACCATGCAGCACGCGCGCACGGCCGAGGGAGACGCGCCCGTAAAGGCAACGTAGCCCACAAGCGTTATCGCCAATATCGCCCGCTGAAGACCACGTGAGCACCGAGTCTTTTGCAATACACCCTCGATTACAAACCCCACGATAGCCAAATGGCTGCCCGAGACGGCGATAAGATGCGCCGTTCCCGTCACCGAAAACCAGTCGCCCGCCGGCTGGGCGCGCAGCTCGGCCGAACGACCGCAGGCGACACCGGCTATGAGTGCACGCGCCGGGTCGGTCGCAGGCGCGATGGACGCAAGCAGCCCATTTCGCATCCGAAGAAGCGGCCCCGGAGAGTCCTCATCGACCGACAAAATCCGAACGACTTTAACCTTGCGCACCTCACCTCGGAGCACGCGCGATCGTCCATACGCATCGTTCTCAAAACGTGAAACGCGACCGATAACACGCACGTGCGCCCCGACCTTGAGCTCGAGGTCGCACGATAGGCGAACCATTGCCAAGTTCTTACCGTCCGCGCGTGCCTCGCAGGTATAGGAAAACACGTCGTCGTTTATGGATGGATCACCCTGCACGACAAACTCAAGGCTGCTTGCCGCTCGACCGTCGAGCGCCTTCGAGGCGCTTAGCGCGCCCACAGCCCACCAGGCCGAGACGACCGCTCCCGCCACAAGACCGACGGACGCGGCATACAGCCACCGCTTCCAAGGGGCAAGCCACGCACAAGATTGAGCCAGCACAACGAATACCGCCGCCGCAACGGGGATGGCCCAAAGCGGCCCGACCGCCGAAGCCCGCTCCCACAGCAGCGCATCGGCGGCCACGTTGAGCACCAAGGCGCAGCTCATGCACATGCCGGCACACAGGGCCATCGTCCACGGCATCAGAGGCCGCGGAGGCATCACATGCTCGCGCTCGGTCGCACTCATACGCAGATGGAATCTTTGATTTTGGCAAGCTTCTTCTCGCCGATTCCCGACACACGCATCAGATCGTCAACCGAGGCAAAAGCACCGTTCTTTGTCCGCTCATCGATAATCGACTGGGCCATGGAGGGACCGATGCCAGAGAGCGTCTGCAGCTCTGCCGCGCTTGCCGTATTGATATTTACTAGGCCTGTTGCGCCACTCACGCCCGATGATGCGGAAGCCCCACCATCAACACCAACTTCCGCAATGGACGCCTGCTGCTCCCCTACCGTTGGAACGTGAATCTTCTGTCCATCGACGACCTTAGATGCCCGATTGAGCCCCGTAACGTCTGCCTCGGGCGCCAGCCCGCCGGCGGCATCAATCGCCTGAGCCACCCGCGCGCCGTCCTTGAGACGATATACACCGGGCGACACAACGGCGCCATCAACATCGACATAAACCTCTGCCGCGGCAGACGCCTTAGGCGAAGAGCCTTCGGATGTCTTTCCGCTCGAGGCATCGCCGGATCCCGGCTCCACTAACGAACCCGAACCATCAGTGTGCTCAAACGACACACTGCCGGCACCGCCGCCAAGGTTCGCCATCGCCAGTCCACTCGCCATCGCAATGACGACCAGTATCGCCATCACCACTGCCTTATGACCGAGCAGCTTGTCCGCCAAGCGGTCCATCCGTTTGAACCGTTCGTGTTGTTCGCGCTGCGCCATAGCAAAACCTCCCAACAACATCGTGTCAGGAAAAGAGTCCTGCAACAGCCATTCTCCAAAACCGGTTTTCGCGGTCAAACCAAAAGCCTACCAAAACCTTGCGAAATAATGTCCATTTATTCAGGCACACGTCAGCAAATGAGCACTTAGTCGCAAAATGCCCAGATAGCAAAAGACCGACGATGCAAGCGCATCGTCGGTCTATGCACAAATTTACTCGTGATCTTGGTAAATCTCACGCGGAGCAAGCTCCGAATGTTTACGTTTTAAGGTCTTAGGGGCCTTATACGTGTTGCTCTCGAAGTCGATGTACTCGGTCTGCTTGAGCAGGCGCTCGATCATCTCCTCGTGATCGAACAGCTCCCAGGCCTCATGCACGGCATCGAGTTTAGCGTGCGTCTCGGGACGGCGCGGCATAAACAGCGTGCAGCAGTCGGGAGCGGCCTCAGTCGAGATATCGAACGTACCGATCTCCTCGGCGCGCGCGATGATCTCCTGCTTGTCCGAACCGATGAGAGGACGGAACACGGGGATCTTCACGACCTCGTTGACGGCCATGATGTTCTCAAGCGTTTGGGAGGCAACCTGCCCAAGCGATTCACCCGTAACGATGGCCTTGGCGCCCTCGATGTGTGCAATGCGCTCGGCAACCGAATACATAATGCGGCGATACATGATCACGCGCAGGTTGCTGGGACAGGTGACCGAAATCTCACGCTGGCAGTCGCCAAACGGCACCACGTACAGGCGGCCGATCTGGACACCCGGCTCAAGCGCACGGATGATGTCATGCACCAAATACTCGCTCGTATCGGGCGTCTGCGGACGACCGGAGAAATGTACCGGCACGCACACCGCACCGCGACGCGCGAGCATCCAAGTCGCCACCGGAGAATCGATACCCGACGACAGCAGCGTCACGACCTTGCCGGCAGAACCCACCGGCAGACCGCCCACGCCGCGCTCGGAGCGCGCGTACACATAAACGCTACCCTGAACCACCAGTACGTGCACCATGGCATCGGGGTCGTGCATTTGAACCTTTTTATCGGGGAAGGCCTCACACAACACCTCGCCCACCTGACGATTGATGTCAATCGAGGTGAGCTCATAGTCGGTATTGGAGCGCTTGGCATGCACCTTAAACGAATCGAAGGAACCAAACTCGCGCAGCGCCTTGACGGCGGCGGCACAGTACTCCTGAGGGTCGCGATTGGTGTGATACGCCAAAGACACGCGAGCAACGCCGGGAACGGTGCGAATGACACGCGCCGCATCGTCGGCCTGATGCTCGTTAAAGGTCACGAGGATATAACCGGAAATTCGAGACACGGCATTCACGGAAAAGGCGGCCAAGGCCGCCTTGATGTTATCCATGAGGATATGCTCAAAATGTGCGCGGTTCTTACCCTTCAGTCCAACCTCGTGATAGTGGACCAGGCAGACGCGAGCCGCCATTTAGGCTTCAGCAACCTTGTGGCCGAGCGCCTTCTCGTAACGGGCCTCGTCGTAAGAGATGTCGCCGTCGACAATCTCGTCCATAGCCATCGAGATGGTATCGGCACCGGAAAGCCCGATGGTGATGTCATCGACATCCTGGACGGCAAGCACGCGGTTGTGCTGGCCACGCAGCATGCTGTTAATGTCGCAGGCGCGCTTGGAGGCAAGCGAAGCAAGCAGGAAGCGGTTGTGATCGGTCTTCTCCAGAAGATCGTCAATGCAAGGCTTTACAACGGACACGGACCTCAGATCCTTTCATGCATATCGAGAACGCGAACGAGCTCATCGGTCGCGCGGTCGAGATCGTCATTCACCACGACGTCGTCGTAGCGGTCGGCAAGGGCAAGTTCATGGGCGGCGTTTGCCATACGCAGCTCGATTGTCTCGGGCGTCTCGGTACCGCGACCGACCAGACGCTCGCGGAGCACCTCAAGCGAAGGCGGCTTGATAAAGATCAGCACGGCCTCGGGGAAACGCTCCTTAACCTGCAGGGCACCCTGGACATCGATCTCCAAAATCAGAGAGGCGCCCGAGGCGAGCTTGGACTGGACCTCGCTCACCAACGTGCCGTAGCAGTTACCGTGGACCTCGGCCCACTCAACAAACTCACCGTTTGCCACGCGGCGGTCGAACTCCTCGCGCGTCAGAAAAAAGTAGTTGACGCCGTCGACCTCACCTTTACGTGGTGCTCGCGTGGTAGCCGAAACCGTCAGGCCCAGATTCGAGCGGCGCTCGCGCACACGAGTGACGAGCGTACCCTTGCCTGCGCCTGACGGTCCAGAAATCACAAAGAGCTTGGAATCCTGAGCGCTCACTTATTTGGTCAGCTGCTCGAGGAGCTGCTCGCGCTGACGGACGCCGAGGCCCTGGACGCGACGGGTAGCGGAGATACCGAGCTCCTCCATGATCTTGGCGGCCTTGGCCTTGCCATAACCAGGGAGAGACTCGATGAGGGTGGAAACCTTCATGCGGGAAGCGATGGGGTCATCGGAGTTGAGCACGGACTCGAGGGACTTCTCGCCCTTCTTGATCTGCTCGCGAAGCTCAGCGCGGGCGTGACGTGCGGCAGCAGCCTTCTCAAGAGCCTGCTTGCGCTGCTCATCGGTAAGCTGAGGGAGTGCCATTCGTACCTCCAAAAAGTTGGGTTATATCTGATTCAATAATTGGCATTTTAGCACGTAGAACGTACAAAATGCCCAATCGCGGCTCCATAGGTTAGACGATACCCGCAAAAAGTGCAATATACTGCGCCCAAAGTTAAGCCCCTGACCTGCGATTCCACACAAAGGATGGGAAAGTTTACGCAGGCACAGGGGCTATTTTGTGCTAATGAGACCCAAAAGTGGTGACTTAGGGGAATCTTTTAGGCGACGTTTTCGACCAGCTCAGCGACAATAGCATCAAAGGCGGCAACCGGATCGTCGGCGCCGGTGATGGGAC
The DNA here is from genome assembly GCA_048201895.1 of Collinsella sp. Classification (GTDB taxonomy): domain Bacteria; phylum Actinomycetota; class Coriobacteriia; order Coriobacteriales; family Coriobacteriaceae; genus Collinsella. The sequence goes on along the minus strand of DBFBGO010000018.1, from coordinate 72,954 downwards.
GGCCCACCACAATGTGGCTTGCGCCACGCTCGATAGCCTGGGAAGGCGTCGCCACGCGGGACTGGTCGCCTAAGGCGGCACCCACCGGACGCACACCCGGAGTCACGATCAGGGCATCAGGACCCAGCAGCTCACGCATGTCGTGAGCCTCCATCGGCGAGCACACGATGCCATCGATGCCGTTGGCCTGAGCGAGCTTTGCCAGGCGGGCGGCCTCCTCGGCCACGGGCGACTCGACGCCGATCTCGCTCAAGGCATCCTGATTCATACTCGTGAGCACGGTGATGGCGACGAGCCTGGCGCGGTCCTCGCGCGCCTCCTCGGCACCCTCGCGGCAGGCAGCGAGCATGGCACCCGAACCCAAGCCGTGGACCGAAAGCAGGTCGGCACCGGCAAGCGAGGCCGAACGGGCGGCACCGCGAACCTGATGCGGAATATCATGGAACTTAAGGTCGAGGAAGACCTTAAAGCCCAGGTCCTTGAACGTCTTGACGATCTGGGGACCCTCAGCGTAATAGAGCGTCATGCCAACCTTGAGCCAGGCGGCATGGCCCGAAAGCTCGTGGGCAAGCTCGAGCGCACGCTCACGATCGCAGTCGAGAGCGACGATAACGCGGTCGCGGGCATCGGTCTTTAGCATTCGAAAGCACCTACCAGTTCGTTGATGTCCTTCACGCCCTGGGACTCCGCCCAGGCCTCGAGCTCGTGCGCGATCTTGAGCGAAGCGCACGGATCGACGAAGTTGGCCATGCCGACCGACACGCAGGTGGCGCCAGCCAGGATAAACTCGGCCGCATCTTCGCCCGTCATGACACCGCCGACACCGTTGATGGGGATATCGACGGCCTGAGCGACCTCCCAGACCATGCGAACGGCGATGTGGTGGCACAGCGGGCCCGAAAGGCCGCCCTTGGGCTTGGCCACACGGGACTTGCGGGTATGGACGTCGATGGCCATGCCCTGGATGGAGTTGATGACCGAAAGGCCGTCGGCGCCGGCGGCCTCGAGGGCCTTGGCAATCTCGGCAACGTTAACCGGAGCCATCTTTACGAACAGCGGCTTATCGGTCACCTTACGGCAGGCAGCCATAACGGCAGAGGCGCCCTCGGGCGAGGAGCCCATGGCGGCACCGCCGGCGGCAATATTGGGGCAGCTGACGTTGATCTCGTAGCCGGCAGCCCAGGGGCACAGCTCGACATACATCTCGAGCGCGCGGACAAACTCCTCGACGGAGTGACCGGCGACCTGACAGATGACCTGACAACCGTCCTTGGAGAGCTGCTCGAGCCACGGACCGGACTCGCGGGCAAAAGCGGCCACGCCGGGGTTCTGAAGGCCCACGGAGTTAATCATACCGCCGGGAATCTCGGCCATGCGGGGCGCGGGGTTGCCGGGCCAGGGCTCGGAAGCGCAACCCTTGGTGGTGATGGCGCCCAGCTGGGAAACATCAAAGAAGTTCTGGAACTGCCAACCGTAGCCAAAGGTACCGGCTGCGGTGTTGATGGGGTTCTGCATCTTGACACCGCCGAAATCGACGGCCATGTTCACGGTACCCACTAGAAGACCACCACCTTGGAAGCATCGAACACGGGGCCGCACATGCAGGCGCCCTTCATACCGTCGACCGTCTCTACATTGCAGGTGTTGCAGGCGCCAAAGCCACAGCTCATCATACGCTCGAGCGACACCTCGCAGTACGCACCGGCCTCGGCGGCAGCGGCGGCGACCTTCTTCATCATGACGGCGGGACCGCAGCTGGCGACGTAGTCATAACCGCCCTCGCCGAGCAGCTCGGCGGCAGGATCGGTGCAGAAGCCGTGCGTGCCCAACGAGCCGTCGTCGGTGCATACGTCGACCGTATCGCACAGCGAGCGGAACTCATCGATGCCCACGGCCTTGGAAGCGGTGCCAAAGCCCAGGCACACGTCGACATCCACGCCCTGCCCGGCAAGCATGCCGGCGAGGCAGAGCACGGGCGGAACGCCGATGCCGCCCGCCACGAGCAGCGCCTTCCTGGTGCCCTCGGGAACAAGCCAGCCGCGGCCGCCAGGGCCCAACAGGTTGGACTTGGAGCCGGGACCCATCTGCGACAGACGACGGGTGTCGTCACCCACGACGGCGTACCACAGCTCGACGGTACCGGCCTCGGCGTCAGCGCGATAGAAGCTCAAGGGCACGCGAAGCAGCGACGACGCATCGCCGGGCACGGCAATGTTCACAAACTGGCCGGGCTTGAGCGCACTTGCAAGCTTGGGGGCCGAGATGACGAGCGAGAAGATGCCATCGGCGATCTCCTGGTTCGAGACGACCTCGAAGTCGTGCATGCGTGCAGTGGAAGGTGTGGGCATAGACGCTCCAATCCCCCATGCGGTTGCATGGTCAAAACGAACAGAAAGCGCGGCACCGCAAGGGCACCGCGCACAAAAGCGATAAGGCTATGCTAGCAGATGCAGCCGTCGGCGAGCGTCTGCTTACCGCCGACAAACACATCGGTAGCACGACCGGTAAGCGTGCGGCCGGCAAAACCGGAGTTCTCGGCGCGCGACTCGTAACCGTCCTCGCCGACCGTCCAGGTGGCAGAGGGGTCGAACACGGTCAGGTCGGCAACGGAGCCCGCCTTGACCTGAACCTGGTCGAGGCCCAGGATCTCACGCGGTTTGATGGCCATGAGCTCGACCATGCGGCCCATGCTCATCTTGCCCGTGTTGACCAGCTCGGTGAGCACGAGCGACAGCGAGGTCTCGAGACCGATCATGCCAAAGGGCGCAAGCTCGAACTCGCGGGCCTTCTCCCACGGGGTGTGGGGAGCGTGATCGGTGACGATAACGTCGACGGTGCCGTCGATGACGCCCTGACGGATGGCCTCGGCATCCTCCTCGGTACGCAGCGGCGGGTTGACCTTGAGCGAGGTATTGTAAGTCTCGTCCAGGTCGTTCTCGGTCAGGAACATGTGGTGCGGGGTGGCCTCGCAGGTCACCTGGACACCAGCGGCCTTACCGGCACGCACGATCTCCAGGCCATGGGCGGTGGAGATGTGCTGGATGTGCAGCTTGGCACCGGTCAGCTTGGCGATCTCAATGTCGCGGGCGATCTGGAGCTCCTCGCCGGCAGCCGGCCAGCCCTCGAGAGCCAAACGGGTCGAGACCTTGCCCTCGTTGATCTGGCCGTGGCCGACCAGGTCCTCGTCCTGGCAGTGGCTCATAAAGACCTTGCCGAACATCTTGCCGTAGTCCATGCAGCGACGGAGCATGCCCGCGCCCTGCACGCCGCGACCGTCGTCGGTGAAGGCGACGGCGCCGTGGGCGACCATATCGCCCATCTCGGACATGGCCTCGCCCTTAAGACCGCGGGTCATGGAGCCCGACGGATAGACGCGGCAGTGACCAACCTCGGCAGCGCGGGACTTGACGAACTCCACGACGGTGCCGTTATCGGTGACGGGGTCGGTGTTGGGCATGGCGCACACGCCGGTAAAGCCGCCCTTGACAGCAGCGCGGGTGCCACTCTCGATGTCCTCTTTGACCTCGTAGCCGGGCTCGCGAAGGTGAACGTGCATATCCACCAGGCCGGGGACGAGGTACTTGCCGGAAAGGTCGCGGACCTCGGCTCCCTCGACGGCGAGATTCTCGCCGACCTCGGCGATCTTATCGCCGTCAATCAGGACGTCAACGACACCGTCAAGCTCGACGGACGGGTCGACGACGTGGGCATTCTTAAGAAGCAAGGCCATTATCGGCACCTCCAAGCAGCAGATACAGGATAGCCATACGCACGCAGATACCGGCGTAGACCTGCTCCAGGATGACGGAGCGTTGCGGGTGGTCGGCCATATAGGAGTCGAACTCAACGCCGCGGTTGATGGGGCCCGGGTGGCAGATAATCGCGTCGGGCTTCATGAGCTTCTCGCGGTCCTTAGTCAGACCGAAGAGCTTGTGGTACTCGCGAATGGTCGGGAACGGGGCACCCTCGAGGCGCTCCTGCTGCACGCGCAGCATGTAGACGACGTCCAGCTCGGGCAGGACGGAATCGAGGTCGCTCGTCACGTGGTCGCAGCCCAGGACCTCGGGCGCCGGCGGCAGCAGCGTGCCGGGGGCGACGGCGTAGGTCTCGCAGCCCATGATCTTAAGGACGGGGATCAGCGAGCCGCAGACGCGGGAGTGCGCGATATCGCCGACGACGGCGACCTTCAGACCGTGGAAGTCACCCTTGTGCTCCCAGATGGTGTACAGGTCGAGCAGGGCCTGCGTGGGATGGTTGTGCTTGCCGTCACCGGCGCAGATGACGCTCGCGGGCGAGTTCTGCGTGACGATGTAGGGAGCACCGGCGTGCTTATCGCGCACGACGATGCAGTCGATCTTGTAGGCGTTGAGGGTCTCGACGGTGTCGACGAGGCTCTCGCCCTTGACCGTGGAGGTCGAGGAGCCGCCAAAGTTGAGGCTGTCGGCCGAAAGACGCTTCTCGGCGAGCTCGAAGGAGCTGCGGGTGCGCGTCGAGGGCTCGTTGAACATGTTGACGATGGTCTTGCCCTTGAGCGTGGGGACCTTCTTGATCGCACGCTCGTTGACCTCGGAGAACGCCTTGGCGGTCTCGAGGATGAGCTTGATGTCCTCTTCGGAGTACTCGGTAATGTCGATCAGGTGCTTATGGTTGAACGCCACGGTACTACTCACCTCCCAGCGGCGCGGAGCCCACGTGGGAACCCGGCGCGACGTCGTTAATCTCGACAGCGGTGTGGCCGTCGACTTCCTTCATATATAGGTGCACGTTCTCCTCATGCGACGAGGGAACGTTCTTGCCGACAAAGTCCGGCGAGATGGGGAGCTCGCGGTGGCCGCGGTCAACGAGGACTGCCAGCTCAATGCGGCTCGGACGGCCCAGGTCCATGACGGCGTCGAGAGCGGCGCGGATAGTACGGCCCGTATACAGGATGTCGTCCACCAGCACGACGCGCTTGCCGTCGACGCTAAAGGGAATGTTGGTGGCGTGGATCGCGGGAGCGAAATTGGTCGCATAGTCATCGCGGTAGAAGCTGATGTCCAGGCTGCCGAGCGGAACGTCGACGCCCTCGATCTCCTTGATCTCCTCGGCGAGCTTCTTTGCCAGAAGGTCGCCGCGCGTGACGATGCCGACCAGAGCGAGGTCTTCACAGCCCTCGTTGCGCTCGAGAATCTCGTGCGCGATGCGGGTCATCGCTCGATTGACGGCGGTCTCGTCCATGATGACCGCCTTGGGGGAAGTCGTGCCCATCGATCTCCTTCCTCACATGTCTTGACTGCTGACACAGTCAAAAAAATAGATGCCCGACCGCTCAAAGCGGACCAGACACCCACAGGAAGGGCTGCTCTTTGGCAGCTATATAATTCCATGTGGGTATCTCGTACCCCTTTAATGGTCAAGGGATAGTGTAGCCAACCTCGAGCTTAATTGCGAGCATAAATACAAAGCAATCCATAAACGGAGCCCAACGCTCCATAAACCTATATATATTTGTGGGACGAGCTTGAAAACGTACGCACGAGCTGGCATAATCCCCTCTGCTGCACGCAAATCGGATCTACGTCCAGGGCCGTGGCGTGAGCACTATCGCCAAAAGAGGAATATCTCTGTGTAGATTACGCACAGGGAGCTGCTTCTGTGCTATAGTTCAGGCTTGTTTGTTATCGCGACATGTTCGTTTGTCGCCCAAGGAGGGTCAGTTATGTCCAAAGTTTGCGAAGTTTGCGGTAAGCACCCCGTTGCCGGTCGCTCCATCAGCCACTCTCACCGCGTCACCAACCGTAAGTTCCGCCCCAACATCCAGCGCGTCTACGTCGTCGTCGATGGTCACCGTCGCAAGATGAACGTTTGCTCCACCTGCCTCAAGTCCGGCAAGGTTGCGCGCTCCTAAATAAGGTCTTACCAACAAGTACCTCGGACTCTCCGGGTAAAAGACCTCGCGTTCATATAGAACTTACCAAATGCGCCCTCCCCTACGGAGGGCGCATTTTTGCACTCATTGGGGACAGACTTACATGAGTGCTTTCACGCATTGGGGACAGACATGACGTACGCATGCGGCGCCATGATCAGGTCCTGACCTGCCTCACGCCGCCTCGTTCCAGCCTGTGGTGGCCTTGGTCACGCTTGTGGCGCCAATACCGGTGATGCGGGCAATTTGCTTAACCGTGAGATGTGCCCGCCTAAGCCTCAGCAGACACGCATCACGACCGGGGCGTGGCAGGGCCTTGAGCAGCGCAGGATCTATGCTCGGAAGGACTTCGCGCGCAACGGAAAGAGCATCCTCATCGAGGATCCGTCGGCGTGGAAGAATCTCAACTGACCAGATCCGCACGGCAACTTCCTTAAGATGCTCACAATAGCGACGAGACCCCCCGACAATATCGAGCATAGGGGCCGCGTCACAGATGTTAAAGGGATCGTAGCCCAGCTGGTATGCCCTAAAGCTTGACCAGCGGTATGCTTCGAGAGAGTCGATCGCACCTTTCACAGGATTGAGATGGATATAATCGAGTAGCTGCACCGCCTGTGTGTCCGACTCAACCGCAACACGCGAATAGCGATTGTCAAACAGATGGCCCGTTCTTCCCGTTTTCCCATTGAAATACTTAGCATACGCCGTCAGTGCGCACTGCATTGCCTTTGAAAGGTTGTCATATGGGTCATCAACCATCAAATGGAAGTGGTTGTCCATAAGGCACCAACCCAACACTGCCACTTTATGGCGTGCAAACCTGTCCGAGATGTCCGATAAGAAACGATATCGGTCAGAGTCATCTTCAAAAATAATCTGTTTGGAGTTGCCACGGTCAAAGACGTGGTAATAGCCGGTGAGCGAAACGGCGCGGGCGCATCGGGGCATAATCTCTCCTTTCAAAAACTGAACAGGCAACACCTAAAAGGAGAGAAGGAACGCGAAATGCTGAGCCTGTGATCTATTTATATCCAATGAGCGGCAAAAACAGGCCCAGAACGGCAAAATGGCAAAACGATGTCTGTCCCCAATGAGTGAAAGCACTCATGTAAGCCTGTCCCCAATGAGCGGGGCGATGCACTGGCAGATAGTTTTAGTTAAAACGTTTCAGTTTATTGAAGCGTTTTAGTTTGTCTTTTACGGGAATCTGACCGTTCACCGAATTATTTCTTGCTATCATGCATCTTGTAGGGTAAATCTCCGATCGCAAGGAGACACAAATGGTGAAAAAGTCACCGGAAAACACTACTCCCGCAATTGTGGACAACGTAGAGGCGCTTGAGGCTAAGCTCGCTCAGATGCGAGAGGCCCAGGCGCTTTTTGCTACGTACACGCAGGAGCAGGTCGACAAGATCTTCTATGAGGCCGCCATGGCCGCCAACAAGGCTCGTATCCCGTTGGCGAAGATGGCCATCGAGGAGACCGGCCGCGGCGTTCTTGAGGACAAGGTCATCAAGAACCACTACGCCGCAGAGTACATCTACAACGCTTACAAGAACACCAAGACCTGTGGTGTCCTGGAGCGCGACGAGGCTTACGGCATCACCAAGATCGCCGAGCCCATCGGCATCGTGGGCGCCGTCATCCCGACGACCAACCCCACCTCCACCGCGATCTTCAAGACGCTGATCTGCCTGAAGACCCGCAACGCCATCATCATCTCCCCGCACCCGGCTGCCGCCAAGTGCACCATCGCCGCCGCCAAGCTCGTGCTTGACGCCGCCGTCAAGGCCGGCGCCCCCGAGGGCATCATCGGCTGGGTCGATGTCCCCTCCATCGAGCTGACCAACATGGTCATGCGCGACGTCGACATCATCCTCGCCACCGGTGGCCCGGGCATGGTCAAGGCCGCTTACTCCTCGGGCAAGCCCGCCCTGGGCGTTGGCGCCGGTAACACCCCGGTCGTCATCGACGACACCGCCGACGTGCTGCTCGCCGTCAACTCCATCATCCACTCCAAGACCTTCGACAACGGCATGATCTGCGCTTCCGAGCAGTCCGTGACTGTCATCGACACCATCTATGACCAGGTTAAGGCCGAGTTCCAGAAGCGCGGCTGCTACTTCGTCAAGCAGGGTGCCGAGATGGAGGCCCTGCGTGCCGCCATGTTCAAGAACGGCGCCCTCGATCACCGCATCCCCGGCATGGCTGCCGCCAAGATCGCCGAGCTCGCCGGCATCGAGGTTCCCGCCAAGACCAAGATCCTGATCGCCGAGGTCACCTCCACCGACCCCGCCAAGGAGGAGTTCTCCCACGAGAAGCTCTCCCCGGTCCTGGCCATGTACCACGCCAAGGACTTCCAGGAGGCCGTCGACAAGGCCGAGCACCTGGTGCTCGCCGGTGGCCCGGGCCACACCGCCTCTCTGTACGTGCACCCCGCCCAGGCCGAGAAGATCAGCCTGTTCGAGCACGTCATGAAGGCCTGCCGTATCGTCATCAATACCCCGTCCTCGCACGGCGGCATCGGTGACCTGTACAACTTTGGCATGAAGCCGTCTCTGACCCTGGGCTGCGGCTCCTGGGGCGGCAACTCCGTCTCCGAGAACGTTGGGGTGAAGCACTTGATCAACGTTAAGACTGTGGCCGAGCGCCGCGAGAACATGCTGTGGTTCCGCGCTCCCGAGAAGGTCTACTTCAAGAAGGGTTCCACGCCCGTCGCCCTCGACGAGCTGGGCAACGTCATGGGCAAGAAGCGTGCCTTCATCGTCACCGACCAGTTCCTCTTCAAGAATGGCAACACCCGCGCCATCGAGGCCAAGCTCGACGAGATGGGCATCGCCCACGACTGCTTCTACGACGTCGAGCCCGATCCGTCGCTGCAGTGCGCACGTCGCGGCGCCAAGCAGATGGCTCTCTTTGAGCCGGACGTCATCATCGCCGTCGGCGGTGGCTCCGCTATGGACGCCGGCAAGATCATGTGGATGATGTACGAGCACCCCGAGTGCAAGTTTGAGGACATGGCCATGGACTTCATGGACATCCGCAAGCGTATCTTCACCTTCCCCGAGATGGGCAAGAAGGCCTACTTCGTCGCCGTCCCGACCTCTTCGGGTACCGGCTCCGAGTGCACGCCGTTCGCCATCATCACCGACAAGGAGACCGGCATCAAGTGGCCGCTCGCCGACTACGCGCTGCTCCCCAACATGGCTATCGTCGACGCCGACAACTGCATGACCGCCCCGCGCGGCCTGACCGCTGCCTCCGGCATCGACGTCATGACCCACGCCATCGAGTCCTACGTCTCCATCATGGCTTCCGACTACACCAAGGGCCTCTCCGAGCGCGCTGCCAAGCTCGTCTTCGAGAACCTGCCCTCCAGCTTCACGAACGGCGCCAAGGACCCGCACGCCCGCGAGGAGATGCACAACGCCTCCTGCATGGCCGGTATGGCCTTCGCCAACGCCTTCCTGGGCCTCAACCACTCCATGGCCCACAAGCTCGGCGCTTTCCATCACCTGCCCCACGGCCTCGCAAACGCTGTCATCCTGACCCGCGTCATGCGCTACAACGCCGCCGAGGCTCCCGTCAAGATGGGTACCTTCTCCCAGTATCCTTACCCCAACGCGCTGCACAACTACGCCGAGATGGCCAAGTACTGCGGCATCGAGGGCAAGGACGACAAGGAGGTCTTCGAGAACTTCATCACGAAGCTCGAAGAGCTCAAGGACTTCATCGGCGTCAAGAAGACCATCGCCGACTACGGTGTTGACGAGCAGTACTTCCTCGACACCCTCGACGAAATGACCGAGCAGGCATTCAACGACCAGTGCACCGGCGCCAACCCGCGCTACCCGCTCATGAGCGAGATCAAGGAGCTCTACCTGGACGCCTACTACGGCCGCGAGCCCCAGGATTACGCCGTCTGCTAGTTTTAGCACGGTTTTTAACGGCGGGGGTGCACGGGTGTTTCACACACCCCCGCCGTCGCTTCTATCGCATCGTTGAAAGGATGCAACCATGCTGCTACCCGATTCCAAGACCGAGCTCGTCCGCCGTGGCAACAAGGTCGTTTACGACCTGGGCGACAAGATTGTCAAGGTCTTTAACGAGACCAAGCCTGTCTCCGACGTGTTCAACGAGGCTTTGAATCTTGCCCGCATCAATGAGTGCGGCATCCGCAGCCCCAAGGCGCTCGAGGTTTCCCAGCTCGAGAACGCCAACGGCTGGGCGCTCGTGACCGAGAAGGTTCCGGGCACCACCCTTGCCGAGAAGATGACTGCCGAGCCCCAGCGCTTTGGTGAGTACCTCGAGATGTTCGTCGACCTCCAGATCGAGATCCACGGCTACACCTCCCCGCTGCTCAACCGTCAGCGCGACAAGTACGCCCGCATGATCGACAGCCTTGATCAGCTCAATGCCACCACGCGCTACAACCTTCAGGAGCGTCTGGACGGCATGACCAAGGAGTTTAAGGTCTGCCACGGCGACTTCAACCCCTCCAACGTCATCGTAGGCGACGACGGCCAGCTCTATGTGTGCGACTGGGCACACGCCACCCAGGGCTCCCCTGCTGCCGACGTTGCCACCACCTACCTGCTCTTTGCCCTCAACAGCAAGGATCAGGCTGAGGCCTACCTGGAGCTCTACTGCGACCGTGCCGACATGCCCATGCAGGTCGTGCGTCAGTGGACGAGCATCGTCGCCGCTTCCGAGCTCGCTCGTAAGCGCAACGTGAACGATGAGTTCCTGAAGAACTGGATCGACGTCGTCGATTATCAGTAATATCTGAGCGATTTATTTCGCATCGGAGGCACAAGGAAAACCCCGCAGCTCGCATGGGCTGTGGGGTTTTCCTTTTAGATATCGAGGATGCCACAAGATAAAAGGACGGCCCCGCATCTCCCCGATCTGGAGAAATGCGGGGCCGTCCCGTATATCGAACTACAAGCGAAATCATCGATTAACGGCGTGCTGCCTTCACAAGCTCGGCGACCTTGGCGACGACCTCGTCGATCGCCACATCCTCGCGCTCACCCGTGGCACGGTCCTTGAGCTCAACGGTGCCATTCTTAAGGCCACGCTTACCCAGAACGACCTGATACGGGAAGCCCATAAGGTCGTTGTCGGCAAACTTAAAGCCGGGACGCTCGTCGCGGTCGTCGATGACAACCTCGATACCCTCGGCGCACAGGCCATCAACGATCTGCTCGCAGACGGTAGCACACTCTTCCTTCTTGGGATCGAGCGGAATCACCGCGACCTCGTACGGGGCAACGGAGACCGGCCAGACGATACCGTGCTCGTCGTTGTGCTGCTCCACGACGGCAGCGAGCGAGCGGGACACACCAACGCCGTAGCAGCCCATGATGAGCGGCTTCTCCTTGCCGTCCTCGTCCATAAAGGTGGCACCCATGGCCTCGGAATACTTGGTGCCCAGCTGGAAGACCTGAGAGACCTCGATGCCGCGGGCAGCGGAGAGCGGCTTGCCGCAGTGCGGGCAGGGGTCGCCGGCGACAACGGTGACCAGATCGGCCCACTCATCGACGGTAAAGTCGCGCTCGGGGCAGGCACCGGTAAAGTGATAATCGACCTCGTTGGCACCGCAGACCCACTGCTTGGAATCGCGCAGGCTCTCGTCGCACACCAGACGAATGCCATCGGGCAGGTTAACCGGTCCGATAAAGCCCTTGTGCAGACCGTTCGCCTGAAGCTCCTCGTCGGTCATCATGCGATAGCCCTTGCCAAAGACGTGCTCGGCCTTGCAATCGTTGAGCTCGTGATCGCCCGGAACAATGGCCACGACCGGCTTGCCCTCGGCGTCGATGAGTGCCAGCGACTTGCGCGTGCCGTTCTCGGGGAACCCAAAGAACTTAGCAACAGCCTCAATGGTGCCCATGCCCGGAGTCTCAACCTTGGTGAGCGTACCGTCACCAGGACCCTCGGTCACGACGACCTTGGTGCTTGCAGCCTCGTCATCGGCAGCGAAGCCGCAATCGTCGCAGTAGACGAGCGAAGCCTCGCCGGCGTCAGCCAAAGCCATGTACTCGACGGAGGTATCGCCACCGATCTCGCCAGAATCGGCGACGACGGGCAGAGCCTTGATGTAGCAGCGCTCGCAGATATTGGCGTACGCCTGCTTCATCTTGTCGTACTCCTCCTGCAGGCTCTCCTGCGTGGCGGAGAAGCTGTAGGCGTCCTTCATGATGAACTCGCGGCCACGCATCAGGCCAAAGCGGGGACGGAACTCGTCGCGGAACTTATCCTGAATGTGATACAGGTTGACGGGCAGCTGCTTATAGGAGCGTAGCTCGTTGCGCACCAGGGCCGTGACGGTCTCCTCGTGCGTGGGGCCCAGGACGAACTCGCGACCATGACGGTCGTCAAAGCGCACAAGCTCCTTGCCATAGGCGTCGATGCGGCCGGACTCGCGCCACAACTCGGCGTCGACCATGATAGGCATCATAAGCTCCTGGGCGCCGGCAGCGTCCATCTCGTCGCGCACGATGTTCTCGATCTTACGGATCGAGCGCCAGGCAAGCGGCAGGTAGGAATACAGGCCGGCGGCCTCCTTGCGGATCATGCCGGCACGGAGCAGCAGGCGGTGACTGGCGAGCTCAGCGTCCGCCGGATCCTCTTTAAGCGTCGGCGCATAGAGCTTAGACATATACATTGCTCGGGTCATTTATTTCTCCTCAATAAGCTTGTCGACCTCTGCCATAAGCGCGTCGACAATTTGGTCCTCAGCTACTTTACCAATGATCTGGCCATGCGAAAAGAGCAAGGCCTGACCACGTCCGCAAGCAACGCCCAGGTCGGCATCAGAAGCCTCGCCGGGGCCATTAACGGCACATCCCATAACGGCAATCGAAAGCGGCGCGGTATAGTTCTTAAGCCGCTCGGTTACTTCCTCGGCAATGGGAATAAGGTTAACCTGGCAGCGGGCGCACGTGGGGCACGAGACAATCTCGGGGCCACGGCGACGCAGGCCCAACGACTGCAGAATACCCCAGGCAACCGGCGGCTCCTCAACCGGATCGGCTGTGAGCGACACACGCATGGTGTCGCCAATGCCTTCGGAAAGCAAGATACCCAAGCCTACAGAGCTCTTGATGGTGCCCTGGAGCTTGGTCCCCGCCTCCGTCACGCCCAGGTGAAGCGGAACGTGGGGAATCTCACGCGACAGGGCTCGATAGGTATCAAGCGTCGTTTGCACGCTATGGGCCTTGGCCGAAAGCACAATGTTCGTAAAGCCGCGGTCCTCAAAGTGCTTGACGAAGCGCTCGCTCGACATCACGAGCTTTTCGGGCTGCGTGAGGTCGTCGCGCTCAGCGATATCCTGCTCAAGCGAACCAGCATTGACACCGATGCGAATTGCGCAGCCCGCAGCACCCGCGGCATCGATGACAGCATCGACCTTGGCCCAATCGCCGATATTACCGGGATTGATGCGGAGCTTGGCGGCACCGGCCTCCACAGCGCCAATGGCCAGCTTGTGGTTAAAGTGGATATCGGCAACGATTGGCACCGGAGACTCGGCACAGATGGTGCGGAAACCCTCAAGCGCGGCCTCGGTGGGCACGCTCACACGCACGATATCGCAGCCAGCCTGCGCCAACGCGCACACTTGCGCAAGCGTTGCCTGGGCATCAGCGGTATCGGTGCAGGTCATGGATTGGACCACCACCGGCGCGCCGCCACCGATCTGCACACCGCCCACATGCACGGGGCGCGTCAACTCGCGAGGCAAAGGATGGGATAAAGACAATCCAAACACTCCCCTACAGAATAAATCGAAGGATGTCGGAACGAAGCATATAGACAAACAGCAGCGCAAAGAGCGCGATGCCCACATAGCTCACAATCGTCTGGACCTTGAGAGGTAGCTCGCGGCCCGCAATCTTTTGAATGATCTCGATGATCAGCTTGCCGCCATCGAGTGGTGGGATGGGCAGCAGGTTCATAAAGCCAAGCGAGAACGAAATGAGGGCGGCAAACGAAAGGAACGTGGCAGGGCCGGCAGCAGCAGCCTGTGAGGACATAACGCTAATACCCACGATCGACGAGGACTGGTCGAGAATCTCCATCGTATGCTGCGGCTGGAGTAGGCGCATCACGCCCTCCGCTGTCTGCACGACATAGGAGAAAGACAGGCGAGCCGACGTGATGAGGTCTAAACGGACCACCTGCGTAGAGGCATACACACCTAGGCGCTCATCCTCTTTGAGCGCAACCGTGGTCGAATGCTGCTTGCCGTCACGCTCGTACTCGATGGCGATATCGTCCTTACCGGCAGCCTTGCCGATGGCATCGTAAACGTCCATCCAGGTAGAGCACGATACTCCGTCAACCGAAAGGATCGCGTCGCCGCCCTCGATACCCGCCTTGGCGGCAATAGACCCCTCGTCAACCTGACCGATCACGTTGGTATCCATCGGCACGGTGACACCCGTAATGGAATAGATGCTCATAAGGAGCAAAAAACCCGTCAGGATATTGACGAGAATGCCCGCGAGCAGCATAAAGGCGCGCTTGAGAAAGCCCTGGCCAAGATAAGTGTGCGAGCGCTCTTGCGCCAAGAAATCAGCCTCGCCGCACGGCAGCTCCCACACATCGCCCTCGGCAGTCGCATGCTCTCGATCGAACCGGCGGCCGTCAAAGGTGGTATAGCCTGCCGTGTCTCGCGGCAACGTCTGATATTTGGTGGGATAGTAGCTCGGTGAGGGCTTCTCCCCTTCCTCATACCAAGGTGCGATGGAGCCCCAGCCCAGCAACAGAGCACAAGCCTCGAGCACATCCTCCTCGGAAAGCTCGAGCTCGACAGCAAGGTCGGCCACGGTCACGCGACCATGACGGTAGATAGCCGCGAGCACGCGATCGGCGCACGAGACATCGGTCGGATCCATACCGCAGATGGCAGCGTAGCCACCCAGCAGCAGCGGGGTCACGCCAAACTTGGTTCCAATGCGACGCGACGTGTAATGGATGTCAAAGCGGCACGGCAGGCCCAAAAAGAACTCGGTCACACGGACGCCGCAGGCACGCGCCGCCAAAAAGTGGCCACCCTCGTGCAAAAACACGAGGACGGAAAGCATCAGCAGGCCCCAAAAGACCGATGAAAGAACGCTCAGAACAGTATCCATAAAACGAAAAAGCAATCCTTATGGGTTAGGAACGGGTTGCGGCGAGCACCTGCGCAGCCTTTTCACGTGCCCACGCATCGATGTCGCGAAGCTGCTCAAACGAATCGACCGCCTGCATATCGTGGGCATCCATGCAGGATTCTACAATGCGATCGATATCGGTAAAGCTGCAGCCATCGTGCAGGAAGGCATCGACAGCGACCTCGTTGGCGGCATTGAGCACGCACGGCATGGTGCCACCCGTCTTGCCGGCACGCTCGGCCAGTGCCAGACAGCGGAAGGTATCCATGTCAGCAGCATCAAACGTGAGCTGCCCCAGCTCACGGAAATCGATACGAGTCGCCGGGGTATCCCAACGCTCGGGATACGAGAACGCGAACTGGATGGGAATACGCATGTCGGAAGCACCGAGATGCGCCATCACGGAGCCGTCGGCGAACTCGACCATAGAGTGAATCTTGGACTGACGCTGCACGACCACGTTAATGAAATCGAGGCCGCAGTTAAACAGATGCATGGCCTCAATTCGCTCCAGGCCCTTGTTCATGAGGGTGGCGGAGTCGATGGTGATCTTGGCGCCCATGGCCCACGTGGGATGTGCGAGGGCATCGGCACGCGTCACGCGATTGAGCTCGTCGCGCGTGCGGCCAAAGAACGGACCGCCCGAGCAAGTGAGCCAAATACAATGAGCCTCGCGCGGGTCCTCCCCCAGATAGCACTGGTAGATGGCGGAGTGCTCAGAGTCGACTGGAATAAGCTGGCCCGGTTGCGCCAACGGCATAAGCAAGTCGCCACCGACGACGAGGGACTCCTTGTTGGCAAGGGCAAGGCGCTTATTAGAGGTCAAGGCCGCATGGCTCGCCTCGAGACCGGCGGCGCCCACAATAGCAACGAGCACGCAGTCGACATCGTCGCGACGCGCGAGCTCGCAAACCGCCTGCGCGCCAAGGCCAAGCTTCGTTCCCTCGGGCAACTCCTGCAGCACGGCGTCATCGCCGTGAGCGACATCGGCCACGGCAACCGCCGGAACCGAGAACTCGCGGGCAGCGGCAACGAGCTCAGAGGTGCTGGAATTAACGGACAGCGCCGTCACCTGCAGGCGATCGGCATGCTGACGGCACACATCGAGTGCCTGGGTGCCGATAGAGCCCGTACAACCCAGGATGGCAACACGGAGGCGTCCATCGGGGCCATACCTCGTCTGGAATGACATTACAGCACGCCTCCGATCATCAGCATCAGCTGCGCGGTGATGCAACCGAAGATAAGCGAATCGCTACGATCGAGCATACCGCCATGGCCCGGGATAAGGTTGCCGGAATCCTTGACGCCCACGCCACGCTTGATACGCGACTCGATGAGGTCGCCGATAACGCCCAGGACGGACACGACCACGCCGCACAGCAGCGCATAGGGCAGGCTGAGCTTGTAGAAGTGCGTCGCCCACAGGATGAGCCAAATCAAAACCGAGCCCAGGATGCCGCCGACAAACCCCTCCCAGCTCTTTTTGGGAGAGATCTTGGGAACCATCTTGTGCTTACCGATACGGCTGCCCACGATGTAGGCAAACGAATCGGAGACCCAAAGGGACGCGCAAACGCCCACCGAAAGCAAGGCGCCGCCAAAACCGGGCACAGCATCGCGCAGCAGCACGATAGCCGACAGCATAAAGCCAGTGTAGATGGGACCCATGAGCGTCACGGCCACATCAGAGATGCGGGTACGCGGCGACCAGACATACCAAATGCCCACAGCGAGCATCAGGGCAAAAGGCAGGGCATTCAGCAGCATCGAATCGCCCAGCGCCGACAGCGGAAAGAGCACGGCGGCAGCGATGCCCATGCGCTCGTTAGCCATCTTGCCATCGAGCCTTGTCATACGGAAAAACTCATAGCAGCACAGACCGCTCATGACGGAAACAAAGATGGCAGTGGGCACGATACCCAAAACCAGACACAGGATAAAGACAACGGCGTAGACGATACCCGCGGCGGCACGGGTAATAAAGCCCGCCAGCCACGAACCGGTACCGCTCTTCGTTGTAGGCGCTCCCGCAGCGGTAGCTTTGCGCGCAGGCGTCTTGGGAGCAGATGCCTTGGGACGATCGGACACGATTAAGCCTCCTCGGTCTTGCTCAGTCCACCAAACCTACGGTCACGGCCCTGATAGGCCAAAATGGCGTCGACAAGGCCCCAACGATCAAAGTCGGGCCAATAGGTATCGGTGACGTAGAACTCGGAATAAGCCACCTGCCACAGCAGATAGTTCGAAAGGCGCAGCTCACCAGAGGTGCGAATCACAAGCTCAGGATCGGGAAGACCGGCGGTATAGAGGTGAGAAGCCACCATATCGTCATCAATTGCGCCAGGATCGATCTTACCGGCGGCAGCGTCGAGTGCGATCTGACGGACAGCGCGGGTAATCTCGGCACGCGCGCCGTAGTTGACGGCAAGCGCCAGCGTCATGCCGGTGTGATCGGCGCACTCGGAAAGACCGCGTTCAAAAACATCGCGAGTCTTCTTGGGCAGCGCGGAAATATCACCCAAAAAGACAACACGCACGTTTTCGCGCTTCAGAAGCGGCAACTCGTCGATGAACGTCTTGGCAAACAGGTGCATCAAGACGTTGACCTCATGCTGCGGGCGATTCCAGTTTTCGGTCGAAAACGCATAGGCCGAAAGCACGTCGACGCCCAAGCGCACGCAGGCGGTAATGATCTCGCGCAGCGAGACGATACCCGCCTTGTGGCCCTCGGTGCGTGCAAGACCGCGCGACGTGGCCCAACGACCGTTACCGTCCATGATGCACGAGATATGGTGCGGAATGTTATTGAGGTCAAGGTCGGAAAAACCGACGCCCGCAGGGGCGTCGGCAAAGTACTCGACCAGTTTATGCTCGTCGTATTGCACCTTAGATCTCCATGACCTCGGCTTCTTTTTCCTTCAGAAGCTCCTCGACCTTGGCGACATACTCATCGGTGTGCTTCTGGACCTTGGCCTGCTCGCGACGGACATCGTCCTCGGTGAGCTCCTCATCGCGCTCGAGCTTGTTGTTGAAGTCGCGACGGATGTTACGGATAGACACCTTGGCCTGCTCGGCGTACTCGCGGCACTCCTTGACGAGCTCGAGACGACGCTCCTCGGTGGGAGCCGGAAACGGCAGACGAACGACGGTGCCATCGGAGTTGGGGGTAATGCCCAGATCGGAAGCGCCGATGGCCTTGACGATAGCATTGATGAGTGCCTTGTCCCACGGCTCGATGAGCAGCATGTGGGCCTCGGGGGTCTTGACGGCGGCAACCTGCGTGACCGGCGTGGGAACACCGTAATAATCGACGGTGATGTCGGACAGAATGTTGGCATTGGCGCGGCCGGTACGGACCTTGGAGAAGTTATGCTTGAGGGACTCGAGCGACTTGTCCATGTGGGCGGTGATGTTCTCTGCCATGCTTAATCCTCCTGATAGACGAGCGTGCCGACGGGCTCACCCGAAAGCGCGCGCTTGACGGTGTCCTCGCCATCGATGTTGAGGACCAAAATCGGCATACGGTTATCCTGGCACAGTGCCGTAGCCGTGGAATCCATAACCTGCAGGCCGCGGACGAGAACCTCGTGATAGGTAATCTTGTCAAAACGGACGGCATCGGCGCACTTGACGGGATCCTTGTCGTAGATGCCGTCAACCTTGGTGGCTTTAATCAGAATCTCGGCGCCGATCTCGCACGCACGAAGAGCCGCGGCGGTGTCGGTCGTAAAGTACGGATTGCCCGAACCGGCGGCAAAAATAACAACGTTGCCCTTGGAAAGGTGGTTGATGGCGCGACGGCGAATATAGGGCTCGCAGATCTCGTTCATCTGGATAGCGCTCATAACGCGGCAGGGAACATCGTTGTGCTCGAAGGCATCCTGCAGGGCGAGCGCGTTCATAACGGTTGCCAGCATGCCCATGTAGTCGGCCTGAGCACGCTCCATGCCACCGGCAGCGCCGGCCATGCCGCGGAAAATATTACCGCCGCCGACAACGACGCCGACCTCATGGCCAACGGCGAGCAGCTCCTTGACCTGCTTGGCAAGATGGTCGGTAACCTTGGGGTCGATGCCATATTGGCCGTCGCCCATCAGTGCTTCGCCGGAAAGCTTAAGAAGCACGCGTTTATATCGGATGTCGGACAAAGCGATCCTCCTTTAGATTGAACTCTCAACATTCTATCAAAGGCTCTAAGAAGAGCCATGAAAAAGCAGGCTGTGAGTAAAACCCACAGCCTGCTCATTACCAGCTACAAGAGCTTATTTACTCGCCACGGACCAGACGGTCAAAGGCAACGACGGTAATGGTGTCGCCGAGCTCCTTGGAGACCTGCTCAGCGTACTTCTTGATGGTGAGGGAGCTGTCCTTGATGAACTCCTGCTCGGTGAGCACGGACTGCTTGTAGAACTTCTCCAGACGGCCGACAGCCATCTTCTCCTGGATAGCCTCGGGCTTACCGGACTCGGCAGCCTGAGCCATGTAGATCTGCTTCTCGTGCTCGACGGTCTCGGCCGGAACCTGATCGCGGGTAGCGCAGATCGGGGCGACGGCGGCAACCTGAAGGGCAACGTCGTGAGCGAAGGTCTTGAAGGACTCAGCCTGAGCGGTCTCAGCCTTCTCGAAGGCGAACTCGACGAGGACGCCGATCTTACCACCCATGTGGATGTAAGAAGCGAGCGCGCCGTTCTCAGCCTTGCGGGCAGCGAAGCGGGAGATCTTCATGTTCTCGCCCATGATGTGAATCATCTCGGTGAGCTCGGAGGAAACGGTCTCCTCGCCCATCGGCTTCTCGAGCAGAGCGTCGACGTCAGCAGGCTCGGTGGTAGCGACAACCTCAGCGACCTTGGAAGCAAAGCCGGTGAACTTGGCGTTAGAGCCAACGAAGTCGGTCTCGCAGGAGAGCTCGAGCAGAGCGCCGGTCTTGCCATCCTCGGAGACGAACGCGGCGACAGCGCCCTCGTTGGTCTCACGGCCAGCCTTCTTGGCAGCCTTGGCAAGGCCGTTCTTACGCAGAACGTCGACAGCGGCGTCCATGTCGCCGTCAGCCTCGACGAGAGCCTTCTTGCACTCCATCATCGGGGAGTCGGTCATCTCGCGGAGCTGCTTGACCATAGCGGCGGTAATCTGGGCCATTGTGGTTCCTTTCAAAGAGATGAAAAAGAATTAACTAAGACTGATTTACTCGGCCTTGGGCTCAGCGGCCATCTCGGCCTCGGAGACCTGCTCCTTGCCGGAGCCAGCGAGGCAGGCGTCAGCCATGAGCTCGCACATAAGGGTGACAGCGGAGATAGCGTCATCATTGCAGGGGATGCCGTACTCGACCTCGTCGGGATCGGAGTTGGTGTCGATCAGGGCGACGACGGGGATGTTCAGGCGCTGGGCCTCCTTGATGGCGTTCTCCTCGCGCTTGGTGTCGATGACGAAGAGAGCCTGGGGCAGACCCTTCATGTCGCGGGCGCCACCGAGGTTGGTCTGGAGCTTGGTGAGCTCCTTGCCGAGAACAGCCTGCTCCTTCTTGGGCAGAACAGCCATGCGTCCGTCCTCGACCATGGCCTCGAGCTCCTCCATGCGGTTGATGCGGGAGCGGATGGTGACGAAGTTGGTCAGCATGCCGCCGAGCCAACGCTGGTTGATGTAAGGCATGTTGGCGCGCTCAGCAGCGTTCTTGACGGCCTCCTGAGCCTGCTTCTTGGTGCCGACGAACAGCACGTTGCCGCCCTTGGCGACGTTCTTGACGAAGGTGTAGGCCTGGTCGGCGTCGAGGATGGTCTGCTTGAGGTCGAGGATGTAGATGCCGTTGCGCTCACCGAAGATGAACGGCTTCATCTTGGGGTTCCAGCGACGGGTCTGGTGACCGAAGTGGCAGCCGGCCTCGAGCAGGGTGCGGATATTAATCTTGGTAGCCATGTTAAACCTCCCGTGGTTTGCCTCCGCGCGGGGTCATCCTCCAAAACCAACCCGGACATGTGCTACCAAAGCCCGGGCACCACGGTATGAAGTAGCCGCGCGTGCGTGATAAAAACTTGTTGCCGTGAAGCAACCCGATGAATGATAGCAGGAATGCATCTTCCTGCCAACCCGCAATCAAAACCACACACCTGAGTGCGGCGCGGGACGTCCCAGCCACTATTCGCCGCGGGGATGGGCTTGAGCCACGGCACGTTTGAGCCGATCGGGCGTGAGATGCGTGTAGATCTGCGTCGTGGACAGGCTCGCATGACCTAGCAGCTCTTGAACCGAGCGCAGGTCCGCACCGCCCTCGAGCAAATCGGTCGCAAAGGTATGGCGCATCGCATGCGGGGCAATGTCGGCCGGAATGCCGGCGAGCGTCGCCAGCGTATGGAACCGCCGCCTGAGCATGGCGGCACTCATGCGATTGCCGCGCGCCGATATAAGCAGCGGATGCGGCCCGGTAGCGGGGTCACGGCGCTTTGCCTGAGCGAGCAACTCCGGCCTCCCCTCCTCAATATAGAGACGCGTCGCCTCGAGTGCGCGACGATACAGAGGGACGATACGCTCCTTGCTCCCCTTGCCCCAAAGTCGCAGCGTTCGCTCGGACCAACCAATAGACTCCACGTTGAGCGCCGCGAGCTCCGAGATTCGCGCGCCGGAGGCATAGAGCAACTCAAGCATCGCCGCATCGCGCAGTCCCGCGGGCGTCGAGGTATCAGGCGTCTTGAGCAGCGCCTCAACCTGCTGGGTCGTAAGGACGCCCGGCAGGTCACGTGGCAGCTTGGGCGATGCGATCGCCGAGACCGCATCGCCCTCGACAATCCCCTCGGCAGCCATCCAGCGATAGAGAGATCGAATAGCCGACAGGTGCGCCGCAAGCGTTTGGGGAGCCACCTGCTCACGCGAAAGCCCGGCAAGATAGCGACGAATGGTGCGCACGTCGGCAGCGAACGCATCGATATCCTCGCGCTCGCACCAGGCAGCAAAGCGCTCCAACCGCGAGCCATAGGCCGTCACCGTATTGGGAGAAAGTCCCTCTACACGTGCGATATAGGCGATAAACGAGTCGACGGTGTCGTACAGGTCAAAGGCTATGACCGGTCGCCTCCAAACAGATCGGGGCGAGTGGCCAGATAGGCATCAAGGGCCTCGAGCGCACGGTCCGCATAGGCCTGGTAGCGGTCGCGCTTGCTGCGGCGCTTACCATCCTCGAGTGGCGGTACCAGGCCAAAGTTGACATGCATGGGCTGATAGCCCACGGTGGCAGGATCGGTCGCATAGCCCACGAGCGCACCCAGGGCGCCCACACGCGGCAACTCGACGCCCGCGGCACCGATAGCCTCGGCATAGGTGTTGAGCGCGGCGAGCAGACCTGTCGCCACAGCTTCCATGTACCCCTCGGTGCCAATGATCTGACCGGCCAGGCGCACGCCGGTACCGGGCACGGCAAAGGTGCCATCGAGCACGTGCGGGGCGTCGACAAAGGTATTGCGATGCATGACACCGTAGCGGAAGAACTCAGCGTTCTCCAAGCCCGGCACCATATGGAAGACGCGCTTCTGCTCGCCAAAGGTCAGGTTGGTCTGGAAACCCACCAGGTTATAGGCGGTCTTCTCCTTGTTCTCGGCACGAAGCTGAATCGCCGCCCAGGGGCGACGTCCGGTACGCGGGTCGGTGAGGCCGACGGGCTTCATGGCGCCAAAGCGAATGGCGTCCTTACCGGTGCGCGCAACTTCCTCGGCAGGCTGGCAGGCCTGGAACAGATCGCCGCCCTCAAAGTCCTTGAGCACCACGCGGTCAGCCGTGGTAAGCGCCTCGATAAAGGCCTCGTACTCCTCCTTGTTGAGCGGAGCGTTGAGATAGTCGCCGCTCCCCTGCTCCTCGTAGCGCGATTGCGAGAACAGCACGTCCATATCGAGCGTGGAGGCATCGACGATCGGCGCCGCCGCATCAAAGAAAGCCAGGGCATCGCCACCGACGAGCTTCATAACCTCTTCACTCAGCGCCGGTGAACACAGCGGGCCCGCGGCAATGACCACGTGACCCTCGGGAATCTGCGTGACCTCGCCGTGAATGATCTCGATATTGGGTCGGGCGGCAACCTCGGCCTCGACAAGCTCGGAAAACTTGACGCGGTCGACCGCCAGGGCGCCACCGGCGGGAACAGCCGCGCGATGGGCGCAATCGAGCAGGACTGAACCCATGCGCTCAAGCTCGGCCTTCAGCAAACCAGCCGCGGAATCCGGACGGGTCGACTTAAATGAATTGGAGCAGACGAGCTCTGCCAGGTGATCGGTATGGTGGGCCGGAGAGCTCACCTGGGGGCGCATCTCGCACAGCTTTACGGCAAACCCGCGGTCTGCCAGCTGGATCGCGCATTCCGAACCCGCCAGACCGCCACCGATAACCGTCACCTGATCGAACTGCATCTGCAAACACCTTTCTAATTGACACGTTTTCCATTGTGACCGAAGGGCGTCTGGGCGTGAAGGGCAAACTTGGAGGGCGCATACCTTCCATCCATCATGCGCTCGATAAGGCCCTCGAGTTCAAGCGAACCCAAGAGTTTGAGTACGCCGACAGCGTCGAGCGAGACGAGCGCCGCGATGTCGTCGACCTTGAGCGGAGAGGCGATGAGCGCATGCATCACAGCCTGCTGTGTTGGATCCAGGTCGGCAATGCCGGGAGCATCGGGGCGCGAGTAGCGCAGGGTGCCGTAGATGCGTGAGATAGCCATCTCGATAGACTCCTCGTCGATAATACAGCAGGCACCGTTCGCAATGAGGTAATTCGTGCCACGCGACTCGGGCGATAGGATCGATCCCGGCACGGCAAGCAGCTCGCGCCCCAGGTCCATGGCGGCCTCGGAGGTAGAAAACGTCCCGGAAGGCATACCCGCCTCGGATACAAAGAGGGCTTGCGACAGGGCCGCGATCACGCGATTGCGGCGCGGAAAGGCAAACTTGCGCGGACCCATGCCCCACGGAGAGATCGACACGACCGCGCCACCCGTATCGAGCGTGCGTGTAATAAGCCCCGCGCTCGAACGCGGGTAGACCACGTCGGCGCCCGTCCCCAGCACCACGACGTGTTTGCCGCCGGCGTTGACCGCAGCCCAACCCGAGGCTTGGTCACAACCGACCGCGCCGCCCGAAACTACCGTCACTCCCGCCTCGACCGCAACCTTTGCCGCAAGCTCTGCCACGGCAAGACCATACGGCGAGGCCTTGCGCGCGCCGATGATGGAGAGCGCGGACGTCGAAAGCACCTCGGGGTTGCCGCGCACATAAAGCGTCTGGGGTACATCAGAAAGCTCCAAAACGGTCTCGGGATACAACGCATCACCTGGATGCAGCTCAAAGGTCCCCTCGTCCATCATTGGTCCCTCCTTCCCTGGTACATCGCCGCCTCGAGCACGTGGTCCTGCGTCACTTGCTCGCTCTCGGCGACATCGGCGATCGTGCGCGCAATGCGAACCAAGCGCACGATGCCACGCCCCGTGAGATGTGTGCGTTTGGACAGGCCGAGTACGCATTTCTCGGCAGCATCATCGAGCTCAAAGGTCGAAACGACGCCGTCAATGGACCGCGTCTCGTCATCCTCGGCCTCGGCCTCGGCATCGTCCATACGAGACTCGCGCCAGGCGCGAAAGGCGCGACCGCGCACAACGTAGTCACGCAACTCGGCCGACGACATACCCTCCGCGCCCTCGATAATCACCTGGGGGTCGGGACGGGTTACATCGATCATCATGTCGATACGATCGGCCAAAGGACCGCGCAGCTTAGCCCGATAGCGCTCCACCATCGATGCCGAGCAGCGGCATGGCACCTCACGGTCGCCCAAAAAGCCGCAGGGGCAGGGATTGCTTGCAGCGAGCAGCTGAAAGCGCGACGGGAAGGTAAAGGCCCCGTCGACGCGTACGATCCTCACGTAGCCGCGCTCGATAGGCTGTCTGAGCGTCTGCAGCACACCCGTGGGAAACTCAGCAAGCTCGTCCAAAAAGAGCACGCCGCCATGAGCAAGGCTAACTTCGCCCGGATGCACTGGACGCCCGCCGCCGATGAGGCCCGCGGTCGAAATGCTGTGATGCGGGCTGCGGAAGGGGCGATGCCCCGCAAGCAGTCCATCGATGTTCTCACCCAAAACCGAATGGATGCACAACGCCTCCTGCTGATCCTCGACGGAAAGCTCGGGCAGGATGCCGGTCATACGGCGCGCAAGCATCGTCTTGCCCGATCCCGGGGACCCGATCATAAGTAAACCGAGCTCACCCGCTGCCGCCAGTGCCATGCCGCGTTTGGCAACTTCCTGCCCCAGTACGTCGGCATAGTCGAGCTCGGGCTCAAAGGTCGCCTCAACGCCCTCAGAATCCAAGTAGTGTCGCGCGGCATCGCCCATACCATGAGCAAGCTGAGACAAATGATCGATATATCCGCAATCCACGCCCGCAAGCGGCACATGCTGATCGGACCTGCCGGCGATAAAGGAAAGCCCCATATCGCGCGCCAATAGTTGAAACGCCACCTCGCCCTTGACAGGAAGCACCGTGCCGTCCAGACCGAGCTCGCCGGCAATGAGGCAGCGGTCGAGGTTGTCGCGGGGAATCTGACCATCGGCCGCCAGAACCGCGATGGCGATGGGCAGATCAAAGCCGCTACCGGTCTTGCGAATATCGCCGGGCGCCAGATTGACCGTAATGCCCGAGCGTGGGATCTCGAACCCGGCGGAGCGCATCGCACAGCGAATACGACCACGTGACTCCATCACCTCCATACTCGGGATGCCGAGCATCTGAATGCCCGGAACGCCGCCAGCAAGCGAAACCTCAACCGTGACGTGAATCGCCTCGACGCCGCGGATGCAGGCCGCGTGAACGGCAAACGTCTCGAACGCCATCACGACACCTGCCAATCGAACGCGTTGTACTGATGCTCGATCTCGGCGATATGCCCGCCGCGAATGGTGACACCCACGGCATCGAAGCGAATCGCCTTGAGCGGATAATGCTCCATGAGATAGCAACTTGCGATGCGGCGGTAGCGGCGTTGCTTTTGGGCGTCCACGGCCTCCTCGGGAAAGACCCGCGTGTTGCAATCCAGTGCGACGCGTCTGGTCTTGACCTCGGCCATCACTACGACATCGTCGAGCTCATCGAGCAGCACCAGATCGGCCTCGCCCTCGGTGCAACGATAACCCTGCTCCAGCAAGGTGTAGCCGCGCTCGTTAAAGTAGTCGATGGTGATCAGCTCGCCCAGCATACCCAGCTCGCGGGGACTGAGCCCCTTGATAAACTCGGGCGTCATCGCCCCGCTGTCGAGCTCGCCGTTTTCCCAACGCTCCTTGAGCTGCTGCGTCTTGCTCTTTTTGCTTGCGGCACTCATGGGGTCTCCTTTCCCGCACACTGCATTGCCCCGATGATGAGGGCACCTTTCATGCGGGTAAGTACCGGAAGCTAACCAAAAGCTGACCAAATGCCGACAAAAAACGGGCCGTACGCAGCAATGCTGTTGCATACGGCCCGCTACCAGCAGGTTTATAAAACCCTAGAAGTCCCTGCCTCCACAATTGACCTAGAAAAGGCGCTCAGTCTGCAGAAAGTTTCCGCAAAAGCTCACACGGTGCAGTGGACAAAGTCCATGTTTGCGAATGGCCTCGATGTGCTCGGGGCTCGCATAGCCCTTCGACTCGGCCAGATGGTACTCGGGATACTCGGCGTCGTACTCGACCATCATCTCGTCACGCGTGACCTTGGCCATGATGGACGCCGCGGCGATGCAGGCGATCTTGGTATCGCCCTTCACCACATCGCGCTCGTTGGGAACGGCACCCAGGGGGTTGCCATCCATGAGCACACAGTCGGGTTCAAGCCCCGTATCGGCCACGGCACCCGCAACGGCGGTACGGATAGCGCGGGCCATACCCATCTCATCAATATCCTTAGGCGCGATATGGCAAAAACCGATCGCCGTCGCCACCTCGGCAATCTTCACTGAGAGCAACTCGCGGCGCGCAGGCGTGATCTTTTTGGAATCGTTGATGCCCCAGACGCGCGGCTCCATAGGAAGGCAGACGGCGCATACCGTCAAAGGACCGGCCACCGATCCGCGACCCACCTCGTCGACACCAACGACCACCCCATCGCCGCCAAGCTCATGCATAAGCTCGTACATGTCATTGACGCGCTCGCGCTCGGCAAGTTCCTTGGCATAGCGCTTAAGAGCACGCTCGCAAGCCTTGATTACCTGCTGGCGCGGGTCCTCGCGATAATGCTCCACGAGGGCGGGAATCTCCTCAAACGTAGCGCTCGCCAACTCACCGGCAACCTGCGATGCCGAAACCGAGCTCGTCATGTTGGCCATACCAGGCCCTCCTTGCATGCAAATCAGATAAAAAGAAGGGCCACCCGAAGGTGACCCTTGTGTCCAAACGAGTGGACAGACGCTGCGATCTTCTTAGCGCTTCTCGGGGATGCGAGCAGCCTTGCCCACCTTGTCGCGGAGGTAGTACAGCTTGGCGCGACGGACGCGACCATGACGAACGACCTCGAGCTTGGCGATCTTGGGGCTGTGAAGCGGGAAGGTACGCTCAACACCGACACCGAAGGACATCTTGCGGACGGTGAAGGTCTCGCGGGCACCGGCGCCGGCCATGCGGATGACGTCGCCCTGGAAGACCTGGATGCGCTCGCGGTCGCCTTCCTTAATGCGGTAGTGAACCTTGACGTTGTCGGCGACGCGAACCTGAGGAATGTCCTCGCGGATCTGCTGACGCTCGATTGCGCGGATGTAATCCATGTGCAATTCCTTACTCTTCTAGAGGTGCCGTACCACCTTGGCCGGCACGTAGTTGAACAAACGTATTCGAGTATACACGCGCGGGTTTCTGCTGCAAGAACAATTTTTTACGCAGACAAAAAGACAAAACCCGCACATGATAACCGCCCGTCTCACGAATGAGACGGGCGGCATGAAGGGGACTACGCTAGGCGTCTAAACCCAAAACGTTAGGCGGAACGCTTGGCCTCGAGCTTGGCCTGAGCGGCAGCCAGGCGTGCGAGGGGCACGCGGTAGGGCGAGCAGGACACGTAGTCCACGTCGGCCACGTTAAACAGGCCCTTGATGGACTTGGGGTCGCCGCCGTGCTCGCCGCACACGCCAAAGTGCATGTCGGGTTTGGTGGCGCGACCCTTCTCAACGGCCATGCGCACGAGCTCCAGCACCGCCGTGTCGATGGTCTCGAAGGGGTTGTCCTTCAAGATCTTCTTATGCATGTACAGCGGGATGAACTTAGCCTCGGCGTCATCACGCGAGAAACCGAAGGTCGTCTGGGTGAGGTCGTTGGTGCCAAAGCAGAAGAAGTCTGCGTGATGGGCGATCTCATCAGCGACCATGCAGGCGCGCGGCAGCTCGAGCATCGTGCCCACGGGAATATTGAGCTCGACGCCCTCTTCGTCGGAAACCTCGGCGATCACGCGCTCGATAACCTCGCGGGTCTGAACATGCTCGGCCGTAATGGAAACGAGCGGGACCATAATCTCGGGACGCGGATCGACGCCCTCCTTGATGAGGCGAGCGGCAGCCGTGGCGACGGCGCGGACCTGCATGAGCGGCAGATCGCTAAAGACGACGGACAGGCGCACACCGCGTAGGCCGAGCATCGGGTTGGACTCGACCATGCCGTCGATACGACGCAGGCGGGCGCGCAGGACGGCAAGCTCTTTCTCGCTAGCGCCGGCGGCTTCCTTCTTGGTGACGGTGACCTCGAGCTCGCGAGGATCATCCAGGAACTCATGAAGCGGCGGATCGAGCAGGCGGACGACCACATCGCGACCGGACATGGTCTTGAACATCGCCAGGAAGTCCTCGGTCTGAACCTTGAGCAGGTCGGCCAGGGCCTGCTGCTTCACGGCCTCATCGTCAGACAGGATAAAGCTCTGGATGATGTTCTTGCGGTCGCCCAGGAACATGTGCTCGGTGCGGCACAGGCCGATGGCCTCGGCGCCAAACTCGAGCGCGAGCGCGGCATCCTCGGGGTTGTCGGCGTTGACGCGCACATGGTTGGCATGGCCACAGGTCTCGTCCAGGCGAATCTCGTCGGCCCAGGACAGGATGGTGTCCAGGTCGCCGGTGAGCTCGGCGGAGACCAGGTCAACGGCGCCGTCGACGACGATACCCTGGGTGCCGTCGATGGAGATGACATCGCCCTCGCGCAGCACGCGGTCACTGCCCTCGATACGCACGACCTTCTCAGCAGCGTCGATATGGAAGCGCTCAACGCCGCAGACGCAGGGCGTACCCATGCCGCGAGCGATAACGGCGGCATGGCTCGTCTTTCCACCGTGGCTGGTCAGAATGCCCTCGGCGGCAACCATACCCTTCAGGTCGTCGGGGTTGGTCTCCCAACGAACCAGAATGACCTTGTGGCCCTCGTTGGCGCGCGCGACGGCGTCATCACTCGAGAACACGACCTCGCCCACGGCGGCACCGGGGCTGGCGTTCAGACCGCTGGCCAGCGCCTCGTACTTCTTGGAGGCGTCAAACTGCGGGTGCAGGAGTTGGTCGAGCTGCGCGGGATCGATGCGGCTCACGGCCTCCTCGCGGGTGATCAGGCCCTCCTCGACCATTTCGATAGCGATGCGCAGGGCGGCGGTGGCGGTGCGCTTGCCCACGCGGGTCTGGAGCATCCAGAGCTTGCCCTGCTCGATGGTGAACTCGATATCGCACATATCGCGGTAATGATCCTCGAGCGTCAGGAACACGCGCTCGAGCTCCTCACCTGCGGACTCGAGGCCCGGGGTGGTCTTGAGGTCGGCAATGGGCTCGGTGTTGCGGATGCCGGCGACGACGTCCTCGCCCTGGGCGTTAACCAGAAAATCGCCGTAGAACTCCTTGGTGCCGTCGGCCGGATTACGCGTAAAGGCGACGCCCGTCGCAGAGGTCTCGCCCTTGTTGCCAAAGGCCATGGCCTGCACGTTGACGGCGGTGCCGAGGTCGTCGGAAATGCCATGCTGCTTGCGGTAGATGCAGGCACGCTCGTTCATCCAGCTGCCAAAGACGGCCTGGATGGCAAGGCGTAGCTGAAGCTCCGGGTCGTGCGGGAAGACGGGCTTGCCGTCAGCGACCTCGAGCTCGGGATACAGGGAGGCATCGACGTTCTCGGAGAAGATGCCCTTAAAGGTCTCGACGAGTTCCTGCAGGCCCTCAGCCGAAAGCTCGGAATCGACGCGAACGCCGGCGACCAGACGGGCCTGGGTCAGGGCGTTCTCGAACAGGTCGGCGTCAACGCCCATAACGACGTTGGAGAACATCTGAATAAAGCGGCGGTAGCTATCCCAAGCAAAACGCGGATTTTGCGTCTGGGCGATGAGCCCCTGAACGGAATCGTCGTTGAGGCCTAAGTTGAGGACCGTGTCCATCATGCCGGGCATGGAGAACGGAGCGCCCGAACGAACCGACACGAGCAGCGGATCGGAGGCGTCGCCGAGCTTCTTGCCGCAGCGGGCCTCGAGGTCCGCCTCGGCAGCAACGATCTCATCGAGTGCGCCCTCGGGCCACACGTTGCCGGCACCGGAGTACTCGACGCAAGTCTGGCAGGTAATGGTAAAGCCACCGGGAACCGGCAGGCCGATGTGGCTCATCTCGGCAAGGTTTGCGCCCTTGCCGCCAAGCACGAAGTTCATGGACTTGTCGCCCTCAGTGACACAGGTGCCCTGGGCGTCGGTTCCAAAACGGTAAACCCTCTTGCAATCGCTCACGATACTTCCCCTTTCATGCACTTACGCGCACGACCGTGGTAACGAATCGACCCGCCAAATGCGGGCCGTGAGGGAACTATACGGCGGGTTTTGAGCGGGCTTAAGCAGAGGATGCGCGGTTTGGTAAACGTGCTAAAACTGGCGGTAAACGGTAGGTAAAGGTGGTTACCTTATGAAGATACCACTGTAAGAAAGTGCAGGTCAGATGCGATATTTTTGCTAAATCGCTTTATCAAAATGCTGCTACTATTAGGCTCGACGGGCGGCGCGGCGGGCACGGGCTTCTTGGATTTCCTCCAAGTGGCTAATGATCTCGGCAGCGCTTTCCTCGATGGCCTTGCCGTCGGTACGCACCACAAAGCAGCCTAGGCGCTTCATGAGCGCACGGGCTTCCTCGAGCTCGCTGTGCACGCTCTCAGGCTCGGCATAGGAGCCGGCAACGGCACGAGCGTAGTCATCGCCCAAGCGGCTATCGCGAATTTCGGAAATCACATCGACGGTCGAAATCAGGCCGAACAGGCGCATCGGGTCGACCTCGTAAATCGACTTGGGCGGCTCCATGCCATGCGCCAGTGGGACATTGGCGACCTTGTAGCCCTGATAGGCCAAATACATCGACAGCGGCGTCTTGGACGTGCGCGATACGCCCAGCAGCACGATATCGGCACCCGACAGATCGTCGCAGCCGCGCCCGTCATCGTGCTCAACGAAATACTCCATGGCCTCGATACGATGGAAATAGCGGTCATCGGTCTTGTGAATCACGCCCGCAACGCCCTTGGGCGGCACACCGATGAGCGACGACAGCACGGCGAGCGTCGGGCCGATCAGGTCGACCGAACGGATATGCAGCATGCCCAGGTAATCGAGCACACGGGCGCGAAGCGCCGGATCGACAATGGTGTGGAACACGGCAATATCGCGATGATCGGCATCGACGCGCGGACCCACAAACGACTTGACCTGCTCCACCGAGTTCACCTTGGGCAGGCGCAAGAGACGAAGAGCCCCTTCATCAAATTGCCCGGACGCCGCAAGCACCACCTCACAAGCGGTATCACCGAGCGAGTCGGAGATAACGATAACGGTGGGACGAGCGGTGACCGGGCAATCCATGCGGGGCTCCTTTTGCGCTTATGCGCAGGCTGGCTTACTTTTTGCGAGCAAGCTCACCGATGTTTGCGATGCCGGAGAAAACGGCCTCGAAGCGGTTGAGCAGCTTAAGGCGATTATCGCGAAGCTGCTCGTCCTTGTCCATGACCATGACCTCGTCGAAGAAGCGGTCGATGGGGGCGCGCAGGGCGGCAAGGGCGGCAAATGCGGCCGGGTAATCCTCGGCAGCAAGGGCGGCGTCGACAGCGGTCTGAGCAGCCTCGGAGGCATCGGCAAGCGCGAGCTCGACCTCGCCCATCAGGGCGCGGTCGTACTCCGCGCCCAGCTCGGGCTTGGAGATGTGCGCGGCGCGGGCATAGGCGGTCGCCAGGTTATCGAACGTCTCGGCGTCGTTCTTGCGGGCCTCGTCGAGGGCGGCGCAGCGGGCGAAGAAGACGGACGGGGCGATGATGTGCACCGCGGAGACGGCGGCAACGGTATCGGCAGGAATCTTCTCGTCGCGGGCCATGCTCACCAGGCGGCCGTGGAAGAAGTCACGAACCTGCTGGGCGACCTCGCCGGCGTCGAACTCAATGCCCTGCTCACTGTAGAGCTCGAGAGCGAAGTCGATGAGCGACGTGGGGTCGATCGGCAGGCGGTCGCGCAGGATGTTGATGATGCCGATAGCGGCACGACGCAGCGCATAGGGGTCCGAAGAGCCGGTCGGGGGCTCGCCGATGGCAAAGATACCGGCGATGGTATCGAGCTTGTCGGCACAGGCCACGATGCAGCCAGCGGTGCCCTCGGGCAGCTCGTCACCGGCAAAGCGGGGACGATAGTGATCGCGAATGGCGTGGGCGACCTCGTCGTTCTCCCCCATCGCGGTCGCGTAATAACCGCCCATCACGCCCTGCTGGCTCGTGAACTCGACGACGGCGTTGGACACCAGGTCGGCCTTGCACAGGTGCGCGGCACGGCCGGCGTCGGCTGCCAGATGAGCACCCAGGTGTGCCTCGTGGGCAATAGCGAGCGCGAGCTGCTCGATGCGCTCGGACTTAGCGAGCACGCTACCGAGCTTCTCCTGGAAGGAAACCTTGGCCAGACGCTCACGGAACTCGTCGAGGGAGATCTTCAGGTCCTCCTCGTAGAAGAACTTTGCGTCGTCCAGACGGGCGCGCACGACGCGCTCGTTGCCGTCGATCACGCGCTCGGCGTTCTCGGGCTTGCTGTTGGAGACGACCACGAACTCACGCGTGAGCTTGCCCTCGCCGTCATAGATCGGGAAGTAGCGCTGGTTGGTGAGCATGGACTCGCAGATAATCTCGTGCGGGACCTTGAGGAACTCCTCATCGAAGGTACCGACGAGCACCGTCGGCCACTCGCAGAGGTTGATAACCTCCTCAAAGACCTTCTTGGGCGTATCGACATGGCAGCCGGGACGGGCAGCCTCGACCTCGGCGATACCGGCAAGGATGGCCTCGCGACGGCGCTCGGCAGAAAGCACGCCGGCGTCCTCGAGCACCTGCTCGTAGACGGCGGGGCTGGCGACCACATGGTCACCGGGGCCAAGCACGCGATGACCACGCGTGGTGTTGCCACTCGTCACGTCGGCAAACGACACGGGCACAACGTCCTCGCCCAGAAGGCAGCAGATCCAGCGGACCGGACGAACAAAGGTCGCATGCTCGTGACCCCAGCGCTGGCTGCGGTAGTTGGGCCACTGCAGGCCAGCGATAGTCTTCTCGCACAGAGCGGTCAGAATCGGCGTAGCCGGTGCGGAGGGAATGTTCTTCTCGGCGAACACATACTCGCGACCGTCAGTATCCTCGCGACGGGCCAGGTCCTCGGCAGCCACACCGCACTTGCGGGCAAAGCCCTGGGCGGCCTTGGTGGCGTTACCGTCAGCGTCGAAGGCAATGTTGGCCGCGGGGCCACGCTTGACCTCGTGAACCTCATCGGTCGCGGTGGCGACGTCGGCAACGAGTGCAGCCAGGCGACGCGGACTCGAGATCACGCGGACCTCGCCGTGGGCCAGACCGGCCTCGTCGAGACCCTTGGCGATCAGGGTGCCAAGCTGCTTGACGGCATTGTTCAGCGGTGCAGAGGGCATTTCCTCCGTACCGATCTCAAACAGGAAATCCTTAGCGTCTGCCATGGCTTACGCCACCTCGCCTTCCTGGTCGGCATTCTCGTTGACTCCGGCGACCTCGGCCATGTAGGCCTCGCAGCACGCCTTGGCGACGGCGCGGACGCGCAGGATGTAGTTGGCACGCTCGACCGCGGACAGCGCGCCACGGGCATCGAGCAGGTTGAAGGCGTGACTGCACTTCATGACGCAGTCGTACGCCGGCAGCGGCAGCTTGCGCTCCAGACAGGAGTGGCACTCGGCCTCGTAGTCGTCAAACTTCTGACGCATCATCTCGACGTTGGCAACCTCAAAGTTGTAGGCGCTGAACTCGCGCTCGTTCTCGAGGAACACGTCACCATAGGTCATGGGCGTGCCGTCGGGCAGGTAGCTCCACACCAGGTCGTAGACCGAGTTGACGCCCTGGGCGTACATGGCGATACGCTCCAGGCCATAGGTGATCTCGACGGGCACGGGGTCGACCTCGATGCCGCCCACCTGCTGGAAGTACGTAAACTGCGTGACCTCCATGCCGTTGAGCCAGACCTCCCAGCCAAGACCCCAGGCGCCGAGCGTCGGGCTCTCCCAGTCGTCCTCGACAAAGCGGACGTCATGGTCGTTGGGGTCCAGGCCGATAGCGGCAAGAGACCCCAGGTAGAGCTCCTGGGCGTTGACCGGCGAGGGCTTGATGAGCACCTGGAACTGATAGTAGTGCTGCATGCGGTTGGGGTTTTCGCCGTAGCGGCCGTCGGCAGGACGGCGGCAGGGCTGCGCATAGCAGGTGCGCCACTCGGCGGGACCGAGCGAGCGCAGCGTGGTCGCGGTGTGGAAGGTACCGGCACCGACCTCGGAGTCATAGGGCTGCATAATGACGCAGCCCTGCTCGCCCCAGTACTGCTGGAGGCGCAGGATGATGTCTTGGAAGGAAAGCGATGAAGCGTTCATGCCTCTAATATCCCCTCGTCGAAACGATTACACGGTTAGGTACTGTACTATAGCGGTTTTTAGTCGATAGCGCCGATGCGGTTGAGCGGCCAGTAGCGCACAAGCGCCACAGCGATCAAATCAGAGCGATCGACGGGACCAAAGTAGCGTGAGTCGGCAGAGTTTTCACGGTTGTCGCCCATCACCCACACGCACCCGTCGGGAACCGTGTAGGGATAGCTTACCTGAGCACCGGGCGCTTGGACCGAAAGTGGCCAGCTCATGCCCGTCGTATAGTCCTCGTCGAGCGCTTGGCCGTCAACGACCACCTTGCCATCCTGCAGGTCGACCGTCTGGCCGGCCGTGGCAATAACACGCTTGACAAGAACATCATGCTCGGAGGTGCCATCGGGGTTGTGAAACACCACGATATCGCCCTGCTTGACGGGCTGACCGAGCTCGAGGCTCACCTTTTGTGCCAGGATCTGGTCGCCAATCTCGATCGTGGACTCCATGGAGCCGGTGGGCACCACAAAGGGCTCGACCACAAACGAGCGAATCAAGAAGGTGGCGACCAATGCGATCGCGATGACCGCGATCCACTCAAAAGCGCCTCTCAACGCGGAATGCTGCGATGGAACCATTCTCACTCCTCGCTCTGCGAATACGAAGCGTCCAAAATCTCCTGCGCGTAAGCGCGCTCCTCGGGCGTAAGGCGCGCCGTCTCGATCAGATCGGGACGCCAGCGGCAGGTGCGCTCGATGGCGTTCTTGCGACGCCAGGCATCGACCTTGGCGTGATCGCCACTCACGAGCACCGGCGGCACGCCCTCGCCGTTGAACTCGGCGGGACGGGTGTACTGCGCGTACTCGAGCAGGCCTCCGTCCTCGGCGGTCGAGAACGACTCGTCCACATTGCTCATCTCGTCGCCCAGGGCGCCGGGAATCAGGCGTACGACGGCATCGGCAACGACCATAGCGGGAAGTTCGCCACCCGTAAGCACGTAGTCGCCGATCGACAGACGCTCATCGGCATACGCATACGCACGCTCGTCGACGCCCTCGTAGCGGCTGCACACAAACAGCAGGCGCTCACTTTTGAGCAGGCGCTCGGCCACATGCTGCGTAAAGGGCTCGCCACAGGGGGTGAAGAACACTACGGTGGGCTTGGGACCCTCGGAGCTGATGGCCTCGATGGCCTCGGCAATAGGCTCGACCGTCATGAGCATGCCCTGCCCGCCGCCGTACGGCTCGTCATCGACGGTACGATGGCGGTCGTGCGTCCAGTCGCGCAGGTTATACGCCTTAAAATCAAAAAGGCCGGCCTTGCGGGCGCGGCCCAAAATCGATGTGGACATGACGGGCTCAAACATCTCGGGAAAGACCGAAAGGGTCTCGATCAGCATGTTGTCCTCCCTACTTGTCCATATCGATCAGGCCGTCCATCACGTGGACGGAAATTGTTCCTGTGTCGGGAAGATCGAGCACAACCTGCTCGATCACGGGAATCAGCACCTCGCCGTACCGATCGCCCTCGACAACCCAAACATCGTTAGCAGGCGTCGACATGATCTCGACGATCGTGCCGAGCGAACCGAAGCGCTCGTCGACCACCTCGCGACCCATCAGGTCGGTATAGGCAGCATCGAGCGAATCGAGCTCAAAGTCGTCACGATTTGCCAGCACGTAGCATCCCGTGATGCCCTCGGCGGCCGTCAAGTCGTCAATGCCCTCAAACGAGACCAGATCGCCATCGCCCGTATCGGTGACGGACACGACCGTGCAAAAGCGGTCGCGCTTGAGCGCCGGCGGCGTCAGGGCGACGCGCATACCAGGCTCTAATACAGAAGGAAGCCCCCGCAGCGGCTGCGCGAGGACCTCCCCCTTCCTTCCGTGCGGCTTGACCACACGGGCGATGTTTTTGTACTGGGACCTCAAAGTCCTAGCCCAGAACCTCTACCTCGACAGCAGTGTCGAGGCGAGCGGCCAGTGCACGGGCGAGCGTGCGAATGGCCTTGATGGTACGGCCACGACGGCCGATGACCTTAGCGACGTCATCCTCGGCGACCGAAACCTCAATCGTAGAGGCGTCGTCACCATCGATGACCTCAAGGCTCACGGAATCCGGGTCGTCGACGATCTGAACAACGAGATATTCGACGAGATCGGCGATGCGATCTGAGAGCATTGCCTCACCCTCGAGCTGTGCAGCGTCAACCTCAGGCACGATTTACTCCTCGGCGCCCTCAGCGGCCTCAGCGGCCTCAGCGGCGGCCTTAGCGGCCTCGGCCTCTTTGGCGAGCTGCTTCTTGGACTTCTTGACGACGGTCTCGGTCTTCTCGCCCTCGTTGGCGGCCTTGACCAGAGCGGCGACGGCGTCGGTGAGCTGAGCACCCTTGGACTGCCAGTCGGCGATCTTCTCGAGGTCGAGGTTGATGGTCTTGGGGGCGGTCATCGGGTTGTAGCGGCCAACCTCCTCGATGATACGACCGTCACGCGGGGCGCGGGAATCGGCGACGACGACACGGTAGTACGGACGCTTCTTAGCGCCGTGACGAGCAAGGCGAATCTTGACTGCCAAAGGAAACTCCTCCAACCAAGCAGCTTTAGGCTGCAACTACAAACAAACAGTTGAACATAATACGCCATCGACGCGGGCAGGTGAAGTCCGTGAGACCAACTTCTTCGGTGTAGTCGAAGGCAAATCCATATCTTAGACAAGAATTCGCGATTTGCAAGCACATCCACGCACCCCACATGAGCTGCGCGGTATACTCATGCCATGAAAAGACGCGAACATACATACGGTTATGAAGATGCTGCGGGCGTCACGCCGCCACCCTGGACGGGAACGGCGGTGGGCCTCATGGACCTCGATGCGTTTTTTGCGAGCGTGGAGATGCTCGATCATCCCGAATGGCGCGGAAAGCCGCTCATCGTGGGCGGAGACGCCGATTCGCGTGGCGTCGTTTCCACGTGTTCGTATGAGGCGCGTCGCTTTGGCGTGCACTCTGCCATGGCCTCGGCCGAGGCGCGGCGCTTGTGCCCGCAAGCCATTTGGACGCATGGGCATTTTGATCGCTATCGTGAGATCAGCGCGCAGGTCATGGCGATTCTTGCCGAGGAGACGCCGCGCGTGGAGCGCGTATCCATCGACGAAGCCTTTATCGATATCACACCGGGCCGCTTTGCGCCCGAAGACCCGATGCTGGTTGCGCGGCGTATAAGCGACCGCGTGGCAGCGCTGGGAGTGACGTGCTCCATTGGCGTGGGCTGCAACAAGACGGTCGCAAAGATCGCAAGCGAGCGGGATAAGCCGTTTGGGCTGACCATCGTGCGCCCCGGAACCGAGCAGCGCTTTTTGGCCGCACTGCCGGTATCTGCCATGAGCGGCATCGGGCGCTCGGCCGAGGAGCGACTGCGCCGCATGCGCATCTACACCCTCGGCGAACTATCGCGTGCACCAGAATCCACCTTGGCCTCTATTTTTGGCGTCAACGGCGAACGCATGCGCCAGCGTGCGCTGGGACTCGAAATCTCCGAAGTCACGAGTCTCGATGAAGAGCGCGAGGTCAAGTCGGTCAGCAATGAACGCACCTTTGCTAAAGATTTGACTGAGCGCGGGGATATTGAGGCGGCGATTGCGCTGTTGGGAGAGTCAGTGGGACGCCGTCTGCGCCGTCAGGGGCTGACGGGTGCCACGGTAACGCTCAAGCTTAAGTATTCGTATGGCAGCGGGCGTACGGCACAGCGCCGGCTGCCTCATCCGACCGACGATGAGAACATCTTCGTGGCGGTTGCACTCGAACTGCTCGACAACATCTGGCAGGAAGGCATGCATGTTCGCTTGGCGGGCATCGGCATGAGCGACTTCGACCACCAAGGCGGCATCCAAACCGACCTGTTCTGCGAGATCGATGACCGCGGAGCCCAATCCAGCGACCGTCGCGACCTCTCGGTCGCTATCGACGCCGTCCGAGACAAGTTCGGCGACACCGCCCTTTCCTTCGGCCGCCAATCCCGCTTCAAAAACTAATCTCTTTTGGACAGCGCTTTTAGCTACCCACGGTCCAACAGGGCATGGGTAGTCAATTTGGGACGGGGCTATTTTATCTACCCCTATATATCGGTTGAGATTCATTCGGCCTAATTCATTCACCGTCAGCCAAAGGGTAGCTAAAATAGCCCCGTCCCAAATTGACTACCCCGGATGTCCGGTTAGGCGGCCGCAGCAAAATTATCCCGCCTAAAATGAGCTACTTTTCAACTTTAACTTTTTGAATCGTGCAATGGCCGATACCCGTGAGGCGCACGATCTGCTTGATCGAAAAGCCCTCGCTTTTGAGCTTACGGATACAGTCATCACGAACGCCCTTGGGCAGAGCGTTGAGATGGTGAGGCTCGTATGGTTTGAGCAACGCCTGCGCAAACTCAAGCGCGTCAGTATCACTCACATGAGCGCCATAACGGAAGCAATAGCCATTGGGCTCGCCCGAGGTGCTAAATGCAAAAAATCTCTGGGAATTCCCGAGCAACCCGAGCACGCAATCAGTCTTACAAATTCCCGGATAGCCCATATACTCGCCAAAGCTGCTCCAGCGATAGAGCGAAGCAGTGCCAATTCTGGCTTTCGCAGGGTTATCGTGAATGTAACGAACGCAGTTGAGCAGCTGATCATCATCGAGAATCGGCACACTCTTAAATCGATCCTGGAAAACAGGACCTCTCCTGCCTGTCTTAGAATTGAAATACATGGCATACGCCGTCGTAATCGAATGCATGCAATCGCTCAGGTGAGCATGCCCGTCATCTAGCAACAAGTGAATGTGATTATCCATAAGGCACCATGCGATGACATCCACTTTGAACTTCTGGCATTTCGAAGCTATCAGTCGAATCAGATAGAGTCGATCGTCAGCATCCTCAAATATCAGCTGACCACCACAGCCCTTTTGGACGACATGGTAATAGCCGTAAACAGAGATTTCCCGCGCGGTCCGAGTCATACGCATCTCCTCCTCTACAGATAACAAATACGTTACCCGAGTCGGAAAGCTAAATATCACGCAATGAACCGCAACTCGCTTCTATCGGCGAACGGTAGGTAGTAGCTAAAAAAGCCCCGTCCCAAATTAGCTACTTTGGGCAAAAAGAAAGCCGGGCAGTTACGGAAAACCGCAACTGCCCGGCGATATGCGTGAGGATAGCTAAAACCCCGTCTCAAATGAGCTCCTAGAGGAGGTCGAGGGGAAGCTGGGGAGCGTCACCCCAGAGCTTCTCGAGACGATAGAAGTCGCGGGCTTCGGGAGTGAAGACGTGGACGACAACCGAACCGTAGTCCATGAGCATCCAGGTCTTCTGCTCACGGCCCTCGATGGAAAACGGATGCTCGCCGCAAGCCTCGGCGACCTTCTCCTCGATCTCGTCGACAATTGAATCGACCTGGCGGTTGTTGGCACCGGTGGCAAGCACAAAGTAGTCGCACACATCGGAAAGCTTGGTCAGGTCGAGCACCTGAACGTCCTCGCCCTTCTTGTCGTAGGCGGCCTGCGCGGCGGCGCGGGCGACATCCTCGGCGGCGACACCGCTCGCGGACAGCGAGGCGGCAGTGCGGTCGGACGTGGCGGCGAAGCTCTTGTGCTCCACACGTTCAAGAATCTGCTCGTCGGTCATGGTCTCGTCGGCCATGGAATACCTCTTTCTAGACAGCCCGAGCTAGCGTAGCTGGGCGTAATGGTTGTAAATCGTAATAGCCGTGGGATAAAGATAGCGCCCGGACTGGATCACATAGACCAGACCCTGCGCAAAACAGGAGAAGAACAACTCATCGAGCGTCGACTCCCCCACCATCTCGCGCAGGGCATGCGCATAGTCGCCGTGGCGGTTGGGCTCGATGGCATCGGCCACAAAGACCACCATATCGAGCGGCGTCATGTCGCAGGCACCCACGGTGTGACGGTCGACAGCCTGGAAAACGGCCGGCGACAACTCGGGGAAAAGCTGCGGAAGCTCATAGGCGGCAACAGGGCCATGCAAAAGCAGCGTCGCGGCGGAAGGAGAGCCGGCAATCTTAATGCCGTAATGCAGAGCGCGCGTGACCAGCTCGTCGTCGGAGAGCACTTTGTCCCAGTCATGGATCAGGCCGGCGGCAGCGGCATCAAAGCGGTCAACGCCGTAGACCTCGGCCAGATGAAGTGCGGTCTCGGCAACACCCAGCGAATGCACATAGCGCTTGCGCTTATTCTTCATGCGAACATCGAGCAGCTCTTGAATGCGCTTGAGCAGCGCGCGCTCATCGCCCTCAAACTGATCCTCTACCGACAACGTAGACCCCCATCACTCAAAATCTTCTTGGCCCAAATCGGCATATAGCCTGCGTTTGCGAATGTAGCCGAGCACGGACTCGCTCGTAAGATAGCGCACGCTCATGCCGCGGGCAACTCGCTTACGAATGTTCGTCGAGCTGATCGCCAGCGCCGGAATCTGAATATAGCGCACGTCGAACGGCAGCCCCGACTCTTTGATTCGGGCACGCGCCGTATCGATATCAAAGCCCGGTCGTGTCGCCGCAATAAAGGTAGCAAGCTCAGCGATTCGTTCGGCATCATGCCAGGTCACGATATCGATAATCGCGTCGGCGCCCGTAATAAAGTAGAGCTTTACCTGCGGCGGATAAAAGTCGCGAAGGGCATGAAGCGTATCGGCCGTATAGGTTACGCCCGGGCGGTCGATCTCGAACCGGCTCGCCAAAAAGGCCGGGTTCGCGGCGGTGGCGAGGACCGTCATGGCATAACGGTCCTCGGCAGGCGTCACCGGCTTGTCAAGCTTAAAGGCAGGAGAGCCCGCCGGCATAAAGAGCACAGCGTCCAAGTCGAGCGACTCGCGCGCCTGCTCGGCGGTCACCAGGTGCCCGTAATGGATGGGATCAAAGGTGCCACCCATAATGCCGAGCCTAAACTCCTGCCCGTCCTCTAGAGGAAGCTCGGGCAGACCGATTCCACCGCGCAGCGACATGGCCTACTCGACCTCCGAGGTCTCGGCATCGCCCGCGGCATCCGCCGCATCGACAGCCTCGACGCCCTCATCCGCAGCATCGGCACCGTCAATGGCTTCAACGGCAACGTCCTCGCCAGTATCCTCGAGCTCCTCGTACTCCGAGAAGTCCTCAGCGCCCTCAAAGTCAAAGGCGCGCTGGCAAATGCGGACCTCGTCGCCGGCACGACAACCGGCCTTCTCGAGCGCGTCGTCAACACCCATACGCGCAAACTTATGCTGCAGGTAAATGACGGCTTCCTCGTTTTCCCAGTCGGTCTGGATGACCATGCGCTCGATGGCACGACCGACCACGCGGAAAGCACCGGGCTCTTCCTGGACAATGCGGAAACGCTTCTCACGCTGCAGACGACGGCGCTCCCACTCCTCGTCGCGCAGATCGACCGGCTCATCGGAGACAGCCAACTCGGCGCGCAGCTTAGCCACCTGCTCACCCACGGCAAGCATCAGCGTGTTGAGACCGGCACCCGTCACGGCGGATACGGCAAAGAACATATGGCCGTCGTCGAGCGCCGCACGCTTAAGGTCGGCAATCTTGTCGGCCGTGCCCGGCGCATCGCACTTGTTGGCGACAACGATCTGCGGGCGCTCCGAGAGCTCTGCGCCATACCGCTCGAGCTCACGGTTGATGATGTGATAGCCCTCAACCGGATCGCGATCCTCAAAACCGCCCGTCATGTCGACAACATGCATGATCAGGGCCGTACGCTCAATGTGGCGCAAGAACTGGTGACCCAGGCCCTTGCCCTCGCTCGCGCCCTCGATAAGACCGGGGACGTCGGCAACGACGTAAGAATATTCGCCGGCACGCACCATGCCCAGATTGGGCACGAGCGTGGTAAACGGGTAGTCAGCAATCTTGGGGCGGGCGGCACTCATGCGCGCAATGAGCGATGACTTACCCACCGAGGGAAAGCCCACGAGCGCGGCATCGGCCATAAGCTTCATCTCGAGCTCAATCCAGTGCTCCTCGGCCGGTTCGCCCAGCTGAGCGAACGCGGGCGCGCGGCGCACCGATGTCACAAAGTGGGTATTGCCCAGACCACCGGCACCGCCGGGCGCCACGACAACGCGCTCGCCATCGTGCACCAGATCGGCAATCTCGAACATCGGGGTCTGCGTCTCGGGGTCGAGCTCGCGCACCACGGTACCCATGGGAACCTTAAGGATCAGATCCTCGCCGCTCTTACCGTTACGACGGGCACCCTGGCCATGCGTGCCGCGCTCGGCGCGGAAGTGATGCTTAAAGCGGTAATCGATCAGCGAAGACAGCTGAGCATCGGCCTGGATGACGACATTGCCGCCACGACCGCCGTCGCCGCCATCGGGGCCGCCCTTGGGAACAAATGCCTCGCGCCTAAACGACATGCATCCGGCTCCGCCGTCGCCGCCGCACACGTTAATGCGGCTGATATCGGTGAACTGTGACAACAGAATCGCCTCCTACAAAAAAGAGGGAGACCCTTGAATCCTAAAACTCAAGTGCCTCCCACATATGTGCTCTATGAAGGGTGAATTACGCGTTCGCGAGCGGGCGTACGCTGACCCTGTGCTTGATACCCTTGTGGAACTCAACGGTACCGTCGACCAGCGCG
This sequence comes from Collinsella sp., assembly GCA_048201895.1. Taxonomy (GTDB): domain Bacteria; phylum Actinomycetota; class Coriobacteriia; order Coriobacteriales; family Coriobacteriaceae; genus Collinsella. The sequence continues at coordinate 29,379 of DBFBGO010000018.1, read as the reverse complement.
AACAGCGTGTCGTCCTTACCACGGCCAACGTTCTCACCCGGGTGGATGTGCGTGCCGTGCTGACGGACGAGAATCGTGCCCGTGGTTACCGTCTGGCCGGCATAGCGCTTCGTGCCAAGGCGCTGACCGCGGGAGTCACGGCCATTACGGGAGGAACCGAGTCCTTTTTTGTGTGCCATTGTGTATACCTACTCTTTCGTTACGAGTGTAATCTACTCGGCGACGGGAGCCTCGGCAACAGCCTCAGCCTCTGCCTTGACAGCCTTCTTGGCGCGGGAGGTAGCCTGGACCTTCACGATCTTCAGCTTGGTGAGCTGCTGACGGTGACCCTTCAGACGACGATAGCGCTTGCGCTTGTGGAACTTGAAGACCAGCTGCTTCTCGCCCTTGAACTGCTCAACGATCTGAGCGGTAACCTTGGCCTTGGCCAGCTTGTCGGGATCGGTGACGATCTTCTTACCATCGTTGAGGAAGATAACCGGCAGGGTGACCTTGTCGCCCTCATTGCCCTCGATCTTCTCGACGGTGATGACATCGTCGGTGGCGACCTTGTACTGCTTGCCGCCCGTGTTAACGATTGCGTACATGTTTACTTGCCCTTCATGCATCAGTTAGTGCAACAGTCGAATATAGTAGCAGGCGAAAATACCCCCGTCAACGAGTATGTGGAGCAAATCCACAAGTTCGCACAGGTATGGGGCTGACGAGTCGGCCCTCGTCGTCCTCGCATGCTTGATTCTGACGCTCGACATCGTAGGAGCAGATGGTCACGAGGTCTTGCATACCGGTGGAAACAATAGGTGCATCCACGCCCGGGGTCAAGCCCTGCAACAAAACATCAGCAGCAGAAAGCAAAATTTCCGGACGCATGGAGCCCTCGTTGTCGGCATGGGTGTCGAGCATGAGCACCAAATGGTCCGGGCGCTCCCCCGCCGTGAGCTCATAGCCCACGAGCGTGTGATCCAAATCCAAGCGCTTGCTCTTTTTTCCGCGCGCGTAGTCGATGCCATGGTCCGCGCGCAGCGTGTCGATCGCACGACGCACCTCGTCGGCGCTCACGGGCGCCTCGGGATCCAAGTGCAGGTCGATGCGATACGACAGGCGCGTGAGCTGCGCCGTCAACGCCGGCGTGCGCACGTCGATGTACGCCGCCTCGATGGGCGCCAGATCGGCCGGAGACGCCGCAGCCAGGCGCCCAAACGCCTCGTCGAGCGCCACGAACTCGGTCATAAACAGGTCATACCACTCGCAGGTCGACGACGTACCAACCGGTAGCGCCGAAGAGAAGCCCACGCGCATGTGCGGAGAGAAGCCCTGCGTGACGGCATAGGGAAGTCCCGCACGGCGCACGATGCGCTCAATGGTATGGATCACTTCGAGATGGCCCAGGTACTTAAGGCGATCGCGCTTGCCATAGCGAACACGAAGCCTAAAGAGCGAGGGGTTGTCGGTCAGGCGCTCACTCATGCGCGATCACCCATCAATACATTCTTGGCGTGGAGCGTGGGGCAGATCCCGCAGCCGGTGCACGACGTGCGGGTGCAGTCGGGAGTCGTGACGCCCTCGAGCGAGCGACGGTACTCGCGCTCGAGGAAGCCGCGCGTGCAGCCGGGGCTCACGTGCTCCCACGGCAGGCGCCAGTCCAACTCGTAGGGCAGGTGCACGAGCTCATTGAGGTCGATGCCGTTTTTGGCAGCAGCCTCCTTCCAGTTATCGAGCGAGAAATGCTCTACCCAGGCGTCAAAGCGAGAGCCCGAGCGCCAAGCATCGATGATGACGGGCGTCATGTCGCGACCGGCGCGGGACAGCGCGGCCTCGATGAGCGAAGTCTCGGCATCGTGGTAATGCACGCGGACGGCACGGTTGCGAACGCTCGTGATAAGCAGCTTCTGGCGACGCTTGACGTCGTCGTAGTCGAGCTGCGGGCACCACTGGAACGGCGTGGCAGCCTTGGGGATAAAGACCGAAACCGAGATGGACACCGAGATCGAGCCGCGACGAGCCTTGGGCACCACGGAACGACCGAGCTCCAGCACGTGATCGGCCAGATTGGCGATGGCCACGATGTCCTCGTCGCGCTCGCCGGGAAGGCCCATCATAAAGTAGAGCTTCATGCGGTTCCAGCCGGCCTCGAAGGCCGCCTTGGCCGCACGGTCCAGGTCCTCCTCGGTCACGTTCTTGTTAATGATGTCGCGCATGCGCTGGCTGCCGGCCTCGGGCGCGAACGTCAGGCCGCCCTTCTTTTCGCCGGCGACCGACTCGGCCATATCAACGCCAAACGAATCCAAGCGCTGCGACGGAATAGACACGCGAATACCCGTATCCTCCAGGCGATGGTTGAGCCTGCCGAGCACGTCACGAATGCAGGAGTGGTCGGTCGTGGAGAGCGAGGTCAGCGACACCTCGTCATAGCCGGTCTTTTCCAGACCCTGAATCACCGACGAGACGATCTGGTCGGCCGAGCGCTCGCGCACCGGGCGATACGTCATGCCGGCCTGGCAAAAACGACAGCCGCGAGCGCAGCCGCGCAGAATCTCGATAGACAGGCGGTCGTGAACCAGCTGCGCATAGGGCACGCATGACTGCGACAGCGGATTCGTGGCGCCGAAATCCTCGACGACGCGCTTGTAGACCACGGTCGGCGCATCCTTACCCTCGCGCGGCACGGTGTAGCCATGCGGCGAGCAGGGCTCGTCGTGACGAACCTCATAGAGCGACGGCACGTAGTTGCCGGCAATGGATGCAAGCTGCTCGACAATCTGCGCGCGCGGAACTCCTTCGTCGCGCAGGCGGCGATGCAGCTGGCAGGTCTCGAGCAGCGATTCCTCACCCTCGCCGATGAGGATGGCATCGAAGAAGGCCGCGTACGGCTCGGGGTTGTACACCGAGGGACCGCCGGCGATGATGATGGGGTCGTCTTCGCCTCGGTCGGCCGCTAACAGCGGAATGCCAGCGAGGTCGAGAGCCTCGAGGAAGTTCGTCACCGCCATCTCGTGCGGCACATGCAGACCGACGATATCAAACGAAGCGACGGGGGCAGCACCTTCGAGCGACAGCAGCGGAATACCCGCCTCGCGCATGGCGTCACCCATATCGGGCCACGGCACATAGCCACGCTCGCAGGAGATGCCCTCGGCCTGGTTAAGGATGTTGTAGAGGATGGCGATGCCCTGGTTGGGCAAACCAACCTCGTACACATCCGGGTAGATCAGGCAGCAACGGTAATCGGCATCGGCCTTGGAAAGCGTGCCCCACTCGTGATCGATATAGCGGCTCGGCTTCTCGACCTTGGCGAGCAGCGGCTCAATTAAATGAAAACAGTCTTGATACGGAACGCGCAACGGAAAACCCCTAAGCAGCGAGATCGGATGCGTCCTCGTAGGACGCCATAGGACGGGTAGCGCCAGCGACCGTGGTCACCAGATCGCGAACACGGGAGAACGTGGCGGTGACCACCTCGTTGGCACGGCTGTAGTCGACATCGCGCTCGTAGAGCGAAACGAGCGCACGGCCCATGCCATAGGTGCCCGCGGCAGCAGTGAGCGCCTTGACGGCAAACCCAATATGCGGCGTCTGCTTGACGAGCGCACGGGTGACCGCACGGATCACAAGACCGCCGGCAAGCACGCCTGCGACCTCGTAGCCGCGCTCGGGCTTAATGCCGCGCCCAAAGACGGCAGCGAGCTCAAAGAGCATGCCCACCTGCGCCAGCGCCATAACGGGATAATCGGCGCCCGGCAAAAACACCAGCGCACCGGTCGCCATATTGGTGAGCGCGCACGAGGTGATGATACGATTGGCCGCCGCGATGCGCATGAAGGCAAAGTTCGCCGCAAAAGCCGTTTCCTTTTCGGTGCGATCGAGAATCCAGCGGGCAAGCGTCTCGAGCAGATACGTCTTATCGGTTGCCGCTACCGCGCCGAGCATAGGCGTGGACTCCTCGATAAACGGCACCTCCACAGCAGACTCGGCAAGCACGCACACGGGCGCGCCGGCGATCACGAGCTCCTGCACGGCACTCTCCAAGCGGTCGGAACCGCACGAGAGCACCAATACCACATCGGTATCGGTCTTTGGAGCAATTCGCTCCTCCCCCAGACGCTCGACGCGCACAATGCCCGAGGTCGTCTGCGGCACAAAGGCATCACGCACCGTCTCGGCCAGAAAGCGCGAGGCGGACGAATCCAGATAGACCGAGACGCGCACCGGCGTATCGGAATCCTTCTTAACGGACGCGCCCATCTTAAAAGCGCGGGTCAGCTTATCTACGGGAATTTTCATAGCAAACCCCTCCAGCGGTTACGCGGCGCCCGAACGATGCCGCCATATGGATTGTACGATACCCACCGTCAGCAGCTGAATCATCATCGAAGACGAACCGAAGCTAATAAACGGTAGCGGAATACCGGTAATCGGCATCATGCCGATGCACATGCCGATATTTTCGAAGGTCTGGAACGCCCACATGCCAACGATGCCCACACACGAAAGACGCAAAAACGGGGACTCGCACTTAAAGGCGACGCGAATCGTCGAAAAGATCAGCAGCACGTAGAGACACAGGAGCAAAAAAGAACCGCAAAAGCCAAAGGTCTCGGACAGGAAGGCGAAGACGAAGTCGGTGTGGAACTCAGGCAGAAAGCCGCCGGCCGACTGCGTCGCATGGCCCAAACCCTTACCAAAGAAGCCACCCGAGCCAACGGCGATAAGCGACTGCTGCAGGTTGTAGGCATCGTCCGAATCGGCATTATCGGGGTCGATAAAGACCGTCAGACGGTTCATCTGATACTGCTTGATGAGCACATCGTGGCCGAGCAACGAATCAAAGACCGAATCGAGTGCCAGGACGAGGGCCACCAGGCCCACGAGCAGGGCCAAGGTCGACAGCACCCATTCGCGGCGTGCACCGCTCATACAAATGACGATGGCGCCCGAAACCAGCACGACCAGGCCCGAGCCCAGGTCGCCCATGGCAACAACGGCCAAAAACGGAATGGACAGCATGCCGCAGAGCTTGACGTAGTCGCGAACGGTATCGATGCGACCGTTATACTGCGAGCCAAGCGTAGCAATAAAGAAGATGGTGATGAGCTTGGCAAGCTCAACCGGCTGGAACGTCAAGCCGATACCGGGAATCTTGATCCAGCCCGTCATGCCCAGACCGCCCGTATAGGACAGACCCGGAATCTTGGGCGAGAAAATCACGATCAGGTCGATGACGAGCAACGCCGTCGAGAAATTGGAAATACCGCGCAGGTCGGTTCGCCAGACCAGCACCGCCAGCACCGTGCCGATGCCAATTCCCAGCAGATGGCGCGAGAACGAAGCATCGGCCTTAAACTGCGAAGCCGACCAGATAATGATGGCACCGTAGGCGACGAGCGCCACAGTAGCCACGAGCACACCGATATGCACTTTTTGGCGAAACGTGCCACGCGAGGCCGAAAGTTGCTTGTTGACACGGTCCAGGCTGCTGCGAGAGCCGGTCTTGGTTGAACGGAACAGATCCGCCGGAGAAAAATCCATCGCAACCTCCTATCGAACCGAAGAATCGCCCGAGGCCGAAGAGGTATCGGGCTCGTCATAAATCACACCGAGCACGTCGCGCACGACATGCATCGCGGTATCTGAGCCGCCGCCGCCCTGCTCCAGGACAGTAGCGATGACATACTTGGGGTCATCGGCCGGTGCATAGGCGCAGAACCAAGCGTATTCGTCCTCGCCGCTCTTCTCGCCCGTGCCCGACTTGCCGTATACCTGCGGCGTCAGCGTGCCAAAGTGCGCCGCCAGGGACGTCGATGCCGTGTAAATCACGTCGTGCATGCCGTTGCGGACAAGAGCCAAATCCGAATCGCTGTTGATCTTGGCCTCCAGACGCTTCTTCTTGCCCTTGCCGTTGTACTTATAGGCATCGCCGTCGCCATCGCGCGACACGGCAGACAAAAACACGTGAGGCACGTACTGTTTGCCGCCGTTGGCAAGACCCATATAGGCACACGCCATCTGCAGGGGCGTCACCAGGATGTCGCCCTGGCCGATAGCAATGTTGGTCATATCGCCGGCATTCCACTTGCGGTCCTCGGCAGAAGCGTCGGTGAAGTACGACTCTTTCCACTCGGCATCGGGAATACGGCCCGCGCCTTCACTCGGCAGATCGATACCGCAAGTCTTGCCTAGGCCCCAGCGACGAAAGACATCCTGCAGGCCCTCGGGATGTTGCTCGTCATAGAAGAACGCCTTGCCCATGTCGTAGAAGACGGGGTCGCACGAGTTGGCGATACCCGACTGCAACGTCATGGTGCCGTGGCCAGAAGTCAGCCAGCAGCGCTTGCCCCAAGCCTTGCCCAGGCCCGTCCAATAGCCCGTGCAGTTGGTTGTCTGCGTTGAAGTGTAGGTTCCAAACTCAAGACCGGCCAGTGCCGAGAGCGGCTTGATGGTCGAGGCCGACATGTACTGTCCGCTAATGGCGCGGTTGATCAGCGGGTGTGAACCCTTGTCATCATTGAGCTCGGTCCACACGTCATTTGAGACGCCGCCGATAAAGACGGACGGATCGAACTTGGGCTCGCTTGCCATGCCCAGGATCTCGCCATTGTTGGGATCGAGACACACCACAGCGCCGTTGCCGGCATTGCTGTAGCCAGTGGTCTTGGCAAGCTCGATAGCGCTCGCCAGCGCCGTCTCACAGGCCTGTTGGATCTTAAGGTCGAGCGTGAGCTTAATGTCGGAGCCGGCCTTCGCGGGAACGGCGCCGGCCTGACCGGTCACATTGCCCGAGGCATCGACCTTGACGGTCTGCTCGCCACGAATGCCCTGCAGCAGGTTTTCGTAGTAGCTCTCAACGCCCGCCTGGCCCACGATATCGCCCGACTGGTACGTAATCTTGCCAGCAGAGGCATCATCATCGCCAGAGGTTTTCTTATTCTGGGCCTCGAGCTGCTCGGAGGTAATGGTGCCGGTATAGCCCAAGATATGGCATGCCGTCTCGCCATATGGATACTGACGCTCGGTACGCTCGGCAATCTTGACGCCCGGGAACTCGCCGGCATGCTCCTGAATATAGGCAACCGTGGAGCGACGAACGTCCGTCGCGATGGTATGCAGGCTCTGAGCGCCCTCTGTATTGTCCTGAATATTGCGAAGGACCGCCACGTAAGGCATTCCAAGCACGTTGGCAAGATGGCGAACCAGAACCTCATCCTCGGCAAGGTCGCGGTAGGCCACGACAGCAAGTGAGGGACGGTTCTGGACAAGCGCCACGCCATTGCGGTCGAGGATGCGGCCGCGCACAGCGGGAGTGGTAACGGTGCGAGTCTGATTGCTATTAGCCTGCTTCTCGTAATAGTCCGACGAGACCATCTGCATGCCCCACAGCTTGACGACAAGCGCCGCAAACATCGCGCCCACACCCGTGGTGAGGATGGAAAAGCGGCCCTTAAAGGCGGTCGCCGCAGTATTGCCCTCGCCCTCGGTGGCGCGCGGGGCCGTTCCATGCTGCGTATCGTAGGTAAAACGGGAATCGCCACGACGCATGATGACCAGCGCGACCACGATGGCCACAACCAGCACGATACCGGCGATAATAACCGTCATCTGGGAAGACATCTACGGGCCTCCCCTATTTGAGCTTGCGGGTCTTGGGCTTAAAGCGCATACCTGCCTGGCGTCCGCCGCGTGCGGAGAATCCATAGCCAGACTGCGGCACGACGCCGAACATCAAAAACGGAATGGCAACCAGACCCGTCAGGATCGAGGACGGCAGCGCATGGCCGAAGATCGCCACGACAAAGCTCGTCTCCAAACCCATAAACAGCAAGATGATGCTGTAAATCACATTAATGACGAGCGCAAAGGCGCCCACGGTGACGCCGCGCGCACTCGGGGTACCGCCCGTCTGACCGACGGCGCTGTGCACCAGGGCAAAAGAACCCACGGTCAGCAGGAGCGACATAACGCCCACCGGCACGGCAGCGGACAGGTCATAAAACAAGCCGCTGCAAAAACCGCACACGACGGCACGAGTCGGGTCGCCCGAGAACACGCTTAGGCACACCAGGATAATCATGAAGTTGACGCGACCGCCCGCAATGGAGATCTGCGGTGCCAGGCCTGCCTGCAGCAGCACGCACACGATGGCGGCGATCACAAACGTGCGGGAGCTCATCCCCTGCTCGTGTAGATCCATGGACATGCCCCCCTATTCGCTCGAGCCAGAATCGGTCGTCTCGGACGTGTCGGAACTGTCATCCGAGCTCTCGTCCTTCGTCTTGGTCGCAGCATCGCGCGACGTTCCCTGCGGCGTGCTGTTGGCCGTGCTCACGTCCTCATCCGAGGCCGACTGTTCGTCGGTCAGCGAGGTAATGACCAGCACTTCCTCGTTGTTCTCGGCCGTCGTCTGGGCGCGCACCACAATGGTGTAGTACACATCGTTTGCCGATTTCTCAACCGACGAGACGGTGCCGAGCGGTAGACCCTTGGGGAACACGCCACCGATGCCCGAGGTCACGATGATGTCGCCAACCTTAACATCGGAGTCGACGCTCACGTACTCAAGACGCAGCGTGCCGTCAGCCTGACCCTGCAGCATGCCCTGGGCGCGCGTGTCCTGCACCATGGCGGACACGCCCGAGTTCTCGTCGCCAATCAGGCGCACGGTAGAGGTCTTGGCCGAAACCTCGATAATCTGGCCGATAACACCGGCCGAACTCGTCACAGGCATGTTGATGGTAAGGCCGTCGGCAGAACCCTTGTCGATGGTGACGGTCGAGGCCCAAGCATCGCCCGAGGCACCAACAATACGAGCTGCGGTCGATTTAAGGTTGTAGGTCGACTGCAGGCCGACCAGCCCCTCCAGACGCTCAGCGGTCTTTTGAGCCTCGGAGAGTTCAGCAACCTTAGAGGTCAGCTCCTCGTTTTGTTTCTTGAGCTCGTCGAGCGTATCCTGCGACGCCGTTAGGTTAGAGAACACGTTGCCGATGGCATTGAAGGGAGCCGCCACAGCCGAACCCACAAAGCGCACCGGCGAGGTAATCGTCGTTACGCCCGAACGCACGGCATGAATCGGTCCTGCCTCGCCCTCGCGGATGTAAAACGTGAGCAGCAACACCGAAATCAGGCTGAAAACAATCAACGGGCGCATACCCGTTGATTGTCGCTTGGTATTCAGATTTGTGGAGAAACCCGAAGATCGTGCCAAATGGAATCCACCTTTTGGAAATTAAGCATTGGTCTGGACGAAGCCGCCATCAAACGCATTGGCCTCGAGCACGCGGGCACAGCCGTTAACGACGTTATCGAGCGCCGTGGGGCTGACGTTGACCGAAACGCCGGTCTCATCGCGCAGGCGCACGTCGAGACCGCGCAGCAGCGCGCCGCCACCGGTCAGCAAAATGCCGTAGTACATAAGGTCCGAGGCAAGATCGGGAGGCGTAGCGTCGAGTGCGTCCTTGACGGCCTTGGCCATCTCGTCGAGTGGCTTGTTGAGTGCGCGACGAATCTCCTCGCTCTCGATGCGTACGGTCTTGGGCAGACCGGTGATCACGTCGCGGCCGTTGACCTCGACGTCGAGCTCGTCCTTGAGCGGCACGGCGGAACCGACCTTGATCTTGATGTCCTCTGCCGTACGCTCGCCGATGGCCAGGTTGTAGGCATCTCGAACGTGCGTGAGGATAGCCTGATCGAACTCGTCGCCGGCAATACGGATGGACTGCGAGACGACGATGCCGCCCATAGCGATAACAGCGACCTCGGTGGTACCGCCGCCGATGTCGATGACCATGGAGCCGGTGGGTTCCTCGACGGGCAGATCGGCGCCGATAGCGGCGGCCATGGGCTCCTCGATCAGGTAGGCCTGGCGAGCGCCAGCCTGGATCGTGGCCTCAAAGACAGCACGCTTCTCGACCGACGTGACGCCGGAGGGAACGCAGACGACAACGCGCGGACGCGGGGTCCACGGATAGCGCTTCTCGGACGCCTTGTCGATAAAGTAGCGAAGCATAGCCTCGGTAACATCGAAGTCAGCGATGACGCCGTCCTTCAGGGGACGAACGGCCACGATGTTGCCGGGCGTACGGCCGAGCATGCGCTTTGCCTCGATACCGACCGCCAGGATGCGCTCGTCGTTCTTGTCGATGGCGACGACAGAGGGCTCGCGAATGACGATGCCCTTGCCGCGCACGGAGACAAGCGTATTTGCGGTGCCGAGGTCGATGGCAAGATCGCCCGCATAGCTACCGAAGAACATATCCATCAAAGAAAACAACGCAACTCCTGATGTGTTGGATGATTGCTGGAAAACTACTAGCTCATGATACTAGCGCAAGCCCGGCACCTCACTTGCGGTGAAGCGCCGGGCAAAGCTAAATCCCATAAGGTCACTACTGGTTGTCAGCAGCCGAGAAATCCATATCGAGCGAGGAAACGGCCCAGCCGATATGATTGTCGGAGCGCACGAATTTGACGGTGTACTCCTGCTCGCCGCCCTTGGACAGCGATGCCTTCACCTTAGCGGTCGTCTCGGTCATGGACTGATCCATGCCCTCGACGGACACGGTGGCGCCCTGCGGAATCGAGGAGATGATCATCGACTTGGCGTCCTCGGACAGGCTCGAGGCCAGGCAAGACTCGGCCTTTGCGGTGTCACCGTCGCCGGCAGCCTGGAACAGATCGGTGATAACCGACTCCTGCGAGGGGAAGCCAAAGCCGCGCGTGTAGGCAAAGCCCAGACCGCCCGCAGCAATCAAAATGAGCAGAAGCAGCACGATGAAGACCTTGAGACCCGTGTGGCGATGGCGACGACGGACCTTGGCCTGCTTACGATCCTGACGGTCCTGCTGGACCATCTCGGACTCGGACAGCGTAAAGAAGCCGGTGTCCGAGGGATCGGGCATAAACTGACCGGTCGCGCCCGTAGGATCGAGCGGATCGACGGCAGGAGCGTCCATCGCGGGCGCCGGAGCCGTGGCCATAGCCGTCTGGGCAGACAGTGCGGCAAGCGAATCATGCACGCGGGCAAGCTCATCGGCCTGCTCGGAGGTGAGCTGGTAGATGCCATCGGCAGTAGCGGCGTTAAAGGCGTCGAGTGCGTCGGAGGGGCGGCCGGCGGCAGAAAGTGCCTGACCCATGCCGGCGTTGAGCGCACGCGTGTCGTCGCGGGGGCCGGCAAAGTCGATAGCCGTGCGGTAGGTCTCCACGGCATCCGCCGGACGGCCAAGCTTAATGAAGCAACGACCGAGCTCGCCGAGCGCGGCGACAGGAGCCGGATTGGCGCCGTCGATGGCAGCCTGACGGAAGGCAGTACCCGCGTTGGCATAGTCGCCCGACTGGAACAGCGCGTTACCCAGGCCCAGATAGGCCTTGAACGGCGTGGCATAGGAAGCATCCTGCGTAGCGGCAGAAAACGCCTGGGCGGCCGTCGTGTAGTCGCCCACGGCGGCGAGCGCCTTGCCGCGGTTGGTGAGCAGCGCGCCGCGCTTGCCATAAGTGCCGTCGTTGAGGGCGGCAGCATAAGCCTCGGCGGCCTCAGCATACATGCCCAGGTGCATCAAGGCGTTGCCACGAAGGTGATCGGCCTCGCCCATAATCTCATCGGGAGTCTTTGCCGCCCCAAGCATCTGGGCTGCAGCGGAAAAATCACCCGCGCGGTAAGCGGCGCGGCCCTGTTGGATCAGCTGGCTATTCAAGGAAGTCCCCTTTACTCGTGAACGATCTCGACATGGACGATCTCGTCGCCGGCACGCAGCTGCGAAATCACATCGAGACCCTCGACCGTGGTACCAAAGACGGTGTAACCGGAATCGAGGTTATGCTGGGCGCCCAGGCAGAAGTAGAACTGCGAACCCGCGGAATCGGGGTCCATGGAGCGTGCCATGGCAAGGGCACCATCGACATGGCTGTTGCGCGGATTGGTGGCAAACTCGCCCTTGATGCAGTAGCCGGGGCCACCGGTACCGGGCATGCCGTCGGGGCCCTCAAGACCAGCGGCGACGTCGGCGCCGGACATATCGCGGGTATTGGGGTCGCCGCCCTGGATGACAAAACCGGGCACATAGCGATGGAACTTAAGGCCATCATAGAAGCCCATCGTAGAAAGCTCGCAGAAGTTCGCGACATGAATGGGAGCGCCCTCGCCGTCAAACTTGACCTTGATGGTACCCTTCGACGTCTCGATAACGGCGCACTCGTCGCCGGCAAGCTGATACTCGGGCGTGTAGAGCTCTTTCTTAAAACCAAACATGTGGTTCCTTCCTCGTGCGTTTAAAGCATATTTGTAAGAATTGTAGCAATAAGCATGCGCTTACATCAATTGCGCACGTAGGTTATGCCGACTATGGCGAACTAATTTTAGGAACGCTGCTGCGGCTTCCAGGAGCCCACGTTGGCGTCGTACTGATTCAGCGCGCTGTTGCCGCTTTGAGCGATGGGCGCCAGGATCTCGCTTTGGTGAGAACTCATCGACTCGCCATCGGGAATGGCCAGCGAGATGTCCCAACTCTGGCAGATCACGTCAACGCGCTCGTACATCCACTCGGCAAGCTGCTTTAAGTGGGCGATGTCATCCGCATAGACCGTATCGTCCTGGTACTTAAGGTTGTTGAGCTCATCTTGCGTCTTTTTGATCTGGTCGCGCAGGGCGTAGGCACTCTGCGACAGCTCCTGACGGGTGGACAGCGGCGTTCGGAGATAACCGTTGTTAAAGGAATCGATGACCTCGCCGATCTGGTCCTCGTCGCCGTAGGACACGATGGTCTGATACAGACCGTCGAGCCTGGTATAGAGCTGATCATCGGTGAGCACGGTTTCTTCCTGGACCACCTCGGCAGAATCGTCCTGCTTGGTATCGTCCTCAGTCGCCTCGCCCTTTTGGCGCGTGGGGAAGGTCGTCTGCGCGGCTTGGCCAAACTGGTCATAGAAGCCAGGCATGACACCCATGGGATCGGTCGTCACGAACCAATAGGCACCACCGCACACAAAGGCAAGGATCGCGATGACGATGAGCGGCTTGGGGATATGACGCTTGTGCTTGTGATAGGCGTCCTCGTCGGGATGCACCTTGCGCTTGGGTTTTTGAGCATCGTCGTGCAGGGAAACGGGCGTGGGAATATCGACCTTGGGGATACCGAAATCCTTATCGAAAGCCGGCAGCACGCAGGTCTCGTTAGGATCGGCGGCGTCCGAAAGAACCGCGGCAGCTGAGGCGGGCGCATGAGGCACCTCGGTATCGATCTGCTCTTGCGTTAGGCGCGGAAAGCCCGCCGTGCGGCCCGCTGCCAGGTCGGATGCGGCCGCGTCCTCGGAGAGGATACCCGGAGCGGGGCGTCCGCATTTGGGACACGTACGATCGTGCGAAGAAAGACGGGCACCGCAGCCCTCGCAGAACACGAACTCGGTGTGCTCGGGGCCATCGCCCGGACCCACATAGGCGTTGCAGTAGGGGCAGAACGAGGCGCCGTCCTCGATAGTCTTAAGGCAATGCGGACAGATCACGGCATCCTCTTTTCGAAGCAATTCAAACAATCGAGGTTAGAGCATAACATCGCCACGGCCCCACAGGAGCAAGGCACCAATTCAACATCGCCAGGGCGCGTAGCTACTTCTTCTTTTTGCTTGGCATCGAGACTTTGATGCCTTGGGTGGACTTGGTCACGCGAGAGCGCTTGGCTCCGGTACTCTTCTTTTTCTTGGGCTGGGCCTGGGCCACGCCCTCGAGCGCGCGGGCCTCGGCCTCGCGAACGGTGCGATCTTCGCGGCGCTGCGCCATGTCGGCGGCGACGCGCTTGGCAAAACGTTCGGCCGTCGAGCGCGTCGAGCTCACCTTGCCGCCACCGCGACCCAGGCGGACGCGCACACCGCGGCCAAAACCAGTTGCGACATGACGACGACGCGGCTTGAGCGAATCCATCATCGTGGCGAGCTTAAAGAACACCGAGCAGGTAAAGACCACGATGACAGCCAAGATAACCATCTGGCCCATCGACAGGTTGGCAATAGACAGAAGCTCCGGGAATCCGATAACGCCCACCAGGATGCCGGCGACCACAAACACAAAAAGCACCACACGTAGGGGCGTGAGAGGCTGCGAGATGCGCCAGATCAGGCTGACGCTCGCCGCGCACGACGTAAGCAGGCACATCGTAGACAGCGTGAGCTGGCTAAAGCCAAACACGCGCGCCACAAAGATATCGAGCGCCGCAGCCAAAATGACCGCAATCGACGCCGGCAGCGCACGCTTGAGTACGTTCGTCAAAAACGCACCCTTCACGCGAGCATTGTTGGGCTCAAGGCCCAACACAAAGCCCGGCGCGCCGATGCAGAAGAAGTTGATGAGTGTCATCTGGATGGGCTCGAAGGGGTACGGCGGCAGCGCGATGCACAGCGCCGCCAGGCCCATCGAGAACAGCGTCTTGGTCAGGAACAGCGACGCCGAGCGCTGCAGGTTGTTGATGGAGCGACGGCCCTCGGCCACCACGGCGGGCATCGAGGCAAAGTCGTTGTCGACGAGTACGATCTCGGCCACGTTGCGCGCGGCATCGGAGCCGGCCGCCATGGCGACGGAGCAGTCGGCCTCCTTGAGCGCCAGCACGTCGTTGACGCCGTCGCCCGTCATGGCCACGATGTGCTCGCGGCGCTTGAGCGCCTGCACGAGCTCGCGCTTCTGCTGCGGGGTCACACGACCAAAGACATGGTAGCGGTCCACTGCGGCATCGAGCTTGGCCGGCGTATCGAGCGTCGTGGCGTCCACATAAGCGTCCGCCCCCGGCACGCCCACCACGCGCGCGATCGACGACACCGTACGCGGGTCGTCGCCACTGATCACGTTGAGGGTCACGCCCTGCTCGTTAAAGTAGCCGATGGTCTCGGCCGCCGAGGTACGAATCTCGTCGCGGATGGTCACAAAGCCCACGGGCTCGGCCTCGCCCACCATATCGCCATCGGGCGTAAAGCCGTCCACGCTCGCCACCACGAGCACGCGGCAGGTATCGGCAAGCTCGGCGACACGGTTCTCGACCTGCGAAAACACACGATCAGAGAGCACAAACTGCGCTGCACCCATCACATAGGAGCCCTGTGCAAACGACGCGCCGCTCCACTTTTTGGAGGACGAGAACGGAATGACCGACAGCGGCTCAGACACCTCGACCGGGCGATCGGCGTAATAGTTGAGCAGCGCCTGGCAGGTCTCGTTGGCATCGGCCGAAGTCGCACGTGCCACGTTAGCCAGCGCAAAATCGAGCACCGTGGTATCGACGGGAACAGCCGCCTCGTCCGAGTCCACGCCAAAGCCAACACCCTCAACAGGCAGCGGGTAGGTACCCTCGACCTCCATACGACCCGAGGTAATGGTGCCCGTCTTGTCCAGACACAGCACGTCGACGCGCGCGAGCGTCTCGATGCAGTAGAGCTGCTGCGCGAGTACCTTGCGGCGCGCCAGACGCACCGTGGCGATGGCAAGCACCGACGAGGTCAGCAGCACCAGGCCCTGCGGAATCATGCCCAAAAGAGCGCCCACCGTGGACAGCAGCGCCGACGAGGGCACACGACCGGCAAGCAGCTCGGAAAAGCACCACGAAAGCGCGCTATCGCCCGGCGTACCGGCGGCATCCCACAGCTCGCTCACACTCGAGGCAAAGAGTGCCAGGCCGAGCGGAATCATAATGAGGCTCGCGAAGCGCACGATGGCGTTAAGCGCGTTCATGATCTCGGAATTGACCTTTTTGACGTACTTGGCCTCGTTATTAATTTTGGCCACGTAGTTGTCGGCGCCGACATGGATCACGCGGGCGCGCAGCAGACCCGAGTCGATAAAGCTGCCGCTCATGAGCTCGGAACCGGGCTGTTTCTTAATAAGGTCGCTCTCGCCCGTCAGCAGGCTCTCGTTCACGAGCGCCTCGCCCGAAACCACCACGGCGTCAGCGGGAATCTGGTCGCCGCGCCCCAGGCGGATGATGTCGTCGAGCACGATCTGGTCCAGGTCGAGCTCCACCTCGGCGCCGTCGCGCACCGCGATGGCCTTCTTGGAAGTCAGCAGCGTGAGCTTATCGACCATCTTCTTGGAACGCATGGACTGGATGACGCCAATAGCGGTATTGAGGAGCACCACGAACAGGAACGTCAGATTCTTAAACGAACCGGTCAAAATGACCAGGAACGCCAAGATCACGTTGATCAAATTGAACAGCGTGCAGAGGTTCTCGATGATGAGCTCTTTGACCGACTTGGTCTTGAGCTCCATGTTGCGGTTGATCTTACCGGCGGCGATGCGCTCCTCGACCTCGGCGGTCGAGAGTCCGCGCTCGATATCCGTTGCTGCCATACCACGTCCCATCACGTCGCGTCAGTATAAGAAAAACCGCCCGGACCATGCGAGGTTCGGACGGTCTTACGTTCGATGGTGCCCCATGTTGGATTCGAACCAACGGCCTTCTGCTCCGGAGGCAGACGCTCTAATCCCCTGAGCTAATAGGGCCAACGTCTGGCATTATACCCAAGTGCACCACGGGCTATCAAAATAAAAGAAAAAGCTTTGCAATTCCGAGGAAGACGCGGCGCAACGGCCCACTTTAGAAGGCAAAAGCGAGTCAGATAGTATAAACTCTCATGCACCATATATACACGGCTCGCGATGCGGGCCGTTTTTGCAAGGGTTATCCATCGAGGTGAGAGGCACACCATGATTGCTATTTTAAAGCAGAGCGCCAGCGACGAGGCCGTCAGCCATATCGTCAGCTGGATTGAGAAAAAGGGCCTGAAGACCGACGTCTCGCGCGGCGAGAATGAGACGATCATCGGACTGGTGGGCGACACGACCAAGATCGACCCGTTCCTGCTCGAGTCCATGGATGTCGTCGAGCGCGTGCAGCGCGTCTCCGAGCCGTTCAAGCGCGCCAACCGCAAGTTCCACCCCGAGGACTCCGTCATCGACTGCGGCCACGGCGTCAAGATCGGCGGCGATCAGTTCCAGGTCATCGCCGGCCCGTGCTCCGTCGAGGGCGAGAACCTCATCCGCATCGCCCGCCGCGTGAAGGCCGCCGGTGCCACGATGCTGCGCGGCGGTGCCTACAAGCCCCGCACCTCCCCCTACGCCTACCAGGGCATGGGCCCCGCCGGCCTCGACCTGCTGTGCGAGGCGTCCGCCGAGCTCGACATGCCGATCGTCACCGAGATCATGGACCCACGCGACGTGCAGGTCTTCTTGGACAAGAAGATTGACGTCATGCAGATCGGCGCCCGCAACGCCCAGAACTTCCCCCTGCTCAAGGAGGTCGGCAAGACCCAGACCCCGATTCTACTCAAGCGCGGCATGTCCGGCACGATCGATGAGCTGCTTATGGCAGCCGAGTACATCATGAGCGAGGGCAACAACAACGTCATTCTGTGCGAGCGCGGTATCCGCACCTTCGAGACCCGCACCCGCAATACCTTCGACCTCAACGCCGTGCCGGTGCTGCACCACCTGTCGCACCTGCCCGTCGTCGCCGACCCCAGCCACGCCACCGGCTACACCCGCTACGTTGAGCCCATGGCGCTCGCCGCGACCGCCTGCGGTGCCAACGGCCTGGAGATCGAGGTCCACGACGAGCCGAGCCGCGCCTGGTCCGACGGCGCCCAGGCCCTCACCCCCGATCAGTTCGACGACACCATGCGCCGCATCCGAGCCATCCGCGAGGTCGTCTGCCAAGAGACCATGGAGTAGCCCATGGGTACGGTGAGAAACGCACGCGTTAACCAGGGCGGCCCCAAGTGTGCCGGCATCGTCGGCCTTGGCCTCATCGGCGGCAGCTTTGCCCGCGGCTATGCACAGGCGGGCGTCCGCGTGCTGGCCTGGGACCCCGATGACGATGTCATGACGGCCGCCAGCATGGGCACTATCGCCGGAGAGCTCAACGACAGGACACTCGGTGAATGCGACATCATCGTCCTGGCTTGCTACCCCGAGGCATGCATCGAGTGGCTCGAGGCGCACGCACAGGCGCTCGCCGACGCCACCGACACCGAGGCCATCATGGGCCCCGTGGTGATCGACACGGTGGGCGTCAAGGGCATCGTGTGCGAGCGCGCCTTTGAGCTTGCCCGCGAGAACGGCTTTTACTTTGTGGGCGCGCACCCCATGGCGGGCACCCAGTTCTCGGGCTACGCGCACTCCCGCGCCGACCTGTTCCAGGGTGCCCCGCTCGTGCTCGTGCCACCCGCGGTGGACGATGCCCTTAAGCTGGAGCTTTTGGGCCAGGTGCGCGAGATGGTGCGCCCCTTGGGCTTTGGCAAGTTCAGCGTGACCAGCGCCGCCGAGCACGACCGCGTCATCGCCTTCACGAGCCAGCTTGCGCACGTGGTGTCCAACGCCTACGTCAAAAGCCCCACCGCCCAGGTCCACCACGGCTTTTCGGCCGGTAGCTACCGCGATCTCACCCGCGTGGCGCACCTCAACCCGCAAATGTGGTCCGAGCTCATGATCGACGACGCCGACGCGCTCGCCTTCGAGATCGACCATCTTATCGAATCGCTCGGCGCCTACAGCCGCGCCCTTAAGGACCGCGACCAGCGCTATCTGGAGAATCTCCTTGCCGAGGGCGACCGCATTAAGCGCGCACTCGACGACGAGGCCACCCACTAGACCACCTATCACGCCAGGTCGAAAGGACCATAGCTTATGGCGATTACCATCGATATCGACACTGCACGCCCCTACCAGGTGCATGTTGGCACGTTTTTGCTGGAGCAGGCGGGACCGCTCGTGCGCGCCACTGCCGGCGGCACCAAGGCCGTCATCGTGACGGACACCAACGTGGGCCCGCTTTACCAGATGCCCGTTAAGCAGAGCCTGGAGGCATCAGGCTACGAGGTGAGCATCTGCACCTTCGAGGCCGGCGAGGCCCATAAGCGCGCCGAAACCTATGTTGCCATTTTGGAGTTTGTGGCCGAGCACGAGCTTTCGCGCTCCGACGTTATCGTGGCGCTCGGCGGCGGCGTCGTGGGCGACGTGACGGGCTTTGTGGCCGCCACCTACATGCGCGGCTGCAAGTTTGTGCAGATCCCGACGAGCCTGCTCGCCATGGTGGATTCGTCGGTGGGTGGCAAGACCGCCATCGACCTGGCTGCCGGCAAGAACCTGGCCGGCGCCTTTTGGCAGCCGAATGTGGTTATCGCCGACGTGGGGTGCCTGGCCACCCTCACGCCCGAGCAGTTCGCCGACGGCTGTGGCGAGGTCGTCAAGCACGCCGTGATCGCCGACCCAGAGCTTTTCGCCGAGCTGGAGAAGACCCCGCTCACGCTGGAGCTGCTCAACCGCGATGTGGCCCGCGTAGCGCTCATCATCGCCCGCAATATCGACATCAAGCGCGCCGTGGTCGTCGCCGACGAGCGCGAAACCAACCAGCGCAAGCTCCTCAACTTTGGACACAGCGCCGGACACGCCGTCGAGGCCTGCGAGCACTTTGAGCTCGGACACGGCAACTGCGTTTCGATCGGCATGGGTATCATCACGCGCGCCGCGGCCCTGCACGGCGTTTGCGATGCTGCACTGCCCGGTCGTATTGAGGAGCTCTGCGCCCGCCATGGCCTCAAGACCCGCTGCGACCAAGATGCCGACGCCATCTTTGCCGAGGCGCTGCACGACAAAAAACGTGCCGGTGACACTATCGACCTGGTGATTCCGCACGGCATTGGCCGCTGCAGCATCGACCGCACGCCGCTTTCCACTTTCCATGAACTCATTGCCGAGGGCCTCGGCCAGAAGGGAGACGCATCCGCATGCTAGCCCGCATCACCCCGTCCCCGCTCAAGGGCACCGTTCCCGCCATCGCATCCAAGTCGATGGCGCACCGCTTGATTATCTGCGCTGCGCTTGCCAACGGCGAGACGCACGTCACCTGCAACACCACCTGCGCCGACATCGAGGCTACGGTGCGTTGCCTTACGGCCCTGGGTGCCCGCATCGAGACCGTCGAGGACGGCTTCCAGGTCCACCCCACCATGAAGAGTGTTGAGTTTGGCCTGCTCAAGGCCCTTGCCGGCGGCACGCTTGACTGCGGCGAAAGCGGCTCCACACTCCGCTTTATGTTGCCCGTCGCCTGCGCGCTGGGCGCAGAGGCCACCTTTGTGGGTCAGGGACGCTTGGGCGCACGCCCCCTCTCCCCGCTCTCGGACGAGATCGTCGCCGCCGGCTGCGACCTACAGGGTCTGGGCGGTTTTCCGCTCAAGACAAGCGGCCGCATGCGCCCGGGCACCTTTATCCTGCCGGGCAACGTGAGCTCACAGTACATCTCCGGCTTGCTGCTGGCAGCCCCGCTTCTGGCCCAGCCCTCCTGCGTGCAGGTAACCGGCCTCATTGAGAGCCGCCCCTATATCAACCTGACCATCCAGGCCATGAAGACCTTCGGCGTCGAGGTCAACGTCGAACGTATCCCCGCCAAGGACGGTCAGCCCGAGGTCACG
The DNA here is from genome assembly GCA_048201895.1 of Collinsella sp. GTDB lineage: Bacteria > Actinomycetota > Coriobacteriia > Coriobacteriales > Coriobacteriaceae > Collinsella. The sequence continues at coordinate 8,949 of DBFBGO010000018.1, read as the reverse complement.
AACTTCCGCGTGAGCAGTGGCTCGTACCGCACGCCCGGCAGCGTGGCCGTCGAGGGCGACTGGTCCAACGCCGCCTTTTGGTTGTGCGCTGGCGCCATCGGCACCGACCCCATCACCGTGGAGGGCGTGTCGCTGAGCTCCGCGCAGGGCGACCGCAACGTGCTTGCCGCGCTTTCGCGCTTTGGCGCCCGCATCGTGCGCTCCACCAACGCCGCCACCGTGCAGTCCGACAAGCTCGCCGGCTTTGAGATGAGCGCCCACGACATTCCCGACCTGGTACCCGTTATCTCGGCCGTGGCCTCGCTGGCTCAGGGCCGCACGTTCATCCGTGACTGTGCGCGCCTGCGCATCAAGGAATCTGACCGTCTGGTCACCACCACCCGCGAGCTCACCGCGCTGGGCGCACAGGTGCGCATCGCCGGTGACGACCTCATCATCAAGGGTGTCGATGCCTTCACCGGCGGCGAGGTCGATTCGCACAACGACCACCGCATCGCCATGATGGCTGCCATCGCTGCGAGCCGCGCCACTGGCGAAGTTGTGATCCACGGCGCCGAGGCCGTCAACAAGTCCTATCCCGATTTCTTTGACCACTACCGCCTGCTAGGCGGCAAGGTCACGCTCGAGGAGGAATAGCATGTCCTCGACCTTTGGCAACGTCTTGCATCTGAGTATCTTTGGCCAGTCGCACTCCCCCGCTATCGGCTGCTCACTCGACGGCATTCCTGCCGGTATTGCCGTTGACCAGGAGCAGCTGCAGGCCTTTTTGGACCGTCGTGCCCCCGGTCGCGACGAGACCGCAACCAAGCGCCACGAGGCCGACGCCGCGCATATCATTGCCGGCGTGGTCGATGGACATACCACCGGCGCGCCCATTGCCGCGATTATCGAGAACACCAACACGCGCTCCAATGATTACTCCGAGCTGCGCTGCAAGCCCCGTCCCGGACATGCGGACTTCCCCGCGCGCGTGAAGTATCACAACATGCACGATGTTGCTGGTGGCGGGCATTTTTCCGGCCGCCTAACGGCACCCTTATGCATCGCCGGCGGCATTGCGCTACAGGCACTCGAGGCCCGCGGCATTCAGGTCATGGCGCACGTCGCGCAGATCGGCGGCATCTCCGACCTGCCGATGGACGATATGGTCTATCGAGAGGCCGACCGCAAGGCGATCCTTACGAACGACCTGCCGTGCATTGACGCCGCCGCAGCCGGCCGCATGCGCGAGGAGATTCTGGCCGCGCGCGATGAACTCGACAGCATCGGCGGCATCGTGGAGTGCGGCATTTACGGGCTTCCCACGGGCATCGGCGACCCCATGTTCGACGGCATCGAGAACCGCATCGCGCAAATCGCGTTTGGCATTCCCGCCGTAAAGGGCGTGGAGTTTGGCATGGGCTTTGCCGTGGCCGCCATGCGCGGCAGCGAGAACAACGATCCGTATCGCATCGATGCCGAGACCGGCGAGATCGAAGTCGAGTCCAATAACGCCGGCGGCATCCTGGGCGGTATTTCGACCGGCGCGCCCGTCATGTGGCGCATGGCCGTAAAGCCGACGCCCTCAATTGGCCGCGAGCAGCAGACCGTAGACATGGACGCCATGGAAAATGCCGAGCTCTCGGTCCACGGCCGTCACGATCCCTGCATCGTCCCCCGAGCCGTCCCCGTAGCCGAGGCAGCCGCGGCGCTCGCCATCTGGGACGCCCTCCTCGAGGACGCCGGCCAGCTCTAACCCGACTCACCTGGGTTGCCTGTCAACTCTGCCATTACGTGAAAGGGGCCTCCATGGACCTTGCCGATATTCGCCAGACCATCGATGGCATCGACACCACGCTCCTCAATAGCTTTGTCGAGCGTATGGACATTGCCACCGAGGTCGCCAAATCAAAGATCGAGATGGGCAAGGCCGTCTTTGACCCCGCCCGCGAGCGCTCAAAACTCAACAACCTCGCCAGCCGCGCGCCCGAGCGCTACGAGGCGCAGACCATCACCCTGTTCCGCCTCCTTATGAGCATGAGCAAGGCCGAGCAGCAGCGCTACATCAACGAGCTCAAGGGCATCACCGTCTCGCAAAAGGCCCACGCCACGGCTGCAGCCTTTGACACGCCCTTCCCTCAAACGGCCACAGTTGCCTGCCAGGGCGTGGAAGGTGCCTATAGCCAGATCGCCGCGTGCAAACTCTTCGACGTGCCCGACATCGCGTTTTTCGAGACCTTCGAAGGCGTTATGCGCGCTGTGCGCGACGGCTTCTGCGAGTTTGGCGTGCTGCCCATCGAGAACTCCACCGCCGGCTCGGTCAACGCCGTCTACGACCTGCTCGCCCAGTTCGACTTCCACATCGTGCGCTCGCTTCGCCTCAAGATCGACCACAACATGCTCGTCAAGCCCGGCACCAAGCTCGCCGACGTGCGCGAGGTTTACAGCCACGGCCAAGCCATTGCCCAGTGTGCGGGCTTTATCGAGTCCCACGACCTGCACGCCACCAAGTACCCCAACACCGCCATGTCGGCCGAGATGGTCGCCAATTCCGACCGCACCGATGTTGCCGCCATCGCATCGCGCAGCTGCGCGGCACTCTATGGCCTGGAGGTGCTGGAGTCCAACATCCAGGACTCGGACAACAACTACACGCGCTTTGTCGTCATCAGCCGCGAGCCACGCGTCTATCCCGGTGCCAACCGTACCTCGCTCATGATCACCACGGCCAACGAGCCGGGCGCCCTCTATCGCGTGCTCGAGCGCTTCTACGCACTCAACATCAACCTCATCAAGCTCGAGAGCCGCCCCATCCCCGGTCGCGACTTTGAGTTTATGTTCTACTTTGACCTGGACTGTCCCTTTGGCAGCAAGGCCCTCGACGACCTGCTCGATTCGATCGACGACGTATGCGAGAGCTTCACCTACTTTGGCAGCTACACGGAGGTGCTCTAGATGACCGATACCGCCGCAACCCGCCCCTACGGCGTGCTGGGCCGCGTGCTGGGCCACAGCTACACCCCGACCATCTACAAGGAGCTGGCGGGGCTTGAGTACGTGCGTTTTGAGCGCGAGCCCGAGGATCTTGAGGCTTTTATGACGGGCGACGAATGGGAGGGCACCAACGTGACCATCCCCTACAAGCGCGCCGTCATGGAATACCTGGACGAGCTGAGCCCGCTCGCCGAGCGCATTGGCAACGTCAACACCATCACGCGCCTGCCCGACGGCCGCCTGCACGGCGATAATACTGACTACTTCGGTTTCCAGTGCCTGGTCGAGGAGTTGGGCGTTGAGGTTGCCGGCAAGAAGGCCCTCGTGCTCGGTGCCACCGGCGGCGCCGGCACCACGGCAAGTATGGTGCTGGGAGACATGGGCGCCATCGTCGTACCCGTGGGTCGCACGAGCGAGGTCAACTACGACAATATCGCGCAGCAGTCCGACGCCTCCCTACTCGTCAACTGCACGCCCGCCGGCATGTTCCCCCATTGCCCCGACGCGCCTTGCACGCTCGAAGGCCTCGATGCGCTCGAGGGCGTCATCGACATTGTCTACAACCCCGCCCGCACGGGCCTGATGCTCGAGGCCGAGCGCCGCGGCATCCCCTGCATCGGCGGCCTGCTTATGCTTGTTGCCCAGGCGGCACAAGCTGTCGAGCGCTATACCGGCAAAGCCACCCCGCGCGAGAGGATCCTGGACGTAACGGAGCGCCTGTCACGCCGCGAACAGAACATCGCGCTGATCGGCATGCCGGGCTCGGGCAAGACCCGCGTGGGCGAGCAGATCGCCCAGCTCACGGGCCGCGAGCACATCGATCTCGATCGCGCCCTCGAGGAGCGCCTGGGCATGCCCTGCGCCGACTTTATCATCAAGTGCGGCGAGGCGGCCTTCCGCGAGCAGGAGACGGCAGCGCTGGCCGACATCTCCAAGCGCAGCGGCTTGGTGCTCTCCACCGGCGGCGGCGTGGTTACGCGCGACGAGAACTACCCTCTGCTGCACCAAAACAGCCAAATCGTGATGCTCAACCGCAAGCTCGACGAGCTCGCCCACAAGGGCCGCCCCATCACCGCGCGCGACGGCATCGACAAGCTGGCCGAGCAGCGTATGCCGCGCTACCGCGCCTGGGCCGACTACATCATCGACTCACGCGACTGCGCCGCCAACACCGCCCATGCCCTCCTCGACACCCTCCCACCCGCTCTCTAACCAAAACCACCACAAAGGGGGCAGGCACCTTTGTGGTGGTTTTTCAACTGCAAAGGAAGCAACCATGAAAGCACTCGTCATTAACGGCCCCAACCTCAACATGCTCGGCATTCGCGAGCCAGGCATCTACGGCAGCGACAACTACGATCGCTTAGTGCAGATCTGCCAGGAAGCGGGTGCCGCACAGGGCTTCGACGAGGTCGAGGTCTTCCAGTCTAACCACGAGGGCAGCATCGTCGACAAGATCCAGGAGGCCTACGGCAAGGTCGACGGCATCGTCATAAACCCGGCCGCCTATACGCATACGAGCGTCGCGATCCTCGACGCCCTCAAGGCCGTCGCCATCCCTGCCGTCGAGGTCCACATCAGCGCCGTCGAGACCCGCGAGGACTTCCGCCAGGTGAGCTATGCACGCCTAGCCTGCTTCGCCACCATCACCGGCGAGGGCCTGAAGGGCTACGCACATGCGCTAGAGCTGTTGAAAGAGCATCTCGAAAAGTAAAATGCCAACCCCAACAAACAGCAGCGGCTTGCTCGCGCTCGGCTCCAGCAACACACAAGATGAAAAAAGCCCGGACCACCAAGCGGTCCGGGCTTAATAAACGATGGTGCTCCATGGCGGATTCGAACCGTCGACCTTGGGATTAGAAGTCCCCTGCTCTATCCAACTGAGCTAATGGAGCAAATAACCGCACGCCCAAGCAAGCGCAAGCCTGTTAGGCGCAAGTAATTATAACCTAGTTGAACTGCTCGCGATACGCCTTGCAGACCTCATCGACTGGGCCGTCCATGCGAAGGTCACCCTTCTCAATCCAAACGGCACGCTGGCAGATGCGCTCAACCTGCTCCATGGAGTGCGAAACGAACAGAACCGTCACGTCGCCGCTCTGGATAAAGTGCTGAATGCGGTCCTCGCACTTCTGCTGGAAGAACACGTCACCGACGGACAGCGTCTCGTCAACGATCAGAATATCGGGCTCGGTAATCGTCGCGATTGCAAAGGCGATACGCGCCACCATGCCCGAGGAGAAGTTCTTAAGCGGCATATCGACAAAGTTCTGCAGCTCAGCGAACTCGATAATGCCGCCAAAGTTGGCGTCGATGAACTCCTTGGTATAGCCGAGCAGGGCGCCGTTTAGATAGATGTTCTCGCGGGCGGTCAGCTCGGGGTCAAAGCCGGCACCAAGCTCAATCAGCGGCGCGATGTTACCGTGCACCTTAACGCTGCCCTCGCTAGGCTCAAGCACGCCAGCGATAATCTTGAGCATCGTAGACTTGCCGGAGCCATTGGTGCCGACCAGACCCACGACCTCGCCGCGATGAATATCGAACGAGATGTGCTTAAGCGCCCGAAACTCCTCAAAGAACAGCTCGTGCTTGGCAAGCTTAATGAAGTACTCCTTGAGGTTGGTCAGCGACTCGGACGCCATGTTAAAGATCATGGTGACGTCGTCGACCTCGACAGCCAGAGGCTGCTCGCTGTAATCAACAACAGATTCAGTCATCACAGCACTCCTTAGATGTAGAGGATGAACTTGCGCTCGGACTTATGGAACACGGTGTAGCCAATAACAAGCGCAAGAACCGCCCAAGCGACGCACATACCAAACGTCATAAGCGAGGGCGTAGTCTGGAACAGGAAGATATCACGCATAAACTGCAGGTAGTTATACATGGGGTTCGCATAGACCAAAATGCGCACGAGATGCGGCATTTGCGTAACGAAGTCAGTTGTCCAGAAAATAGGCGTGATGTAAGTCCACGCCGTAATGACGACGCTCCAAAGATGCATGACATCACGGAAGAAAACCGTAAGGGCAGAGAGCATCATACCCAGGCCCATGCAGAAGCACATAAGCAGCAGCAGGCAGACCGGCAGCAGAATCAGGTGCCAAGAAGGCATAACGCGGAACCACAGCATAACGATGGCGACGGCGACAAGCGAGAAGGCAAAGTTGACCAGCGAGAAGAGCACCTTCTGCACCGGGAAGACCCAGCGGTGCACCTTAACCTTCTTGAGCAGCGGGGCAGCACCCACGATCGACGTCAGGGCCTGGTTCGTAGACTCGGACATGACGGCAAAGGTGACGTTACCCACGATCAAATACAGCGGGTACATCTCGGGCGTAATCGAGCCATTGCGGCCCTGGGCAAAAATCGTCGAGAACACGATGGCCATGACGACCATCATCAGCAGCGGGTTGAGCACCGACCATGCAACGCCCAGAACGCTACGACGATACTTGATCTTGAAGTCCTTGGTAACCAGCTGACGAAGGATAAACGCGTCCTTCTCAAACTCGTTTTTAGCAAACGTCGCAGGCAGACTGCGAGTTTCTTGTTGCTTTGTCTGATCCGACACGGATGCAACTCCTTTACTCGTAATCGTTGACAAACGAACAGTATAGACCCGACGGCCATGCAAACGTTTCGCGCAACAAAACTGGAGAACTAACCCACATCTAAGGATGCCAAGCCCAAACGGCTATACTTTCAAGGATTGAATGTGTAAGGAGCATTGAGTGAATTCTGAATCCATCGCCGTCATCATCCCCTGCTACAACGAAGCGCTCACAATCGGTAAGGTCGTCGACGACTTTCACCGCGAGCTTCCGCAGGCTACGGTCTATGTCTATGACAATAACTCGTCGGACGATACCTCACGCATCGCCACCGAGCACGGCGCCACGGTGCGCTTTGAGCCCCGTCAGGGAAAGGGCAACGTGTGCCGCCAGATGTTTCGCGACATCGACGCCGATTGCTACCTGATGGTCGACGGAGACAACACCTACCCCGCCGAGGCGGCCAAAGCCCTCTGCGAGCCTATCCTCAACGGCACGGCCGATATGACCGTAGGCGACCGCCTTTCCAACGGCACCTATGCCGAGGAGAACAAGCGTGCCTTCCACGGCTTTGGCAACAATCTGGTCCGCGCCATGATCAAGTGGATCTATGGCTACAGCTTCGATGACGTCATGACCGGCTACCGTGCCATGAGCCGCCCGTTCGTTAAAACCTTCCCTGTGCTTTCCGAGGGCTTCCAGATCGAAACCGAGCTCTCGATCCACGCCGTCGACCACCGCTGGCGCATCAAAGATGTGCCCATCGAGTACCGCGACCGTCCGGAAGGTTCCGAGTCCAAGCTCAATACCGTGAGCGACGGCATTAAAGTCGTTGCGATGATCGGCACGCTGTTCAAGGACTACCGCCCGCTGAAGTTCTTCAGCCTCGTCGCGCTTCTGTTTGCGGTGACTGGTCTCGCCCTGGGCATGCCCATCGTTGTCGAGTATTTCCAGACCGGCCTCGTTCCGCGCTTCCCCACCGCCGTGCTCGCCGCCTCGTTTATGTTCCTGTGCGGCCTAAGCCTTGCGACCGGCTTCATCCTAGATTCTGTAGCAAAGGTCGAAAAAAAGCAGTGGGAGGTCAACGTGTACAGCAAATACGCCTACGACGACCAGCCCGGCCACCCTACTTCCATGCCAAGCGAGAGGTAGATCTTCCGCAAAATACTATTGGCACCACTGCGCAGATAGCCACCAACAAGAAAAGCCGCCGTTAAAGAACGGCGGCTTTTACTCTCGAAAAGTTAATAGCGGCTAGAGCGTCTTGATGTACTCCCCCAGCTCTTCCTCCCAGCCGGGCATGTGGAAGCCGGCAGCCTCGAGCCTGGACAGGTCGAGCGCGGAGTGGACCGGGCGCGGCGCGACGGGGCCCTCGGCGCTCGCGTAGTAGTCGGCGGTCGATACCGGCACGACCCTGTCCCCGTTGCCGTTGGCGGCCTCGAAGACGGCGCGGGCGATGTCCGCCCAGCTCTTCACGGCGCCGGAGCCGGTGCAGTCGTAGGTGCCGTAGGGGGCGTGCGTCCCCAGCACGTGGAAGATGGCCTCGGCCATGTCGCGCGTGAAGGTCAGGCGGCCCAGCTGGTCGTCCACCACGGTGACCTTGTCCAGCTTGTCGTCCGGGTCGGCGACGCGGTCGGAGAGCCCCTTCATGGTCTTGACGAAGTTGCGGCCCTCGCCGATGACCCAGGAGCTGCGCATGATGTAGTGACGCGGGCACCCGGCCACGGCGATGTCGCCTGCGGCCTTGGTCTGGCCGTAGACGGACAGCGGGCTGAGGGGCTCGTCCTCCGTATGGACCTCGGCGGTGCCGTCGAAGACGTAGTCGGAGGACACGTGGACGAGCGTGATGCCGTGCTCGGCGCAGGTGCGGGCGAGAAGCGCCGGGCCGGTGGCGTTGGCCTTCCAGGCGGTCGCGCGGCCCTCGGGGGTCTCCGCCCTATCCACGGCGGTGTAGGCGCCGCAGTTGATCACGGTGCCGTAGAGCGACCAGTCGTACTGCGAATAGGCCGCCGGGTCTGACATGTCGAAGGTGTCGATGTCGCAGAAGTCGAAGTCCTTGGAGACGCCGCGCTCCTCGGCGAGCGCACGCACCGCATGGCCAAGCTGGCCGTCGCAGCCGGTGACGAGGGTGCGCTTCGGAGCCATGGGGACGACGTCCCTGAGCATCGGGTGGCCGAGGTCGGCATCGGAGACGGTGGCCTCGTCGAGCGGGATGGGCCACTCGATGGCGAGCTCCGGATCGGCGAGGTTCACGAAGGTGTAGGTCCTCTTGAGCTCGAGGGACCAGTGGGCGTCCACCAGGTAGGTGTAGGCGGTGCCGTCCTCCAGGGCCTGGAAGGAGTTGCCCACGCCGCGCGGGACGTAGATGGCCCTGCTCGGGTCCAGGGTGCAGGTGAACACCTTGCCGAAGGTCTCGCTGCCC
>DBFBGO010000017.1:0-21011 GCA_048201895.1 Collinsella sp. | reverse complement strand
CGGCCTGCGAGGGCTTCTTCGGGCGCCTCAAGAACGAGTTCTTCCACTACAGGGACTGGAAGGGCGTGACGGCCGAGGAGTTCATGGGAAGGCTCGAGGCCTACCTCGTGTACTATCGTGAGGAGCGGATCAAGAAGTCCCCCGGGTGGCTGAGCCCGATGGAATACCGCAGGAAGCTTGGATACGCCTAGGCGCGGTCCAAGAAATCGTCCGCACCCCCCCGAGGGCTTGGCACAGGTGAATAAACCGCTGGAGCAGATGTTCCGCCTACATGGCGTGCGGGGCTGGCGCCTGTTTTGCGCCCACACCTGGCGCGAGGTGCTGCCGTTTGCGCTTTCGTGCGCCCGTGCCGTGATCGGCATGAGCTGGAAGGCCGGCGTGGCGGCGGAGCTGATCGGCATGGCGGTGGGCACCGTAGGCGAGCGCATCTATCAGGCGAAGCTTTTGATTGAGACGGCTGATTTGCTGGCGTGGACCGTGCTGGTCGTTGCCGCCTCGTGGGCGTGCGAGCGCGTGCTGGTGTGGCTGCTGCGGGCTTCGGGGCCTGCGACATGGCGTGTTGCCGTGCGGGCGCATGGGCGTGGACTGCGCGGGCGTGCGGGGGCTGCGAGCGATGGCGCCGCAGCGGAGCTTGCGCTTGCCGTGGGCGATCGTGCGCCCTGGGCGCCGGCGCTGGATGGTCTGGTGCTCAACGTGCCTGCGGGTGGGCGTATCTGCGTGATGGGCGCTTCGGGCATGGGCAAGTCGACGCTGCTTTCGTTGGCAGCGGGGGAGTGCGCGCCGTGCTCGATGGTGTTTCAGGATGCACGCTTGGTAGAGGGCAGCTCGGCTTTGGATAACGTGCTGGTGTGTGCCGATGCGCGCGTGGATGCTTCGAACGCTACGACCTTGCTGCGCCGGTTGGTGCCGGGAATCGACGTGCATGTTCGCGTGGCTGAGCTTTCGGGCGGGCAGCGCCGTCGTGTCGAGATCGCTCGAGCCCTGCTGTGTGGCGGCTGTGCCGTCATTCTGGATGAGCCCTTTACCGGCCTGGACGCCGCCGCGCGCGATGCGACGGCCGAGGCCGTGCTAGACCTGCTCGACGGTCGCACGCTCTTGCTCGCCACGCACGATGTCGTCGACGCTCAAGCCCTCGATATCTCGGACATCATCACGCTCTAAAAACTTACTCAGCAACAAAATGATTCGTTTTCCTCCGTCCCCATGGGGTCTTGTGTGGTATTCTATCTGCGGGGTAATACCTAGGAATACCAAGTAATACCAACGCCGCAGAAACAAACTCCGGATGCGGGCCAATCGGGTTGCCTTCACAGCCCGTCGCCCAGCCGCGTGGCCCGCATCTATCCGCACTACCGTCGTTTCAAAAAGGAAGCGCCATGGCAGAACACATGACCCCCGTAGTCGCGAAGGTCTTGCCCGAGGAGAAGGCAGCCTTCGCGGCGGCAACCCAGCTCGTGGGCACCACGCCGTCCAACGCCATCCGCATGTTTATCGCCGCCTTCAATCGCTGCGGCACCTTCCCGTTTGACATCTCGCCCAACGGGGCCTTTGGCAAAGAGTGTCCCCAACAGCTAGTCGTTGAAGAACGTCCCCAATGACTAGTCGTCGGGAGGAGGTTGGCATGCTCAATGCGATGATTTGGGCGCTTGCCTGTTTTGGCGTCGTCGCTGCCGATATTGCCCTGAGCGTCGTTTTGTTCTCCGCCCTTGGCGTCGCATCGGTGTTCATGGGTTTTTCGATCGATGATCTCGACATCCAATTGCTTCAGGCCGTCGCGCAGACGGCGTCGTTTTTGATGGCGCTGCTGTGGTGGCGTTATCTGTGGCCGCGTTCGTTTATGGCACGCCGGCAAAGCGAGCACCCGCTCGGCGGGGGAGCGCGTGGGGCGTGGAAACGCATCGCCTGCGTTATCGTGATTGGCCTTGCCCTGCAGGTGGTCGTTGGCTACGTGACCGACGCCGCGCTGTCGCTGTTGCCCGAGGCCGCGGCCGACTACAGCGAGCTTGTCGAGGAAACAGGCATGGGCGACACCAGCTATCTCGCCGTCCTGACTACGGTGCTCGGCGCCCCATTTTGTGAAGAGCTGCTGGTGCGCGGCATTATTTTTGAGTTTTCGCTCCGAGCGTTTAATCCGCAGTGCCGCCCACTTTGGAAGCGCCGGCGTCGTGCGAGCGCGCAGGACGGCGCCATGGTGCCCTGGGCGGCCCCAAGTACGTGGGGTATTGTCGCGGCGATTGTGCTGCAGGCGGCAATCTTCGGTTTTATGCACATGAATTGGGTGCAGGGTTGCTACGCGGGTGCCGCCGGCCTCATCTTTGGTTGGGTGCTCGTGACGACCGGAAAGCTCCGCTACACGATCCTGCTGCACTTTGCCTTTAATGCCGGGTCGTATCTCATGACGTTGCTCTGGTTTGTGAACACGCCGCTCGATGTGGCAATTACGGTCGCTATCGCCGGCGTCATCCTCGTTGAGGCAATGCGCTCGCTGCGCCATGCGTGTGGGATGGACGCAGCGAGCGCACCGCTGCCCTAGTTGCGGCGTCCGCCGCCGTTGGCGCCCTGCCGTCCCTGGGCCGCGCGATTGCGACCGGCAGTGTTCTGTGCGCGCGACATGCCGCCGTGCCCCTTGCTGCCTTTGGGTCCCTTGCCAGCGCCGCCGCCATGCGGTTTGCCGCCCTTCTTGCCGGTGCCATGCCCACCGTTGGCAGATGTCTCGCCCGGGCGCGGCGGCACGGGACGGATCAGGCAGTGCTTGGTGTAGCCGATCAGGTCACGACGCCCAGCTTTTTCCAGCGCCTCGCGCACGAGCTTGTAGTTCTCGGGCTTGCGATATTGGATGAGTGCGCGCTGCATGGCCTTCTCGTGCGGGTCGCGCGCCACATAGATCGGCTCCATGGTGCGCGGGTCCACGCCGGTGTAGTACATGCACGTCGACATGGTGGACGGCGTGGGGTAGAAGTCCTGCACCTGTTCGGGCATGTAGCCCATGTCGCGCACGGCCTCGGCAAGGTCCACAGCTTCCTTCATGGTCGAGCCGGGATGGCTCGAGATTAGGTACGGCACCACATACTGCTTGAGTCCGTATTCGCGGTTCAAGCGTTCAAATTTACGACAGAACGCGTCGTAGACGGCGCGGCTCGGCTTGCCCATCACGGACAGCACCGCGTCGCTCACGTGCTCGGGTGCCACGCGAAGCTGGCCCGAGACATGGTGCTCCAGCAGCTCGCGCAAAAACTCGTCCGAGGCATCGGCCATGGTGTAGTCAAAACGGATGCCGCTGCGGACGAAGACCTTCTTGACGCCCGGCAGCTGGCGCAGGTCTCGCAGCAGCTGCGTGTAGCCGCTCTCGTCGACCACCATGTTCTTGCACACACTCGGCCACAGGCAGCGCTTGTTCTTGCACACGCCGTGTTTGAGCTGCTTGTCGCAGGCCGGGCGGCTAAAGTTGGCCGTCGGTCCGCCCACGTCGTTGATATAGCCCTTAAACTCAGGATCGCGCGTGAGCAGCTCGGCTTCGCGCATGATCGAGTCGTGGCTGCGCATCTGCAGTACGCGGCCCTGGTGGAAGGTGAGCGCGCAAAACGAGCACTCGCCAAAACAGCCGCGGTTGGAGCTAATGGAAAACTTGATCTCGGCAAAGGCCGGCACGCCGCCCGCCGCGTCGTAATCGGGATGCCAATCGCGTGCGTAGGGGAGCTCGGCCACCTCGTCCATCTCATCGGTGGTGAGCGTCGCCGACGGCGGGTTCTGCACCACATAGACGCTGTTGGGGTAGGGCTCTACCAGGCGATGTCCGGTGATGGGGTCCATGTTTTGCTGCTGCACGTTAAAGCTGCGCGCGTAGTTGAGCTTGTCGGCGGTAAGGTCGTCCCAGCTGGGCAGCAGGTCGTAGTCGTAGACCTCGTCGAGCGAGTCCGTGCGGTAAACGGTGCCGTTGATATAGGTGATCTGGTCGACGGGCAGTCCCGCGTCGAGCGCGTCGGCGATCTCGACAATCGCGTGCTCGCCCATGCCGTAGATGAGGATGTCGGCGCCCGAGTCGAGCAGCACCGAGCGCTTGAGCTTGTCCTGCCAGTAGTCGTAGTGGGCCAGACGGCGCAAGCTCGCCTCGATGCCGCCGATGATGATGGGAGCATCCTTGAACGTCTGGCGGATGAGGTTGCCGTAGACCGTGACGGCACGATTGGGGCGGTGACCTTCCTCGCCGCCGGGGGTATAGGCGTCGGTGTGGCGGCGGTGCTTGGTCACCGAATAGTGGTTGACCATGGAGTCCATGTTACCGGCACTGACGAGAAATCCTAGGCGCGGCTCGCCGAGCGCGGTAATGCTGGCGGGGTCGGTCCAGTCGGGCTGGCAGATGATGCCTACCTTGTAGCCGTGCGCGTCGAGTACGCGGCTGATGATGGCCATGCCAAAGCTGGGGTGGTCCACATAGGCGTCGCCGCAGATGTAGACAAAGTCGCACTGGTCCCAGCCGCGTGCATCCATGTCGGCTCGACTGACGGGGAGGAATTTATCGCGGCCCGGGCGCCAGGGGCGGGCGGGCGTCGCTTGGGAATGCTTGGTGCTGGCGACCGTGGCCTGCGCCTTGCCGCCGCGCTTTTGCTGCTGGCCCTGTTTGCCCTGCTGACTGCGCTGGTTGTTCTGAGCGTGCTGAGGCTTTTTTGCCACGATCCCTCCCGGTGTCTGTATGCTGCACGTAATTGTAACCAGTCTTTTTGGGACGGAGCTAAAAAGACTGGGGGAGTACATGGGCTGGTGAGTGAGAGCGTCGCCACGCCCGCCGTTTGTTTCCAGACTGTGTATCCCTGCGTCGAAGGAGCCGTCTCGCGCGCACGCCATGTTGTCAATGGGTTACAGTATGAACGGCGGCTATGTTTCCGCCAACGCACGAGAGAGTCGTCAACAAGGAGGACGCACGACGATGCAGCGTGCCAAACAGATATCGGAGTCCATCGAGCTGGGCATTATCTTGGCGCTCGCCGGTGGCTTTATGGATGTGTATTCGTACATTGGGCGCGACCATGTTTTCGCCAACGCGCAGACAGGCAACATCCTGCTCGTGGGCGTGAGCATCTCGGAGGGCAACTGGGCACTTGCGGGGCGCTACTTCTTCCCTGTGGTGTCGTTTGCCGTGGGCATTATGCTTGCCGACCTGGTGCACGAGCGGTTTGGCAGCGTGATTCACTGGCGACAGGTGACGGTGTTCTTTGAAGCCGTTATCTTGCTGGGCGTGAGCTTTATCCCGGGCGGCAATTTCAACCTGCTCGCCAACTGCCTCACCTCGTTTGCCTGCGGCATGCAGGTCGAGAGCTTCCGCAAGATTCACGGTCACGGCATCGCTACGACCATGTGCATCGGCAACTTGCGCAACGCGCTGCAAAACGTGGACGATTACATCATCACCCACAGGCGCGGCTTTTTGGAAAACGGCCTGCTGTACTTTGGCGTGATCTTTACCTTTGTGTTTGGCGCCGTGTTGGGCAACTGGTGTATTGAGCGCATGGGCCTGCACGCCATCGTCGTGGCGAGCTTGCTGCTGTTTGTCGCGTTTGCCATCATGTTCATCGACCGCGAGCGCGACTTGCGCTTACGCTGGAAGGTTGCGGCCGAGGCTTGGAAAGAGGGCTGTCGAAAGTAACCGAATGCGGCAAAGGGGCCGTCCCTTTGCCGCAATATTTTTCATGATCTGTTGAAACGCTTTAACAATTTTGACGTTCTCACGTGCTTTTCGTTTCAAAAGCGTTAGGATGGGACTCATAGCGTGGGGCGTAATGGGTGCCCCGCACACGATGGGAGGCTATCAATGGCTAATCGTTTCGTTCTCAATACCATTTCTTATCATGGTTCCGGCGCCATCAAGGAGATCCCCGGCGAGCTCCAGCGTCGCGGCTACAAGAAGATCTTCGTCTGCTCCGATCCCGATCTGGTCAAGTTTGGCGTTACCGCCAAGGTGACCGACGAGCTCGACGCCGCCGGCATCGCATGGAGCCTCTACTCCGAGATCAAGCCCAACCCCACCATCCAGAACGTCAAGGACGGCGTCGAGGCCTTTAAGGCCGCCGAGGCTGACGCTATCGTGACCATCGGTGGCGGCTCCTCCATGGACACCGCCAAGGCCATCGGCATCATTATCAACAACCCCGAGTTCGCCGATGTCCGCAGCCTCGAGGGCGTTGCTCCGACTAAGAACCACGCCGTGTTCACCATCGCCGTGCCGACGACCGCCGGTACCGCTGCTGAGGTGACCATCAACTACGTCATCACCGACCCCGAGAAGGTCCGCAAGTTCGTGTGCGTCGACACCAACGACGCCCCCGAGGTCGCCGTCGTCGACCCCGACATGATGGCTTCCATGCCCGCCGGCCTGACCGCTTCCACTGGCATGGACGCTCTGACCCACGCCATCGAGGGCTACACCACCAAGGGTGCTTGGGAGCTCTCCGACATGTTCCACTTTGAGGCTATTAAGCTGATCAGCGAGAACCTGCGCGACTCCGTTGCCGAGGCCAAGTCCGGTCAGCCCGGCTCCGGCCGCGAGGGCATGGCTCTTGGCCAGTATGTCGCCGGCATGGGCTTCTCCAATGTTGGCCTGGGCATCGACCACGCCATGGCTCACACCCTGTCCGCTCACTACGACACCCCGCACGGCGTCGCCTGCGCCATGCTGCTGCCGATTGCCATGGAGTTCAATAAGCCGGTTTGCGCCGAGCGCCTGGCCAAGGTCGCCGTCGCTATGGGCGTTGACACCACGGGCATGAGCACCGCCGAGGCCGCCGATGCTGCCATCGCCGCCGTCAAGCAGCTTTCCGCCGACGTGAACATCCCGCACGTCTGCGAGGCCATGAAGGCTGACGAGATTGAGGTCCTGGCCAAGGACGCCATGGCCGACGCCTGCTTCCCGGGCAACCCGCGCGAGGCGACGCTCGAAGACGTCATCGAGCTCTTCAAGAAGATCTGCCCGGCTGCCTAACTTGGTTCGGCGGGCCCCTGCCCGTTAGCCCCACAATCGTCCTCGGACATGTCGGAAGCCCCCGCTGCGCACTTCGTGCGGCGGGGGCTTCCTCCGTCCTGCGGAAAGATTGTGGGGCTAACGGGCAGGGGCCCGACGGCTCGTTATCGTGGCGGGCGCAGTTCTGAAGAGCTCGATGGGTCATCTCGCTAGGTAAAAAGATGGTTCGCGGTGGTATCGTTGCTGTGGGTTTAATTCGATATGAAAGGGTGACTTTGGTGTCCAAGATGGATTCTACGCTCTCCTATATTACTGACCAGTTGAAGGCGCTTACCTCGATTGCTTCGCCTACGGGCTATACCCGTGCGGCGACTGATTATCTAATGGAAACGTTGCGCGATATGGGCTTTGAGCCCGAGCGTTCCAATAAGGGCAACGTGCTGGTTGAGCTTGGCGGCGAGGGCGAGCCGCTCGTACTGGCGAGCCATGTCGATACCCTGGGCGCCATGGTGCGTTCCATTAAGGACAATGGCCGCCTGCGCCCCACGACGCTTGGTGGGCACCAGTGGTCTACGGCCGATGGCGAGAACTGCACTGTCTACACGCGCGACGGCAATGTGTACACGGGTGTGGTCCTCAATACCGAGCCTTCGGCGCACGTGGCCGACGAGCCGGTCAAGACTATCGAGAAGAACATGGAGATCCTGCTCGACGAGAACGTCGACAGCAAGGACGATGTGCTCGAGCTGGGTATTCAGACTGGCGACATCATCGCTATGGACCCTCGCACGACGGTGACGGAGAGTGGCTACATTAAGAGCCGCTTCCTGGATGACAAGCTTTCGGCCGCCATTTTGCTGGGCTTGGCGCGTGCCGTCGCCGCTGGCGAGGTGACGCTTTCGCGTAAGGTTTCGCTGCTCTTTACCGTGTACGAGGAGGTTGGCCATGGCGGTGCCTTTGTGCCGGCCGACACGCGCGAGATGATCAGCGTGGACATGGGCTGCGTGGGCGACGACCTGGGCTGCACCGAGCGCATGGTGTCGATTTGCGCCAAGGATTCGGGCGGCCCCTACAACTACGATCTGGTGACCACGCTGTCCAATATCGCGCGCGAGCTTGAGCTCGATTACGCCATCGACGTGTACCCGCATTACGGCTCGGACGTTGAGGCCACGCTCTCGGCCGGCTACGACATTCGCCATGGTCTGATCGGCCCCGGCGTGTACGCGAGCCACAACTACGAGCGCAGCCACATCGACGGCGTGCGCAACACCTTCGAGCTCGTCCGCGCCTACGTACAGCGCTAGGGGAGCAGCTTGCGACTCGGCTGACCATCGCTAAGGCCCGATTGCTCGGGCCTTTTTTCGCTTCAGTCTGTTTAGTATTATGATATATGTAATCTATTAACTAAACGCGTAAATTACTTAACGAGGTGATGCGGCATATGAATACATCTGAGTACTTATCTATGGGTGATGCCGCCCGTCTGTTGGGCGTTACAAAAGCCCGCATATCGCAACTTGCCGCATCGGGGACGCTTGTGTGCGATATTGTGGGCGGCCGGAAGATGGTCGAGTACAATTCTGCGATCGCCTATCAAAAGGTCCGCAAGCGAGGACGCCGTCCTGCGGCCGATGTGGGACGCAAGTTTACGCTGATGTCGGCCGACCATGAGGTCGCGCATGTCTCATTTGATCCGACGCGCGAGTTTCCCTTCGAAATCGCTGAGGTCCTTGATATACAACGAATGCCGTTTGGCACGTGTTCGAGCTCTTCTCCAACGGTGAATAAGCGGGAACTCAACGCGTGGTGGGGGCATCGATCGGTACCCGATGTTCGTCCCGGGCTTATCTCGCGCTACCGCGAGCTAGGGATTGTCAACGGCACTGAGGTGCCGGTTCAGTGCCTGGGTCTCTCGCTTTCGGATTGCTATTGGCTGCGGCCGGCAGAATGCGACGGGCTCGAATGGAGAAACCTCAATTACTTCGAGAACGAATTTGAGCGATCGGCGCCCGAAGAGCGTTCGGGTTGGTTGGAAGGCATCGGTCTTAAAAATCCGGATAACACGTCCGAGGGTGAGCTCCCAAAATCGTGGATGATTCGCAACGGCGTTCGCGTTCTGGTCAAGGGATGCGGCATGGACGATCAACGTCCCTTTAACGAGGCGGTTGCAACAGCTCTGCATCGTCGCTTGCTGTCGGAGGGCGAGTTTGTTCCTTATACGGTTGAGCGGATGTTCGATGGCCCTGTGTGTCTGTGCGACGACTTTCTTGACGGCCGCGAGGAATATGTTCCGGCTGTTTACGTTAAGAACGCCCTTGGCGGCCAGCGAGGAAACTCGACGTACGACCGGTACTGCCGCTTCCTTGGTAAGCATGGAGCAGA
This sequence comes from Collinsella sp., assembly GCA_048201895.1. Taxonomy (GTDB): domain Bacteria; phylum Actinomycetota; class Coriobacteriia; order Coriobacteriales; family Coriobacteriaceae; genus Collinsella. The sequence continues at coordinate 11,674 of DBFBGO010000017.1, read as the reverse complement.
CGAGGCTGCCGTGAGAAGGTCTATGTCGCAGATGATTGTCTGCGATGCCCTTTTGGCCAACAGCGACCGCCATTGGCGAAACTTCGGCATCATCCGTAATGTCGACACCCTGGAGATAAAACCTGCTCCGCTGTTCGATAGCGGCAACTGCCTGTGGTACAACGTGCCAACTGCCGTGCTCGCAGCTGGGGAGTTTGGGTTTTCCGCTAAGCCGTTTGGGCCCGACCCTTCCGTCCAGCTGGCGCTTGCGGACTCGCTCGATTGGTTCGACTCATCGCGGCTCAACGGATTTGTTGATGAAGCGATAATGATTCTTTCGCAGAGCAAGTGGGCCACGGCGGAGGGTCGGCTCGAGTCCATTCGCCGCGGCCTGGAGCGTCGCGTTATCGAGGTGAATGCTGCTGTTGGAGTGCTTCGACACGTGCGGCGATAATCCCGCGGCTACCTGATGGCTGCCGTAACGGTGCCGCCGCCGAGGACGACGTCGCCGCGGTAGACGACGACAGCCTGGCCGGGGGCGATGGCGCGCTGCGGCTCGTCAAAAGTTAGCAGCATTTGCCCGTCTTCGCCGCGCGTAAGGGTTGCTGCCTGGTCTTTCTGACGGTAGCGGTACTTGGCGCCCACGCGAATGCCGCCGGCATCGAGTTCTGCTTCCATGCGGTCGGCAGGGGCGCTCCAGATCCAGTCGTCGGCCGTGAGTGCTGTGGCCGTTAGGTCCTCGGCCTCGCCCAGATGCACGGTGTTGTTGGCGGCGTCGACGCCCGTCACATACACGGGATGCGCCATCGCGACGCCCAAGCCCTTGCGCTGGCCGATGGTATAGCGCAACGCACCGTTATGGCGTCCGACCACGCTGCCGTCGCGCCATACAATATCGCCCGGCTCGGCGGCATGTCCGCAGCGGCGCTCGATATAGCCCGCGTAGTCGCCGTCCGCGATGAAGCAGATATCCTCGCTCTCGGCCTTTTTGGCGTTGGCAAAGCCCTGTTCGGCGGCAATGCGGCGCACGTCGCGCTCTTTGTCCAGCCCGGCCAGCGGAAAGATTGTGCGCGACAGCCGCTCCTGCGTGAGCGAATACAAAAAGTAACTCTGGTCCTTTTTGGGGTCCTCGCCGCGATGCAGCTGCCAGGTGCCGTCGGGCGCCTGGCTCGTTTTGGCATAGTGGCCTGTGGCGATGTAGTCGCAGCCCATATCCAGCGCCGCATCGAGCAGCGCGCCAAACTTAATGTGGCGGTTGCAGATGATGCACGGGTTGGGCGTCAGCCCTTCCTGGTAGGCGTTCACAAAGCGCTCGATCACGTTGCGGTCGAAGGTCTGCTGCAGGTCGAGCACATGGTGGGGTATTCCCAGGCGCTCGGCGACGGCCTTTGCATCGGCGATGTCGCGGTCGACCTTACTCATGCCCGTGACGGGGTCGGGCGCGGGGCAGGTGAGGCGCATGGTGGCACCGACACATTCGTAACCCTGACTTTTGAGCAGGTACGCGGTCACGCTGGAATCGACGCCGCCGCTCATGGCGACGAGCACGCGCTTGTTGTGCATGGGGAGGTTCTCCTTGGTGGCATGTGGCCAAAAAAGAAAAGCGGCGCGGGAGGCTGGTTCCGCGCCGCAGACATTGTAGCAAGTTCGGGCGTCCTGTGGGACACCCTGTTGGGATGAGCTCAGGCTGCCAGAAGAGAGGGGAGACCGGCGTGCCTTGGACTCGTTCTAAGAACGAGAAGCTCTAGTCCTGGAAGAGCGCCGTGGACAGGTAACGCTCACCGGTGTCGGCGAGCAGCGCCACGATGGTCTTGCCCTCGTTCTCGGGGCGCTTGGCCAGCTGCAGCGCGGCCCAGACGGCGGCGCCGGACGAAATACCCACGAGCACGCCCTCCTTGTGGCCCACGGCGCGGCCGGTGGCAAAGGCGTCGTCGTTCTCGACGGGGATGATCTCGTCATAGACCTGGGTATCGAGGACGTCGGGCACAAAGCCGGCGCCGATACCCTGGATCTTGTGCGGGCCGGCCTGGCCCTTAGAGAGTACCGGGGAGGTGGCGGGCTCGACGGCGACGACCTTAATCTCGGGGTTCTGCTCCTTGAGGAACTCGCCCACGCCGGTCACGGTGCCGCCGGTGCCGACGCCGGCGACGAAGATGTCGACCTTGCCGTCGGTGTCGTCCCAGATCTCGGGGCCGGTCGTGGCCTTGTGGATGGCGGGGTTGGCTGGGTTCACAAACTGGCCGGCGATGATGCTGTTGGGGGTCTCCTTCTGCAGCTCCTCGGCCTTGGCGATGGCGCCCTTCATGCCCTTGGAGCCGTCGGTGAGCACGAGCTGCGCACCGTATGCCTGCATGAGCTTGCGGCGCTCGACGGACATGGTCTCGGGCATGGTGATGATCACCTTGTAGCCGCGGGCCGCCGCCACCGAGGCGATGCCGACGCCGGTGTTGCCGCTCGTGGGCTCGATGATGGTGTAGTCGCCGCCGCGCACGAGCTTGCCGGCCTTCTCGGCCTCGTCAATCATGTTCTTGGCGACGCGGTCTTTAACGGACCCGGCGGGGTTGAAGTATTCCAACTTGACGAGCACGCGGGCCTTGAGGTCCTCGTCGGCCTCAAAGTGGGTGAGCTCCAGGAGCGGGGTGTGGCCGATAAGCTGATCGATGGACGTGTAAACCTTGCTCATGATGAACCTCCAAAGTGTTCAAATGACTGGATGCCGTGTGGTTTTACGGTGTGTGTAGCAGCGAAACCCATAAACCTTATGGGTTGTTCGTTTTGCTGTTGGCAAGCATAGTAGACAGTAAAGCCTAGTAACGCAATAGGAAATAGAAGATTATTACGAGTCGATGAACCATCTTGACGGGAATAGGTATTTTCAAAACCAATTTTTCGGCTAGAATTTCTACGAATTAAAAGACCGAAAGGCAGCTATATATATGTTGGTTTCCACAAAGGGCAGATATGCCCTGCGCGTTATGGTCGACCTGGCCGAGCACCAGGCGACAGGCCGTATCCCGCTTAAAGAGATTGCGGCGCGTCAGGGTATTTCGGAGAAGTACCTCGAGAATATTCTGGCTACGCTCGTGCGCGCCAACATGCTCTCGGGCATGCGCGGCAAGGGCGGCGGCTATGTGCTCACGCGCCCGCCCGAGCAGTACACGGTGGGCGAGATCTTGCGCCTGACCGAGGGCAGCCTGGCGCCGGTCGCCTGCCTGGATGGCGACTGCAAGGGTTGTTCGCGCTCTGACGAGTGCCCCACGCTCGACGTGTGGAAGAACCTGGACAAGCTTATCAACGACTACCTCGACGGTGTGACGCTCGATCAACTTGTCGCTCCCAACGAAGGCTACGACTACGTGATCTAGCCCACCTGCCATTTGGGGACGGGGTGGAAATGGCAGATTCTCTCGCCCTTTGAGACTTGGCAAATAAGAAGGCCGCCCATTTTTGTGATGGGCGGCCTTCGTTTTGGGCTGTTGAGACGGGCGCGGCCGGAATGGCCGTTTTAGCCCTCGGCGATGCTGTCGAGGATGCTGCGCATGATGGACACCAGGATGCTGCCCATAAAGGCCGATCCAAAGCTGGCGATGGAGATACCCGCGCCCAGCAGATTGACCGACAGATAGCTGGCCAGCTCGAGCATAAAGCTGTTGACTACGAGCTGAAAAATACCCAGCGTAATGATCGTGAGCGGCAGCGAGATAACCGTCAGAAACGGCTTGACGAGCGAATCGACGATGTTCAGGAACAGTCCCACGAAGGCGAAACAGACCCAGGCCTCGGCAAAACCGAAGGGCTGGATGCCGGGGACGAGGAACGTGGCAATCGCGATGGCGATCGAGGTAAAGAGCCAGTTAAGCATAAAGCGCATAGTGTGAATCCTTTCTTGCGCAGGGTGCGTCGGTGTCGCGTGAAGCGGTTTGCTGCGGCGGCTTGGACGGCCGCTCGGGTGTGCCGCCTTGTTCGGCCGCCCATTGTCTCAGATATTCGTGGAGCTTACGTGCGCATTCGGTTTCAAAACGGCGTTCGTCCTGAAAAACGCGCCGCTGGCAGAGAGTCTTGTCGCTTTAGTTTGGTGGTGTGCTACACTGCTACGGACAAAAGCCACAGGCGTTGCCCTATTGCATAGAACGGGCGAACGATGCCCGATGTCAGTATCAACTTCGATGCCTTATGGCGGGTTTGGCGGTGATCGATGAATATCGAGAACATGTTTGACAAGCCTGATGTCAAGCAGCTGGTCCACGCATTTAGTCTTTTGGATGACGAGAAGGATATCCAGGCGTTTTTGACCGATATCTGCACGCCGCGCGAGATCTGCGATCTTTCGCAACGTCTGCAGGTTGCGCGTTATCTGGATGAGGGCGAGCCTTATGTTGAGGTTCAGGCCCGCACCGGCGCTTCGTCCACTACGGTGAGCCGCGTGTCCAAGGCCCTCAACGGCGAGTACGGCGGCTATCGCAAGATCCTCATCAAGCTGGAGGATGGCGAGTAGGCCAGCGGCAACAAACGAATTGCGCAGAACCGTCCCTTCGGGGGCGGTTTTTTGATCCTTTGGGGACGGAGGAAAACGGATCACTGGGTTAGACTGACCTCCTCGGTGATCCATTTTCCTCTGTCTCCAAGGGGTCAAATCTGTTGGCGTGGGGCAAATCTGTCCGCGCGGGCGGGTAGGATGGAAGCATTGAATATTGCGAACGGTTTGAGTGGAGGACCATGCCTGTTCGAATCTATACCACCAACGCCGGCGCGGATTTGAGCGATGCCGAGGCGGCGCTGCTTGCCGACCTTGTTGCCCGCCACGGGCGTGCCGTGCTGCTGGTGCCAACGTTTGCCGAGCTCGACCTGTGCCGTCATGATGCGGCGGAAGCCGGCGTTTCGCTGGGTATTGACTACAAGACACCTACATCGTGGCTTCGCTCGCTTTGGGAGCTTTTGGGCGACGGGCGCGGTTTCGTCGACAACCTGCAGCGCCAGATGCTGTTTTCGGACAGGGTCACGCGTCTCGATGATGCCGACCTGCAGCCGCTTTCGCGCAGTCAGGGCACGGTGCGCATGCTCGCGCGCATGGCCCGCGACGTACTACCGGGTGTGGCGGGGACGAGCACCGAGCGATGCCGTGGCAACAATTGCCAGCCTAAGCCAAAAAGCGACGCCGAGGCTCGTGTGTTTGAGCTTTTGCGCGCCTACGCGGGCGGTTTGGACCGTCGAGATATGGTCGAGCCCTGCGAGGCGGCTGACATTATGGCCAGCGCCCTGGCCGATAATCTGCCGGCGTGCACCCGTGCCGTCTGTGTACGCGGCGTCACGTCGTTTACGCACGGTCTGCTCGAGCTGCTGTCAGCCGTGGCGAAAAATGGGGGAGAAGTCGTTATCCTGCTTGCCCGCGAGCAGGCGGCGATGCGCGAGGAGCTTGCCGCGGCATTTGATGCCCGCGGTGTGCTGTTTGAGATCGCGCCGCTGGGGGAGAACGCCGTCGCGTCTGATGCCGCTTGCGGGACCGCCGCTCGGCCTGCCTTTATTGAGGTCGCTGGCCCCCATGCCCGTGCTCATGCTTATGCGAACGCAATTGATGATCTGGTAAAAGCGTGCCAGGGTTCCGAGGTCGACGGCGCCGCCGACGCTTCTGCCGACCCCGTGCGCGTGCTCGTCGTTTCTGCCCGGGCACCCCAGCTGTTTGGTGAGCTCGCCTCTCGTCTGGCGGCTCGTCATATCGCTGCCGAGACAACTGAGTTCACGGCGTTTTCCCAATCCATTGCGGGTAGGCAGTTTGCGGCGCTTGCCGGCCTGATCGAGCGCATGAAGGCCGCCGATGAGGGTGCGGCGTCAAAGACCGAGTGGTGGCCCGCGCCGGAGCTTACCGACTGGATTTACAGCCCGCTTTCGGGTGCTGATGCCGCCAATGCTCGAACCTTCGATAAGAATATGCGTCTCTCGCGCAACAAGACTACCGCGGGCGTTAAGAGCCTGCTGCAGAGCGTCCAAGGCCAGGTGAGGGGCGCTCGCAAGGCGGCGAGTGACGAAAACTGGTTTAAGAACGTGCCGTGTGTGGTCTCGGACGTGTTCCAGGCACTGTGGCGTGACAAGCCCGTGACGGCGCTCAAGGCCATGCTTGCCGTTGCCGAGGCGTTGCCCGATCGCTCGCTGGGCAGCTTGGATGGCCAAGCCCGTCGCCAAGCGGAGGCGGCCCTGCTGCGCCACGCCATCGACATCCTTATGAATGGCGCCCGCACGCTCGACGTGTCGCAGGCTGCAACCGTGCCCGTGCTCGATGGCATTCGCACCAAGGTGGACAAGCGTAGCACCGCCTACGATTACGAGACCTACGAGGTTGACCGTGCGCCACGTGCTCAGGTTCGTTTTGTTTCGCTTGCCGATGCGGCGGCTCTGCGCCCCGGCAGCTACGATGCCGTGCTGTTTGCCGATGTCGATCTGGACAGCTATCCGCTCTCGCATGAGGAGGGACCGCTGGCCACGCTGACGGCGAGCCTTGGTCGCGAGGGCGTGACGCTTGAGCCCGCGGCCTTGCTGCGCGTGCGCTTTGGCCACGCGATGCGGGCGTCACGCGGCCCGGTTGCGCTCGCCCGCGTGACGCACGATCGCCAGGCGCGCGAGTGCTATCCGGCGGCCGTGTGGACCGAGTTGCGTGCGCACGCCAAGGCCGCTGACGATGCTAAGGCCGCTGGCGCCGACAAGGCGACGTGCGTGGGTGAGGGCGATATCGTAAGGGACTTCGATCCCGCGGCAGGCGAAGGTCTCAAGCGCGAGCGCGTCACCTGTGAAGCCCCTCAGCATCTGAGTGCCGAGGCCGTGCCGTATTTGGTCCTGCGCCGTCGCGATGGCGAGGGCGAGGATGCGCCTCTGGTGCCGCGCCTGACGTCTGCCTCGCAGATCGAGGCCTATTCGACCTGCCCGCTATGCTGGTTCGTTTCGTACCGCGTGAAGCCCCAGTCGATCGACGCCGGCTTTGGCAATATGGAGAAGGGCAACTTTGTCCACGATGTGCTGGAGCACCTCCATGCCCGCCTGCCCCAGGAGGGCATGGAGCGCGTGACGCCCGAGAATCTGCCGCGCGCTCAGGAGCTGCTGCACGAGGTCTTTGACGAGACCTTGGCCGAGCACGCCGGCAAGCGAGGCACGGAGGGCCCGCTGGTGCCGCTCTCCCCGGTGGAGGAGCGGCAAGTGGCCGAGATCTTGCCGCAGCTGGAGGGCGTTCTTGCCTACGAGTCCGAGGCGCTCACCCCCTTCGCTCCGCGCTACCTGGAGTTTGCGTTCAACGAGCTCCAGGTCGAGTATGCCGGTTGGCCGCTCGGCGGGCGCATCGACCGCGTGGATGTGGACGCCGAGAACCGCGCCGTGGTAATCGACTACAAGCATCGTTCGGGTGTCGAGGAGTTTAAGCTCGTCGACCCCACGGTACGCGACGAGGAATCGGGCGAGGCCCCCATCGACGACCCGCGCTGGCTGCCGCCCCATACCCAGACGCTCATCTACGCGCAGGCCATGCGTCGGGCGCTGGGCCTAGATACCCGTGCTGCGCTCTATTTTTCGACCAAGGGCGGCAAGCCCGCGCTGCGTGGTGCCGCAAGTGCCGAGTTGCTCGAGGAAGAGCGTGGCGACGGTCGTATTCCGGGCCTCAAGAAGGGCTTTCCAGGCGAGGGCGGCAGCATGGACTTCGATGTGCTGCTCGACTGCGTGGAGGCCGGCATCGCCGAGCGCCTGCGCGAGCTCGAGGCGGGCGACGTCGCTGCTGTCGACCCGACGTCGGCGCAGGCCGCGCATGCCCGCTGCTCGTATAACCACGAAGGAACGTTTGTAAGGAGGGACGTGTAGACCATGGATCTTTCGACCTTGATGCCGCAACAGCTGCAGATCGTCAAGACGCTCGACCGTCCGCTATTTGTCTCGGCGGGCGCCGGTTCGGGCAAGACCTTTACCCTTACGCGCCGCATCGTCTACGCGCTCTCGCCCGAATCCGGTCCGTTTGTCGAGCATCTGGACCAGGTGCTCGCTATTACCTTTACCAAAGACGCCGCAGCCGAGATTCGCGACCGCGTGCGCCGTGCGCTTATCGACGAGGGCATGGACGAGGAAGCGCTGACCGTCGACGACGCGTGGATCTCGACCATTCACGGCATGTGCTCGCGTATCCTGCGCGCGCACGCGCTGGAGCTGGGCATCGACCCCGAGTTCACGGTGCTCACCGATACCGACGAGCTTATGGACCAGGCTGTTGAGCATGTGCTGGCCCGCGCGACGGCACCCGATGCCGCCCCCGAGCTCGCGGCATCGCTCAAGGCCCTCTATGCTTGGTATCCCATGGCGGGGGAGGGCGGTTCCTTTGACGGCGGTACGACCATCAAGGGCCTGATGCGCGACCTGCTGGAGCTGTCGAGCCAGTTGCCGGGCGGTATGGACGACGTGCGCGTGGCGCGCGGCCAGGCCGATACCTCGGGACTCGCCGATGCCTATCGCGCGGCGCTGGGCGCAAGCAAGGCCTCGACCGAGAAGGCGCAGGCGGCGCTCGATGCCATCGACGCGTTCGAGGCGAGCGACAAGACCATAGTCGATGCGGCGCGACTCATGATGTCATGCACCATGCCGCGCGCGAGCAAGGCATTCCCTAAGGAGCAGGTCGAGCTGCTCAAGGCCGAGGCCGCCGATGCGTTTATCAATATCGTGCTTGCCTGCGGTGCCCCAGCGCTCGATGCGCTGGTGGGCCTGGCCCGTTCCGTGGAGGCCGAGCATCGCGCGCTGAAGGCTGCCCAGTCCGCCCTCGATAATAACGACCTGCTGCGTATGGCCTACGAGGCCCTGCGCGATTACCCTGCCATCCGTGCTGCGTACGAGGGCCGCTTTAAGATGGTCATGATCGATGAGTTCCAGGATACCGACCAGATGCAGGTCGATCTGATTCGTTGCCTGACGGGTGCGGGGGAGCGCACGCTGTGCACCGTGGGCGATGCGCAACAGTCTATCTATCGCTTCCGCGGCGCCGAGGTCGAGGTGTTCCGTCGCCAGGAGCGCAAGGTGGGCTCGTCTGCCGCGCCCGAGGCGACTGCCGTGGCCGACGCCCCTGCTGGCGAGCTCGTCAAGCTCGTGCGCAACTTCCGCAGCCATGACGAGGTGCTGCGTTACGTGGCACGCGTCTTCGACGGCGATGACGGCGGCCTGATGCAGGGCTTTTTGGATCTTGAGGCGAGCGACGGCCGCAAGGACACGCTGGTGGCAGACGCCTCGCGTCGCCAGGCCCTCTTTGTTGCCGGCGGCAGTATGCAGGAGCGCACACAGGCCAAGGCCCGTGCGATCGCCGAGCGCTTCCGCGCGCTTGCCGATGCTGGCCAGCCCCAGGGCGACATGGTGCTGCTACTGGGCCGCATGACCAACGCCGACGTCTACGCCCAGGCCTTCCGCGACCAGGGGCTCGACTGCGTCATCGCGGGCGGCTCGGTCTTTGCCCAGGCCGCCGAGGTGCAGACGGTGCGCGCCCTGGTTTGTGCGCTCGCCAATCCGGCCGATACGGCGCAGGGCCTTATGCCGCTGCTCGCCTCGCCGATGTTTGCGCTCGGCGCCCAGGAGTTCCTGGCGCTGGCGACCAAGCTCGATGGCGAGACGGGGGAGACCTCGCGCCGGAATATCGACGTGGGCATCATGAGTGATTTCGACGTGCCGGGTTTGCAAGACTTGCCGCTCGTGACGCGCGCCCGTGAGGTGCTGCGGTATGCGCTTCGTCGCGTGGGCCGCGATTCATTCGCGGCGATCGCGCGCGACGTGGTCAACGCCTCGGGCTGGTTTGTGCGTCTGGCACAGCGTGGTCCCGAGGGCAAGGCCATTGCCGCCAACGTGCTCAAGGCACTCGATGCTGTGGCCGAGGCGGAGGCCGAGTTCGGCAACTCGCCGCGTTCCATCGCGCTGGCCTTCGACCGCTTCTTGGCGGGCAAGGAAGCCCCGGGTGCCCTCAACGAGGAGGGCGACGGCGCGGTGCGTATCATGACGGTGCACGCATCCAAGGGCCTGGAATATCCGGTTGTGGCGGTCGCCGAGTGCTTTGGCGTGCGTAAGTCCTCGGGTGCGGCTCAGATGGGTCGTGTCGAGGGCGGAGCGCAGGTCGTGGCGCTGCCGGCACGCTTCGACGGCGTTAAGCTCGCCGACGGAACCTTTGTGAAGGGCGACGACGTCAAAAAGCAGTTTGAGCATGCGTTTAAGGGCAAGGGCACGTCGCTGTGGCTGCCGCCGGAGCTCATGGAGGACGTTTGTGCGACGGGTTCTCCCGCCGAGGCATTTGCTCGCCTGCGCAACGACGACCTGCAGCTCTCGCTCGAGGAGCGGGCCCGCTTGCTCTATGTTGCCATGACGCGTGCGCGCGAGCTGGTGATCTTGGCGATGGATGCCGGCGTGAGCCGTGGCAAGGTGACGGCGCCGACCTTCGACGTCGAGACCGATCTGACCTATGACGTGCTGCGTCGTATTCTGCCAACGGACGGCCTGGACATGCCGCAGCTTGATGCCGACCGCCTGGTGTTCGACAACTCCCAGCCGGGCGACTACGAGCTCATTTCGCTCGCGAACTTAACTTTTGGCGAGCAGGCGTTTGAGGCCAACGCTTCATTGGATGCCGAGGGCAGGCTTGTCCGCGGCGATACCGATACAGATGCTGCCGACGATTCGGCCAGTACAATCGTCCCCGGTCCTGCCGACCCTGAGCCCGATGCGTTTGAGCTCGTGTATCCCCAGGCGGTGGGCGTGCGCATGGGCATCTGCCCGTATCCGGCGCGCGATTCGTACAGCTACTCGTCAATCGCCGCGGCGCTCCATGCCGAGTCCGAGGACCGTGCTGCCGAGGCGCACGTGCCCATGGACGAGGCTGGCGATGATGCGGAGTCGGATGGCTCGGAGACGACGGATGCGGACGTGGCTGCCGTTGAGTCCGTCGGCAATCCCATGGCGCTGGGCTCGGCCTTCCATGCTGCCTGCCAGTGGCTCATCGAGATGGGTGCCGATGCGCTGCCCGCCGCGCGTGCCGATGCGCTGGCGCGCCTGTGGCGCCTGACGCCGGAGCAGCGCGAACGCCTTGACGTTGCTCTGGAGCGCTGGCTCAAGTCGTCGGTTCGTGCCGAGCTGTTCGCGTGGCCGTGCGTTCGTGCCGAAGTGCCGTTCTTCTCGCTGGGCTGCGAGGACGAGGACATCGCCCGCTACGGCGCCTATGCCGAGGGCGCCATCGATGCACTGGCCACCGACCCGGCCGATCCGTCGCGCGCACTGGTCATCGATTACAAGACAGGTGGCACGCCGGATGAGACGCCGGACCAGCTGCTCGAGAAGCACGCCCTGCAGGCGCGCGTCTACGCTGATGTTCTACACAAGGCGGGCTTTGAGGCCGTGACCGTCAAGTTCGTCCGCGTGGAGCAGGCCGATCCGACTCTCTTCGTCAATCCCGCCGAGCCCCAAGTAGTCACCTACAATCTCTAGCCCTCAGATAACTTGCGGTGGAATAGTTCCTGTATTGCGGCCCAGATGGCCCAAGCGGGAACTATTTCACCGCAACTGCAAGAGGGGTTGATTTCCGATCTCAGCCGAACACATTGAGCGGATAGGCCATTCCCGCAGTTAGCCGAACGCCCCCGCGGCCCCTCCTGGGGTCCGGGGGCGCCGTTTTCCCAGTTGAAGGAACGGTGGAGATGTGTTTCGATAGGTC
>DBFBGO010000016.1:0-65345 GCA_048201895.1 Collinsella sp. | reverse complement strand
CCGTCTTGCGCAGGACTGTAGAGCAGCAAACTTCATGCCCTCCGGTCCGCCCCGGGAGCCACCGCTAAGTTATCCCCCGGCATTCAGAAAATCTAAGTGCCAAAAAATAAGATTTTTTGACTCCGTGTTGTATAACCCGCCATTCGTGGGTACCATTCAACGCGTACGCAAACAAAAAGGGTTAATTCGCGTGGTATAACCGCGCGGCCCAAAAAGGAGGAGACAAGCATGTCGTCTTTGAAGCCGCTTGCAGATCGTGTTTTGGTCAAGCCCGACGAGGCCGAGCAGAAGACCGCTTCTGGTCTGTATATCGCCAGCAACGCTCAGGAGAAGCCGCAGCGCGGCACCATCGTTGCCGTGGGTGCCGGCAAGGTCAACGACAAGGGTGAGCGCATCCCCATGGACGTCAAGGTCGGCGACGTTGTCATCTACGGTAAGTTCGGTGGCAACGAGGTCAAGGTCGACGGCGAGAAGTATCTGCTGATGCGCGCCGACGACATCTACGCTGTCGTCGAGGCCTAGTCTCGTCAGAATCTCTGATTCGTCTTTGAACGCGTCCGCCGCATAGGACTCGGAAGCGGCGACGCGAGTCACATTTCTTTTGGAGGATTACCTACCATGGCAAAGAACATTACGTTCAACACCGATGCCCGCGCTAAGCTTGCCAAGGGCGTCAACACTCTGGCCGACGCCGTTACCGTCACCATGGGCCCCAAGGGTCGCTACGTTGCGCTGCAGCGCACGTTCGGTGCTCCGACCATCACCAACGACGGCGTTTCTGTCGCCAAGGAGATCGAGCTCGAGGACAACATCGAGAACATGGGCGCTCAGCTGGTGAAGGAGGTCGCCACCAAGACCAACGACACCGTGGGTGACGGCACCACCACCGCAACCCTGCTCGCTCAGGCTATTGTCAACGACGGTCTGCGCAACGTTGCCGCTGGCGCCAACCCGCTGGCCATCCGTCGCGGCATCGACAAGGCCGTTAACGCCGCTGTCGCCGAGATGAAGAAGCAGGCCAAGCCGGTCGAGACCAAGGAGCAGATCGCTTCCGTCGGTACCATCTCTGCCGGTGACCCCGAGGTCGGCGAAAAGATCGCCGAGGCCATGGAGGTCGTGGGCAAGGACGGCGTCATCACCGTCGAGGATTCCCAGACGTTCGACATCACCATCGACACCGTCGAGGGCATGCAGTTCGACAAGGGCTATGTCTCCGCTTACTTCGTTACGGACAACGACCGCATGGAGGCCGTGATGAAGGATCCGTACATCCTCATCACCGACCAGAAGATCTCCAGCGTTCAGGACATCATGCCCGTTCTCGAGGCTGTCCAGCGCGCTGGCCGTGGCCTGCTCATCATCGCTGAGGACATCGACGGCGAGGCTCTGCCGACCCTGGTCCTCAACAAGATCCGTGGCGCCCTCAACGTCTGCGCCGTCAAGGCCCCGGGCTACGGCGATCGCCGCAAGCGCATCCTCGAGGACATCGCCGTCCTCACCGGTGGCCAGGCTGCCCTGGACGAGCTGGGCGTGAAGGTTGCTGACATCACCGCTGATATGCTCGGTACCGCTAAGTCCGTCACCATCTCCAAGGACAACACCGTCGTCGTCGGTGGCGCTGGCTCCAAGGAGGCCATCGACGCCCGTATCGCTCAGATCAAGGGTGAGATGGAGAACACCACCTCTGACTTCGACCGCGAGAAGCTCCAGGAGCGCCTGGCCAAGCTCTCCGGTGGCGTTGCCGTCATCAAGGTCGGCGCTGCTACCGAGTCCGAGCTCAAGGAGATCAAGCACCGCGTCGAGGACGCCCTGCAGGCAACCCGCGCTGCTGTCGAGGAGGGCATTGTCGCCGGTGGCGGCGTCGCCTTCATGGATGCTGCTCCTGCGCTCGACGCCGTTGAGCTCGACGACCCTGAGGAGAAGATCGGTGTCGACATCGTCAAGAAGGCTCTGACCGCTCCGGTCGCTACCATCGCCAAGAACGCTGGTTTTGAGGGCGCTGTCGTGGTCGACAAGGTTGCCGAGCTGCCTGCCGGCCAGGGTCTCAACTCTGCCAACGGCGAGTGGGGCGACATGATCGAGATGGGCGTCCTCGACCCCGTCAAGGTCAGCCGCGTCACCCTGCAGAACGCTGCTTCTGTCGCCAGCCTGATCCTCATCACCGAGGCTACCGTCTCCGATGTCCCCAAGAACACTCAGCTTGAGGACGCAATCGCTGCTGCTACCGCTGGTCAGCAGGGCGGCGGTATGTACTAAGGCCGACAAGGTCTAGAACTCCCACCGGGGATCCGGGGGCGTGACGGGGTTTCTCTCCGGAACGTCCTCGGACATGCAAAGAGGCTCCGCATCGCGCTTCGCGCTGCGGAGCCTCTTTGCGTCCTGCGGAATGTTCCGGAGAGAAACCCCGTCACGCCCCCGGATCCCCTGCGTTTACGGCCTTGAGGTCGGCGTGGGCGGAGAATGTGGTTGATGGGGATACGTGTCCCTTTCGCTGTTTCGCGGCTTTGCCGCGAAAAGCGCGTTACTTTGGGATGGGTGGGGAACGTGGTTGTTGCGGCAGCTGATCCCCACCATAAATTACCCTCGGCATACTTGCGCGAACGATTGCTCATGCTACACTTGCAATTGCTGTTTCAGGGCGGGGTGGAATTCCCCACTGGCGGTAAATCGGGCGGTGTCAAAGGGGCACCGTGGCGCAGACGAGGTATCTGCGACCGAGCCGATGAGTCCGCGACCCGTGCGTGTGTTGGTTCGCATGTCGGCTGAACTGGTGAGATCCCAGTACCAACGGTTAGAGTCCGGATGAAAGAGGCAGGTGATCTTATGTCTGAACAGTCGCAGCATATCCATTTTGAGAACACGAATAGGTGGAGCACCAAACAGCTCGTTACCATGGCGCTGATGTGTGCCTTGGGCGCCCTGTTTATGTACGTGCAGCTGCCCATCCTTCCTTCGGCGCCGTTTTTGACCTATGACCCGTCGCTGGTGCCGGCGATGGTGTGCGGGTTTGCGTACGGTCCTGGTGCCGGTACTGCTGTTGCCGCCATGGCGATCGTTATCCATGCGCTTACCACGGGCGATTGGGTCGGTGCGCTTATGAACCTGGTTGCTACGCTGGGCTACATTCTGCCCGCGGCTATCGTTTACCAGAAGATGCACACCTATAAGGGTGCCGTGATTGGCCTAGTGCTCGGTGTCATTGCCGCTACGGTGTTGTCCATGGTCGCGAACCTTACCATTGGCGTTTGGTTCTGGTATGGCTCGGTCGATGTGATCGCCCCGCTCATGATTCCTGCCGTGCTGCCGTTCAACCTTATCAAGACCGTGCTTAATTCGGTATTGACGCTTGCGGTGTACAAGGCGGCCTCCAACCTCATCACGCCTAAAAAGGACCAGGTCAAAGGCCGCGCATGATTGAGTGTCGGGGCGTTTCCTTTAGCTATGACGGGGCCGTGTCGGCACTCGACGGTGTCGATCTGAACATCGAGGACGGTGAGTTTTTCTGCATCCTCGGTGGCAATGGGTCGGGCAAGTCGACGTTTGCCAAGCACCTGAATGCGCTGCTGCAGCCCGATGCGGGCACGGTACGCATCAACGGCATGGATGCGTCCGACCCCGAGCTGGTCTACGACATTCGTTCGACCGCGGGCATGGTATTCCAGAATCCCGATGATCAGCTGGTGGCAACGCTTGTCGAAGATGACGTTGCGTTCGGTCCCGAAAACCTTGGCGTGCCATCGGCGCAAATTGCGCAGCGCGTACGCGAGGCGCTGAAGGCCGTGGGTCTGGTGGGCTTTGAGCGCCACGAGACCCATGCGCTCTCGGGTGGCCAAAAGCAACGCGTGGCGCTTGCCGGCGTGCTCGCCATGGAGCCACGCGTTCTCATTTTGGATGAGGCCTCCTCGATGCTCGATCCGCGCGGACGCAAGGGTCTTATGAAGGCCTGTCATGCGCTGCACGAACGCGGCATGACCATCGTGATGATTACGCACTTTATGGAAGAGGCCGCTGAGGCCGATCGCGTTGCTGTCTTCCAAGCGGGCCGCGTTGCCATGTTGGGCACGCCCGAGGAGATCTTGACGCAGGCGGACGAACTCGCGCAGCTCAACCTTGATATGCCGGAGTCGTGCCGTTTGGGCGTGGCGCTTCGTGCGAAGGGCGTGCCCGTTTATGCGCAGGTGCGCGAGGCGGATATGGTCGCCGGTATAGCGCAGGCTTATGCCGAGTGGAGTAGGACAGGCATCGCCGGGCGGCCTTTCGCATTCGATCCTCGTATTCCCGACAACGTTTCCTCTGCGCTCGATGGCGCAGACGCGCTGGAGCCCGTTATCGAGATTTCGCACCTTTCGTTTAGCTATTCGCTGAGCGCCCGCGAGCGCCGCCGCTGGCATAAGCGCTCGGCCACTGCGGACAAATCGAGCAAACAGGCTCTCTGGGGAAACGTCCCCAGCAGCCCGTGGGCGCTGCGCGATGTATCGCTGACGGTGCGTCGCGGCGAGTTCCTGGGCTTGGCAGGTCATACCGGTTCGGGTAAGTCGACGCTGGTCCAGCATTTCAACGGTTTGATTCGCCCTCAGGAGGGATCCGTTCGCGCGCTGGGGCTCGATCTGTCAAACAAGAAAGACGCCGCCGCGGTTAAGGCCAAGGTCGGCGTGGTGTTTCAATATCCTGAGCGTCAGCTGTTTGCCGAAACCGTGGCGCAGGACGTGGCGTTTGGTCCGCATAACCTTGGCTTGCCGCAAGATGAAGTCGACCGTCGTGTCGAGTCATCGCTCTCGCGCGTGGGCCTCGACCTTTCCACGGTCGGCGACAAGAGTCCCTTTGAGCTTTCGGGCGGTCAGCAACGGCGTGTGGCATTCGCCGGCGTGCTCGCCATGGAGCCCGAAGTCCTGGTGCTCGATGAACCCATGGCGGGGCTCGATCCGGCGGCGCGCAGTGATTTCCTGGAGCTCATCGATCGACTCCATCGCGAGGGCCTGACCGTTGTCATGGTTTCGCACAGCATGGATGACCTGGCCAATTGCTGCGACCGTATCGTCGTAATGAACGAAGGTGCGGTGTTTGCCGAGGGAACCCCCGCTCAGGTGTTTGCGCATGCGGATGAGCTTAAATCAATCGGCTTGGGTGTTCCCGCTGCCCAGCGCATGGCGCTGGCGCTTGCGAAGGCGGGCGTGCCGCTGCGCTTTGACGGCCTCTATACGGTTGAGTCGTTGGCAGTCGAACTGTCAGACTTGCTGCTCGGTTGTGCGGATGGTCCTTCGGGCGCTTCGCATCGGGCCGATTCCAGTGCGTCCGCGCGAGAGGAGGGCTGCTAATGGAGGCGTTTTCGTTTGGCAGCTACTATCCCGGCGATAGCGCAATCCACCGCCTGGACCCGCGAACCAAGTTGCTCTTGGGCTTTGTGTTTCTGATCACGACGCTCACGGTCAGTAGCTTCCGCGGACTGGTCCCGGTCGCAATCTTCGTTGTCCTGATCTATACCGTGTCCCGGGTGCCGGCTCGGCGCGTCCTGTCATCGATGGCACCGCTGCTGGCGATTGTCGCGGTGGTCGCGGTGCTCAACCTGTTTTCCGAACAGAGCGGGCGCATTCTGTGGCAGCTCGGCTTTTTGCAGATAAGCGAGGGCTCGCTACATTCCGCCGCCTTTATGGCGTGCCGCCTGACCTTGATGATGGCCGGTATGAGCGCTATCACGCTCACCACACCGACGCTCGACCTCACCGCGGGCTTTGAGCGCCTGCTCGCGCCGTTTGCGTGTGTGGGACTTCCTGCGCACGAGCTCGGCATGATCATGGGTATCGCGCTGCGCTTTATGCCGCAGTTTGCCACCGAGATGAAGCAGACGGCCGATGCGCAGGCGAGCCGCGGTGCGCGCGTGACGGGAGGCCCGCTCGGTGGCGTGCGTATGCTCGGCAGTGTGGCGATTCCGCTGTTCACAGGCGTGTTCCGTCATGCCGAGACGCTGTCTGCCGCCATGGATGCCCGTTGCTATCATGGCGAGCAGGGCCGCACGCGTCTGCATGCGCTTGCATTTGGCCGCGGCGATGCGTTGGCGGCGGTGGTGACGGCGTTGCTGCTCATCTGCGTCATCGTCATCAATCTTCAACTTGTTTAGGCGCGATTCGAGCGCAGGAAAGGGGTCCCTATGACCGACAACGACCGCACGGCGCAGCTTGAGCGCGCCTGTTCGTATCTTAGGCGTATTCCGGCGTGGTATCTCGCCACGATCGACGTGACGGACGGACATCAGCCGCGCGTGAGGCCGTTCTCGTTTGCCATGGTTGATGATGGCAAGCTGTGGTTTTGCACCTCGCGTGATAAGGATGTGTGGGCCGAGCTCAGCGGGAACCCCAAGTTTGAGGTTTCGGGTTGGAAACCGGGGGAGTGCTGGATTGTGCTGACCGGCGAGGCCGCGCTCGAGGACGACGCGGTCGTGAGTGACCGGGTGCGCCAGGCGGGCTTTAAGCACATGGTGGGCATTGGCGAGCAACACGATAGTGCCAACGACGGCCGCCTTGCGTTCTTCTCGGTTCGCAACATCGTCGCCCGCTTCTGCGATATCGACGGCAGCGAGGAGCGTCTGGAGCTTTAACCCTAGGGCAGCTAAAACAGCCCAGACCCAAAAAATACGAGCGTCAGGAGGACACATGGACGGATTGAATACGGTGTTGGAGTATCTGACGTCGGTACCGGCATGGTATTTGGCGACGAGCGTTGACGGGCAGCCGCATGTGCGTCCGTTTTCGTTTGCGCAGATCCAGGACGGCAAGCTGTGGTTTGTAACGGCGCGCACCAAAGACGTGTGGCAAGAGTTGCTGCAAAATCAACGCTTTGAGGCCACGAGTTGGTGGCCGGGCCATGGCTGGCTCATCTTGCGCGGGCGTGCGGGTCTGGATGACCAGGCCGCTCTCGATATGCGCGAGGCAGGCTGGAAGCACCTGGAGCGCCTAGGCGAGCACTACGAGGGCGCAGGCGATCCCACGCTCATCTTCTTTAGCGTGGAGGAACCCGAGGCCTTTATCTGCAACCATGACGAATGGGTGCCGATCGAGCTCTAAACGAGTCTCTCAGCAAGCTTCGACAATTCAAATTCTCGCATGTAGCGGGCCCCACATTGCAACGTCACCGTAAGGCGCACTGGGCAATATGGGGCCCGCATTTATTTGTCAATTCCTTCGAGTGAATGTGTCGGGACTGTTTCAATGCATGAATATGCAAAAGATTTGCGTAGATATGCATCTTTTGGTGATAAAGTTTCAACCCACTTCATAACGACGGCTGCGGGATGCGCATTGGTGCATAACTGCAGACAAGGAGTCTGATATGTCTTTAAAGGTTGGAATCGTCGGTGCGGCTGGATATGCCGGCGCCGAGCTCATTCGCCTCGTCCTCGGTCATCCCGAGTTTGAACTTGCTGCCATTACGTCCAACGCCGATGCCGTCCAGCCGTTGTCTGCGGTGTACCCGAGCTTCGCCGGCGTAAGCGATCTTGTCTTCACGACGCACGATGCTCCCGAGCTTACATCCTGCGACGCTGTCTTTTTGGCCGTGCCGCACACCGCCGCCATGGCGCAGGTGCCCGCCCTGCTTGCCGCAGGCGTTTCCTGCTTCGACCTGTCTGCCGATTACCGCCTGAGCGATCCGGCCACCTTTGAGGCCTGGTATGCCGCCGAGCACACGAGCCCCGAGCTACTCAAGACCCGCGCCTTTGGTCTGCCCGAGCTGTTCTGCCAGGATTTGGAGACCGCTGCATCCGACCACGCCGACGGCAAGCCCGTACTGGTCGCCTGCGCCGGTTGCTATCCCACCGCAACGAGCCTTGCTGCCGCGCCTGCCGTGCGCGCTGGCTGGGTGGCCGAGAGTGGTCCCGTGATCGTCGACGCTATCAGCGGCGTGACGGGTGCCGGTAAGTCCTGTAACGCCCGCACCCATTTTTGCAGCGCGGAGGAGAACCTGGAGGCCTATGGCGTGGGCAAGCACCGTCACACGCCCGAAATCGAGCAGATCTTGGGCCTAACCGATCGCGTCGTCTTTACCCCGCACCTGGCACCGCTCAAGCGCGGTCTGCTCTCTACGGTGACGATGCCGCTTACGCCGCAGGCTATCGATACCTTGACCCTTGAGGACGTTGTCGACCATTACAAGCAGTTCTACGCCGGTCGCACCTTCGTGCGCGTACTCGATGCCGGCCAGCAGCCCAAGACGGCTTCGGTCGTCGGCACCAACGCCGCCCAAATCGGCCTCGCGCTCAACAAGCGCGCGGGCGTTCTGGTGGCTACGGGCACCATCGACAATCTGTGCAAGGGTGCAGCAGGCCAGGCGGTCCAGTGCGCCAACATCGTTTTTGGCTTTGACGAGCGACGAGGCTTGCCCACAGTGGCGTGCCCGGTGTAGCACATTCGATTGTTAACGATTTGGTAGTCGGGCATCGAGTGGGGCGCCACTCTTAAGCTGGTCTCAAGATTGTGGCTGGCATGGCGCACCAACCGATGCCCATTTTTTGTTTGACATAAGGAGTCATAAAGACGATGAATGCTGAGCAGTTCGATATCAAGATTCGTGCCGTAGAGGGCGGCGTAACGGCGGCAGCCGGCTTTAAGGCGGCGGGCATCCATGCCGGATTCCGCAAGAATCCCGAGCGCCTGGATTACGCGCTCGTCGTGCCCGATAAACCCTGTCCCGGGGCCGGCGTGTTTACGACTAACCGCTTTTGTGCGGCGCCCGTGCAGGTGAGTCGTGCCAACCTGGGCGGCGCCGACAAGGGCTATGGCATCATCGCCGGTGTTTCTATCAACTCTGGCAACGCCAACGCCGCCACGGGCGAGACCGGTCTTGCCTGCGCGCGCGAGACCTGCAACATCGCCTCGCAGGTCATCGGCTGCGAGCCCCAGCAGATTCTGGTCGCCTCCACGGGCGTAATTGGTCAGATTCTGCCGATCGACACGTTTGAGACGGCGATTCCGGCAGCTTATGAGACGCTCTCCGCCCACGGTGGCGCCGATGCCGCCCGCGCCATCATGACGACCGATACGCACTCCAAGGAGTATGCCGTGTGTTACCGCAGCGAGGCCGCGGGACACGCGGGCAATGCCTATACGGTGGGCGGTATGTGCAAGGGCTCGGGCATGATCATGCCCAACATGGCCACCATGATCGCAGTTATCACCACCGATGCCCCCGTCGAGCCTGCGGCACTTCATACCCTGCTGCTCTCGACCGTCAAGCAGACCTTTAACAAGGTAACGGTCGATTCCGACACTTCGACCAACGACACCTGCATCATGCTTGCCTCCGGCGCCGCTGCCGCAGATGCCGAGCCTATCGTCGAGGGCTCCGATGCCTTTGACGAGTTGGCATTTGCCGTGCACGAGGTGTGCGAGAGCCTGGCGCGCAATATCGCCGCCGACGGCGAGGGCGCGTCCAAGCTCGTGACGGTTAATGTTACCGGCGCCGCCAACGACGACGAGGCCGATATCGCGGCGCGCGCTGTTGCCAACTCGCCGCTCGTTAAGACTTGCATCGCCGGCCACGACTGCAACTGGGGCCGCGTTGCTATGGCGCTTGGCAAGTGCGGCGTGAAGTTTAATCAGGAAGACGTTTCCATCGACATGATGGGCATGCCTGTCTGTCGCGACGGTCTGACTGTTCCCTTTGACGAGGACGAGGCTCTACGACGTTTCGAGGCGCCCGAGATCGTGATCTCGGCCGACCTGGGCGCAGGCGACGCGGCAACGACCGTGTGGACCTGCGACCTCACGCATGAGTATATCTCCATCAACGGCGACTACCGTTCCTAGATTCCGGGCACGCTGCGCATATCGCCGCGATTGCGGACAGCGGAGCACGGCGCGATAACGATACGAAAGACGAGGCAGATTATGAAATTCGCACGAGATTGTCGTTCGAGCGAATCCAACGAAGCAACCGCGCAGCTGCTGTTCGAAGCGCTGCCGTGGATTAAGAACCTGACCGGCAAGACGGTTGTTATCAAATATGGCGGAGCCGCCATGGTTGATGAGCAGCTGCGCCGCGACGTGATGAGCGACATCGTTTTGCTCAAGATCATCGGTATGCGCCCCGTTATCGTGCACGGCGGCGGCAAGGCCATCAACGAGGCACTCAGCCACTACGACATCCCTGTCGAGTTTAAGAACGGCCAGCGCGTGACTACGCCTGCCACCATGGACATCGTGCGCGAGGTACTGGGCGGCAAGGTCAATCAGGAGCTGGTCGCGGCGCTCAACCACCACGGCAACCTGGCCGTGGGCGTGTCCGGCAGCGACGCCGGCACCCTTATCGCCGAGCCACTCGACCCAGAGCTCGGCCGCGTAGGCAAGGTCACGCACGTCAACACCGACTATATCGAGCGCCTGCTCGATAGCGAGTACATCCCCGTCATCGCTACCGTCGCGGCGGGGGAGGACGGCGGTTTCTTCAACATCAACGCCGACACCGCCGCCGGTGCCGTTGCCGCGGCGCTCCACGCGCATAAAGCGATCTTTTTGACCGATGTCGATGGCCTGTACAAGGACTTTAGCGACAAGGACTCGCTTATCTCCAACCTAACGCTCGACGAGGTTAACGAAATGCTCTACGGCGGCGAGGTCGATAAGGGCATGATTCCCAAGCTGCGTGCGGCCGTCGATGCGCTTACAGGTGGCGTATTTCGTGCCCACATCATTAACGGTACTACGCCGCATTCGCTGCTCCTGGAGCTGCTGACCGATGCCGGCGTCGGCACCGTGATTCATTCCACCGAGACGGCTTACGAGTTCGATACGCATCCGCATCCGCTTTCGACGTTTGCTGCGCGTCTGACCGAGAACCTTGACGAGGTCGAGAAGCTTCAGACGGTCTAGCTGACCCGCAGCCGCCCCATTCCTGCACCCATAGCCCCGCGCCGTCTGGCGCCCAACGAAAGGCATCTCATGTCACTTGCAGCTCAGCAATCGCTTGAATCCCATTACGTTATGCATACCTTTGGCCGCTCTCCGGTCGAGTTTGTCAAGGGTCACGGCATGAAGCTCACCGGCGACGATGGCCGTGAGTACCTCGACTTTCTTGCCGGCATCGGCGTGTGCAGCCTAGGTCATGGCGACCCGGCTGTGCTCTCGGCGCTCGAGGCACAGACCAAAAAGCTCATGCATGTCTCCAATTACTTCTACATCGAGCAGCGCGGACAGGTCGCGGCACTGCTGTCCAAGCTTGCTAACGACGACGTAGATGGTGCGCGCGTGCTTGCCGATGCCATTGTCGCCGGCGATGAGACCACGGCGGCTGCACTTGGTGCCCCGGCTGCGGATGAGCAGGTTTGGGGGACCTTCTTTGCCAACTCTGGCGCCGAGGCCAACGAGGGCTCAATGAAGCTCGCGCGCCTGTACGCCAAGCGTGCCGGTAATGGCGGCAACACCATCGTGTGCATGCGCGGCGGCTTCCACGGCCGTACGCTCGAGACCATTGCCGCCACCATGCAGGATTGGCTGCAGGACAGCTTCCGCCCGCTGCCGGGTGGCTTTGTGGCCTGCACGCCCAACGATGTGGACGAGCTGCGTGCGATCTTTAAGCAGCTGGGGAGCGAGATCTGTGCCGTGATGCTCGAGCCGATCCAGGGCGAGAGTGGCGTGCACCCCATGACCGAGGAGTTTATGGCGGCAGCGCGCGACCTGGCACACGAAGTGGGCGCCGTGCTTATCGCCGACGAGGTCCAGTGCGGCATCTTCCGCTCCGGCAAGCCGTTTGCGTTCCAGACCTATGGCGTGGAGCCCGACATTATGAGCCTTGCCAAGGGCATTGCCGATGGCGTGCCCATGGGTGCCGTCGTGGCAAAGAAGGAGATTGCCGACGTGTTTAAGCCGGGGGACCACGGCTCGACCTTTGGCGGTAGCTGCTTGGCCGTCGCGGCGTGCGCCGCGACGCTCTCCGCGCTCGTGCGCGGCGATTATGCCGACCATGCTGCCAAGGTGGGTGCCTATATGGAGGCAAAGCTCGCCAAGCTGCCGCACGTGACCGAGGTACGTGGCCGCGGCTTGATGCTCGGCTGTGATTTGGATGATGCCGCGGGCGACGCGCATGATGTTGTTGCCCGCGCGCTGGCCGCCGGTGCCGTGATCAACGCTACAGGTGCGCATACGCTGCGTTTCCTGCCGCCGCTCGTCTGCGAGGAAGCCGACGTGGACAGTCTGATCGAGATCCTGTCGGATGTCTTGGGCTAACGCGGCGCAATAACTCAATTTGGACCGGGTTCCGGACTGTGGGCGTGTCCTATGCGGCATGATTCAGCGGTCTGGAGCCCGTTTTGCCTTAGATTTGCTAAGGCAGGGAGACCTGCTGGTCAAAAAACATCAAATATGAGTACTGGTACCGATTTGGTAGCAGCAATTTTGAACTAATAAGGCCAGATAGCAAGTCGAAATGGCGATGAATGCACGATTTTGATCCGACTATTAGTCCTTATAATGGACATATGTTGCGTAACTTAAGCAAATACTATCTTTTTATATGTTGCAAACAAAGCAGCAGTACTCATTTTTGCCATTATTTGGCCACGGCCTTTGTGACAGACGTGCTGGCGGGCTCGAATCCCTCTGCGATGGGCACAAACAAAAATGGTCCCCTTGCGAGGACCGTTTCCAATTCGGTGGTGGGCGATGAGGGATGTCGCGTGCGGCTGACGCCGCCCGCTTTCGCTTCGTCGCTTCGCTCCTCGCGTGCTGCGCTGGAAAACGCTTCGCGTTTCCTCAGCTCCGCACCCTGGCGGGTTCGAATCCCTCTGCGATGGGCCCAAAAAAGAAAGGCTCCCATTGCTGGGAGCCTAACAATTCAGTGGTGGGCGATGAGGGATTCGAACCCCCAGCCTTGTGCGTGTAAAGCACCTGCGCTAACCGTTGCGCCAATCGCCCGTGCGGAGAGAGTATAGCAAAACAATCGCCCCATTCACCTCATATCCATTAAAGGTAACCGGTGCGTGTCACAGCGGAGCTGATTCAGTTGAGATTGCCTGAACATTCCGCCCCTCTTTACGCCCTCGGGTATACTCAAAAGCTACTGATTCGATTTGATGCCCAGCAACAGCAGAGGGGATAGTATATGTGCGGTTTTGTCGGTTTTGTCGGTGGGACGGATAACCAATCCGAGGTGCTCACCAAGATGATGGACCGCATCGTCCATCGCGGTCCCGACATGGGCGGTCAGTTTATCGACGGCCGCGTTGCCCTCGGCTTCCGCCGCTTGTCGATCCTCGACCTGACCGAGGCTGGCGCCCAACCCATGGCCAACGAGGACGGTAGCGTCGTCATTGTCTTCAACGGCGAGATCTACAACTTCCAAGAACTCCGTTCCGAGCTCGAGGCCAAGGGCTACAAGTTCCACTGCGGCGCCGACACCGAGAGCCTCCTGCACGGCTACGAGGAGTGGGGCGAGGCCGTTCTCGATCGCCTGCGCGGTATGTACGCCTTCGTCATCTGGGACAAAAAGAAGAACAAGCTTTTTGGCGCCCGCGACATCTTTGGCATCAAGCCGCTCTACTACTATCCCATGGCCGATGCGGGCGACGGCGCTCCGGGCGTGCTCTTTGGTTCCGAGATCAAGAGCTTCCTGGACTACCCGCACTTCCACAAGGCGGTCAACAAAAAGGCTCTGCGTCCGTACATGACGCTGCAGTATTCGGCAACCGAGGAGACCTTCTTCGAGGGTGTCTACAAGCTGCCGCCGGCGCACTACTTTACCGTCGATATCCCGACCGGCAAGATGAACATCGAGCGCTACTGGGATTGCGATTACTCTGCCGTCGAGAAGCCGTTCGAAGAGTATGTCGATGAGCTGGACGAGGTCGTGCACGAGAGTGTCGAGGCCCATCGCATCGCCGACGTCAAGGTCGCGTCGTTCCTCTCCGGCGGCGTCGACTCCAGCTATATTGCCGCTTGCCTCATGCCCGACAAGACCTTCTCGGTGGGCTTTGACTACAAGAACTTCAACGAGACCAACTACGCCAAGGAGCTTTCCGATAAACTCGGCGTCGAGAACGTCCGCAAGATGATTACCGCCGACGAGTTCTTCGGTGCGCTTGAGGATATCCAGTATCACATGGACGAGCCGCAGTCCAACCTGTCTTCCGTGCCGCTGTGGTTCTTGGCCGAGATGGCCCGCAAGGACGTCACCGTCGTGCTTTCGGGCGAAGGCGCCGACGAGCTCTTTGGCGGCTACGCCTACTACGAGGATACGGTCCCGGTGCGCAAGTACAAAAAGATGGTGCCGCTGCCCATCCGTCGCGCGCTCGGTAATCTGGCGCTGCGTATGCCGTACTTCAAGGGACATAACTTCCTGGTCAAGGGTGCCGAGATCCCCGAGAAGTCGTTCCTGGGACAGGCTCTGGTATGGCCGGAGCGCGAGGTCGACGGCGTGCTCAAGCCCGAGTACAACACCGGCGACGGCGCCTTTGAGCTCGCTGCACCCATCTACGCACGCGTGAAGGGTCAGCCCGAGCTGGTCAAGAAGCAGTACCTGGACATGAACATGTGGCTCCCGGGCGACATTCTGCTCAAGGCCGACAAGATGTGCATGGCACACTCGCTGGAGCTGCGCGTGCCCTTCCTGGACCGCAAAGTCATGGAGTTCGCCGAGCACATTCCCGACCGCTACCGCATCAACGAGAACGGCAACAAACAGGTACTCCGCCACGCTGCCAACAAGTCGCTGCCCGATGAGTGGGCCACCCGTCCCAAGGTGGGCTTCCCGGTGCCGATTGTCTACTGGCTGCGCGAGCAAAAGTGGTACGACTACGTCAAGGAGTACTTCACCGCGCCGTGGGCAAGTGAGTTCTTCGATACCGACGAGCTCATGCACCTGCTCGATCTGCACTTTGCGGGCAAGGGCGATTTCCAGCGTAAGATCTATACGCCGCTCGTGTTCTTGGTGTGGTACAAGCGCTTCTTTATCGACGAGGACCAGCCCGCTGTTCAGGCTGCCTAGCCTCGGCTGACGAACGCCTGCGCGTAACGGCTCCTCCGGGAGCCGTTTTTGCGTGGGTGCGTTTCAGTTACTATAAAACCGCCCCTGCCAAATGGCTGAGAAAGGTGAAAGATGCACCATTCGGATTCCGCGACCGTGACCACGGTCGATACGCTTGCCAAGCTGCTCGATGTGTGCGGCGAGCTGCGCGCATCAGAGCAGGTTGACGGGCGTGCCGTGACCGGCTGCTCGTTTGATTCGCGCGCGGTCTCGGCAGGTGACGTGTTCTTCTGCAAAGGTGCTGCCTTTAAGCCCGCGTTTTTGAGCATGGCGCTCGATGCGGGCGCCGTCGCATTTGTGTGCGAGGAGCCGCTGGTCGAGTCTCTGGAGCCGCTGGCGCAGGAGAGCGGTGCTGCGATGCTGGTTGTTGATAGCGTGCGCACGGCCATGGCCCTGCTGCCGCCGGAGGTCTACAACCGCCCCGACCACGACGTTAAGATCGTGGGGATCACCGGTACCAAGGGAAAGACCACGGCCGCTTTTATGCTCCAGTCCATCATCAAAGCAGCGGGCGAGTCCTGCGGCATGATCGGCTCGGTGAGTACCGACGATGGCATCGAGTGCTATGAGAGCACCAATACTACGCCCGAGGCCCCCGAGGTCTGGCGCCATATCGCCAACTGCCGCACGTCCGGTCGCCAGTCCATGGTCATGGAGGTCTCGAGCCAGGCGCTCAAGTACCAACGCGTCGAGAATCTGCCGTTTGACGTGGCGTGCTTCCTCAACATCGGCCGCGACCACATCTCGCCGATCGAACACCCCACGTTTGAGGATTATTTTGAGAGCAAGCTCAGGATTTTTGACCAGGCAAAGACCGCCGTGGTGAATCTGGGCACCGAAGAGGTCGACCGTGTGCTGGAGGCAGCGTCGACGGCCGAGCACTTGGTGACCGTTGGCGTCGAGCATCCCGAGGCAAGCCTGTGGGCGAGCGACGTACGCATGGTCGGCTTTAGCATCGAGTTCAACTTGCATGGCCTGTGTGCCGACGAGTCCGAGGCGGGGGAGAAGGTCCTGCTGGGTATCGCGGGAGACTTTAACGTGGAAAACGCGCTGGTCGCTATCGCCGCTGCGCGCGAGATCGGCATCGGTATCGAGGCTATCAAGAAGGGCCTCTCCAAACTGCGTGTGCCGGGCCGTATGGAGGTCGTGGAGTCGAAGGACGGCCGCGTGATTTGTGTCGTCGACTACGCGCACAACCAGCTTTCGTTCCGTTCGCTTTTCTCGTCGGTCAAGCGCGCGTTTCCCGCTAGCCCCGTCATTGCGCTGTTTGGCGCTGCCGGCGGCAAGGCGCAGGAGCGCCGCGAGCAGCTTCCGCGCGAGGCCGCACCGTATTCCGACCTGATGATCTTTGCCAACGAGGATCCAGCTCACGAGGACCCGATGAAGGTCTGTCGCGAGCTTGCCGAGCATGTTCCCGACGATACGCCGAACAAGATCATCCTCGACCGCGAAGCCGCTGTGCATGCGGCGTTCAAGGCGGCGCGCGAGGAGTACGTCAACCCCGATGCTCCCACCATTGTCTTGCTGCTGGCAAAGGGTGACGAGGAGCTCATGCACGTGGGCGACGAGTTCGTGCCCATCGAGAGCGACCTTTCGCTGGCCAATCGCCTGATCGATGTTACCCAGTTTGACTAATGAACCATGATGGCGGCGGCGCCCTGAGTGCGCTGTCGCCATAAGCGTGTTCCCTCAATCAAAACATGCCGTCCAAGTCCAAACCCTTCTACGTAAACGGAGTAACCATGTCCCACAATACCCTGCCGACCGTCGCTGAGCTTTCGGGCGAGATGCGCGAGCGCTTGGCCAAGGTCAAGTACGTCTTTACCGACCTGGATGCCACGATGCTCGCACCCGGCTCGTGCGTGCTGCGCGACAACGACGGCAACCCCTCGACCAAACTCGTCGAGGCCGTCGTGGCGCTCGCTCGCGCTGGTATTCAGGTGGTTCCCACCTCGGGCCGCAACCGTACAATGATCCACGAGGATGCGCGCGTGCTCGGCCTCAACTCCTACATCGGCGAGATGGGCGGCCTGGTCATGTACGACCTCAAAGCCAACGATTGGGAGTATCTGACCGGCGACATGCCCTACGACTCCTCTTGCGGCCTCACGCCGCACCAGGTGATCGAGCAGACCGGCGTGTGCGAGAAGATCCTCGCCCGCTGGCCGCACAAGATCGAGTATCACAACGACATGTCGACCGGCTACAAGTACCGTGAGGTCACCGTCGGCATGCGCGGCGATGTGCCCGACGATGAGGTTCAGGCCATCCTGGACGAGGCCGGCTGCGGTCTGATCTGGGCTTGCAACGGACATCTGACTCACCTGTCCAAGCCGACGACGCTCGAGCTCGATCGCGTCGAGGACGGTCGCGCATTCAACATCAACCCCGCGGGCCTCAACAAGGGCGTCGCTATTGCGCGCTTCTGCGAGCACCTAGGGATCGAGCGCGAGGAGACGTTGGCGCTCGGCGATTCCGAGTCCGATTTCTACATGGCCGATCACGTGGGCACGTTCTGCCTGGTCGAGAATGGCCTGACGAGCGCCGGCGCGCCCGAGTTCCTGGCTGCCTGCGAGAACGCTTTCGTTACGCGCGGCAAAATTGTCGACGGTTGGGCGGCGACGGCAGAGCTGCTGGTCGCGGCGCGTTCGTAGCGCGGCGTCGCCGCACTTGGACATGTCTTTTCGAGAGAGACTGGTGAGGTAATGTCCGATATCGAGAATCCGGCAGGCGACACGCGCCCGATTGGCGTGTTCGATTCTGGTTTGGGCGGTCTGACGGTTGCGCGCGCGATTGCGACGGCGCTGCCGCACGAGTCCGTCTACTACTTTGGCGACACCAAGCGCTGCCCCTACGGCACGCGCACCGAGGATGAAGTGCGCTCGTTTGCGCTGCAGGCGGGCCGTTGGCTTTCGAAGCACGACGTCAAGATTATGGTCATCGCCTGCAACACGGCGACCGCTGCGGCCTTGCGTTTGGCCCAGCAGGTGCTCGACGTTCCCGTGATCGGCGTGATCGCGCCGGGTGCCCGTGCAGCAATCAACAGCACGCGTACGCGTCGCGTGGGCGTGCTCGCTACCAACCTCACCATTCGCTCAGGCGCTTACACGCGCGCCATTCAGGATTTGGACGCCGGTGTGGACGTATACGGCTGCCCTGCCTCGAGTTTTGTCGAGGTCGTTGAGCACGAGCTCGCCTCGGGCGCGCATCTGCAAGAGCAGTGGCTCGAGAACGAGGACATCTTTGATACGCCTGCCGTACGCGCGCTGGTCGGTGCCACGGTTGAACCGCTGCGCGACCACGGCATCGATACCGTGGTGCTCGGCTGCACGCATTTTCCGCTGCTCGTGGGGCCTATTCGCCATGCGCTGGGTCCCGGAGTGCGCGTGGTAAGCTCCGCCGAGGAGACCACGCGTGAGTTGACCGATATTCTCACGCGCCGCGAGCAGCTGGCGGGCGACGCAGCCGAGCCGCAGCATCGTTTTGCAACGACGTCCGATAACATTGCCGAGTTTGCGGTGGCGGGCAGTTTTATCTTTGGCCAGCCGCTCAAGAGCATTGAGCATATCGATATCGACGAACTGAAATAGATACAAGGTCACCGACCAAAGGCTCACGTTCACCTTTTGCCGAAAGGATTTTTCCATGGAGTATATGCAGGTCAATCGCGCCAACGGCCGCGCCGCCGATGAGCTGCGCCCCATCAAGCTTACCCGCGGCGTCATGAAGCACGCCCACGGTTCGTGCCTGGCCGAGTTTGGCGATACACACGTGCTGTGCGCCGCCACCATCGAGGAGGGCGTGCCGGGCTGGCGCAAGGGCGCCAAGGCCGGTTGGGTAACGGCGGAGTACGCCATGCTGCCGGCATCGACCAGCAAGCGCTGCAAGCGCGAGCATGCCAACCGCAAGGGCCGCTCCATGGAGATCGAGCGCCTCATCGGCCGTAGCCTGCGCACCGTCGTCAACATGAAGGCACTCGGCGAGTACACCGTCACCGTCGACTGCGACGTGATTCAGGCCGATGGCGGCACGCGTACAGCGAGCATTACCGGTGCCTGGGTGGCGCTGCACGACGCCCTCGCCATGTGGGTCGAGGCGGGCAAGATCGAGCGCATCCCGCTTACCGGCCAGGTGGCTGCCATCTCCATGGGCGTTGTCGACGGCAATACGCTGCTTGACCTCGATTATTCCGAGGACAGTCATGCCGAGGTCGACATGAACCTCGTCGCCACCGACACCGGCGAGATGATCGAGCTCCAGGGCACCGGCGAGCAGGCGCCCTTTGACCGCAAGCGCCTCAACGCCCTGCTCGACCTGGGCGACAAGGGTATCGCCGAGCTCATCGAGCTTCAGCGCCAAGCCATCGCCTAACCTGCCAAAAAGAGACAGGTTTATTTTGGTAGGTTTTATCTGCTGAAATGCTGCGTTGAAAGGTCCGATCGCCTGAGAGGGGAGAGGTCAAGTGCCCAAACGCCCCTCACGCGGCTTGCTATAGAGACAAGGAGGCCAGTCATGGCACTTGAGAAGATTGACATCGACACCCTCGACCCGGCGGCGACCATCGTCGTGGCAACGGGCAACGCCCATAAGCTCACCGAGATCGAGGCCATTTTGGGCAAGGTCATGCCCGAGGTGCGCTTTGTGGCGCTCGGCCAGCTGGGTGATTTTGAGGATCCCGAGGAAAACGGCACGACGTTTTTGGAGAACGCCATCATCAAGGCCCAAGCCGCGGTTGAGGAGACGGGCCTTATGGCCATTGCCGACGATTCGGGCTTGGTCGTCGACGCGCTGGACGGTGAGCCCGGTGTGTATAGCGCGCGCTATGCGGGCGTGCACGGAGACGATGCCGCCAACAACGCCAAGCTTCTCGTGAATCTGGAGGGCGTGGCCGACGAGGACCGCACTGCGCGCTTTATGAGCGTCGTCGCGCTCATCGACACGGACGGTTTGGTCACCTATGGCGAGGGCGCCTGCGAGGGCGTTATCGCGCACGAGGGCCGCGGCGATCACGGCTTTGGCTACGACCCGCTGTTCCTGCCGGTCGACACGCCGGGCAAGACCATGGCCGAGCTGACGGCTGACGAGAAGAACGCCATCAGCCATCGTTTCCATGCGCTCGAGCACCTATCCGCCAAACTGACGGGCGAGGAGTAGGCCGTGCGCGCGGTGGTGCAGCGCGTGCTCAACGCCGGCGTGACGGTCGACGGCGAGTGCGTGGGCCGCATTGGACGCGGCTACCTGGTGCTGCTGGGTGTGGGCCATGGCGATACGCGTGCCGAGGCCGACAAGCTGTGGGGCAAGCTCCGCGGGCTGCGTATCAACGAGGACGAGAACGGCAAGACCAACTTGGCGCTTGCCGATGTCGACGGCGAGGTGCTCGTGGTGTCGCAGTTCACGCTGTTCGCCGACTGCCGCCACGGTCGCCGTCCGTCGTTTACGGATGCCGGCGCACCCGATGTTGCCAACGAGCTCTACGAGTACTTCCTGACGCTCGTTCGTCAAGATGTCGAACATGTGGCGCACGGTATCTTTGGCGCCGACATGAAGGTCGACTTGGTCAACGACGGTCCGTTCACCATCGTCTTGGACACCGATAGTCTGTAAGTAGTCAATTTGGGACCGGGCTTTTTTAGCTACTTGCGTATGGCCACAACAGGGTGCTATAGTATTAGAGTTTTGTCTATCTTAGGGGTATTATCCCCTTTTTGAATTGCACCTTCTGGAGGCCCTGTTCATGGAAGAGATGGAAGTCAATCACGTCGACGACATCCACGAGAAGCTGACCGATATGGTGGGCGATCGCGTCAAGGTGAAGGCCAACATGGGTCGCACCCGCGTCGTCGAGCGCATGGGCACCATCAAGAGCGTCCACCCCGCCGTCTTTATCGTCGAGGTTGACGAGCGTCGCGGCCGCAAGTCGCGTCAGTCCTACCAGTACATCGATGTCCTCACCGGCCAGGTCGAGCTGTTCGACCCCGAGAGCGGCGAGCATATCTTTACCCCGCTCGGCAATCAGCTCGAGGAGCATTAACGGTGACCGATCGGTCCCTGACTCTTTCCGCGCCGGCAAAGATTAACCTCTACCTGGGGGTTCATACCGAGCGCGATGACCGCGGCTACCACAGAGTCGATTCCCTGATGGCAGCCGTCGGTCTTTCCGATACCGTGACGGTCGCGCCGGCGCAGGCGCTGACCGTCCAGACGGTTCCGGCATCAGATTTTCCCATGCAAAAGAATACGGCGTATCGGGCTGCGGTTGCTATGGCCGAGCATTATGGTCGCGAGGCAAACATCTGCGTGACGATCGAGAAGCGCATTCCATTGTGCGCCGGCTTGGGCGGCCCCTCGACGGATGCGGCCGCGGTCATTGTCGCCTTGGCGGAGCTCTGGGGCATTGATCGCACCGACCCAGCGCTCGACGATATTGCGCGGGGCATTGGTGCTGACGTCCCGTTCTTTTTGCACGCGAGCCCTGCGTTCTACGTAGGCGGGGGAGACGTGCTGGCAACTGAGTACTCCGTGCTGCCCGCGACGCCCGTTGTGCTGGTCAAGCCGCGGGAGGCGAGCGTTTCGACAATTGAAGCCTATCGACGTTTTGACGAGGCCCCGGTGCCTGTGGACAAGCCCGGCGCGATAGCTTCTGCCTTGCGTGCTGGTGATGCCGAGACGGCATATGCACTCATCCATAACAACCTTGGTGTCATTTCCGCACAGATGGAGTCGCAGATTCAAACGGTCCTCGACTGGCTGCGTAAACAGGACGGAACCGTTGCTGTAGATGTGTGCGGATCGGGTGCCTGTTCGTTTGCCATTTGCGACACCGCTGCCAAGGCCGAAAGGCTTGCCGATGCTGCCCAGCAAAATGACTGGTGGGCCTGCGCGACGGAGCTTATTCCCAACACGGTTCAAATCGACGCGCCAAAGAAATAAAAATTTCTCTAGCACACGGCGAAAATCTTTGTTACTATAGTCGAGCTAACGGGTTGTGGCTCAGTTTGGTAGAGCACTGCGTTCGGGACGCAGGGGTCGCTGGTTCAAATCCAGTCAACCCGACCAGAGCATGAGGAGGGACCGCTTCTTGCGGTCCCTTTTTTTTAGCTATTGTTGTGATACCGCGATACCCGCGGTATACTCATTCGAGCTTGTCTCGCTGTATTGTGGAGGTCTACATGTTTGGACTGAGGGCTCCTGAGCTCATCATTATTCTCGTCGTTGTCCTGATTATCTTCGGGCCCAAGAACCTGCCGAAGCTCGGCAAGTCCCTCGGCTCTACCGTCAAGAATATCCGCGAGGGTATGGAGGGCGACGATAAGGCCGAGACCAAGCAGGCCGAGGAGGTCGTGGTCGAGCAGTCCGAGGAGGACAAGGAGATCGCTGAGCTCGAGGCCAAGCTCGCTGCTGCCAAGAAGAAGCAGGCAGAGGACAGCGACGCGGACGCAGAGTAGTCCCATCCCTTTGGGGTGAGCACCTGACCGGCTTGCCCGCAGGCTAGCCGGTCTTTTTCGTTTTGTTGACAGTTGATTGTTTGATCAGAGTTGGGGAGATATCCGTATGGACGCAAGCCAGATCGTACTGACCGCTGAGGGCCGCCAGAAGCTCGTCGAGGAGCTCGCCTGGCGTGAGGGCGATTACGCCAAGGAG
Source organism: Collinsella sp. (assembly GCA_048201895.1). GTDB lineage: Bacteria > Actinomycetota > Coriobacteriia > Coriobacteriales > Coriobacteriaceae > Collinsella. The sequence goes on along the minus strand of DBFBGO010000016.1, from coordinate 42,698 downwards.
ATCGTCGAGGACATCAAGGAAGCCCGCGCGTTCGGCGACCTTTCGGAGAACTCCGAGTACGATGCCGCCAAGGACAAGCAGGCCCAGAACGCTGCTCGTATCGCCGAGATCCAGGCCATCCTCGCCAACGCTCAGGTTGCTGCCACCACGGGCGACCTGACCGTCTCCATCGGTTCCATCGTTTCGCTGATTGATCCCAACGGCGAGGTCATGGAAGTCACGCTCGTCGGTACCACCGAGACCAACTCGCTCGAGCACAAGATTTCCAACGAGTCTCCGGTCGGTCACGCCATCATCGGTCACGGCGAGGGCGACTCCGTCGAGGTCGTTACGCCTTCCGGCAAGACTCGCGTCTACACCATCGCCAAGATTGCACGCTAGACCACGGTCCCGCGTAAAGGTATGTTTTCGCTCCCTGGGGCCGAATCCTGGGGAGCGTTTTAGTTTGAGGAGCTAACTTATGGCAGAGAACCAGAACGCCGCCGATCAGGCATCGACGCTCAACGACGAGCGCGCCACACGCCTGGCCAAGCGCGCCGCCCTGTTCGAGGCGGGCCAGAACCCCTATCCTGAGCACTCTGAGCTTGAGGACTACGTCGCCGATATCGAGACTAAGTACGCCGAGCTTGCCGATGGCGAGGACACCGAGGACGTCGTGAAGATCGCCGGCCGCGTGGTCGCCAAGCGCGGTCAGGGCAAGATCATGTTCATCGTCGTGCGCGATGCGACTGCCGAGATTCAGCTGTTCTGCCGCATCAACGACATGGACGAGGCTGCCTGGAATACGCTCAAGGCCCTCGACCTAGGCGACATCCTGGGCGTGACCGGCGTGGTCGTGCGCACCCAGCGCGGCCAGCTTTCCGTTGCCCCTAAGAGCGCGACCCTGCTTTCCAAGGCCGTTCGTCCGCTGCCCGAGAAGTTCCACGGTCTTTCCGACAAGGAGACCCGCTATCGCCAGCGCTATGTCGACCTGATCGCCAACGACGACGTTCGCGAGACCTTCCGTAAGCGTTCGCAGATTCTCTCCACCTTCCGTCGCTTTATGGAGTCCGACGGTTACATGGAGGTCGAGACCCCCATCCTGCAGACCATCCAGGGCGGCGCTACGGCTAAGCCGTTCATTACCCACTTCAACGCGCTCGATCAGGAGTGCTACCTGCGTATTGCCACCGAGCTGCACCTCAAGCGCTGCATCGTCGGTGGTTTTGAGCGCGTGTTCGAGATCGGCCGCATCTTCCGTAACGAGGGCATGGACCTTACCCACAACCCCGAGTTCACCACGATGGAGGCCTACCGTGCCTTCTCCGACCTCGAGGGCATGAAGGCGCTCGCCCAGGGTGTCATTAAGGCGGCTAACAAGGCCATCGGCAACCCCGAGGTCATCGAGTACCAGGGCCAGACCATCGACCTTTCTGGTGAGTGGGCCAGCCGTCCCATGACCGACATCGTCTCCGACGTGCTCGGCAAGCAGGTCACCATCGACACGCCGGTCGAGGAGCTTGCTGCCGCCGCGCGCGAGAAGGGCCTGGAGATTAAGTCCGAGTGGACCGCCGGCAAGATTATCGCCGAGATCTACGATGAGCTGGGCGAGGACACCATCGTCAACCCCACGTTCGTGTGCGATTACCCCATCGAGGTCAGCCCGCTCGCTAAGCGTTTTGAGGACGATCCGCGTCTGACCCACCGCTTTGAGCTGGTCATCGCCGGCCACGAGTACGCCAACGCATTTTCTGAGCTCAACGACCCGGTCGACCAGGCTGAGCGCTTTGCTGCCCAGATGGCCGAGAAGGCCGGCGGCGACGATGAGGCCATGGAGTATGACGAGGACTACGTGCGCGCCCTCGAGTACGGTATGCCTCCCGCGGGCGGCATTGGCATTGGTATCGACCGCGTGGTCATGCTGCTTACCAACCAGGCTTCTATCCGCGACGTGCTGCTGTTCCCGCACATGAAGCCCGAGAAGGGGTTCCAGTCCGGTGCCGCTGCCGCCAAGGCTGCCGAGGCCGGCAACGCCGCGAGCCCGTTCGTTACGTCGCTTAAGCCCACGCTCGATTACTCCAAGATCGCCGTTGAGCCGCTGTTTGAGGAGTTCGTCGACTTTGATACCTTCTCCAAGAGCGATTTCCGCGCTGTGAAGGTCAAGGCATGCGAGGCCGTCAAGAAGTCCAAGAAGCTGCTGAACTTTACGCTCGACGACGGTACCGGTACCGACCGCACCATCCTCTCCGGTATTCACGCTTATTACGAGCCCGAGGACCTGGTTGGCAAGACCTTGCTCGCCATCACCAACCTGCCTCCGCGCAAGATGATGGGTATTCCCAGCTGCGGCATGCTGATCAGCGCTGTCCACGAGGAGGAGGGCGAGGAGCGCCTCAACCTGATCCAGCTCGACGCCTCCATCCCCGCCGGTGCAAAGATGTACTAACTTGTTACGCGGTTCTACGAACCGCGTAACGGCTCGACGCTGCGCGGGCCGCATTTGGACAATCTGACGTTCAACTTCAAGGGCGCGACCTAGGTGGTTACGCGGGTTTACCAACCCGCGTAACCAGTTGACGCTGCGCGCCGCCCAGGGCGACAATTTGTCATTCAAAAGGCAAGGCATGACCAGAAGGTCTATGCCTTGCCTTTTTCATGCCAACTTGTTCGCCCTGGACGTCGCTCGCTGTCCGTCCTCTACCTGCGGCGTTGACTTGGTTGACACTTAGAACATCGATGTAGTCATTGGGGACGTTCTTAAACGACTACCCACGGCTATTGCGCACATGGCTCGCATGACAGTCGTCTCTTTTATGTTTCCTTTAGCCGTTGCTGCCTAGGATGGGGGTTAGTCGGTAGGAAGGGAGCGTCTATATGGACGACGCGAGCGAGCGTTCAATCGAAGAGGACATGCTCGATCAGTTCAATTACTTTGATGATGAGGACGAGGAGCTGATCGACCGTCGCGAGCCAGCGCCGCTTGATTCCTTTGATCTGGTCGATGAAGAGACTGATGAGGTTGAGGACGAATCAACGGAGCCCCCACAGCCTTCGCGCCTTGACTCGCTGCTTTCGAGAGCCCCCATGCACCACGGCGTTCGTGCCGGCGCGCTCCATATGAAAACTGACTGGCACCAGATCGTGACGGCAGGCGATGAGCTTGCCGTCGATGCGCCGCTCACCGATAAATCATCCATCATCTGCCGCACCGGCATGCTTATGCTGGCAAGCGGAACGGGTGCCTGGCGCGTGCGCGATACCATGAATCGTGTTGCCGCCGTACTCGGTGTCACCATCCACGTTGACTTAAGTCTTCTGTCGTTTGAGTGCACCTGCATCGAAGATGGCCACTGCTTTAACGAGGTTGTCAGCCTGCCCACAACGGGAGTCAATACCCATCGCATTTGGATGATGGAGAGCTTCTTAAAGGAAATCGAGACGTATGGGCGCCGGTTTACCGTGCACGAATACCACGAGATGCTTAAGACCGTCGAGAGCTCAAAGCCCGATTACTCTCCCTGGCAACAGGGCCTTGCGGCAGCCTGTGCTTGCGGCGCCTTCGTCTTTTTGCTCGGCGGCGGCCCTATCGAGATGGCCTGCGCATTCGTAGGCGCTGGTGTCGGTAACTTTGCTCGCTCCCATATTCTCAAGCAAGGTCTTGGCCAGTTTAGCGCGCTGACGACGGGCGTTGCGCTCGCTTGCGTTTCGTATCTGCTGGCATTGCTCGGCCTTGGCCAGGTCGTACCGGGGGCAATGTCGCACCAAGAAGGCTATATCGGCGCCATGCTCTTTGTGATTCCCGGCTTTCCCCTCATTACGGCAGGCCTCGACATCGCCAAGCTCGATATGCGAAGCGGCATTGAGCGTCTTTCGTATGCCGTGTCGATTATTGTGATGGCGACCCTTGTGGGCTGGATGGTTGCCGAGTGTGTGGGGCTGGCACCGGATGATTTTGCCCCGCTCGGCCTTTCGCCGCTTGCCCTTACGCTCCTGCGTGTGGTGATGAGCTTCGTTGGCGTATTCGGCTTCTCGGTGATGTTCAACAGCCCGGTAAAGATGGCCGCGGCAGCTGGGTTGATCGGCGCCGTGTCCAATACCCTGCGTCTGACCCTTGTCGATGCGCCGACGATGATTCCCTTCCTGGGCCTCAGCACGGGAATGCCTCCCGAGGCAGCAGCGTTTATCGGCGCGCTGGTATCGGGTCTGCTGGCAAGCTTGGCCGAAGTCAAGCTCACCTACCCGCGCATCGCCCTCACGGTGCCTTCGATTGTCATTATGGTGCCCGGTCTGTATCTCTATCGCTCTATGTATTACATGTGCACCTTCGACACGGTTAACATGCTCGGCTGGTTTGTGCGCGCAGTGCTCATCGTGGCGTTTCTGCCCGTTGGCTTGGGCGTGGCGAGAACCCTCACCGACCCTCGCTGGCGCCATACCAGCTAATTGGTGCAAGGGGGACAGGTTACTTTGCACCAAATGAGTTGCGGTGAAATAGGGACTGAATTGTTGCTTAAAGGGTCAAAACAGTCCGCATTCCACCGCAACTTATGGGGTCGGGGGTTTGGTGCCCTGCATCTCCACAAACTCAACGCTTACGAAGCGCGCGCCGTTCGTGTTAGGGTAGTTCCACCACATAAGTAGTCGCAGACGCACGTACCACGGGCGGGCGAGATGAAGTCCCAACAGCTCCATCTTGCCCGCCCGTTTTTGTTGCGTGGTGCCGCGGCGTAACACAGAAAGGATTTTGTCCTTTATGCCTATCAACAAACGAGAGAGCCTGCTGTTCACCTTTATCATGTGCTTTTGCATGGTGCTCTGGATGAGCATCTACAACGTTGCCCTGCAGCATGGGGCCATCAACGGCGAGGTCGTTGCCGCTGCGTGGCTCGGCTTCCCCGTTGCCTACATTTTTGCCATGTGCTGCGACTGGTTCGTCGCCAGCCCGCTCGCCAAGGGTTTCGCCTTTAAGTACTTGGTCACGCCGGGCAAGAGCTCGCCGCTTGCCATGACGCTCGCCGTCAGCTCCTGCATGGTCGTTCCCATGGTTATCATCATGTCGCTGTACGGCGCGTGCGAAGGCCTGTTCCATATGCCCGGTGGCCCGCTCGCAAACCTGCAGATGCTGCCGATGATGTGGCTCATCAACATCCCGCGCAACTTTATCATGGCCCTGCCCTGGAACCTGCTGGTGGCCGGTCCGGTTGCTCGCTTTGTCTTCCGCCGCGCCTTCCCGATGGGCACGGTCTTTGCCGAGCCGCACATGGAGCTCGTTCACATGTCGGGTGCTCCCGCTGCCGATGTAGCCAATGACGTTGCCGAGGGCATGGACGCCGAGCCTGCCTGTTAGACAGCAGCTCAAAACCAAACTGTCAAACGGACCGGAGCGATTCCTTTTTTGTAGACGTTGTCGCGCGGCTACGGGTGGGAAAGCTCCCAACGGTTAACATATACTCCATATGGGTAAAGAGACCAAAGCGCCGCCACGAGTGGCGCTTTGCGTTTGAAAAACTAGCTCGTCTAAGAGGAACTAGCATGTTAGACCGTTTTACCGATCGCGCGCGTAAGGTCATGTCCATGGCCAAGCAAGAGGCGCTCGATCTTCATTCAAATAAGGTGGGCACCGAGCATCTGCTGCTTGCGCTTGCCAAGGAGGACGAGGGCATTGCCGCCGAGGCGCTGCGCTCGCTCGATATCTCCTACGACGACATCATGGACACCCTCAAAGAGGTCCAGACCACGGTTCCCGAGCCCAGTGAGGAGACCGAGGCGGCCAAGCTCGCCTTTACGCCGCTCGTCATTAGCGTGATGGAGCGTTCATTCCGCGTGGCGCGTGAGAACAACCAGACCTACGTGTCGACCGAGCACCTGCTCATCGGTATCGTCGAAGAGGGCAACGGCATGGCCATGGACATCCTCATGCGCCTGGGTGTGTCGTCCGCCTCCATCAAAAAGGCTATCGAGAAACTCACCGCCAAGGACCAGGACAAGAAGCGTCCGCTCGCCGGCGCCGGTGCTGGTCGTCCCGGTGCGGGCCTGCCGTTCTTTAGCGGCTCGGATGCCTCTCAGCAAAAGGGGGGCGGCACCGACACGCTCAAGCAGTTCGCCACCAACCTCACTCAAAAGGCGCGCGACGGCGAGCTCGATCCCGTGATTGGCCGCGAAAAGGAAGTCCAGCGCATGATGGAGATCCTTTCGCGCCGCACCAAGAACAACCCGCTTATCCTGGGCGATCCCGGCGTGGGCAAAACGGCCATCGTCGAGGGCCTGGCGCAGCAGATCGCTGCCGGCAACGTGCCCGAGAACCTCGTGAACCAGAACATCTGGACGCTCGACCTGCCGGGCCTCGTTGCGGGCGCCAAGTATCGCGGTGAGTTTGAGGAGCGCCTCAAGAACGTGATCCAGGAGGCCACCGAGGCTGACGACGTCATCCTGTTTATTGACGAGATGCACACCATCATCGGTGCCGGTTCTGCCGAGGGCTCCATCGACGCGAGCTCCATGCTCAAGCCCGTGCTTGCACGCGGTGCCTTCCAGATTATTGGCGCCACCACGGCCGAGGAATTCCGCAAGTACCTCACCAAAGACCCAGCCTTCGAGCGTCGCTTCCAGACCATTGATGTCGAGGAGCCGAGCGTCGAGGACACCGTCAAGATCCTGACCGCGCTTAAGCCGCGCTACGAGGAGCACCACCATGTGCGCTACACGCAGGGCGCTATCGAGGCTGCCGCGAACCTTTCCAACCGCTACATCCAGGATCGCTTCCTGCCCGATAAGGCCATCGACCTCATCGACGAGGCCGGTGCCCGCGCTCGCATCGCCGCGAATCGTGCGCCCGAGCCGGTGCGCGAGGCCGAGCATCGCATAGAGGAGCTCAAGGCCGCCGCGCAGGAGGCCACCGAGAGCGACGACATGAACAAGGCCGCCGAGATCACCGAGCAGCAGAAGGCCGCCGAGATTGAGCTCGCCGAGGCCAAGGCCGCCTGGACCGCCGAGCTCGACGCCAGCCCGCTCACCATCGACGTGAGTCAGATTGCCGACATCGTGTCCGTGACCTCTGGCGTGCCAGTTTCCTCGCTCACCGAGAGCGAGAGCCGTCGCCTGCTGCAGACCGAAAGCGTGCTCAAGACCCGCATTATCGGCCAGGACGAGGCCGTCGAGGCCGTCGCCAAGGCCGTGCGCCGCAGCCGCTCGCCGCTCAAGGACCCGCGTCGTCCCGGTGGTAGCTTTATCTTCCTTGGTCCCACCGGCACAGGCAAGACCGAGCTCGCCAAGACGCTCGCCGAGTACCTCTTTGGCAGTAAGGACGCGCTCATCAGCTTCGACATGTCGGAGTTCGGCAGCGAGTTCGAGGTCTCCAAGCTTATCGGTAGCCCTCCGGGTTACGTGGGCCACGACGAGGGCGGTCAGCTTACCAAGGCCGTTCGTCGTCACCCGTACTCGGTCGTGCTGTTCGACGAGATCGAGAAGGCGCACCCCGACATCTTCAACATTTTGTTGCAGGTGCTGGAGGAGGGTCGCCTGACTGATAGCCAGGGCAAGACGGTCGACTTCCGCAATACCGTGATCATCATGACGTCCAACGTGGGCGCCCGCGAGATCGCGCAGGATGCGAGCGTTGGCTTTGGCACCACCGGCGAGCAGGGCCTCACCTCGAGTGAGATCAAGGGCCGTGCGATGGGCGAGCTCAGGCGCCTGTTCCGCCCCGAGCTGCTCAACCGTATCGACGACATTGTGGTGTTCCAGAAGCTCTCGGGCGAGAACCTGACCAAGATCGCGCACCTGCTGGTGGACGACCTGCGTCAGCGCCTGATTGCCAACGGCATGAACATCAAGCTCACCGATGCGGCCTATGACAAGATCGTGGCCGAGGGCACCGACCTCACCAACGGTGCGCGTCCGCTGCGCCGCGCCATTCAAAAGCTCATCGAGGACCCGCTGTCCGAGGAGCTTCTGGCCGGCGAGTGGGGCGAGGGCGATACCGTCCTGTGCGACGTGGCCGATGGCAAGTTTGTCTTTAGCCACGGCACGGGCGAGATCCCGGCACCGCGTCCGGCGGGCACACTCGGTGGCGATACCGTCCCGGCGGCACCGCACACCGGCAACGCCTCGCCCGTGAGCGGCGGCGTGACCTCGGGCCCCGGCGGCATGATGCAAGCCGGTTCCGGCGCGCTGTAGGGCGTGGCGACAATTTGATACGCGCAATCGAGGCGCTCCGGAAAGGGCGCCTCGATTTGTAGAGCTGCGGAAGTTGTGACCGTTGCGCTATACGGTCCACCGTTAGCCGATGATGTGAGGGCGCTCGGCGTTTTCGACTGGTTTATGCACGCAAAGTCTGGGAATATACAAGTCGCATGTCTTACTGTCTAACCAGTTGCGCCAAGGAGGCACCATGGACTACAAGATTACCGGCTACGAGCCCGCCCAGCTGTTCCATTTCTTTGAGGAGGTCAGCGCGATCCCCCGTGGGTCCGGCAACGAGAAGGGCATCAGCGATTTCCTGGTCGCGTTTGCCAAGGAGCGCGGCCTCGACGTGTACCAGGACGAGGTCTACAACGTCATCATTCGCAAGCCCGCATCTGCCGGTGCCGAGAATGCCCCGACCGTAATGCTGCAGGGCCATATCGACATGGTGTGCGACAAGTTGGGCTCCGTCGAGCACGACTTTACGACCGATGGTATCGACCTGGTCGTCAAGGATGGTGTCCTTACCGCCAACGGCACCACCCTGGGTGCCGACAACGGCATTGCCGTCGCGCTTATGCTTACCGTGCTCAACGATGATTCGATTGTCCATCCCGCCCTCGAGTGCGTATTCACCACCGACGAGGAGACCGGCCTGGTCGGCGCCGAGACGCTCGACAAGTCCCAGATTAGCGCCCGCACCATGATTAACCTTGACTCCGAGGAAGAGGGCGTTGCCACCGTCAGCTGCGCCGGCGGCGTCGTCGTTACCTACACGTGCCCGATCGCGCGCGAGCACAAGACCGGTAGCACCCTCACGCTCGACATCTCCGGCCTGCTGGGCGGTCACTCCGGCTCCGACATCAACCTGGAGCGCGGCAACGGCAACCTTATCATGGCCCGCATCATCGACCGCCTGATGGTCGCCGGCGAGCCCGCCATCGTCAGCTTTAACGGCGGTACTAAGGACAACGCCATCAACCGTGAGTGCAAGGCCGAGCTGGTCTACGCCGACCACGCTGCCGCCGAGGCCGCGGCCCAGATTGCAAAGGGCATCATCGCCGACGTCACTGCCGAGCTCGAGGTCTTCGACCCCGGCTTTACCTGCACCGTCGAGATTGCCGACAACGCCGAGGTCGAGGCCATGGATCAGAAGTCCGCGCTTGCCCTCATCCGCGCCCTGCGTCTTGCCCCCAACGGTGTGATCCGCCGCAACGTCGCTACCGACGGCTCCGTCGAGGTTTCCTCCAACATCGGTGTGGTTGCCACTTCTGACGACGAGGTCAAGATCATGCTGTCCCCGCGCTCTTCGATCACCTCGCTGCAGAACGAGTTCAAGGACCGTCTGCAGACGCTGGCCGATGTCCTGGGCTTCGACGCCAAGTTTGAGTTCGAGTATCCCGGCTGGAGCTATGCCGAGCATTCGCCGGTCCGCGACGTCTTTGTCGAGAGCTATCGCGAGCTCTTTGGCTCCGAGCTGCGCATCGAGTCCATTCACGCCGGCCTTGAGTGCGGCCTGTTTGCCGAGGCCCTGCACGGCCTGGACGCCATCGCCGTGGGCCCGACGCTCTCCGATGTCCACACCCCGGACGAGAGCATGGAGCTCGCCTCTGCCGAGCGCTTCTACGAGCTGCTCATCGACGTCCTCAAGCGCCTCGCTGCGTAAAGGTCGCCTTGGTTAAGCCGCTCTAAAACGGCTGGCTATGAAAACGGCCGCCTGGCGTAATGCCGGGCGGCCGTTATTCGTTACAGTGCGAGGATCCCAAGGTGCTCAAGCAAGATCTTAAGCCCGATGAGGATGAGCACGACGCCACCCACGATGGTGGCGGGTTTTTCGTAGCGCGCGCCAAAGGTGTGGCCGATCGCTACGCCGGCGACGGAGAAGATAAACGTTGTGACGCCGATAAGCGATACAGCGGGAACGATGTAAACCGAGAGCGCCGCAAATGAGATGCCCACGGCCAGGGCGTCGATTGAGGTGGCGATGGCGAGGATCAGGTACTCGCCCAGGTCAATCTTTTCGGCATCCTTGCCGTCGCCTTCGTCCTCGTCCTCGGTAAAGGCCTCCCACAGCATTTTGCCGCCGATAAAGGCCAATAGGATAAAGGCGATCCAATGGTCGATGGGTCCGATGATGCCCATGAATTGACTGCCGAGCGCCCATCCGATTACGGGCATGCCGGCCTGAAAGCCGCCAAAGAACAGGCCGAGCACCACGGCGACTTTAAGGTTGATCTTCTTCATGCCAAGGCCCTTGCAGATGGAAACGGCAAAGGCGTCCATCGAAAGGCCAACGGCGAGCAACACGAGCTCTGCGAGTCCCATAGTCTGGCTCCCTCTCTGCGGGCGGGCCCGCGTGTACCTCTTGGGGGAGTAACAAAAAAGACCCGTGGCGTACGCGTTGCGCGCACAGCCACGAGTCTCGTTCATTAAGGCAAGCCAGGCCGCATCGGCCAGTGTGTTGACTTGCCGCGCCACCGGAGGCGAACCCGATCACGCGACTACTCCCTCATTTATGCGAATCCCGATGCTACCACATAAGCAGCTCATTTGGATTGGGGCTCTCAGCTGTGTTCGCTCATTCTGTAAGCATCGGATTTTGCGGGCGTCACAGGGGCAAACCGTGAGAAACTTATTGACGTTTATGGAGCGTATACGATGGGAGCGATGCCTTGGATAAGAACGAGCTGCAAAAGCGTATGGAACAGGCCATCCGCCTGACGGCACCTGGTCAGCCGATCCGCACCGCCCTCGACATGATCATCGCCGGTCACCTGGGCGCCCTTATCTGCGTCGGCGACACCGAAAACGTGCTCGCTGCCGGTAACGACGGCTTCCCGCTCAACATTTCGTTCACCTCGAACCGCCTGTTCGAGCTTTCCAAGATGGACGGCGCTATCGTTATCGATGGCGACCTTACCCAGATCCTGCGCGCCAACTTCCACCTCAATCCCGATCCCTCGCTCGCCACGAGTGAGACGGGCATGCGTCACCGTACTGCCGCTCGCATGTCGGTGCTCACGGACGCCATCGTGATCTCGGTTTCGGCTCGTCGTGCCGTCGTCAACGTGTACGTCCACGGTAAGAGCTACGAGATTCAGCCTGTCACCACCATCATGAGCTCGGTCAACCAGCTCGTCGCCACGCTCCAGACCACCCGCCAGTCGCTCGATCGCTCTCTGCTGCGCCTGACGGCCCTCGAGCTCGACGACTACGTTACGCTCGCCGACATTACCGGTATTTTCTCGAGCTTTGAGATTATGCAGCAGGCAAAGACCGAGCTTAAGGATTGCATTGTCAAGCTGGGCAACCAGGGCAAGCTCGTGCAGATGCAGCTCGAGCAGCTCGCCGGCTCCAGCATGGATACCGAGTACGACCTGATGATCCGCGACTACGCAAGCGATTCCTCTGAGGCCAACGCCGAGAAGATCCGCGCTGAGCTTGCCCGTATGACGCCTAAGGACCTATCCGACCCGCAGCACGTGGCGGCAGTTCTGGGCTATGACGACCTGGACGAGGACTCCGTCATGACGCCGCTGGGCTTGCGCACGCTTTCGCGCGTGTCCGTCGTGCGCGACGGCGTGGCCGAGAAGATCGTCGACGAGTATGGCTCGCTGCAGGAGCTCATGGACGACATTAGCGAGGATCCGGAGCGCCTGGGCGACTTTGGCGTCAACAACCCTGCCATTCTTGCGGACTCGCTGTACCGCATGAAGGGCACCAAACAGGGGAACGCATAATGGCGCCCGTATGCGCCGTGGTCGTTGCTGGCGGCAGCGGCCAGCGCTTTGGAAATCCCGGCGGCAAGCAGCTCGTTAACGTGGCGGGCCGTCCGCTCATGAGCTGGTCCATCCGTGCGTTCGATCGTAGCGACAAGGTCGGCCACATCGTCGTGGTTTGCCCTGCCGAGCGTCGTGCCGAGATGCGCCGCCTGGCCATCGACCCGTTTGACTATGACACGCCCATCAGCTTTGCCGATGCCGGCGATACCCGTCAGGATTCCACCCGTGCCGGCGTGCATGCGGTTCCGGCGGGCTTTGAATACGTCGCCATTCACGATGGCGCTCGTCCGCTCATTACGACCGAGGCCATCGACCACGCTATCGACGTGCTCGTGAGCGACCGTGCTCTCGACGGTGTCGTGTGTGGTCAGCCCGCGATCGACACGCTCAAGATCGTCGATGGCGACAACATCGTCGAGACGCCGCCGCGTGAGCTCTACTGGGCAGCGCAGACGCCGCAGATCTTTAGCGTCGATGCTATGAAGCGCGCCCACGCTGCAGCCATTGCTGAGGGCTTTATCGGCACCGATGATTCGTCGCTGGTCGAGCGCATGGGTGGGCGCGTCCGCTGCGTCCAGAGCCCGCGCGATAACCTTAAGGTGACGGTGCCCGAGGACCTGCGTCCCGTAACCGCGATTCTGCTTGGCCGCATGGCCGAGGGAGAGGACCTTCCCCATGTTCAGTAACCTGCGCATTGGCCACGGCTACGACGTCCACCGTTTGGTGGAGGGGCGTCGATGTATCATCGGCGGGGTCGACATTCCCAACGAGCGCGGCCTGCTGGGCCACTCGGATGCCGATGTGCTCGCGCACGCCTTGGCCGACGCCATTCTGGGCGCCTGCCGCGGGGGAGACATCGGCAAGCTATTCCCCGATACCGACCCCGCCTACGAGGGTGCTGATTCAATGGTGCTGCTCGCTCGCGTGATGGACTATGCGCGCGAGCTGGGCTTTGAGTTTGTCGATGCCGATTGCACCATTGCCTGTCAGCAACCCAAGATCACCCCGCACCGCGATGCCATGCGCGCCAACCTTGCCCATGCCCTGGGCGTTGACGTCGAAAATGTGGGCGTCGCCGCCACCACGACCGAAAAGCTCGGTTGGGAAGGCCAAGGCGAGGGAATCGGCGCCTGGGCCGTCTGCCTGCTACAGAAAACCGTTAAGGAGTAACGAATGCGTATCTACAACAGCGCTACCCATAAAAAGGAAGACTTCCAGCCCATCGAGTCCGGCAAGGTCCGCATGTACGTGTGCGGCCCCACGGTCTACGACAACATCCACATCGGCAATGCCCGCACGTTCATCAGCTTCGATGTGATTCGACGCTGGCTCATCGCGAGCGGCTACGAGGTCACGTTCGCCCAGAACCTCACCGATGTCGATGACAAGATCATCAAGCGCGCCAACGAGCAGGGCCGTACGGCTGCCGAGGTCGCGACGGAGTTCTCCGACAAGTTCATCGGCGTCATGCGCGCCGCCAACGTGCTCGATCCCGATGTGCGTCCCCGCGCCACCAAGGAGATCGGCCCCATGATCGCCATGATCAAGACGCTTATCGAGCAGGGCCACGCTTACGCAGCCGATAACGGCGATGTGTACTTTGCCGTGCGCAGCGATCCCGACTATGGCCAGGTCTCGGGCCGCAACATCGATGACCTTATGGTTGGTGCGCGTATCGAGGAGAACGAGGACAAGAACGACCCGCTCGACTTTGCCCTGTGGAAGGCCGCCAAGCCCGGCGAGCCCAGCTGGCCGAGTCCCTGGGGCGAGGGCCGTCCCGGTTGGCACACCGAGTGCGCTGCCATGGTGCATCGCTACCTGGGCACCCCGATCGACATCCACGGCGGCGGCTCCGACCTTGCCTTCCCGCATCACGAGAACGAGTGCGCCCAGGCCACCTGCGCCTGGCACCAGGGCTTCTCCAACACCTGGATGCACACGGGCATGCTGCTGGTTGACGGCGAGAAGATGTCCAAGTCGCTCGGAAACTTCTTTACGCTGGCCGAGGTGCTCGAGCAGCACTCTGCCGCGGCCCTGCGCCTGTTGATGCTGCAGACGAGCTATCGCTCGCCGCTCGACTTCTCCTGGGAGCGCCTGGAGGGTGCCGAGAATTCGCTCACGCGTATTGCCGGTACGGTCGAGAACCTTCGTTGGGCTGCGAACCATGCGACGGCCGATGCCGATGCGGCTGCCGCCGAGGCGTTTGCCGCCCAGGCCGCCGAGACCCGTGCCACCTTTAAGGAGTGCATGGACGACGACTTTAACACCGCCGGTGCCATGGGTGCTGTCTTTGGCTTTGTGACCGAGTGCAACCAGTACCTAGAGCAGGCGGGCGATGCTGCCGACAAGGCCGCAGTCCTGGCTGCCGCCGATACGCTGGCCGAGCTGCTCGATACGTTTGGCGTCGAGCTTCCCGAGCCCAAGGTCGAGCTGCCGCTGGGTCTGCTAGGCGTTGCCGCCGGCCTGGTCGCCTACACGGGCGACGACGTGGACGAGGCCGCTGCCAAGATTCTCGAGGCTCGCGCCGAGGCCCGTGCCGCCAAGAACTGGGATCTGGCCGACGCCATCCGCGACCAGCTCAAGGACCTGGGCCTCACCATTGAGGATACCGCCGCCGGCACCCGTATCAAATCTCTCTAATCCCCGCGGGTTTCCCAAGCACCCGACCTTGCCGTTCAAACCGTCGCTCGCGTACTCAAGTACGCGTCGCTCCTCTTTCACGGCAATCTCGGGCACTTGGAAAACCCGTACCGACCGCTTGAGCTATTCGTCTTAAGCGGTCGCTTCTTTTGTCCTGTTTGAAAAGTATTTAAAGGAGGCCGCTTTATGGCCGACAATCGCAAGCGTGCATCGCGTGGAGGCAAGCAGACTGCTTCTGGCTCGCGTCCGATTCGCCGCAACGACCGCGCTGCCGCTCCCAAGGGTCAGCGCGAGCGCTCCCAAGCCCAGGCTGCGCGTCCGCAGCGAGATCGCAACCGTGACAACGTTCAGGTCTCCAAGGGCGAGTTTATCGAAGGCCGCCGTGCTGCCGCCGAGGCGCTGCGTACCGGCTTTCCCGTCAAGTGCGCGCTCATCGCCGAGGGCGGCGAGCGCGATGCCGCCCTGTCTCGTCTGGTCGATGACCTCAACGCCGCGGGCGTCCGCATTAAGTATGTGCCGCGCGCGCAGCTCGATGCGCTGTCGAGCCATGGCGCTCACCAGGGCATTGCGCTCGAGGTGGGCAACTTCCCCTATGCCGATGTCGCCGATATCCTCGACCGCGCGGGCGACGGTCCGGCGCTCGTCATCGTGCTCGACCATGTGACCGACGACGGCAACTTTGGTGCCATCGTGCGCTCCGCCGAGGTTGTGGGCGCGGCCGGCGTCGTCATCGCCAACAAGCGTGCCGCCGGCGTGACCGTGGGCAGCTACAAGACCTCAGCCGGCGCCGTCATGCATCTGCCTATCGCGCAGGTTCCAAATATCGCCCGTGCACTCGACGACCTCAAGGCCGCTGGCTTTTGGGTGGGCGGTGCCTCCGAGCACGCCGAAGGCAGTTGCTGGGATGCTCCCTTCGAGGGCCGTGTGGCTCTCGTCATGGGCTCCGAGGGCGACGGCATCTCGCGCCTGGTGCTCGAGAAATGCGACTTTTTGACCAAGCTTCCCCAGCGCGGCATGACCGAGAGCCTCAACGTTGCCCAGGCAACGACGGCGCTATGCTTTGAGTGGTTACGTCGCAACGCCGGCGAGCTCATGGGGGAGGAGTAGCGCATGTCCAAGAAGAACCGCGCCAAGTCCAAGGCCAAGCGCTTTGGCGAGGGCTCGGCCAAGCCGATTGTTTCGGCCGCGACCTATGGTGTGGGCGGCAATGCGTTTGCGCAGGCCATCGCCGATCCGGTCTCGACGGTGCATTCCAATAAGCCCGAGCTGCTGGTGGTCGACGGTTACAACGTGATCCACTGCACGCCGCGCTACGAAAAGCTCGTATACGACCATTCCGACGATCCGTATTCCAGCGACGTTCACGATATGGCGCGCACCGCCCTCATCAACGACGTCGCCGCCTTTGCCCAGGGCCGCTACGAGGCCGTGATCGTGTTCGACGGCGCGGGCAATATCTCCAGCGAGCGCCCCAACCTGCCGGCTCGCGGCGTGCGCATCGAGTTTTCGCCGACGGGCGTCTCTGCCGATACCGTGGTGCAGAAGCTCTGCATCGAGGCACGTGAGGAGGGCCGCGCGTGCTCCGTGGTGTCGAGTGACGGCACAATTCAAGCCGTCGTCATGGGCAAGGGTGTCACGCGTATCTCGAGCCGCATGCTGGTGGACGAGATCAAGCAGATTGACAACGACGTTCACGAGGCCGAGGAGGCCCCGCAGATCAAGATGACCCTGGGCAGCCGCCTGAGCCCCGAGGCCCTGGCAAAGCTCAAGGCCCTCCGCGGGAGGTAGGGGAGTTGGCGGGGCGATGCTGTCTCGCTAACTCCATTCAGCGATGTTGATCATTCTTTCGAGGCGCCACGTTAGCGCCTTTTTTAGATAAGGCAGTCTCGCTGCTAGGGCATCGTTTTTAGACAGAATCTCGATTGCCTCGTCGACAAAACCTTCGAGTTTGTCCCCGTCAAACCAGTTCATATCCTCAACAAGCAACATTTGTTTCGCGGGACTTGAATGGAACTGCGCGCTGGCAAAACTGTGCTCTCCTGCCCTAAGCTCATCTAGAGATATGTTGCACCAGAGCGATGAGCCCGAATCGAAGATAGGGGCTGGTCTGCAGACTAGTGAGTTGACGTTTCGCACGAGGCCGAAGTTGCGCCAATGACGATCGTAGTTGGCGATGATGTCGTCACACACGATCATGTGGTCAAGGGCATCCTTGACGCCTGTCACCCCGAGTTCCTCGCAGTTTGCTACGTATCGCTCGTAGTCAGTTAGCCGTTCATCTGCGTTTGCGTGCTGGTTTACATAGAACGCAGGGACATACTCTTCTTCATCAGTTAAGAAGACATCGCATATGCTCAGGGCGGAAGTGCCCGTGCCCTCGAGCGAGTAAGGTGCATAATCGCAGGCGTTTAGGATGCGACGGTGGAGCGCGGTCGCCACCAGCTCGTTATAAGGTTCCTGGTTCAGGTGCGCTCCTGCCTTATGCAGAATTCGACGCCCGCCCTCGCACGTCCAGTACTTTTGAAGATTGCCGTCCGAGGTGTTATCGGGCTTTGCGGCAGCCGCTTTTCCCTCTGGGGCAAAGGGCGCAATGGACAGCGAGACGTCATCAAAGGCGTTATTGAAGAAGTTAATATCCTCCCAGACGAGACCGGAATCTTGGGGTCTAATCCAATACTGGTCGGATAAGGAGAGGCCAAGATTTCGCTGTACGAGTTCATCGGGAACATCGACTGCGGCTTCTGCAAGCAGGGAGGCTAGCCCAATGCGTGCGAGCGGGATACCGCGACCGCGCCACCAGATGCGGAAGGAGTCGAGCGATACGGAGCTATTGGGGCCAAATACCCCAATAGGGGCGTGGGCGTAATCGATGTCGGCGCCGATGTGGGTAAAGTCTTTTCGCGATGTGTTGTAGACCAGCTGAGCGACTTCGTGCGTGCGGTTCATGAGGGTGAAAGCGATCTCGCTCTTACCGTGGCCGCGGCGGGGACGTCCTCCCGTTTTGGTCACGGAGCGGAGTCGCGTATCGACGCTGTCTTTGTCGATGAGCCACACGCCAGAAGCTTTGCGGGCCTCAAGTGCTCCGTTTTTTATGAGCTCCTGCACCCTGCGCGGGGTGATGTCGAGTAGCTCTGCAGCTTCCTTCGTGGTCAACATCGCGAAACCCTTCGCCAGAACGAATAGTTTTATCTATTCCATTGTAATTAATACTATTCGTTCTGGCGAATAGTTTTAAGATTGAGGGCGAACTGACAGAAATGAACGGGCCTGGTACCTGTTGTTGCTGGATTTTGCATATTTGTATAACGCCGTGCGGCCTGTTGCGCCCCGTCCGCAATTCCTTTATTCTTAACAGGCTTCGCGCGAAAGCGCCAAGTGTGCCAGTGTGGCGCAACGGTAGCGCAACTGATTTGTAATCAGTGGGTTGCAGGTTCGATTCCTGTCACTGGCTCCATGAGAGTTTCGGGCTCTGTTCCCTTGTGGGACAGGGCCCGTTTCTATTTATGTCTATAAGTCAGCGGGTGTGGCGCCAAACAAGCTTCAGGTTTGTCTCGATCTGTAACACGAAGAGGCTGAAAACCGTTCTAGTTGTTACAGAATGAGACGTAAGCTGAGGGAGATGCGTCATATCTCGATCTGTAACAGATAGGGGAGAAAATATTCTCTAAATGTTAGAGATCGAGACAAAGGGCGGACCTGTCCCAGTCCTCCTGATCGAGCGTGGATTATCCACGCTCGATTTCAAACGGAAGAAAATCCACGCTCGAATCTGCCGCGGAAGCCCGATCTCGACCTATATATAGGTGCAAATAGGCTGTTATCGAAGTTCTATTCTGAAGGTGTACTCTACTACACCAAAGTGTTACCTCGGGAAACGTCACCTCAGTATCCAAAACCACCGTCCTTCATATCCAAACTCAATAAAACCGCAGGTCACGGCTATATAGATACGCCCGGCACCGTGTATCTAGAGGTTTTCGTTGACAGCCCCCAAGGTGGCATCGTATTATCTTCTTCGTTCGCGGGGGCGGCGGTCCAAAAGACCAAAGGACCTGCGGATACTTGAACGATTGGGAGTTTGCCCGAGTGGTTAATGGGGACGGGCTGTAAACCCGTTGGCTCTGCCTACATAGGTTCGAATCCTATAGCTCCCACCCGTCAAGTGCCTGTATAGCTCAGTCGGTAGAGCACTTCGTTGGTAACGAAGAGGTCACCAGTTCAAGTCTGGTTGCAGGCTCCATCCGGCGGTGTAGCTCAGTTGGTTAGAGCACACGGTTCATACCCGTGGCGTCACTGGTTCGAATCCAGTCACCGCTACCATAGGTAACACGGTGGCTTCTCAATAGTATGTTGAGAGGCCACTATGGTATAAAGGCAAAGTCCCGTCCGGGGACGACCTGTTAAGAGGAGGGCTTTATGGCCAAAGAGAAGTTTGAGCGCACTAAGCCGCATGTTAACATCGGCACCATTGGTCACGTCGACCACGGCAAGACCACGCTGACCGCTGCCATCACCAAGGTTCTCTCCGAGACCGAGGGCTGCAAGGCTGACTTCACTGCGTTCGAGAACATCGACAAGGCTCCCGAGGAGCGCGAGCGCGGCATTACGATCTCCGTCTCCCACGTCGAGTACGAGACCGCTTCCCGTCACTACGCTCACGTTGACTGCCCGGGCCACGCTGACTACGTCAAGAACATGATCTCCGGCGCTGCTCAGATGGACGGCGCTATCCTGGTCATCGCCGCTACCGACGGCCCCATGGCTCAGACCCGCGAGCACATCCTGCTCGCCCGTCAGGTCGGCGTTCCCTACATCGTCGTCTTCCTGAACAAGTGCGACATGGTCGACGATGACGAGCTCATCGACCTCGTCGAGATGGAGACCCGTGAGCTCCTCTCCGAGTACGATTTCCCCGGCGACGACATCCCCGTCATCCGTGGTTCCGCTCTGGGCGCTCTCGAGGGCGACGCCAAGTGGATGGACGCTATCCGTGAGCTCATGAAGGCCGTCGACGAGTACATCCCGACGCCTGCTCGTAACAACGACCTCCCCTTCCTGATGGCCGTTGAGGACGTTATGACCATCTCCGGCCGTGGTACCGTTGCTACCGGCCGTGTCGAGCGCGGTGAGCTCAAGCTCAACGAGCCCGTCGAGATCGTCGGCATCAAGGATACCCAGAACACCGTCGTTACCGGTATCGAGATGTTCCGTAAGTCCATGGACTTCTGCGAGGCTGGCGACAACGTCGGTCTGCTGCTCCGCGGCATCAAGCGCGAGGACATCGAGCGCGGCCAGGTTCTCTGCAAGCCCGGTTCGGTTACCCCGCACACCAAGTTCACCGGTGAGATCTACGTTCTGACTAAGGAGGAGGGCGGCCGTCACACCCCGTTCTTCGATGGTTATCGTCCTCAATTCTACTTCCGTACCACCGACGTTACCGGTACGGTCAAGCTCCCCGAGGGCACCGAGATGGCTATGCCTGGTGACCACATCACCATCGAGGGCGACCTCATCCACCCGATCGCCATGGAGGAGGGCCTGCGCTTCGCTATTCGCGAGGGTGGCCACACCGTCGGTTCGGGCATCGTCTCCACGATCATTGAGTAAATTAGCTCTTTGATATAGCTGACTTAGAGAACCCGGCACTTATATGGGTGCCGGGTTCTTTTCTGCAATGGATATTGAGCCGTTGCTGGTGTCGAGAGGATCGATATTGGTCCTGGGTGCACCGTCGATTAGATCTCGTTGGCTCCATTGATGTGTTCCAAATATGAATGGGTTCACCGAGAACCAATTGATTCGAGGTTTTCGTTGACAGCACTTACGTAGAGCTGATAAAGTATCAACTCGTGCCCGTACGGGGCGGAAATGAAAGGTTCAGGATACATGCGTACTCTAGTTACTCTTGCGTGCACTGAGTGCAAGCGCCGCAACTATACGACCACCAAGAACAAGTCGACCATGCCTGATCGTATGGAGATTAAGAAGTATTGCCCCTGGTGCCGTCACCACACGCTGCACAAAGAGACCCGCTAGTCTCTAGTCACATACGCCAGTAGTTCAATTGGTAGAGCATCGGTCTCCAAAACCGAGTGTTGAGGGTTCGAGTCCTTCCTGGCGTGCCAGTCATTATTCCGTAAGCTCCCATTTGGGGGCTTACGGTTTACTCATGTATAAGCGCATTGCGCGGAGGTAACCCAAATGGCCAACAAGAAGAACAAGAAGAAGGCACAGCAGTCGGCACCCGCCAACAGCGCTGCCGCCAACTCCAAGGTTGAGGCCAAGAAGGCCGTTGCCAAGAAGAACGAGAAGGCTGCGAAGTCCAAGAAGAAGGAGAAGCCTGGTTTCTTCGCCCGCACCAAGAAGTATTTCGCTTCGGTCAAGTCCGAGATGAAGCGTGTCACGTGGCCCGATAAGAAGGAACTCGTGAACTACTCGGTCGTCGTTTGCGCTTCTCTGGTCGTCGTCGGCGTCGTCATCGCTCTGCTCGATGCTGGCTTTGGCGAGGCTCTTGCTCTGTTCTCTGGATTGAGGGGCTAAACCATGTCTAAGCGTTGGTACGTCGTTCATACTTACTCTGGATACGAGAACCGCGTAAAGTCCGATCTCGAGCATCGTATCGAGACCATGGGCATGCAGGACCGTATCTTTGATATCGAGATTCCTATGGAGCGCGTCACCGAGATTAAAGAGGGTGGCAAGCGTGAGACCAAGGATTCCAAGATTTTCCCGGGATATGTCCTGGTCCGCATGGAGATGGATGACGATGCTTGGACGTGTGTTCGCAACACGCCCGGCGTCACCGGTTTCCTAGGCGGCAACGGCAAGCCCGCTCCGCTTTCCCGTGACGAGTACAACAAGATGACTCGTCGTCCCGGTAAGGGCGATTCGCCCAAGCGCACCTCGGTTGATATTCAGGTCGGCACGTCCGTCCGCGTCACCGATGGCCCGCTTACCGACTTTGATGGCAAGGTCTCCGAGGTTAACACCGAGGCAGGCAAGCTTAAGGTCACCCTGATGATCTTTGGCCGCGAGACGCCGGTTGAGCTCGACTTTAACCAGGTCGCTGTCATCGCTTAACTTTTCGTCCGTTCGCGCGAGCGTGCTTCTTCTGTGACTGCTCATCTCAGGAGTGCTTCTAACACGTGCGTGCTTACGATATAGCAAGTACTTCACACTCGTGATTCGAAAGGAATGACCATGGCTGATAAGAAGGTTGCCAACGTCATTAAGCTCCAGATTCCTGCTGGTGCAGCTAACCCCGCTCCTCCCGTCGGCCCCGCCCTGGGCGCTGCTGGCGTGAACATCATGCAGTTCTGCCAGGCCTTTAACGCCGAGACGCAGGACAAGAAGGGCGACATCATCCCCGTTGAGATCTCTGTCTACGAGGATAAGTCCTTCTCCTTCATCACCAAGACCCCGCCGGCGGCTCACCTCATCAAGAAGGAGCTGAACCTCAAGTCTGGTTCCGCTAAGCCTCAGGCCGACAAGGTTGGTCAGCTCTCCCAGGAGCAGCTCACCAAGATCGCCGAGATCAAGATGCCGGACCTCAATGCCAACGATATTGACGCCGCCAAGAAGATCATCGCCGGTACCGCCCGTTCCATGGGCGTCACCATCGCTGAGTAGCGATTTCTTATGGTAACGACGGGTGCTCCGACCGGGTGCCCGTTAAATGTGTGCAATAGGGCACACGATACGATGTGGGAGGGCTCACGCCCGTTTAACCACAGGAGGTAATGCACATGGCTAAGCATGGTAAGAGCTATAACGCCGCTGCCGAGAAGATCGACCGCGCCACGCTCTACACCCCCCTTCAGGCTGCCAAGCTCATCAAGGAGCTCGACACCGCCAAGTTCGACGAGACCGTCGAGGCCCACTTCCGTCTGGGCATCGATACTCGTAAGGCTGACCAGAACATCCGTGGTTCCATCTCCCTGCCCCACGGCACCGGCAAGACCGTTCGTGTTGCCGTCTTCGCCGAGGGCGAGAAGGCCCGCGAGGCCGAGGCTGCCGGCGCCGACATCATCGGTTCCGACGAGCTCGTCGCCCAGATCCAGAAGGGCGAGATCAACTTCGACGCCGCTATCGCTACGCCGAACATGATGGCCAAGGTTGGCCGCATCGGTAAGATCCTTGGTCCCCGTGGCCTCATGCCGAACCCCAAGCTCGGCACCGTGACCATGGACGTCGCCAAGATGGTCTCCGAGCTCAAGGCTGGCCGCGTTGAGTACCGCGCCGACCGCTACGGCATCTGCCACGTGCCCCTGGGCAAGAAGTCCTTCTCTGAGCAGCAGCTCGTCGAGAACTACGCTGCCCTGTACACCGAGATTCTGCGCGTCAAGCCCTCTTCTGCTAAGGGCAAGTACGTCAAGTCCATCTCCGTGTCTTCCACCATGGGCCCTGGCGTCAAGGTCGATCCCGCTGTCCAGCGTGACTTCCTGGCTGAGTAACTGCTAGTTACTGCCTGAGCAAAGCAAGCATTGCTAAAGAAACCCGGTTCTGCCTTGTGCAGGACCGGGTTTCTTGCTATCGCTTCAAAAGCACCACAAAGGGGACTGTGTCCCCTTTGTGGTGGTTACCAGGGTGTTCTAGCTGTTGAGGACTCGATGGCATCGTGGCGTTTGAGCTCGCGGCGCATGGTTTGCGAATTGAGCCAGGCTGCCTGCCAGCCACGGATGGGGTAGCGTGTCTGGTCGAGCTCAAACTGCGTATAGCCGCAGGCGTTGATGATCGTCGTTCCACACACATGCTGCCGCTCGCGCTGAAAAACGTAGCCGTAGCTTTGGTGTACATGACCATGCACCATGTAGTCGGCTCCCCAGGACTCAAGCGCCGTGTTAAAGCACTCAAACCCTCGATGCGGTAGATCGTCCAGATCACCCATACCGGCGGCGGGCGCATGGGTAAGCAGAATGTCGCACCCGCCGACCATCCTAACCTTACGCGACAGCCTACGCATACGCTTGGACATCTCGCGTTCGGTGTACATGTTGGCGCCGTCGCGATAACGCATGGACCCGCCAAGGCCCGCAATGCGAATCCCTCGGTACGTGTACACGCTGTCTTCTACGCAGATACATCCGCCCGGTGCATGACGTGCGTAGCGGTCATCGTGATTGCCACGCACGTAGATGAGCGGTTTGTTGATGACCGTAACCAAAAACTCAAGATAGTCCGGGTCCAGATCGCCGGCGGACAAAATCAGGTCGACGTCCTCAAAGCGTTCCTTGCGAAAGCACTCCCAAAGGCATCGTTCTTCGGTATCGGCTATGGCCAGGATTTTCATAGGACAGGGACTTTCGGCTCATCGTCGAGCTGCGGAATGGTGCCTACCACGTTATCCGCCAGCCAATTCATCTCGACAATCAGCGTGCTCGGCAGCGGAGGGAAGCCTTCGATCTGTACCACGCCGTTCTGGCTGTGGAGCTCGCCGCCAAAGGGGTTGATGGATCCCTCAACAATGCCGTTGCGGAGCAACTGCACGAGTTTGCGCGTCTGGTAGGGTAGGCCCGGAGCGTAACGGATGTCGATAACGCCAGAGCTCATGCCGTACCAGTAGTTGACGGCGCGCACTTGGTTGTCATCGCTGGTCTCGTCCCACGTGCCGTGCAGAAGGCTGCGAACGATGAGCTCGTAGTAACGGCCCCAGTTCCATACCGGCATGGCGATGCCGGAAACCTTGCCATCGACCAGGCGGTGGAGTCCGTAGGCCGTAGGGTCTTCGAGCGACTTTGACATGTCAGCGCCGGTCATGACGCTCACGCCTTCGCGGCACATGGCCTCGGCAAGACCGCCGGCGGGTACATCGCCCCAGGTGAGGATAATTTGCGCGCGGGGGTCGAGCAGCGAGGCACCGATGGCAAAGGCATTGATCTCGCTTAGCGCGCCGGATGCGAAGACCGACGCGTGGTAGCCGATGCGATGGTTGTCCGCCATGCTGGCGGCAAGGGCGCCCAGGAGGAACTTGGCCTCGTACATCTTGCCAAAGTACGAACGGACGCTTTGGTGGGGAAGGCCGATAGAGCAGTTGAGGAACTGAACCTGGGGATACTCAACGGCAGCTCTGAGCGTGTATTCCATCAGGCGGTGCGAGGTCGAGAAGATGACGTTGTCTCCATGTTTGACAGCCGTTTCCACGGCGGCGTAGAACACGTCCGGATCGTGACAGTCCTCGAACGCCTCGGTGCGCACGATACCGCCAAAGTGCTCATCGAGATACTGGCGTCCTTGGTCGTGCAGACTGTCCCAGCTCGACGCCGCACAGGGGAACTCATGGATAAAGGCGATACGCAGGGGGTTGGCCGCCGAATAGACAGTCTTGCCCATAAAGAAGTTGAGCACGCCGGAGGTGGACTTGGTGGGCGACTCCTCCTCATCGACGCTCGGCGCTTCGACAAGATCGACCTTGTCCTCGTCATTTTTGCCGGCAATGACCAGCTCGCGCCAAATCTTGCACAGGCGGTTTACGACGATATCCGTCGGCGTATCCAGCAGGCGGTCCTGGTTGTACACATTGAGGTAGACGAGCATGGCGTCGGCGGGCGTAATGTCCAGGTGGTCGCCGCCTGCGCGAAGGTAGGCGCGCTTAAAGAGCAGGAAGGTGTGGCGCAGGTAGTCGACCTTTTTCTGCAGCCATTTTTCGATAAGGTTCTGACCGAGCATCTTGGCGAGCGTCTCGTAGCTTCCCTCACGCGAGAACTCGATCTCGTATAGGGGGCAGACACGCCAAAACGCGCAGAATTCACCGTACAGGCGGCTTTCGACGGAATCCCATGTGCCGGGGTAGAGACGGGTGATCCTGGCCGAAACCGTTGGAGCGTCCAGGAATTTGAGGACACTGACGCGTTTGTTGCCTTCCTGGACATAGAACCGATGCATGAACTCGGTGACGATGATGGGGTCGCGATAGCCCTCGGTTACCTGGATGTCGTAGAGGTTGGACCACTTGCGGGCGAACTCGGTGTTAAACGGCAGCAGGGGCATAAAGTTGCATGAAAAGGCGGACTGACGGCCTTTGGTGACCGTGCCGACGACCATTTCGAGCGGAATATCCCGCAGGCCGACGCTCTCTCGCTGACCTAAGGGGAGCTGAGCAACCAAGCTGTCGAGGTCCGTAAGGTATGGATGCTCGCTTTGGCTGATGGCGCGACGGCGTCCCTGCTCGCCGCGCTTGCGTGCTTGACGATAGGCCTCTTCCATGGTGTCTACTTCCTTAGTCGTTTAAACAACGATATGAACCATGGTACCACGAATAAAAACCACTACAAAGATGCCTGTCCCCTTTGCGGTGGTTTAGGCGATGATGGGGGCGATGGCGCGGATGCAGGCGTCGGCTGCCGTGAAAGTAGTGCTGTCGTCGCTGACGATAAAGATGATCTTTCCTTTGATGCCAAAGTCGCCGATTTCGCTAAAGAGTACGTAGGGCTCCTTGTCAAAGCCCGAGATGGGCGAGACGGCCGTTTTGGTTGCGCTCGTGAGCTCGTCTGCCAGCACGTCAAGGGAAGCCCACTTAGACGTGTCCTTTACGGCAACAGGCACAGCCACACGCCCAAAGGGCATGAGGTGCACGAGCGTGTTCTTGGAAATGTTGGAGTTGGGGACGATGATGGTCTGTCCACAGGCATCCTCAATCGTTGTATGGCGCCAAGTGATGTCTTGGACCACGCCGGATACGCCGCCGACCTCGATATTGTCGCCGGGTTTGATGATGCCCATAAAGGTCACTTGCATGCCGCCGATAAGGTTTGACAGCGTGTCCTGAAAGCCGAGCGAGATAGCGATGCCGCCGACGCCAAGAGCGGCGACGAGCGCGTTTGCGTTAATGCCAAAGCAGTTGTCGAGGATAAAGCTGCCGCCGATCATCCAGATGACGGCGCGCGCGATGTTGATGAAGATACTCGATGCCGGAAGCGGGTTATCGTCTCGGTTAAGCAGATGGTTCAGGGTCTTGGATACGACCTTGGCGGCGACGGCGGTGCCTATCGCCAAGATGACGGCCCAGATGATGTTGTGGACCCACCGTTGCTCAAAGAAATGAAGAATCGGCTCAAACAATTCCATGTAGGGAAAACCTCCTTATGATCGTCCAACCATGATACCCACCAAGAAGCCCGTCCGATCACATCGGACGGGCCGATAACTTGAGATGGGGTGGCCGCGGTGGCGTAAGCTGGGGCGCCGGCGAGCACGCCGGCAAGGAGTGCGGCGGTCAAGGCGAGACGGGGAAGAGAGCTTCTCGTGGCAGTTTCCTTAGTCCTTAACCAGTAGTTCCTGCTGACGCTGGATTATCGACATAATATGCGAAAACCGCCGCAAGGGCCTCTGTCCCTTTGCGGCGGTTTTGGCGTTTGCGCAGATAAAACCTACCATAATAAACCTGTCCCTTTTTGGCAGGTTTTAGCTTAGCAGCATGCGGTCGTTGGCGAGCTCGCCGCCCGAGACCTCCTCGAACTTCTGCAGCAGGTCGGCCACGGTGAGCGACTTCTTCTCGTCGCCCGCCACGTCGTAGATCACGTGGCCTTCGTGCATCATGATCAGACGGTTGCCCAGACGGATAGCGTCGTTCATGTTGTGCGTGACCATGAGCGTGGTCAGGTGGTTCTCGTCGACGATCTCCTCGGTCAGGTTGAGCACCTTAGAGGCCGTCTTGGGGTCGAGGGCCGCGGTGTGCTCGTCGAGCAGCAGCAGGCGCGGCCTGGTGAGCGTGGCCATCAGCAGGGTGAGTGCCTGGCGCTGGCCACCCGAGAGCAGGCCGACCTTGGCGTTGAGACGCGTGTCCAGACCAAGGTCCAGGCGCTTGAGCAGCTCGACGTACTCATCTTTCTCGGCCTTGGTGACGCCCCACGAAAGGCCGCGACGCTGGCCGCGACGCTTGGCGAGGGCCAGGTTCTCGGCGATCTGCATGTCGGCAGCGGTACCGCGCATGGGGTCCTGAAACACGCGGCCCAGGTACTTGGCGCGCTGCGACTCGCTCAGGCGCGAGATGTCGGTGCCGTCGAGCTCAATAACGCCCGAATCGAGCGGGTACACGCCGGCGATCATGTTGAGCAGCGTGGACTTGCCGGCGCCGTTGCCGCCGATCACGGTTACAAAGTCGCCGTCATTCAGGGTGAGGTCGACGCCGGTGAGCGCGCGCTTCTCGGTGACGGTGCCCTTGTTAAAGGTCTTCTTGACGTGCGAGAGCTTAAGCATCTGCCTCATCCCCCTTCGTGTAGGAGCTGCGGAGCTTATAGCGCTCCCAAACCACGGGCACACACAGGGCCACGGCGACAATCACGGCGGAGAGCAGCTTCATGTCGTTGGCGTCCATGCCCAACTGCAGCACGATGGCGCGGATGAGGAAGTACACCACGGAGCCAAAGACGGCGGAGGCCAGGCGAACACTAAACTGCGTGAGACCGCCGGGCAGCAGGCGACCGAGCACCTCGCCGATAACAATGGCGGCAAGACCGATAACGATGGCACCGGTGCCCATGCCAATGTCGGCGTACTTCTGGCTCTGGCAGATGAGTGCGCCCGAAAGGCCGATGAGGGCGTTGGAGAGCACGAGGGCGATCATCTTGGTGGAGTTGGTGTTGACGCCCAGGGCGCGGATCATGTACTCGTTGTTGCCGGTGGCGCGCAGTGCCGAGCCAATCTCGGTGCCAAAGAACCAATACAGGATGGCAACGATAGCCACAGCGAGCAAGATGCCCAGGATGATGGCGACGGTGGACTGCGGCAGGCCCGTCATGTTGCTGACAGACGAGAAGATGGTGCCTTTGGCAAGGATGGGCGTATTGGATTTGCCCATGATGCGCAGGTTGATGGACCACAGGCTGATCTGCGTCAGGATTCCGGCGAGGATCGCGGGAATCTCAAAGACGGTGGTCAAAATGCCCGTGACGGCGCCCGCGATGGCACCGGCACACATGCCGGCCAGCACGGCGAGCAGCGGGTCGACGTTGTTATTGACGATGAGCACGGCGCAGACGCAGCCGCCGAGGGCAAAGCTGCCGTCGCAGGTCATATCGGGGATGTCGAGCAGGCGGAACGTGATAAACACGCCAAGCACCATAATGCCCCAGAGGACGCCCTGCGAAACGGCGCCCTGCAATGCAATAAGCATGCTTCATACCTCCTAGGATAGGGTGGACACGTGAGTCACCATGATAGCGGTAACAATGTATAAAAGAGCTGCGGCCGGATGTTTTGTCTCATCCGTAACAAGCAGGGCGAACGCCGGTCTTTGGCGTTCGCCCCTGTGGCTCAGATATTGGATAACACGGCAACGGCGCGAGTACGTGCCCTAGACGCGCTACCGCGCATGGCGCTACTCGTCCAGAGCGGAAAGGTCGATGCCCAGGGCTTCGGCCATCTCGTCGTTCTTGACGACGACCAGGTCCTTGCTCGAGAGGTGCTTGATCGGCATGTCTTCGGGCTTGGCCTCGCCCTTCAGGATCTTAACGCCCATCTCGCCCGCAGCGTAGCCCAGGTCCTCATAGTTGATGGAGAGGGTGAACAGGCCGCCGGCCATGCACATACCCTCCTCGCCAGTCACGAAGGGAAGCTTGTTCTCCTTGCAGATCTGGCCGACCTGCGAGGCACCCGCGGCGATGGTGTTGTCGGTGGGGGAGTACAGCGCGTCGACCTTGCCCACGGCAGACTCGACGACGGACTGAATCTCGTTGGAGCTCGAGACGGTGAAGTCAGTGTACTGGAGGCCCAGCTTGTCGAGCTCCTTCTTGGCGGCCTTGATCTGGACGTCGGAGTTGGACTCGGCGGTGCAGTAGAGCAGACCAACCTTTTTAACGTCGGGCAGGACCTTCTGCATCATCTCGAGCTGCTCGGCGACCGGGGTGAGGTCGGAAGCGCCCGTGACGTTGGTGCCGGGCTTGTCGTTGTCCTGGACCAGGCCGGAGGCGGCGTAGTCGGTGATGGCGCAGCCCACGATGGGGATATCGGCCGTGGCGCCGGCGGCAGCCTGCGCGGCGGGCGTGGCGATGGCATAAATCAGGTTGACGTTGTCGCCCACAAACTTGTCGGCAATGGACTTACACGTGGACTGGTCGTTCTGGGCGTTTTTCTGGTCGATCTTGACCTTAAGGCCGCTCTCTTTGATGGCCTTGACAAAGCCGTCGTTGGCGGCATCGAGTGCGGAGTGCTCGGTGAGCTGCAGAACGCCGATGGTGTAGTCGGAACCGGCGGCGGCAGAGCCGGAACCAGAGTTGCCGCCGCATCCGGCGAGCGGGGCGAGCGCGAGCAGGCCGGCGGAGACCAGAAGGCTCCTGCGGCTGATGGTGATGTCCTTCATATCATTACCCCCAGTATAAAAATGGCTGGAAACACTGCACTGGGACAAAGTGCAAGTGGAACTATAGTAGCGCTGATGTCCATTTTTACAACAGCCTGGCGGGTTTTTTAATACAGAATCGGATGGGCGGTACGGGTAGTCGAATGGGCGGCGGAGGGTCTTATGCGGCGGAGGAGGCGTCGTCCTCGTCCAGGGCGGCGAAGAGCTTCTTGCCGTCGAGCAGGCGCGTGCTGACGTTTCTCATACGGGCGATCTCGACGGTGCGCAGCGTATCGTCGGTGCCTCGGGCGTCGTAGACCGTTCCCAGCAGATACGAGATGCCATCGCGCTGCCTGATGGCAAAGGGACGGAGTGTCATCCGTGCTGCTTCGGTTTCGCCGCGTGTCGTGACGCTCGAAATATCAAAACTCACCGTGGTTCCGTGGTCGATGGCCTGCTCGACGAGCTCGCACGTGTCGATGCGCTTGATGGGCGTGCGCGTTGCCTTGGTAGCCTTGCTGCCTGCGCTTGGAGCGGGTTCGGGTGTATCGAGGTAGCCGCGAACGTCGGCGCTCGCCATGGCAACTAAGTGCCGCGCCATGCTCTTGCGGATAGCGATAGGCGTGGAGCGGTTGCGCATGACCATACCGTGGAGCCGGATGATCTCTTCATCGGTGAGCGGGCGGGTAAGAAGTTTGTAGCCCACGCCGCGTTTGTACTCAATTTCGTATCCGGCATGGCGAAGCGCGGAGATGGCGGTGTAGATGCTGCGCCGCGCCGCCGAGATGGGCATGCGCGCGGGGTCGTCGGGATGGGCGAGGCGCCGGATCAACTCATCGGAAAGCATGGCCTTGTCCTCGCCGGTGTTTTCGCTTAATAGTTGCAGGATGCGAACGGCGCGATAGGCTGCCATCGAGGCGGCGCCTCTAGTCGTGGTGTCGTAGGTTTCAACAGCGGCTTCGGTCATCGTGCCCACGTCCTTTCCGTTTTGGGTGGCGACGGTATGGAGCCTAGGACGTGGGGCTTTCCCAGGGGCGCAGGGCGCTCTGGGCGGTCGGTAGTCGTCGGCAAACGGCGGGTCGAGTTTTCAACAGCCCTGCTCAACTGACCAAAAACTTACCAAAAGCTTGACGGATGCTGTTGAAAAAAGCGCCTCTCGACCGATGTCGAGAGACGCTTATGCGATGAGCGTTGGCGTGTGGCGACGCGAGCTAGTGTCCGACGATTAGAAGTCGGCGTTGCCCACGGTGCGCGGGTGCGGCAGGACGTCGCGGATGTTGCCCACGCCGGTCAGATACATGACCAAGCGCTCGAAGCCCAGACCGTAGCCGGCGTGCTTGCAGGAACCGTAGCGGCGCAGGTCAAGGTAGTACTTGTACTGCTCGGGATTCATGCCCAGGTCCTTGATGCGGGCCTCGAGCAGATCCAGGCGCTCCTCGCGCTGGGAGCCGCCGATAATCTCGCCGATACCGGGAACCAGGCAGTCGGCGGCGGCGACGGTCTTGCCGTCCTCGTTCATGCGCATGTAGAACGCCTTGATATCGGCCGGGTAGTCGGTCACGAAGGTCGGGCGCTTAAAGTGCTCCTCGGTCAGGAAGCGCTCGTGCTCGGTCTGCAGGTCGATGCCCCAGCTGACGGGGTAATCAAACTGGTGGCCAGCAGCGACTGCCTGCTCCAGGATCTCGACGGCCTCGGTGTAGGTAACGCGGGCAAAGTCGGAGTTGGCGACATGGTCCAGGCGCTCGAGCAGACCCTTGTCCACAAACTTGTTGAGCATATTAAGCTCGTCGGGGCAGGTGGCCATGACGTCCTTAAGGACGTACTTGAGCATGGCCTCGGCGTTATCCATGTAGTCGTTAAGGTCGGCAAAGGCCATCTCGGGCTCGATCATCCAAAACTCGGCGGCGTGGCGCGTGGTGTTGGAGTTCTCGGCACGGAAGGTGGGGCCAAAGGTGTACACGTCGCCAAAGGCCATGGCAAAGTTCTCGGCATTGAGCTGACCGGACACGGTGAGGCTTGCATGCTTGCCAAAGAAGTCCTGGCTCCAGTCGACCTCGCCGGACTCGGTGAGGGGCGGATTTTTGGGGTCGAGCGTGGTCACGCGGAACATCTCGCCGGCGCCCTCGCAGTCACTCGTGGTGATGATGGGGGTGTTGACGTAGACAAAGCCCTGCTCCTGGAAGAAGCGGTGGATGGCGGCAGCCGCGACAGAGCGGATGCGGAACACGGCGCGGAACAGGTTGGTGCGCGGGCGCAGGTGCTGCTGGGTGCGCAGGAACTCGACGGTTGCGCGCTTCTTCTGCAGCGGGTAATCCGGGGCGCTGACGCCCTCGACCTCGATGGAGGTGGCAGAAAGCTCGAAAGGCTGGGGCGCATCGGGGGTCAGCTTGACGGTGCCGGTGCAAATGAGTGCGGCCGAGACGTTTTGATGGGCGATCTCGTCGTAGTTGTCGAGTGCCTCGCGGTTCATGACGACCTGCAGGTCGCGGAAGCAGCTGCCGTCGTTGAGCGTAACAAAGCCAAAGTTCTTCATGTCGCGGACGGACTTGACCCAGCCGGCGACGGTGACGGTCTGGCCGCCGAGCGACTCGGCATCGGCATAGAGCTGCGCGATTTTGGTGCGGTTCACGTATCCTCCCATAACGGTTGAATGATAGTTATCCATACAGTTCGATATTCTAGCAGCTCGGTTCATTTGGGCTATACAGATAAGGCATTGGCGGGATGGTTTTTCAAACGAAAAGCGCCCGCGGCCAAATGGTCGCGGGCGCTTGACGAGGTGCCTTTTGGCTGTGTGGCGTGGGGCCTGGCTACTTGGTCTTGGCAACCAGCAGCGGGTCGCCAAGCTTGACGAGCGGGTTGCCGCCGATAAGCGTTCCAGACTCGCCGACATGGTCGATGCTCTTAAGACGATCGAGCTCGGAGACGATGACGGTCACGATGTCCTCGTGACCAGCGGCCTTAATGGCCTCGCGGTCGAAGCTGATGAGCGGCTGGCCTGCCTTGACCACATCGCCCATCTCGACAAAGCGGGCAAAACCCTTGCCGTTCATTTCCACGGTGCCCAGGCCAACATGGATGAACACGCGCAGGCCGTCCTCGGTGATCATGCCGATGGAGTGGTTGGTGACAGTGGTGGCACCGATGCGGCCGTTGGCGGGCGCATAGATGGTGCCGGTAATGGGCTCGATGCCATAGCCCTGGCCAAGCATGCCCGAGGCGATCGTCTCGTCGGGAACCTCGTTCAGGTTGACGAGCACGCCGTTGACGGGGGCATAGATGACGCCTTCGCGGGTAGCGAAGCTTGCTGCGGGCGGAACGGACGCCTCGCCGGTCGAGGTGAAGGTGGACTTAAGCGAATCGAGCAGACCCATAGTTGCCTCCAACTTAAATAGGCGCATATCGCGCGTTTGGTTTGCCGGAAACGTTTCACATGTGTTTCGCGGCTTGGTCAACGCCCCTATTCTACGCTGCTCAACGATACCTCTGAACTGGGATTATGTGATATATCAGTTGAAGGGAAACTTATTGCCGGAGTGTTTCTGCGCCACGGGTTCAAGTGGGGTACGCTTGAAAGCGAAAAACAAGGGCGCATAATTTGCGCGAAGGGAGCACATATGATTGTCGAGAACCATGCGCTGTGGGGTGAGGGGCCGACCGAGGATTATCCGGCGACCTTTACGTATCTGGGTGCCGAGCCGCTGCCCGACAAGCCCAATGGCCGCCGCCCCGCGGTGATCATCTGCGGCGGAGGCGGGTTTACGCATATCGCTCCGCACGAGCAGGACCCGGTGGCGTTTGCATTTTTGGATCGCGGCTACCAGGCCTTTGTGCTCAACTATGTCACGAGTTCTACGGGTGACGTGAGCTTTCCGCACCCCCAGGCAGATCTTGCCAAGATGGTCGCCACGGTGCGCGCCAACGCTGACGAGTGGCATGTCGATCCCAAGCGCGTGTGCGTCGTGGGCTTTTCTGCTGGCGGCATGATTTGCGCCTCGCTGGCAACACAGTGGAAGACCGGCCCCTTCGCGGCACTTGCCGGGGCGCGTCCGGACGACATTCGTCCCGATGCCGTGGTGCTGGGCTATCCATTGCTCGACTTTGCCTATGTGCGTGACATGCAGACGCGCGATCCGCGCATTGACTTGCGTGTGCCCAAGACGGGCGGCAAGACGGGGCGCGATTTGCTCAACGACTACCTGTCGATGGTGACGGGCGGCGAGGCAACTGACGAGCATCTGGCCGACATCTGCCCTACCACGCATGTTTCGCGTCAGATGCCACCGACCTTTGTGTGGGGCGTGTCCGACGACAAGACGGCGCCGATCGCGCAGGTCTACCCGTTTGCGCAGCGCATGGCCGAGGAGGGCGTTGCATGCGAGATGCACGTCTTCGACCAGGGTGGTCACGGCCTTTCGCTCGGCAACGCCAACACCGCGGTCGACAACGAGGACAAGCAGGTGGCGGTCCGTCCCTGGATCCGCCTAGCCTTCCGCTTCCTGGAGCGCCATCTGTAAGAGGACGGGCATCCCAGCCCTTCAATAACTTGCGGTGAAATAGCTCCGATCTGGGGCATCAACCAGCCCATCCAGGAACTATTCCACCGCAACTTCGTTTTTGATGCCCCGCCCGGAAACTGCGTCCCAGTTTTGCCTTTCAAGGTGGGACGCAGTTTCCCATAGGGCCTCGACTGGGAAAGCGCGTCCCGTTTCGAGCGGGGATTCTGGGATGCATTTTCCGTAAGAGGCCTGTTAGGGAAACCATATCCCGTTTCGAGCCAGAATTCTGGGATGTAGTTTCCCCGAGAGGCCTCATCGGGAAACTATGGCCCTGAACTCTCCTGCCTGTCCCCATTGCGCCAATCTGCTGATTGAACGTCGTTGTGTGTTCACGCTATCATGTAAGTTTAAAATTGGTTAGCCATGGCAAACGGTTAGCCATGGTGAACATAAATACAACGCCCTGCGGGCGCCGGGGGAGGAACACGGACGTGAAGCTCGATACACTCGAGATTGGAAAGGACGCCGTTGTCGCATCGGTGGCATCGGACGATCAGGCACTCCGACAGCATATTTTGGACATGGGTCTAACGCCGGGCACCGAAGTCACCATGATGAAGTACGCCCCCATGGGTGACCCGCTCGAGATCCGCCTGCGTGGCTACGAGTTGACGCTGCGTAAGGACGATGCCGCTCGCATCGAGCTCGTGGGTATTCACGACACCGATACAGGTCCGCGCGCTAACGCCGCAATCGGCACGACGGAGCATCCGGCCCTGGGCGAGGGGACGTATTCGCCCCGTGCGGCAAAGACGGCCGTGCCCGAGGGCGCGCCGCTGCACTTTGCCCTCGCCGGCAACCAAAACTGCGGCAAGACCACGTTATTCAACCAGCTGACGGGCTCCAACCAGCACGTCGGTAACTTTCCCGGCGTGACGGTCGACCGCAAAGATGGCACCATCCGTAACCATCCCGAGGCGAGCGTTACCGACCTGCCCGGCATTTACTCCCTGTCGCCGTACACAGGCGAGGAGGTCGTGAGCCGTCAGTTCATCCTCGACGAGCGTCCGGACGCCATCATCGACATCATTGACGCCACCAACATCGAGCGTAACCTGTACCTGACGCTGCAGCTCATGGAGCTCGACCGCCCCATGGTCATCGCGCTCAACATGATGGACGAGGTGACGGCCAACGGCGGCGCCGTGGACGTCAACCTGCTCGAGAGCCTATTGGGCGTGCCTGTTGTCCCCATTAGCGCTGCCCGCAACGAGGGTATCGGCGAGCTGGTGGATCATGCCTTGCACGTGGCGCGGTTCTGCGAGCGCCCCGGTCGCCTGGACTTCTGTGCGCCCGATGGATCGGACGGCGGCGCACTGCATCGCTGCATCCACGGCATTGCCAACCTGATCGAGGACCATGCCGTGACGGCGCACATCCCGGTGCGCTTCGCGGCGACCAAGCTGGTTGAGGGCGACGAGCTGGTGACCGAGGCGCTTCACCTGGATCGCAACGAGCTCGACGCTATCGAGCACATCATTACCCAGATGGAGGGCGAGGCCGGCACCGACCGCCTGTCCGCGCTGGCCGATATGCGCTTTAGTTTTATCGGCGACGTGTGCGGGCGCTGCGTCGTCAAACCGCACGAAAGCCGCGAGCACGTGCGCTCCGTCAAGATCGACCGCATCCTGACGGGTCGCTACACGGCCATTCCGGCGTTCCTGGTGATCATGGGCCTCGTCTTTTGGCTGACGTTTGGCGTGATCGGCGCGGCGTTGCAGGGACTCATGGAGGACGGTATCGCTGCTATCATCGCCTCGGCCGATGCGGGCCTCAAGGCGTTCGGAACCAACGGCGTGGTGCGCTCGCTGGCTGTCGACGGCGTGCTTACGGGCGTGGGCAGTGTGCTGACCTTTCTGCCGATTATCGTCGTGCTCTTCTTGTTCCTCTCCATTCTGGAAGACTCGGGCTACATGGCGCGCGTCGCCTTTGTCATGGATAAGGTGTTGCGTCGTTTTGGCCTGTCGGGCCGCAGCTTTGTGCCCATGCTCGTCGGTTTTGGCTGTACAGTGCCGGCTATCATGTCGACCCGTACACTCCCATCCGAGCACGACCGCAAGATGACGGTCATGCTCACGCCGTTCATGAGCTGCTCGGCCAAGTTGCCGGTCTACGGTCTGCTGTGCGGGTCGTTTTTCCCACAGGCGACGGTTCCCGCCATGGTCTCGCTCTATCTGATTGGTATTGCGGTTGGTTGCATCGCGGCTTTGGTGCTCAATCGCACAGCATTTAAGGGCGACCCGGTGCCGTTTATCATGGAGCTTCCCAACTACCGCCTGCCGAGCGTCAAGACGACGGTGATGCTGGCATGGGATAAGGCCAAAGACTTTATTACCAAGGCCTTTACCATTATCTTTGCCGCTACCGTGGTCATCTGGTTCCTTCAGACGTTCGACATTCGCTTTAACGTGGTCGCCGATCAGTCGCAGAGTCTACTTGCCGGTCTGGGTAGCATCATCGCGCCGGTGTTGGCCCCGCTCGGCTTTGGCGATTGGCGTGCATCCACGGCGCTCGTCACGGGGCTCATTGCCAAGGAGAGCGTCATCTCGACGCTCACGGTGCTTTTGGGCGCAACGTCGCCCGCGGCGCTGTCAACTATGTTTTCGCCGTTTACCGCTTACGTGTTCCTGGTCTTTACGCTGCTGTACCCGCCCTGCGTGGCGTCCATCGGCGCCGTCAAGAGCGAGCTGGGCGCGCGCTATGCCGTGGCCGTATTCGCGTTTCAGGTCGCCGTTGCCTGGATCGTGGCGTTTGTCGTGCATTCGGCGGGCATATTGCTGGGGTTGGCTTAGTTATGAATTGACGGCGCAACCTCTGTGTATCGAATTGTTTTCGGCCCCGCATCTGTACTGACGGATGCGGGGCCGTTGCTATATAATCGCCTCCGCTCAAAACGATTGGAGACGTTATATATGACTCAGACAAGGCAAGACGGCATCCCGCTCAAGCAGTGGCTCCCACTCGTCGGGCTCACCTGCTGTGCGTTCGTGTTCAACACGTCGGAGTTTATGCCCGTCGGCCTTTTGACTGATATCGCCGCGTCGTTCTCGCTCACCGAGGCCCAGGCGGGCATCATGATCTCGGTCTATGCCTGGGGCGTCATGCTGCTGTCGCTGCCGCTCATGGTGTTCGCCTCGCGCTTTGAGTTCAAGCGGATGCTGCTGGGCGTGCTGGCCGTGTTCTCGCTCGGTCAGTTCCTGTCCGCTGTGGCGCCGACCTATCCCATCCTGGTCTGCGCGCGCCTGGTGGTCGCTTGCGCACATGCCGTGTTCTGGTCAGTCGCCTCGATTATGGCCTCGCGCCTGGTCGACACTCGCCACGGCGCGCTCGCCATCAGCATGATCGCTACGGGCTCGTCCATCGCGCAGATCTTTGGCCTGCCGCTCGGTCGCGCCATTGGCTTGGCCGTGGGCTGGCGCATGACGTTTGCCGTGGTCGGGGGCCTCTCAGCCATCGCGGTCGTCTACCAGGCAGCGGTGTTCCCGGCCATGCCGGCGGGTGAGCGCTTTGCCGTCAAACAGCTGCCCGAGCTGCTCAAGAACCCGCTCCTCATCGCGCTCTACGCAGTCACGGTCTTTATGGCGACCGGCTATTACGCAAGCTACAGCTATATCGAGCCCTTCCTGGCGCAGGTCGCGCACGTCGATGCGGGCGCCATTACCATGACGCTGACGGCGTTTGGCTGCTCTGGTTTGCTCGGAAGCTGGCTGTTTGGCCGCCTGTTCGATGGGCATCGCTTCCCGTTCTTGGCTATCACGCTCTCCGGCGTGCCGGTGGCCCTGCTGCTCATGGGGCCGGCCGCATCGTCGCTCGTGACAGTGCTTGCCGTCTGCGCACTGTGGGGTTGCTGCGCCACGGCCTTTAACGTGGCGTTTCAGGCCGAGCTCATCAAACACACACCGGCAGATTCGTCGGCCGTCGCCATGTCGATCTTCTCGGGCCTGTTCAACCTCGGTATCGGCACGGGTACCGCGATCGGCGGAGCCGTGGTTTCGGGTCCCGGTATCGCCTGGATCGGCTTTGTGGGCGGGGCGATTGCCGTCGTGGGCGTCATCCTCGCCATCACCGTGCTGTTTCCGGCCATCCGCCGCGCCAAGCCCGTCGCCTAATCACGTCCCCTCATCAGTTGCGGTGGAATAGTTCCTGTTTAAGGCCTCTGAAGGCCCAAGCGGGAACTATTCCACCGCAACTTATTTTGGGGGAGAGGATACAAGCTGGGCATACAATGGATGTCGTTGTGTTGAGCTTACCGGGAGGTTGCTATGTGGGCATACGAGACGACGTTCTATCAGATCTATCCGCTGGGCTTCTGTGGAGCTCCGCGCGAAAACGCCGCGCCCGTTGCCGAGGATGAGCTTGCCCAGGCCGCCAACGTTGCTCCTAACCCCGATGCTCCCATTATGAAAATTGCCCAGTGGGCCGACTACCTGCAGGAACTCGGCGTTGGCGCTGTGCTGATCAACCCGCCGCTCGAGTCCGATAGCCACGGCTACGATACACGCAGCCTGCGCCATATCGACCGTCGCCTGGGTGGGGACGCCGACTTTGCCGCCGTATGCGACACGCTGCATGCCCATGGCATCCGCGTGGTGCTCGATGCCGTCTTCAACCACGTCGGCCGCGGTTTTTGGGCCTTCCGCGATGTGCAGGAGCGCAAGTGGGACTCGCCGTACAAGGACTGGTTCCACATTAGCTTTGACGGCGATTCCTGCTATGGCGATGGCTTTTGGTACGAGGGCTGGGAAGGCCATTTTGAGCTTGTGAAGCTCAACCTGCAAAATCCCGCTGTGGTCGATTACTTGCTCGAGTCCGTGCGCCGCTGGGCCGAGGTCTTTGGCGTCGACGGCCTGCGCCTGGACGTTGCCTATATGCTCGACCGCGACTTTATGCGTCGTCTGCATAGCTTTGCCCGTGAGCTCAAGCCCGACTTCGTGCTGATTGGCGAGACGCTCCATGGCGACTACAACCAGATCGTCAACGACGAGATGCTCGACTCCTGCACCAACTACGAGTGCTACAAGGGCCTGTACTCCAGCTTTAACTCGGTCAACATGTTCGAGATCGCCCATTCGCTGCACCGCCAGTTTGGCGGCGATCCGTGGTGCATCTACCGCGGCAAACATCTGCTGTCGTTTGTCGACAACCACGATGTGCCGCGCCTGGCAAGTATCCTCACCGACAAGTCGTGTCTGCGTCCCGCCTACGGCATGCTCTTTGGCATGCCGGGCATCCCGTGCGTCTACTATGGCAGCGAGTGGGGAATTGCCGGCGAAAAGGGTGGCCCCGATGGCGACTGGGCGCTGCGACCTGCGCTCAATGAGCCTGCGCCCAACGAGCTGACGGCGTTCATCACGCAGCTTGCGCACCTTCGCTCGGCCGACGACGCGGCTGCCCGTGCTCTCAACTACGGTGCCTATCGCAACGTGGTGATCCAGAACAAGCAGCTGCTGTTCGAGCGCGCCTGCGACGACGCGACAGTGCTCGTGGCGGTGAACGCCGTGGACGAGCCTTACACCTTTGGCGCCGGCGAGCTCAACGGCTCTTTTGTCGATTTGCTTGTCGACGGTGTGCTCACGGTCGAGCTGACGGGCACCCTCGAGCTTGCGCCCTACGAGGTGCGTTATCTGCTGAGGGCCTAGGCCATGGCAACGTCTGACGAGGGCTATCAACATATTGAGCATGGGTTTGAGCCCGTGTTTGACGAGCGTTCGCGCGTTTTGGTGCTCGGGTCGTTTCCCTCGGTGCTTTCGCGCGCCAATGCCTTTTATTACGGCAACCCTCAGAATCGCTTTTGGCGTGTGATGGCCACGTGCCTCGGTATGCCTGTGCCGCCCAACGAGGGCGATCCTTTGGCAAGCGGTGAGCCCGCGACGCTCGATGCCTCCATTGCCGCCAAGCGGGCCATGCTGCTGAACGGCGGCGTGGCCCTGTGGGATGCAATTGAGAGCTGCGACATTAAGGGCTCGAGCGACGCGAGCATCCGCAACGTTGTGCCGGCACATATCGAGCGCATTACCGATGCCGCGCCGATCGAGGCCGTTGTCTGTAACGGCGGTACGGCAGGGCGACTCTACAAACGCTATCTACAAGAGCGGACGGGGCTACCCGCCATCGTGCTGCCGTCGACGAGTCCTGCCAACGCGGCGTGGCGTTTGGAGCGGCTTGTCGAGCGTTGGAGTGAAGCCGTTGATTGGCAGGCTTTTTCGATTTAGCAGTTTGGGTGCTCGGCAAGATGCCTCATAACGGCGTGCCAGATCGGTGTGGGCAGCGCAGACGTGGCGCGCACCATGCCGTCGGTGTCGACGCCACCCGTTGCGGCGCCACCGAGCTTCTGCGCGTGTTCGA
This sequence comes from Collinsella sp., assembly GCA_048201895.1. Classification (GTDB taxonomy): domain Bacteria; phylum Actinomycetota; class Coriobacteriia; order Coriobacteriales; family Coriobacteriaceae; genus Collinsella. Next base: position 1,938 of record DBFBGO010000016.1, on the reverse strand, counting down.
CGGAACACCCCATGCGAACGGCGCCCACGAGCTTGTCCATGGCCTCCGAAAACGGTCGCCGCAAGAGGCCCATGCGCGGGGAGCGACGAAGCGCTGCGATGCCGCTGCCGGCGCAGATGGCAACGCCGCCACACCACAATTGGTCATGGCGCTCACATGCCCTGTGCAAGCGAACGGCGGTCCCACGCGCCTGCTCAGCGTCCTGTTGTGCGGCTCGAATCACGGCATAGACACGCGTTCCCGTACCGCCAAAGCGCTCAAGCGCCTGCTCGATGGCTGTCAACGTCTCATCGTCAGCCACATCTTCAATGGCTAGCACGATGCCATCGGCAACGCTGCCGGCGTCATTTGCCTTCAAGTCGACCGGGCGGGGGAGTACGGTGCCGGAAAACCGGGCATAGGCGGCGATGGCATCCTGCAGGTCCCAGAGCAAAAAATCAAGATCGGCGCTCTTGGGAATACTGATATACGCAATGGTGTGCAGTGTTTTTGGTACGTCGCCACGCGTGATTGTCTCCATGCCATCTCCTTTCCGGCTCGTTTCCGTTTAGGTTACACCGTCTGGTGGCGCCCCGCCGCGCTATCCTAGTGCAACCCTTACGAAAGGAACGCCATGCGACTGCCCATGAATACCTCGCTTGCCACGCTCAAGCCCTCCGGTATCCGCCGAATCAACGCGCTCGCCGCCCAGCACCCGGGGTGCATCGCGCTTGCGCTTGGCGAGCCCGATTTTCCCACGCCCGATGTGATTAGCGCCGAGGTGACCGCCGCACTGGACCGCGGTGATACGCACTATCCGCCCAACAACGGGCGCCCCGCCCTGCGTGATGCACTGTCCAAATATATGGATGACGCGGGCCTGGCGTTTTCCGCCGACGAGGTCATCCTGACCGACGGCGCGACCGAGGCCCTGTCGGCAACATTCATGGCCATGCTCAACCCCGGCGATGAGGTCATCATCCCCACGCCTGCCTTTGGCCTGTACGAGAGCATCGTCGTGGCCAACCACGCCAAAGCGGTCTTTTTGGATACGGAGCCTGCGCAATTTCAGATTGACGAGGATGCGCTTCGTGCTTGCGTGACGCCGGCGACCAAGGCCATCGTCATCTGCTCGCCCAACAATCCTACGGGCTGTATCCTCAACGCGGCTTCGCTCGACGCCGTGGCGCACGTGGCAGAGCAGACGGGCATCTACGTGGTCTGCGACGACGTATACAACCGCCTGGTTTATGTGGATGGCTACGAGCGCTTTGCCCAGCGTCACCCGGAGCTGCGTGAACAGACGGTCATCATCGAGAGCTTCTCCAAGCCCTGGTCCATGACCGGCTGGCGCCTGGGCTGGCTCGCGGCAGCGGCACCCGTCATCGCCGAGATCGCCAAGGCTCACCAATACTTAGTATCGAGTGCCGTCTCCTTCGAAATGGACGCCGCAGCCCGAGCCCTCACCGTCGACCCAACTCCCATGCTCAACGTCTACCGAGCCCGCCGCAAACGCGTGCTCGCAGCCTTAAACGCCATGGGCCTCGACGTAGTAGAACCCGCAGGAGCCTTCTACACTTTCCCGAGCATCAAAAAGTTCGGCCTAACCAGCGAAGCCTTCTGCATCAAAGCCATCAAAGAGGCCAACGTAGCCCTAGTCCCCGGAAACTGCTTCGGCACCGAAGGCCACGTCCGCCTCAGCTATTGCGTTTCCGACCAAGATCTGTACGAAGGCCTCCACCGCCTGTCCACCTTCATTTCGACTTTGTAGCCCTCAAGGATGCAACACATCAGCCCACCGACTTAAGGATTGTGAGTGGGGCGCGTCGCTCAACGGACACGAGGATTCGCAGCAAAGTTACCGTAGCTCCGGCCGGGAGGGGCAGGGCGAGTTTTCCGTAGATTCCGCACGAGCCGAAGGCCACTTAATGTGGCCTTCGTGCGAGCTCAGGACTTGAC
>DBFBGO010000015.1:0-23449 GCA_048201895.1 Collinsella sp. | reverse complement strand
GAGGCGGGGCATGCCCCGCCTCTTACACCGCATCTCTGTGCGCTACCGTTATAGGGGTCGCTCGGACGTCATTTTGGGTGGTTTTCCTGCTACTAAAATGGTAACAGTACTCATATTTGCCCTTTTTTGCCCACAGACCTTTGAGGGTGCGGCGAAAAGGGCTTGTTTTGATTGTTTGGGGCAGGCGCGAGACGCGGGAACGATGTCTGGAGCGACGGAGCGGCCCGGAATTCATCCGTAGAGGTCTTCCTCGGCTGTGTTAGGAGTGTCCCTAGGTGCCGGAGGGGGTGTCTGCCGTGGCAGACACCCCCTCCGGATGTGGGAAGTTTGCGCTGCAGGTTACTTGTCGGTGCCCAGCTTGTGCGGCTTGAGAGCGAGCGCATTGACGAGTGCGTCGGTGGCAGACTTGACGGCTGCCGGCTGCGGATCGTTGACGTGATCCTCGGGGTGTACGGGCAGGTCCTTCTTGACGGTATCGTGGATCAAGTTGAGGTATTCAGTCACGCCGGTGGTCGATAGGTGCGTGCCATCGCCATCGAACAGGTAGTTGCGGTTGGCACTGTATCCGTACCAATCGATAACGCGCACGTTCTTGTAGCGCGTAGCGGCGTTGGCGATGGCCTGGTTGGTAGAGCCAACCCACGGCTGCGGGCTGCGCGTGTTCACAAACACCACAATACGCTTATCTCCTGCATCGGCCATGATGGCGTCGATCTGGTCGTCGGTTACCAAGCCGTTGGTGCCCAGAGCAAAGACCACGATCTTGCCGGCAAGGTTCTGCTGGATATAGCCCTCAAATGTCGCGCGGCCCGCATCGAACTGGCGGCCCTTTTCGGCATCGATATGGCTGTGCGGGAACACGCCGTCAAAGGAATCAACGGCGCGCAGCGACACGGAGTCACCGATCATCAACAGGTCGTAGGAGCCGTCGGGGAAGCCGTCGTTGTCCTTGTCGGTGTCGTCGGCTGCCTGTTGGTCCGTTGGTGCGGCGTTCTTGGCTTCCTTATTGAGGACTTCGGCGCCCTCACCGCTCAGTGCGGAGGTCTCCGGCACAAAGATCAGACCGCCCAGCGCGATAACAAGCACGATGCCGCAAGTGGCGCACACGGGAATATGCGCGCGCACCCAGTTGGCGGGCGTGGTGGTGCCATCGCGGAATTCGGCGACGGTGCGCCCAAAGGCGCCCTTTCTAAACGGCGTCTCGATAAAGCGATATGAGCATTCGGCCACGGCGACCACCAACAGCACCTGCAAAATGTACTGCCACCACGGTGTATCGTTGATGTTGGCGACCGGGTTCATGAGCAACAGCAGGGGATAGTGCCACAGGTAGATGCTGTACGAGCGCTTGCCAACCCACACGAGCGGCTCGGCGGACAGCGCGCGGGCAACCATTCCCTGGGGCTGCACGCAGGCGGCAATGACCATGAGCGTGAGGATCGAGCACAGCAGCGTGCCGCCGCGATACTGGAACGCGGTGTAGCCGTTGGTGAGCGCGACCATGGCGGCAAGGCCAACCAGACCCACGACGCCCAACACATCGATGGATGCGGGCGAGGACCAAAAGCGCACGAGGGCGCTCGGCTGTGCCGGGGCGGTCTCGGCTGATTCGTCGGCCTTCTCGCCAGGCTTGCCCTCGGCGTTCTTGCCGTGCTTGGCGGCGCCAGCTAGGCGATTGAGCCCCAAACGACGAGCGAGGCGCACCGGCGCCAGGTCGCGATCGGGGATAAAGGCCATCCAGGCACCCAGCAGCAGCGAGAACACACGGGTGTCGGTGCCGTAGTACACGCGGCTGGGGTCGGCGGCAGGGTTGTAAAGCACCATCATGGCGAGGGCAGATACCGCGGCAAGGCCCAGAACCACGCGGCGCGTGTTGGGTTTGCTCGCATGCATGGATACCATGGCAAACAGCAGTGGCGGCCAAATCAGGTAGAACTGTTCCTCGATGGCAAGCGACCAAAAGTGCGTGAGCGGCGAGGGGTCGCCCAGAGCATTGAAGTACGAGACGTTTTGGGCAATCTGCCACCAGTTGTTGAAGAACAGCAGCGACGGCAGGATGTCGGGGCGCATCTTGGTGAGCATCACGTGGTTAAAGATAGTGCACAGCGTGCAGGTTACAAACACTACCGTTACCACGGCGGGGACTAGGCGACGGATGCGGCGAATCCAGAAGCTCTTGAGGTCGATGCGGCCGGTCTTAGCGACTTCGTTGAGCAGCAAGCGCGTGATCAGATAGCCCGAAAGCACAAAGAAGATCGTGACGCCAAGCAGGCCGCCCTGAGCCCACGTGAGGTTAAGGTGATAGAGCACCACTGCGACGACGGCGAGCGTACGCAGACCGTCGAGCGCAGGGATGTAGCGGGACTTGGGGCGAGCGGGCGTCTGCTCCGCGGCGGGAGTGTGGGCGCGGCCCGCGTTGTTGGCAGAAGCGCGATGGGGGCTCGTGGTGCGTCGCGGCTCGTTGGTACGGCGTTCGCTCTTCACGCGTTCGTGCGGCGCCGGCTCGTTGCCCGTGCGGCGTCGACCGCGCGAGCCCGATTGCGAGAGTTGTTCCATAAAACATCATCCAATGACGAGAATAATCAGCACGCCTTCATTGTAGCTGCCTGCTCCTGTGAATGCTTGCCGCTGGCGCAACCTCAAGGGTGCGTTCACATCAAAGTGAACTAAAGTTATAGAGGTGCGAAGGCGCGCAATCGACGGTCGACGGTGGGTGCAAAGCCCGCAGATGAGGAGGTTTCCATGGCAGATCGCGGCATCGTTGCGGTGTTCGGCAGCATGAACATGGACCTTTCGGTGGCGTGCGAGCGCATACCGCGTGCGGGCGAGACCGTCGGCGGCAGCGGGTTTATCACCAACGCCGGAGGCAAGGGCGCCAATCAGGCCGTAGCTGCCGCGCGTATGGGCGCGTGCACGCACATGATCGGCGCGGTCGGTCGCGATGCGTTCGGCGCGTCGCTCGTGGCGGGGCTCCAAGACGCTGGCGTGGACTGTGACTTTGTAGTGCATCGCGATGCCGTGGAGACGGGAACGGCGACCATCATTCGCTGCGAGGGCGACAACCGCATCATACTGTCACCGGGCGCCAACCATGCGCTTGCGGGCGCGGACGTTGCCTGCGCGCTGAGGCGTCTGGTGGCCCATGAGCTCGACGGCGGCGCCGGCGAGATTGCCCCGGCTGCCGGAAGCGTCTTTATCGCCCAGGGCGAATGCGACCTTGCGGCGACGGCCGAGGCGCTTGTTTGCGCTCACGAGCTGGGGTTCTATACGGTCTTTAATCCGGCGCCCGCCTGCGAGCTGCCTGCGGAGGTCTGGCCTGCGGTCGACCTGGTCTGTCCCAACGAGACCGAGTGCCAGGTGCTGACGGGCATTCTGCCCACGGATGACGCGAGTTGCGTCACCGTGCTCAATGCGCTGCTCGACAAGGGTGCCGGGGCTGCGGTCATCACGTTGGGCGGTGCCGGCTCGGTTTCGCTCGGCGATGGCGGTGAGCTGCTGCGCATGCCGGCACTTTCGAGTACGGTAGTCGATACCACGGCCGCCGGCGATACGTTTATCGGCGCGTTGGCGGCGGCTCGCCTAGAGGGCTTGCCGCTCTTTGAGTGCATGGCCGCGGGTGCTCGCGCCTCGGCAGTGACGGTGTCGCGCCTGGGCGCTCAGCAATCGATTCCCACGCGCGCCGAAGTTGAACATTGGTTTGGTTAAACGATAAAGACGGAGAAGCGGAGTAGAACAATGGCAATCAAGAAGCTGATCCTTGATCTGGATATGGGTGTTGACGATGCGCTGGCGCTGGCCTATGCCATCGCGAGCCCCGAGGTGGAGCTCGTGGGCATCACCACGTGCTTTGGTAACGTGCGCGTCGAGCAATCGGCGCACAATTGCCTGGCGGTGCTCGATCTGCTGGGTCGCCCCGAGGTTCCGGTGTACCTGGGTGCCGACCGTCCTCTGCAGGCGACTGAGCCCTATACGCCGCCGGCGTCCACCGCGCTCATTCACGGCAAGAACGGCATCGGCGGCGCGAGCGTGCCCGCGTCGCCCTACGAGCCGGTGGGGGCGACCTCGGCCGACGGCAACGCTGCGGTCGATTATCTGATCGATGCCGCGCGCACCTATGGTCCCGATTTGGTCTACGTAGCGACTGGCCCGCTCTCCAACCTGGCGCTCGCCCTGGAGCGCGATGCGGCGGCGATGATGTCCATCGGCCGCGTGGTCGTGATGGGCGGCGCCCTTACCGTGCCCGGCAACGTGAGCGCGGGCGCCGAGGCCAATATGGCGAGCGACCCCGAGGCAGCCGACGCGGTGCTGCGCTCGGGCCGTAAGCTCACCATGGTGGGTCTGGACGTGACGCATCGCGTGGTGCTCACACGCCGCGACATTGCCGGCTGGACGGGCTCGGGCACCATGGCGGGCTGCGCATTTGCGAGCATGGTCGAGCACTACATTGGCTCGTACGAGATGAACGCACCCTACCTGGGTGGTTGCGCGCTGCACGATCCGCTGACCGTTGCCGTGGCGATCGACCCCACGCTCGTAGGTGCGCTCGGCTGCAACCTGCGTGTTGATCTGCTGGGCGAGTACCGCGGTCGCACCATCTGCGATGAGCGCCGCCTGTCCGATCCGGACAAGAGCGCGCTTGTGGCACTGACCGTGGATGCTCCGCGCTTCCTGTCCGAGTTCAAGACGCGTATGGCCCGCGTCCTGGGCTAAGTTGTCTTTTTGGGACGGGGCTTTTTTGACTGTTATGATTGGTGCGACCATTCGAACCAGCTAAAAGAGCCCGTCCCAAATTGACTACCGAGAGGATCTGCCATGGAGCGCATCGCCAGCTTTTCCGTTGATCATCTGCTGCTTGAGCCCGGCGTGTACGTGAGCCGCATCGACCGCGATCCGGCGACCGGCACTGCCGTCACCACCTTTGACCTGCGCCTGACCACGCCCAACAAGGAGCCGGTCATGAACACGGCCGAGTGCCATACCATCGAGCACCTGGGCGCGACCTTCCTTCGCAATCATGCCGAGTGGTCGAGCCGTATTGTCTACTTTGGCCCCATGGGCTGCCGCACGGGCTTTTACCTGGTCGTGTTTGGTGAGGTAACGAGCGAGGAGATCCTGCCGCTCGTCCGCGAGCTGTTTGAGTTCGTCGCCGACTTTGAGGGCGATGTCCCCGGAGCCGCTCCCGAGGAGTGTGGCAACTACCTGGATCAAAATCTCCCCATGGCCAACTGGCTCGCGCGCCGCTACCTCGACCGCGACCTGGCCGATATCGATGAGGCTCACCTGCACTATCAGCAGGCGTAAGGCTGCAGCGCAGGGGTATTGCGGGCTCGTGCAGAGTGTGTGGGCGAGGCTCCGTGCGGGGCTGTGAGGTCCGCACGGAGCGTGCGGAATAACGGCGTCGGCGTGGATGTCCCGCGATTCCCTCCAAAAAGTTATCCTCAAAATTCCTCGGCGGGTTATAGCCGCACTCTACAGCACGTCCAATCCCGCCGCCTGCACCTGCTCGATGGCGGCGATGTCCTCGTCATCACAGATCAAGGCGTCAAAATCTTCAAAACTGGCGAAATGGTAGTTACCGAGCGTGCTGAACTTGCGCGACTCGCACACCAGATACGAACGGCCGGCGCATTCGATGGCGCAGCGCTTCAGCAGGCCGTCGTCGGCGTCGTAGGTCGTAACCTCACGCGATTCGCTGTCTACACCATATGCGCCTATGAATGCCATCTCAAATCGAAAACGCTTCAGGGCGTCCACTGCTACGGCGCCCACAAAGCCGTTCAGCTCGGCGCTGATGGTGCCGCCGGGGCAGATTGCCGTGACGTTGGAGGCCGTCGCCAGCGCCGTAAGGATATCGATCATGGGCGAAACCACGGTACATGCGATGTCCGATTGTGCAATTAGTTGCGCCAAATACAGGTTAGTGCTTGAAATATCGAGGTAGATGGTCTGTTTCGGCTCGATAAACTCAAGCGCCTTGTGCGCGATGGCCTGCTTTTCGGGCTGGAACATGGTAAGGCGCTTGACCACGTTGCGCTCCTCGCCGTTCTGCGTTCGGGTGGCGCCGCCGTATACGCGCTGGCATTTGCCGTTGGCGGCCAGCTGCTTCAGGTCCTTGCGAATGCAATCTTCGGTCACGTCGAACCGACGTGCCAGATCGGTGACCGTCACGCGGCCGTTTTTGTCGATCAGCGAGCAGATGAGGGCATGACGTTCTTCCGGGAACATGGATACTCCAGCTTTCTTTCTTGTTTCGTCTTGTTTCAGTATACGTGTATTTTGAAAAATCAGAAAGAATCGAACAAACTAAGAAAAAACAATTGCAAAACAATAAAGAGTGGGATAACTTAAGACAAAACAAGCCGCATTCGGCATCGTCTTTTGGAGGGTCAGATGCTTACCCAGCGCACTCAGGTAATCAAGGACAGTTTGTTCGCAGAGAACCGTCAGGTTTCCTTGGAGCGCGCGACGCTCTATATGGAGAGTTATCAGGAGACGGAGGGACAGCCCGCCGTGATTCGTCGCGCCCGGGCCCTGGAACATCTGCTCGCGAACCATAAGATCGTCGTGGACGATTATGACCTGTTGGTAGGTAACCGCAGCGCCAAGCCGCGCGCGGGTGTCATATCGCCCGAGATGTCCCCGTACTGGATTCTGGATGAGCTGGACGAGTTTCCCACCCGTCCGCAGGACAAGTTCGATATGTCCGAAGAGGACAAGAAATACTATCGCGAGGTGCTGTATCCCTTCTGGAGCGGCCGGTCGCTCAATGACTGGTATACCGAGCATGCCGATCCCGAGGTGCTCGAGGCTCAAAAAACCAAGATTTTTGCCGTCGCGCAAACCGATAAGGGCCAAGGACACATCATCTGCGATTTCCCCAGCGTACTGACGCGCGGCTACGGCGATATTCTTGCCGAGGCCAAGCGCCGCCATGCCGAGGAACCCGGCAACGACTTCCTGGATGCGGCCGTCATCTCGCTCGAGGCCATGGTCGCCTACATCCATCGCTACGAGGCCCACGTGCGCATGCTTGCCGAGACCGCGACGCCCGAGCGCGCCGTTGAGCTCGCTCGCATGGCCGAGATCCTGTCGCATATCGCTACCGAGCCGGCGCGCGACCTGTACGATGCCCTGCAGCTGGTATGGCTCACCGAGGTGGCGCTCCAGCACGAGAGCAACGCCAGCTCGCTCTCGCTGGGCCGTATGGACCAGTATTTGTGGCCGTACTACCAGGTGAGCGTGGCAGCGGGGGAGACGCCCGCGTTCATCCGCGAGCTCATCCAGTGCTTCTACCTCAAGACCAACACGCTCGTGGCGATTCGCTCCACGGAGAGCGCCGCGTTCTTCGCCGGGTTCCCCATCGGCTTCAACCTGGTGGTGGGCGGCGTGGACGCCGAAGGCAACGACTGCTCCAACGAGCTTTCGACACTTTTGCTCGATATCCAGAAGGACACGCGCCTGCCGCAGCCCAACCTGTCGCTGCGCGTGCACAAGAACACACCCGATGCGCTCTATCACGAGGCCTGCGACATTATCAAGCTGGGCGACGGCCTGCCCCAGTGCTTCAACGACGAGGTCAACATCGAGGCCTTCACCAACCGAGGCATCTCGCTTGAGGACGCGCGCGACTACGCCGTGGTGGGCTGCGTGGAGCTGTCCATCCCCGGCCGCATGTACGGCCTGCACGACATCTCGATGTTCAACATGGTGCGCTGCCTCGAGCTGACGCTCGAGGGCAACCCCGACGGGTTCGACACGTTCGAGGATCTGGAGCATGCCCTCGAGGGCACCATTTCCAAATACGTGGGGCTCATGGTCCGCGGTTGCAACGTGTGCGACATGGCGCATCGCGTCACCTCGCCCACGTCGCTGCTCTCCTGTCTGGTGCTCGACAGCCTCGAGAAGGGTCGCGACATCACCGAGGGCGGTGCCCGTTACAATCCCTCCGGTGTGCAGGGCGTCGGCACCGCCAACCTGGCCGATTCGCTCACGGTGATCAAGCGCGCTGTGTTTGGCGTCGGCGAGAACGGACAGAAGATCGAGCCGACCATGACCTATCAGGAGATGCTCGCCATGTTGCACCGCAACTGGTCCGCCGAGGGCGACGAGGCCATTCGTCAGGCGTGCATCAACCGCTACCCCAAGTACGGCAACGACATTGACGAGGTCGATTTGATCGGCTCCCATTTCTTGGCGTACTACGGCCACGAGGTCGAGAAGTACGATAACGTGCGCGACGGCAAGTTCCAGCCGGGCAGCTACACCGTGTCGGCCCATGTGCCCTTGGGCGCCGCCTGCGGCGCCACGCCCGATGGACGCCTCGCGCACGAGCAGCTTGCCGACGGCGGCCTGTCTCCCATGGTCGGTCGCGACGGCCACGGCCCCACTGCGAGCCTCAAGAGCGTCAGCAAGCTCGAGAACGTGCTCGATTCCAACGGCAGCCTGCTCAACGTGAAGTTCTCGCCCTCGTCGCTTGCCGGCGAGTTGGGTACGGAAAAGCTCGCCGCGTACATCCGCGCGTTCTCTCGACTCAAGCTGCAGCATATCCAGTTCAACGTGGTCGACCGCGCGACGCTGATCGAGGCGCAAAAGCATCCCGAACAGCACAAGGACCTGGTCGTTCGTGTTGCCGGCTACAGCGCCATGTTCGTCGAACTGTCGAAGACGCTGCAGGATGACATCATCAACAGGAGCGAGCATGTGCTCTAGCGAGGAGTACGAGCTCTGCGTGACACAGGTTCAGCGCTATTCGCTGCATGACGGCGGCGGGATCCGTTCCGTGGTGTTCTGCAAGGGGTGCCCGTTCACGTGTCCCTGGTGCTGTAATCCGGAAAACCTTTCCTTTGAGCCCCAGGTCATGTGGAAGAAAAGCCTGTGCATCGGTTGCTCGGTGCGGGCAGACGGTACGCGCGACGCCAACGGGTGCCCGTGCGATACGGACCCCGCGGCTTGCCCCACGGCCGCCAAAGAGCTTATGGGACGGTACCGCACGGTGGGCTCGCTTGCCGATGAGCTGCTGCGCGATCGCGTTTTCTATGAGGAAAGCGGCGGTGGAATCACGGTTTCGGGCGGCGAGTGCTTGGCGGGCGCGGTCCGACAAGAAGTGGTGCTCGATCTGCTCGAGCGCATGCATGCCGCCGGAATCTCTACCGCGCTTGAGACTACGCTCGCCGTGAAGCTCGCCGTCGATCCCGGGCGTCTGGCACGGGCTTGCGATGTGTTCTTGGTCGATTTTAAGATTGCTGACCGTGCCCGCTCGCTCGAGGTGCTCAGGTTGGACACGGCGGTGCGCGATGCCAACTTGCGTGCCGTGCTCGCGAAAGGCGCCTGCGTGGTGGCTCGCATGCCTATCATTCCGGGATTTACCGCGTCGGACAAAAACGTGCTTGCCAACGCCCGTCGCATCTGCGAACTGGGCATCGCGCGAGCCGACATCCTTCCGTTCCATCAATTGGGGGCATCGAAATACGCATCCCTTGGCCTGCCGTACAGCATGGCCGACATCGATCAGGTGACTGACGAGGCTGCTGAGCGCGCCGCCGTGCTGTGCGAGCAGCAGGGTCTTAAGGTGGTGGTGCGTGGAGAGTGATCGAGATATGCGTTTGACCCGCCATCGATTGAAATAGTACACAACGGGCATGCGCCCGCTAGGACCCAAGAGAAAGGGAATCCCATGGAATTCGTTCTGGACACCGCCGACATCAACGCCATCAAAGAGTATGACGAGCTGCTCAACCTTGCTGGCGTGACCACCAACCCCACGATCATTACCAAGAGCGGCAAGAAGCCCGAGGAGGTCATCAAGGAGCTCGTTGACTACCTGCGTCCGGACCAAAAGCTCTTCATCCAGAGCGTTTCCGCCGACTTCGACGGCATCATGGAAGAGGCCCGCTACATTTGCGGCCTGCGTCCCGAGAACACCTACGTCAAAATCCCCGTCACACGTGAGGGCCTGAAGGCTATCAAGGCTGCCAAGGCCGAGGGTCTGAACGTCCTGGCTACTGCCATCTACTCTGCAGACGAGGCCTTCCTTGCTGCGTTGAACGGTGCCGATTACTTGGCTCCTTACGTCAACCGCATGTGCAACTATGGTGATGGCGTGGGCCAGACCATCGACCTCATCAACATGCTTGCTGCCCAGGGCGTCGAGTCCAAGGTCATCGCTGCTTCCTTCAAGAGCGTTGAGCAGGTTCACGAGCTCATCGCTGCCGGTATCCAGGCCGTGACTGTGCAGCCTGATGTGGTTAAGCAGATGGTCGATCACCCGGGAACCGAGATTGCCGTCGCCGAATTCACCGAGAACTGGAATAAGGCATACGGCCGCAAGACTCTGCGCTAATTGATGTTCTGGTCAGTGCCGATCACGGATTGACGCATCTTGCCCGAAGCGGGGCAAACGAATCGATTGCATCTGACGGGAGTGGCCGCCTGCCTTGCGCGGGCGGCTGTTTTTGTATGGTGAGGCTGCGAAGGGAGTCAAGGTGATTGTTTTTTCCGACATGGATGGAACGCTGCTTTCAAGCGACAACCGGATCACACCGGCGACGGTCGAGATGCTCGATGTCTTGCATGAGAACGGGATCGAATTTGTGCCCTGCACGGGCCGTCCGCTTATGGGGGTGCCGCGTGAGTTGTTGGCTCATCCGGCGGTAAACTACGTCGTGTGTTCCGGTGGTACCTCGGTGGCCGAACTTTCGGACGTCACGCCTGCCGGTTGTATGCGGATGACTACCATTATGTGCGAGCCTTTGAGGAATGGGGTTGCTGAGCGCATCTGGAGTTTTGCCCGTGACCTCGACGTGACATTTGAGGTGTTCGTCGACGGCGATTGCCTCATGCCGAGTAGCATGTATGATCGATTAGATGAATTCAGCCAAGGTGATTCACGCGTGGCCGACGCCCTGCGCGCCGTGCACACGCCTGTTGATGGGACGCCCGAGCAGATCATGGCCCGCCTGGCCGATGTGGAACGTGTGATCCTGTATTGGCGCAATGCGGGGGAGGGGGAGACGCTCGGTCGGTTTCTCAAGACGATGCCCGGCATTGCCGTAGTCTCGTCCTACCCCAACAATTTCGAAATAACGCGTAACGATGTGTCCAAGGGCACGGCGATCCGTTGGCTGTGCGGGCATCTGGGCATTTCCGTCACCGATTCTTACGGCTTCGGCGACAGTTCCAATGATCTTGGTATGTTTGAGGTTGTGGGACACGCGTGCGCAATGAAAAACGCCACGACCGAGGTAAAGGCCGTGGCGGATGCGGTGACGGAGTTTGACAACGACCACGACGGCGTGGCCCACGCGGTTCTATCGCTGATGTAGCAACGTGGCCTCTTCTGCTCGTCTGCGCTCGTCTCAAGACGGGATAGGCTCAGAAGGGAGCGGGGCGGTTGGACGTCGGGGGTAGGGTTACCAGCCGAAGTCGGCGAGGCAGCGGTCGACGTCGCTCTCGAGGGTTCCCAGCTCGATACCGGCTGCAACGGTCTTGGTGTTGTCGAGGCGGAAGTCGCGGAACCTATCCGCGTAGCGCTCCTTGTTGGGCAGGATGCAGCGCTCGACGTCCTCGGGGCTGAACAGGCCGCGCCCCACGAGCTTACCGGCGATCATGCGGGCCGCCTCATAGGTAGTCAAGCTGTTGGCGCTGGCAAAGTTGTAGACACCGGAGGGCAGCTCGCAGATCTTGGCGAACTGGTCGGCAAGATGCTGGGCGTATGTCATGCAGCGCTTTTCGTTGCAGGTGAATAACGTCGGCTTGTCGTTCTTAAGGGCGGCAAGCACGTTACCCACGATGCCGGGGGAGGGCTTGATGCCGGGCATGGCCATGCCGAACATCCACGATAGGCGTAAGATTACATAGTCATCCGTGTTCTCGCGCATCCAAGCATCGACTTCGGCCTTTTGCTGACCGTATGCCGTCACGCAGCTGGGTTCGACGTCTTCGGCAAACGGACCGGACTCGCTTTTGCCGTTGAACAACTGCTCGGTGGAAATGAAGATCATGCGACGGCCCTTGGCGCGGCAGACCTTGGCGATCTCGATGGCGCTCTCGCAGTTCACGCGGTGGGTGCCCTCGGGGTCGTTTTCGCAGTCGGCGGTGGTGGCGTTGGCGGCGGTGTGGAACAGCACGTCAAAGTCCAGGCCGTCAAAGTAGGAGGCCACGGCGGCGGGGTCGTTGTAGTCGACGTCGGAGCGGCTGACACGGGTAAATTCGAACTTATCCTTGTTGAACAGCTGCACCAGGCTTGCCAGATAGCCGTTGGCACCGGTGATGACCATTTTCTTCATATGGAACTCCTTGCATGGGCGGGGATGCATAGTGCAACGCCGCCCCGCTGCCTGCCGAAGGGGGCGGGAGCGAGGCGGCGTTTATATTCTACAGATCGGCTCCGGGGCGGAAGGACTGCAGCACGCGGCACGGTCCGGTGACCGTGTAGCGCTTGCAGCATGCCGGAATCAGCGCAGACTCGGTGTAGGCCAGATCCACGTCGCCCTCGTCGGTGATCACGCGCCCGCTGCCGGACACGCAGGTGACGATTTGGTAGCGGCCGTCAGTGTCGGCTGACCAGCTTTCGTTCACATCGACGACGTTCGACACAAACTGGCGGCAGCTCACGCCGCGTTGCGCCCGGGTGTCGTGTTCGGGCTCAAAGCGGCCTAGTCGGTTCACCGTAGGCACGCTTGCAGGGTCGAGCACATCGAAGGCCTTGTCCACGTGCAGCTCGCGACCGCGCCCCCAATCGCACAGGCGATAGGTCTTGTTGCCGAACGAGCTTACCTCGACGGCAAGGCAACCCGCTCCCAGTGCGTGCATGGTGCCAGCCGGAACCATGACAAAATCGCCTTCCTGCACCGCCGTGCGCTTGCAGTACGTATCACCGATGGTGTCATCGGCCGCCGCTGCGCGAAGCTTGTCGAGATTGCAGGTTGTGCTGCCGCCAATGAGCGTGGCACCCTGGTCCGCCTCCGCGATATACCAGGCTTCGGGCTTGCCGTGCTCGCCCTCAACACGTTGGGCGTATTCCTCGGTGGGATGCACCTGCACGGAGAGGCTCTCGATAGGGTCCATCCAGGTAATCTGGATCACGGCGTCATCGGGCAGATCGCCGATGATCTCATCATGATGCGCGGCGATGACGTCCGAGAGCTTCATGCCGGCAAACGGACCGGTGGCGATTGTTGTCGCGATGCTCGGGTGCGCGGAGATATCGAACGCCTCTCCGTAGTTGTTCGCGGCGTCGGCGCCCTTGATCCCGCGGATGGCGGCCAGGTGCGTTCCTGCCCATACCGGGGAGATATAGGTCGGGTTGAACTTCAAAGGTTTCATGGGCGTCCTTTCATTCTCTATATAAACGTACGCTTACAGCTCGATGGAATCGACGCCCTCGGTCTCAAAGCGGCGACGCAGCTCATCGATGATGGGCATGCCTGCCGAGCAGCCGATGCGCGTGGCACCGGCGCGCACCATGTCAAGGAACGTGTCGGCGTCGCGGATGCCGCCGGCGGCTTTGACCTGAACCTTGTCGCCGCAGTGGGCCTTCATGAGGCGAACGTCTTCGACGGTAGCGCCGCCGGTAGAAAAGCCCGTGGAAGTCTTGATGAAGGTGGGCTCGACCTCGCGGGCGATCTCGGCGAGCTTGATCTTCTCGTCATCGGTGAGCAGGCAGTTCTCAAAGATGACCTTGGAGGGAATCTCCTCATCTCGTCCCTCGCTGGCCTTGCGGCAAACGTTGACGATTTGAGTCATCTCATCTTTGACGTAATCCCAGTTGCCGGCTTTGACCTGCGTGATGTTGACCACGTAGTCGATCTCGGTGGCGCCGTTCTCAATGGCGTCGCGGGTCTCGAACACCTTGGCGGCAATAGAGGTCTGGCCCAGCGGGAACGCAATGGCGGCTCCCACGTGGATGTCGGTGCCGGCGAGCTGGTCGGCGCAGAAGCGCGACTGAACCTGGTTGATGGCGACCATCTTAAAGTGATAGCGCTTGGCTTCGTCGCACAGCTTGGCCATGTCGGCTTCGGTGGCGTCGGCGTGCAGGTTGGTGTGGTCGACCAGGCGGCTCAGGTCGTCCAAGGTGTAGATGCGGCTCATGGGGGTACTCCTCTCGGATTGAATGCGGCGGTGTGCCGTGCCCTCAATATAGAGACTTTTACAAAAAGTGTAAATATGTTTTCAAAAACCATTTGAAAAATGTTCTACCGTTCGCAAGGAAATCCATAATGTTCGGAAATTTATGCTTGACCAGTGGAGAAAATTCCGTATTGTCTAATATGTAATTTACAAATTACGAACAAATACAAATAAAGTTTAAAAGTGAAAGGCGATGGTATGAACATTCTTTTGGTGTCTCATGGGCAGCTTTGTCAGGGTATGAACGACGCATTCCACATGTTCGCCCCCACGGCTACATGTGTTCACGCGGTTAGCCTCACCACCGAGGGCGGCGTCGAGCAGTTCCGCACCGACCTGTCCGCCAAGCTCGAAGAGCTGCTTGCCCAAGGCGATGTTCTTATCGCTGCCGACCTCAAGGGGGGCACCCCTTACAACGAGTCTTTTACACACTTCCTCACGAACCCCGAGCATCTGCGCCTTGCCGCGGGCATGAATCTTCCCATGCTCGTCGAGGCCGGTGTGCTCGCTTCGTCCGGCTGCGATCTGGAGACCGTCTACCAGACCGCCCTCAGCGCCGTCGCAAATGGTGTTTCGGGTACCGCGCTTCCCGAAGAAAGCGCGGATGACGAAGAGGATCTCTTCTAAGGGAAAGGAAAAGGAGAAGAAATGGCAATTACGCTCGCTCGTATCGACGACCGTGTCGTTCACGGTCAGACCGTGACTCGCTGGGCAGCCTCAAAGCCCTGCAATGCCATCCTCGTCATCAGCGACAAAGTCGCTGTCGATGAACTGCGAAAGAAGGTGCTTAAGGCAGCAGCCGGTTCGCTCAAGCTCGGTATCTACAACATCGAGCAGGGCGTTGCGGCGCTGGAGAAGGCTAAGGCCTCGCCCAAGAGCTTCTTCATCATCACAGATTCTGTCGAGGAGTTCGCAAAGCTGAAGCGCGCCGGTGGCGATTTCGGCCAGGTTGTCAACGTGGGCAACCTTAGCGGCACGCGTCCGGGGACCAAGAATCTGGGCAACGCCATCGTCATCAACGACGAGGACGTCGAGGCTTTCGATTACCTGGAGTCCCAGGGCCTCAAGATTGAGTTCCAGATGACGCCGGACAACGGTGTCAAGGGCTGGGCTGAGTACAAGGCGAAGTACCAGTCTGCCTAACGACTGGTAAGTACGTTCAAGAAAGAAGGAGATAATTCATGAGTGGATTGTTCTTCCCTGCGCTCATTTGCGGCATTCTTTGCTACCTGGGCGCTATCGAGTGCGCTAACCCGCTGGGCACCACGGGCAGCTTCTACTGCCTCGGTCGTCCTCTGGTCGCCGGTCTTCTGGTCGGCCTCGCGTTTGGCGATGTGACGCAGGGCGTTCTCTGCGGCGTTGCGGTTCAGGCCGTCTTCATTGCCAACCTCTCCACCGGTGGCGCTACCAACTCCGAGATTACCTATGCTTCCTACGGCGGCATCGGCCTTGCCATGGCCACGACCAAGGATCCGGCTGTCGCCGTCACCCTGTCTGTGCTCATCGGCAACACCTTCGGCCTTATCTTCTACAACCTGACCTGCGCCGTCTTTTCCGCCTTCAACCACAAGGCTGAGGCTGCGGCTGCCGCCGGCGACACCAAGGGCATCACTACCTGGCATATCGTCATCCCCCAGATCTGCACCTTCCTCATCCGTTGCGTGCCCGTCTTCCTTGCCATCTACCTGGGCAAGGGCTTTGTCGACGCCGCGCTCGCCAGCGTCCCCGAGATTGTCACGCACACCATCTCCGTCCTCGGCGGCGTTCTGCCCGCCCTCGGCGTGGCTCTGCTGATGAATATTGTCATCAAGGAGAACATCCAGATGATCTTCTTCCTGTTCGGTTTCATCCTGCTTGCCTTCGCCGGCCTTGACACCATTCCTGTCGTCTTCATTGCCTGCGTCGTCTGCTACATCATCTACGTCGCGTCCGGCAAGGCTCCCGAGGCTGCTGCCGCTACCTCGAGCGATGATGCCGCCTACGAAGACGCCGACCTGTTCTAAGAGAGGAGAGTAGACACAATGGCTGAGACCAAGACTGCTGAGAAGCACCTTACGAAGGAAGACCTTAACAAGCTGTGGTATCGCTGGCAGGTGGGTTGGTTCTCCTCCCGCTCCTACGAGAAGCTCGAGTCCCATGGCTTTGCATGGTCCTATATTCCCTTTGCCGAGAAGTACTACAAGGACGACCCCGAGGGCAAGGCACGCCTGCTCTCCCGCCACTCCGAGTTCTATAACACTGAGCCGCAGGTCGGTACCCTGATTAACGGTATCGTCGCCTCGCTCGAGGAGAACATCGCTTTTGGTGGTGACGTTCCCGAGGAGCTCCCCACCACGGTCAAAACGACGCTCATGGGCCCCATTGCCGGTATGGGCGACTCCATCATCCAGGGCATCATCGTCCCGACGCTGCTGTCCATCGGCATGAGCCTTGCCGCCAACGGTAGCGCGGCCGGTCCGCTGTTCTACATCGTCAGCTGGCTGATCCTGGGTATGGCCCTGTCCTACGGCATGTTCCGCTATGGCTACAAGATGGGCCTGGGCGCCGTCGACACCTTCGTCGGTGAGAATTCCCAGCGCATCATGAACGCAATCAACGTCCTGGGCATCATCGTCGTCGGTACGCTTGCTGCCGGCAAGGTTGCACTTACCACAACGCTGCAGATTCCCAATGGTGATTCCACGATTGCACTGCAGGACACCCTTGATGGCTTCTTCCCCTGCCTGCTTCCGCTGCTTGCCGTTCTTGGTACCTGGTACCTGCTGAGCAAGAAGGGCTGGAGCGCAACGAAGGTCCTTTGCGCACAAATCGTTGTCGTCATCGTTCTCTGCGTCATCGGCTTCTGCTAAACCGCATACCTGACAACCAGGTATGAGTTTGAGCCTGGTCTGCCGGAGCGGCGGGCCAGGCTTTTTGTTTACACGCTCGACTTATCTAACCGGAAAGGACGCGAATGGAACCGCTGTTTTTTAAGCCGATCCCCTTTGAGACCATATGGGGCGGCACTGCGATTAAGGATTACTACGGATACGACTGGATGCCCGATAAGACTGGCCAGGCTTGGGCATTTGCCGATCAGCCCAAGGGCTCCAACGTGTGCATGACTGCACCGTTTGAGGGCAAGACCCTGGGGGAGCTCTGGAAGAGCGAGCCGCAGCTCTTTGGAGACACCGATCGTGACTTCCCGTTGATCATTTCCATGCTTTGTCCGTGCGATGACCTTTCTATCCAGGTGCACCCGGACATGGAGCATGCGAAAGCCATGGGCTATGCCAGCGGCAAGAACGAGGCATGGTATTTCCTTGAGGCGGCCGACGATGCGAGTATCGTGTTTGGCCACAATGCCGAGAACGAGGCTGATTTACGTTCGTATATCGATGAGTGCCGCTGGGATGAGCTGCTTCGCCATCTCAAGGTTCGCAAGGATGACTTCGTGTACCTTGAGGCGGGCTTGCTGCATGCCTGTGGCAAAAACGTTATCGCCTATGAGGTGCAGCAGTCTACGGATGTGACGTATCGCTTCTACGACTATGACCGTACCGACGCGGCGGGCAACAAGCGCGAACTCCAACTGGAGCAGGCCATCGACACCCTGAAGTACGATGGTTCTCTCAATACGGAGCGCTATGACGCGCATGTTGAGATGCTCGGCAATTGCGTTCGCACCACGTACATGGATTCGCCGTCGTTCCGGATCGAGAAGATTCAGATCGACGATGATTCGTATGTGCTCAAAGAAGATATCTATGAGCTGGTAAGCGTCGTGCGTGGTTCGGGCGTTGTTAACGGAACGCCCGTCGCGGTTGGTTCGCATTTCCTGGTTCCCAAGGATTGCCAGGTTGTAATCTCGGGCAATCTGACCGTCATGATGACCACTGCTTAAGCACTGTCGAAATAAAAAAAGAATTGGAGACAGCCATGCAACTATTTCCTTCTATGATGTGTGCGGACTTCGACCGTTTGGGCGAGGACGTCGAAGAGCTTATCGCTGCCGGTGCAGACGGGTTTCATCTGGACGTGATGGACGGACACTTTGTGCCTAATTTCGGTCTGGGTCTGGGTGACGTGCAGTGCATCTGTAGACATGCCAAAGCGCATAACGTTCCCTGCGACGTGCACCTGATGGCCGAAGATGCCGATATTTTGCCCGAGCTGTTTGTGAAGGCCGGCGTTGACATTGTTTACGTTCATCCCGAGGGCGAGCGTACTGTCAATTCGACGTTGCAGAAAATAGCTCGGTTGGGTGCGCATCCTGGAATCGCTGTCGATCCGGGCTTAAGTCTGGAAGCGCTCAAATACACGCTTCCGGCGGTCGACTATGTGCTGATCATGACCGTCAATCCCGGATTCGCCGGTCAGAAGTATCTGGATTACGTCACGTCCAAAATCGCTGAATTCGCCGCAATCAAGGAAGAATACGGTTTTAAGATCTTTGTGGATGGAGCCTGCTCACCTGAGGTCATTAAAAAGGTTGGCGAACTTGGTGCGGATGGTGCCATTTTGGGCACGAGCGCTTTATTCGGCAAAGACAGGGGCTATTCTGAGCTGCTTTCGGAGCTGCACGCCACATGCTAACTTGCTAATATGTTAATGACAAGTTAGCAGATGCGGGTATCTGCCATGTGCGGATGCCCGCATTTCTCGTCCGCATCGTCTGAGTCGAAATTGCCGGGGGTTTCTTTGGGAACGTTATACACATCGATTAAGGAAGACCTGTTGGTCAAAATAAAGAACGGCACCTATGCGGAAGGCGACGTGATTCCTTCTGAGGTCGATTTGGCAAAGGAATACGGTGTCAGTCGTCCAACCATCCGGCAGGCGCTGCACATCCTCACAAGCGAGGGCTACCTCGATCGCCGCAAGCGTCGCGGGACCATCGTGGCCGACCCCAACGCCGATCGACGCCGTCAGCGTGAGGCGCCCGATTTCGGCGTTCGAAAGATTAAGGGCGTTCAGAGTTTCGAAGATGAGCTCGCTTGGGCCGGCAAGAAGGTCGACACGATGCCCATCCTTGTGAAAGGAGAGTCGGCTACCAGCGAGGTTGCCAAGGGATTGGGTGTTCGGGAGGGCGATCTGGTTTATAAGCTGGTACGCCTTCGCTACGTTGACGGAACCCCCAACATGTTCACAGAGAACTATATTCCGGCGAGTCTGTACCCTGGATTTATCGACAACGTGGATTTCTCTAAAAAGCGCTTGTATGGGCGCATGCGCGAGATGGGTCGACCGGTCGTGACGGTATATCGTCGCATCGACGTTGTGAAGGCCGATTCGTCGATCTCCATGCTGCTTGATGTGGCAATCGGGGACCCGATGTTTTTGCTGCACACCAGCGGCCGCGATGCCGAAGGCAACATTGTGGAGTACTCCGTCTCAACGTATAAGGGAAGTGCCAACACATTCGAGTTCTCGGTGTCGGACGATACTTTGGGCGTGCAGGACGATAATGGGGCACATGTGGATGTAAAGTCCGTTATGTACAACGAGGAGCAGATGCTCGGGTAGCGTTTGCCGATAAAAAAGATGCAGGCCGTTATCGGCCGTCTCCGTTTTTTAGCAGCAATCGATAATGCGCGGCCTCGGCGGGATCGCCGGCGTTTTCATATTGCTTGGCGATGAGCGTCAAAAGACGTTGGCGTGTAGGCGCGTCGGCGTCTTTAAGCTGTGACTTCATTTCGTCGATATGGCTTGTGCCCTTATTTTCCATGATATCGAAGAGCGTTTCGAGTTCGGTCGCCACGGGCGCGAGGGACGGCGTGTCTTGGATGCGTCGAAGCGTGATTTCGGCCTTGTCTCGCATGAGATTGCGAAGATAGAACTCAAAAGCGACTACAAGTAGGTCGGCTCGCTGCTCATCGGAGGGTTTGGAGACGTAAAGCATGTCGAGCACCTCGGCAGCGGCATCAATTTCATTATTGGCGTCAAGCGTCTTGAACTGCATATACATACGGTTGTAGCGGGGATAGAACATGCGCACGTACGCGGTTTCAAGATAAGCAAGGAGGCCCTCGTAGTCGCCGCGTTCGAACATCCGTGTCGCCTTCGCCACGGAGCGGCGTCTGGCCACCTGATCTATGATGACAAAAATAATTATAAGGCCGAGCGGAATGAGGTAGACGGGATTCATATCGAGCCTTTCGGTTGTGATTTTTCATTATGTCATAGTATATGTCATGTTCTAATTGAGAGACCGAACAAGCCGGTCGTTCATGAACAAATAGATTGGCCATCCAGACGAGCCTTCCCATTAAAGGGCAAGAAGCGACTTCTGTTTCAAGATGTCAAAATTGCCTGTATGCATGCATGGTTATTCAAAAAATGTCAACATATAGCTTTGCTAACATAATCCATAATATATCATTTCACGGGGAAATCGGGCTGGAGCTGTTTGCGGCAGTTGATAATCGGCGGGGGATATACGAGTGGATGCACTGTACATAACGATCAAGGATGACCTGGTCAAGCTTATCGAGCGCCATGTCTACAAAGAAGGCGAGGAGATTCCTTCGGAGGATAAGCTCGCCGAGAATTACGGCGTGAGCCGTCCAACGGTCCGTCGTGCTATTCAGCTCCTGGAAGAGGAGGGCTACGTCGAGCGTCGTCCGTATCATGGGGCTGTCGTGTGCCCGCTCAAGATTAATCAGGGTTTTACCTCGGTGCTTCGTAGCTTCGATGCCGAGATGCGCGCTAACGACTGCACCCCTCATACGCGCGTGCTTTTCGCGCGCGGTGGCCGCGCCACGGCGCAGGTTGCCAATCGCCTGGAGATTGCTGAAAACGCTCCCATATTTAAGCTTGTTCGCTTACGGTATGCCGATGACTGCCCCAACGTGATTGTTGAGACGCATGTCCCGCTCGGCCTGTATCCCGAAATCGCTTCTGTGGACTTCGAGACTGTGTCGCTCTACAGCTACTTTGAATCTACGGGTCATCCCGTGGTGAAAGCGCATCGTAGGCTCGAAATTAAGACTGCCGATGCGAACATGGCGGCGCTTCTCGATATTCCGGTCGATGATCCGGTGTATTGTTTCGCAACCGTAGCCCGAATCGAGGACGGTCGTGTTGCCGAGTTCACTATCGCTAATTATCGCGGGCGCAGCAACGCGTTTGAATTTGATACAACGTCGGCAGAAATCGAACAGATGAGCATCCACGCGTCGTTTCATGGGGAGTAGGGCGCGTCTTTTGTGAGCGCGGCCGCCTTTTTGTAGATGAGTGGGCTTTTGGGCTCTTGGCGAGTATGTGCGAGTTTACCGACGCGCGACCCGCAGTTTTACTGCTTGCGATTTTCTACATAGCCGACGAATCCCCAACAGCCCGCTCGCTTGCGAGATGGGTTGCGCCACATGAGGCGCTGGCTGCCGGGCGCCGCTCGATGAACGTTCATATTTGCAGATAAATGTTCTAGAATGTACGTATTGTCACATTTACGAACAGGAGCGAACATGCATATCTACTCTGTTACGGATCCCGAGTTCAAGTCCTACGGCCGCGTGTGGGACGACGTGCCCTCCAGCCTGACCGCCCCGCTTGTCGAGGCGCTCTCCGCCACGCCCATTCCCGAGGGCAGCAAGTACGTGGCCTCCGCGCCCGAGCTTGAGCAGGTCGAAGGCGCCGACACGCTCGGCCTGCTCATGTACGGCGGCCGTCCCTTCCAGCTTGGCTGGTGCAACGGCCATAACACGAAGCTCAACTGCCTGGAGTATCACCGCGCCAGCGAGTTCAACCTGGGCGCCCGCGACTTTATCCTGCTGCTGGCCAAGCGCGAGCAGATCGTCGACGGCAAGCTCGACACCGCTCAAGTCAAGGCCTTCCGCGCGCCGGCCGGTGTGCTCGTCGAGGTCTACGCCACGACGCTCCACTACACGCCGTGCATGGTCGACGACGGCGGCTTCCAGGTGATGGTCGCGCTGCCTGCCGGTACCAACGGCCCGCGCCCCGAGGCTGCAACCGATATGCCCGCCGCCGGCGATAGCTACTGCTACTGGAAGGCCGACAAGTGGGTCCTCTGCCACGCCGACAGCCCCAAGGCGGCCGAGGGCGGCTACGTAGGCCTCACCGGCAAGAACCTCGACATCACCTGCGACTAGGGTATTGTCTCGTTCTGTAACATCTAGCAGGCTAAATCGTCTCTACCTGTTACAGATTTAGACGAACCGGTTCAAACCACCACAAAGGTGCCTGTCCCCATTGTGGTGGCTGTCTAGAGCTGGCTGCGCAGATAGTCAGCCATATATGGAACAGCGAACCGCACGTAACCGCGGCGTGCCTGTTCGATAACGCCGGCGTCGATGAGGCGTCGGCGATACTTTTGCGCATAGTCGGGTGTGACTGACATGCGCTCGGCCACATTGGAGATGCGCGACACGCCGTCTTTGTCATCAGTCATTGCGTCGAGAAACGCGACGTCTTGGTCCGATAGCGCGGCGAGCGTCGTTTCACAAACATCGTTTTCGAAATCGGCCTTTGACGCTTCGATAGCTCCGTCGACTTGCTCTGGCGTTACGTATTCTCCTGCCTGGCAGCGATTGGCGATGTTGTAGCCGATGAGCTGCAGCATATAGGGCGATCCTTGGGTTGCACGAGCGGCACGGAGGCGAAGATCGCCTGGAATATCAAGGTCGAGCTCTTCGAAAGCCCGCTGATAATAGGCATCGACATCTCCGACTGAAAGCGGTTCGAGCGTGACTTTGCGTGCGCGGTTGAGAAATGTCAGTACGCGGTCGTTGAGTGTCGCGGAGACTGCTCCCGGGAGGCCCGCCATGACGAGCGCGACGTTGAGTCCCTCGCCGACCAGCTCTTGATAGGCGGTGACGAGCTGTCTGATCTCGGGTGAATTTGCCTGGAGCTCGTCGATGAGGATGAGGATGCCGTGTCCCTGCTCGGTTAACTTGCGTGCCAACTGCGTGAATTTGAACTGGAAACTCTTAGTTTCCTGTACGTCGCGCGTAAACTCGAGGCCGGCTGAGAAACCGAAGACGCTCAAACTGCCACCTGTAAGTTTGGGGAGACGATGCTTGTTGGCGTAAGGCTCGCCCGCTTCCTGGATTTTCTCAACAATGCGCTCGAGCATATCCTCGGAGGCTACGGTGGGCGTGGCGACAACAAAGCCGAGCTTGCGGGCGCGATCGGCAAGTTCCCACAACAGAACCGTTTTGCCGCTGCCTCGCTGGCCGAGCATGAGCATGGCTCGGTCTCGATTGCCCGGCTCCTGCTCAAGGCCGGAGATGAATGTCGAAATCACGCTCCCGCGTCCCACCAGATAGGACGGGCGATTTCCAAATGAGGGGGAGAAGATGGTTTCAGTCATAAGTCTCCTTTC
>DBFBGO010000014.1:0-92330 GCA_048201895.1 Collinsella sp. | reverse complement strand
CACATTAAGTGCTCTCCGGCTCGTGCGGAACTCGCGATCGATGTTGCCCCATACGCCCGTCCAGGTCCTTAGATAACGTTGCTTGCGAACGTCGCTCTGCTCGTCCGCTTTTTTGATCTGGAGAGCCGGGTGGGCTGATATATATGGACAAGGGGCTCCCCCGTTGGTGGACGGGGGAGCCCCTTGTTTCGTGTGGGTTGTTGGTGCGATCTACAGGTGCGAGACGATCAGTTCCATCTTGCCCTCGAGCTCGATCTGGTCCACGGTGCTCGGGGCCAGCAGGTGGCTTCCCTTGTGGACGGGGTCGCCGCAGACGGTGCCTTCGCCGTCGATGACCGACAGGCACATGAAGGGCCAGCGCTGGTCGAGGGTCTTGCTGCCGTTGACGCGCACGCGATCGACGGTGTAGCAGGGGTTGGACTCGAGCTCGGTCACGCCGTCCACCTCGGGCGCGGTTATCGTGCCGTCGGTCGGAACCTGGGCATCAAAGTCGATGCAGTCGAGGCTCTGCTCAATGTGCAGGGGACGCAGCTTGCCGTCGGTGCCGGGACGGTCGTAGTCGTACAGGCGATACGTCACGTCGCTCGACTGCTGCGTCTCCAAAATGAGCGTGCCGGTCTTGATGGCGTGCACGGTACCGGAATCAATCTGGAAAAAGTCGCCCTTGTGGATCGGCAGTACGTTGAGCATGTCGTCCCAGCGGCCGTCCTCGATCATCTGCGCGGCCTCGGCGCGGTCATGCGCGCGCTGGCTGACGATAATCGTGGAGCCGGGCTCGCAGTCCAGCACATACCAGCACTCGGTTTTGCCCAGGCTGCCGTTCTCGTGCTCGGCGGCGTACTCGTCGTTGGGGTGAATCTGGATTGAAAGGTCGTCCTTGGCGTCCAGAATCTTAATGAGCAGCGGGAACTCCTTGCCCTTGCAGTTGCCAAAGAGCTCGCGGTGCTCGGCCCACAGCCACGACAGCGTGTGGCCGGCATACGGGCCCTCCGCAATCTGGCAGTCGCCGTTGGGGTGGGCCGAGATGGCCCAACACTCACCGATGGGGCCATCGGGAATGTCGTAGCCAAATACGGTTTCGAGCTGGCGGCCGCCCCAGATCTTCTCGTGGAAGATCGGCGTCAGTTTAATCAAATCGGACATGTTCATACCCCCATTGTGCTGCGTGGGCACCGCATAAAACTGTTCAAAACGAGCGCCCGCATGACTACAAAAACCTATGCCAACGTTACGTTGTGCAACTCAAAGCGGTCGCCAACGTTGCGCGAGATCGAATACTCAAAGGCCGCGCCGCTGTCCAAAAAGCCAATCTGGGTGAGCTCGAGCAGGGGAGAGCCAAGTTTGGTGTCCAGACGCTTGGCTTCTTCCTCGGTTGCTGCCACGGCGCGAATGGTACGGTGGAAGCTCGATATCTTCAGCCCACATTGCTCGCGGACAAAGCGGTAAACCGATCCGTACAGGTCCTTCTTTTTAAGGCCTGGAATCAGCTCGAGGGGCATGTAGGTGTACTCGATAACGATGGGCTTCTCATCGGCCTGACGCACGCGCACGATGTGATAGGCAAAGTCATCCTCGGCAATTCCCAGCTGGGCTGCGATGTCCGCTGGTGGATTAACAATCGAGAAATCGTAGACCACTGAGGTCACCTTCTCCCCGCGATGCTCATACGAAAAACCCTGGGCACGGTCGTTTTTGCCCTGGAAAAACGCCTGGCCGGGAAGTCCCGCCGTGTCCTTAACGTAGGTACCCGATCCACGACGGCTGGTTATAAGACCTTCCTCGGTGATTTGCTCGATAGCTCGTTTGACGGTGATTTTGGAAACGCTATAGAGCTCGCAGAACTCAACGACGGTGGGAAGCTTGTCGCCCGGTTTAAGAGCGCCATCCTCGATACTTCGACGAATATCTGCAGCTATCGCCTCGTATTTGGGAATCATGGAACCTCCTTTCCGACTTGATTGAGGACGAAAGAAAGTATAGTCAACGCCTAAGTATCTCTATTGAGTTATTGAAAAGTTCGAGAAAGATAAAATCAAAAGTCGCCCCGCTTGTAAAATCAGAGCGTTTTAAATGATAAACATCTGAGTAGTGTCGTGTTGAGGAATGATCGGTCCGAGGACGGGGCCGAACCGATATAGCAGCCAGCGAACCGAATCTCGTACTCTGCGTTTTCCCAGATAAAACCTGCCAAAACAAACCTGTCTCTTTTTGGTAGGTTTTTGCCTTGGGAGCGGTACCATACAGGCAATGTTTAAACGAGAAAGGTGGGCTCCCATGGAACCTAAACAGTACTACATCGGCATCGACGTCGGCGGCACTTCGGTTAAGGAGGGCCTGTTCGACGAGGACGGAAACCTGCTTGCCAAGGCCAGCGTGCCCACGCCTCCCATCGTTGACGCTGCGGGCTTTGCCGCGGTGACCGAGGCTATCGACCAGGTGGTCGCCAAGGCGCAGATTCCGCGTGCCTTTGTGGCAGGCATTGGCCTGGCCGTTCCGTGCCCCATCCCGGCGTCGGGCGATGCCAAGGTCAAGGCCAACATTGCCATTAACCTGCCCGAGCTCAAGATCGCCATTCAGGAGCACTTCCCCGACGCGGTCGTTAAGTACGAGAACGACGCCAACGCTGCTGCTATGGGCGAGGCCTGGCTCGGCTCTGCCAAGGGCGTACAGAACGCGGTGATGGTCACCATTGGTACCGGCGTGGGCGGCGGCGTTATCGTTAACGGCGACGTGGTGTCGGGCGTTGTGGGCGCCGGCGGCGAGATTGGCCACATGTGCCTGAACCCGGCTGAGGAGCGCACCTGCGGCTGCGGCGGCCATGGCCACCTGGAGCAGTATTCCAGTGCCACCGGCGTGGTGAGCAACTACCTTGCCGAGTGCAAGAAGGCGGGCGTCGAGCCCATCGACCTCACCGGCCCCTCTGATTCCAAGGACGTGTTCCAGGCCTGCCGCGAGGGTGACAAGCTCGCGCTGGCCGCGGCCGACACCATGGCCGACTACCTTGGCCGCGCCCTGGCGCTTATCGCTAACGTGGTCGACCCCGAGATGTTCCTGATCGGTGGCGGTGCGTCCGCTTCGGCCGATGTCTACCTCGACAAGGTCCGCGAGCACTTCCAGCGCTACGCGCTTTCCGCCTCGCGCGAGACGCCCATTAAGGTTGCTTCGCTCGGCAACGACGCCGGCATCATCGGTGCCGCCTACGTAGCCCTGCGCGCTGCCGGTAAATAGCTGGTGCAAGGGGGACAGGTTACATTGCACCAACATGGTGCAAAAGGGACAGCCTTGGCCCCCGTGCCTGCGCCCCAAAATATGCCGTGGCCCTTCCGTCTGCGAAGGCTCGGCATCGGCGTGCTACCATAGCTACGTCCAAGTACACATATCAAGTGGAGGATATCCATGGCAAACGTTCCTGTCTTTGGTCACCAGAACCCCGATAACGACGCCATCATGAGCGCCGTCGTCCTGTCCCAGCTGCTCAACCAGGTTGAGTATGCCGGCAACACCTACGAGGCCTGCGCCCTTGGTCAGCTTCCGGCCGAGTCCGCCAAGCTGCTCGCCGACGCCGGCATCGCCGAGCCCCGCGTGATCGAGTCCGTCGAGGCTGGTCAGCTCGTCGTCCTCACCGACCACAACGAGTCTGCCCAGTCCGTTGCCGGCCTTAAGGACGCCACGGTCTTTGGCGTTGTCGATCATCACCGCATCGGCGACTTCGAGACCGCCGGCCCGCTGCACTACATCTGCCTGCCCTGGGGCTCCAGCTGCACCATCGTCACCAAGCTCGCCGGCGTGCTCGGCGTTGAGCTTTCCGACGTCCAGGCCAAGCTGCTGCTCTCGGCCATGATGACCGACACGCTCATGCTCAAGAGCCCCACCACCACCGATGTCGACCGCGCCGTCGCCGCCAAGCTCGGCGAGCAGGTGGGCGTCGACCCGGTCAAGTTTGGCATGGAGGTCTTCCTCACCCGTCCGTCTGGCTCCTTCACCGCAGCCGAGATGGTCGGCAACGACATCAAGATGTTCGAGCTTGCCGGCAAGAAGCTGCTCATCGGCCAGTACGAGACTGTCGACAAGACTCGCGCACTCGGCATGATCGACGAGATTCGCGAGGCCATGCGCGCCTACGCCGCCGAGAAGGGTGCCGACGGCATCGTCCTGTGCATCACTGACATCATGGAGGAGGGCTCGCAGGTCCTGCTCGAGGGCGAGACCGAGGCTGCTCAGAAGGGCCTGGGCATTGCCGACGAGCACGACGGCGTCTGGATGCCGGGCGTCCTCTCCCGTAAGAAGCAGGTCGCTGCCCCCATCATGGCCGCCTGCTAGGTTTAGTTGACCAAACGCCACGACCGGATCGCGGAAGCCCCGCGCTCCGGTCGTTTTTTTGTGCACGGCGCTGCGTCGTCTCTTGGATAGGCGCGCCCGTGCCGTTGAGCAAATAATGTTCAACCTGTGGTTCCGCTTTTCGGCCACGCCTGCGCGCCTGTCGTGCAGGGTAGGCTAGATGCAAGCGTAATACGTTAGAGCGCGGCACCGCCACTTGGGCGGGCCGTGCTTTTTTAAGACGGGAGCTTTCCCGTGAAAGGAGCCGCCCATGGCAGCACCCGAGCAGCTGTTTAACGTTCGTGAGCGCAAGCGTTTTGAGCGCCACGACATTTGGGAGCGCATCACCGAGAACGGCACGATTTCCGCCGCCGTCATGGTCTTCGCCGCCATCGCCGCCGTCATTTGCGCCAACACCGATGCCTACGAGGCCATCCATCACTTTTTGGAGACCCCGCTGTATGTGGGTCTGGGCAACCTTACGGCCGGTCTCACCGTTGAGCTTTTCGTCAACGACTTCCTCATGGCGATCTTCTTTTTGTTGGTGGGCATTGAGCTTAAGTACGAGATGACGGTCGGCGAGCTCAAGAACCCGCGCCAGGCTATGCTTCCCATGCTGGCGGCCGTGGGCGGCGTCGTCGTTCCCGCCTGCATCTATCTGATCTTTAACCATGCCGGCGCGCACAACGGCTGGGCCATTCCCATGGCAACCGATATTGCCTTTGCGCTGGGCGTGCTGTCGCTTTTGGGCAACCGCGTGCCCAACGGCGTGCGCGTGTTCTTCTCGACGCTCGCCATCGCCGACGACCTCATCTCCATCGCCGCCATCGCCATCTTCTACGGTCAGAGTCCCAATCCGTTTTGGTTGGGCGCCGCCGCGCTTGTGACCTGTGCGCTCGTGTGGCTCAACAAGACGCAGCATTACCGCCTTGCCCCGTATTCGGTACTGGGCCTGCTATTGTGGTTCTGCATGTTCAAGAGCGGCGTGCACGCTACGCTTGCTGGCGTCATCCTGGCCTTCACCATCCCGGCCAAGTGCGGCGTTAAGCTTGATAGCCTCACCGATTGGCTGGGCGAGTGCTTGCCGCTGCTCGATGACCGCTACGACGACGAGGCGCACATCCTGGGCCAGCATGACTTTACCGTCTCGACCACCAAAGTCGAGCGCGTCATGCACCGCGTGACCCCGCCGCTCATCCGCATGGAGCGCCTGATCTCCACGCCGGTTAACTTTGTGATTCTGCCGATCTTTGCGTTCGTGAACGCACAGGTTCGCCTAGTGGGCGTGGACATGAGCACGCTACTCACCGACCCGGTGACGCTCGGCGTGTACTTTGGCATGCTGCTGGGCAAGCCGATCGGTATCTTTGGCATGACGTTTGCCTTGGTCAAGCTCAAGGCCTGCGAGCTGCCGCGCAATGTCAACTGGCACATGATCGCCGGTGTGGGCATTCTGGGCGGCATCGGCTTTACCATGTCGATTCTCATCAGCGGCCTTGCCTTCCCGACGGCCCAGTTTGAGGTTCTGGCTGCCAAGGCCGCCATCCTTGCCGGTTCGGTCACCGCTGCCGTGCTCGGCATGATCTACATGAGCGTGGCCTGCAAACACCCCGCGCCCAAGGACGAGTAAGAGCACATACAAGTTTGAAAACGCCGCCTGTGAACACCATCACAGGCGGCGTTTTAGTCATTCGGGACGTTCTTAAATGACTAGGTTTATTCCACGGTGCCGTAGACGGCGCCCCAGCCGTGGGCGGCCAAGGCGGAGTTGAGCTGGTCGCAAAGTGACTGGCGGTCGTAATAGCCGGGCGGTAGCAGGTTGACGATTTCCATGAGATCGGGCGCCAGGTCCAAGATTTCGGCCTGTACGATCAGATCCAGGCGGTCGATGGCGTGGCGGTCGTAAAACAGCCCGTCGACCAGGCGCTGCAGGTCGCCGAATTCCTCGGCCTGGAACGATCCGTACTCCATAGTGCCTCCTTGGGCGCTCCACGCTGGCGTGCGCGGCGATTCGTAATTCATTGCGATGGACTTAATCTATCACGGCTTCATAACGTTGCGACGGTGGCGGTCTATACTTAGAAGAATTGCAACGTACCGCTTCGTGAAAGGTCGCACCCATGCAGACGATCTACCAGAAGATGGAAACCACCGAACTCGATGCCGCCATCGAGGCGCTCAAGGCCGAGGTCGCCGAGGTCAAGGCCAAGGGCCTGGCGCTCGACATGGCCCGCGGCAAGCCGTCGCCCTCCCAGGTGGACATCTCTCGACCCATGCTCGATATCCTCAATGCCGATGCCGATCTGCACGACGGCAACGTCGACTGTTCCAATTACGGCTGCTTTGAGGGCATTCCCTCGGCACGCAAGCTAGCGGGGGAGTTCCTGGGTTGCCCCGCCGAGCAGACGCTCGTGCTGGGTTCGTCGAGTTTGCTGATCGAGCACGATATCGCCGGTATGTTCTGGCGTTGCGGCTCATGTGGTAGCGACCCTTGGGAGGCTTACGAGGCCGCGCACGACGGCAAGAAGGTCAAGTTCCTGTGCCCGGTTCCCGGCTACGACCGCCACTTTGGCATCACTGCCGATCTGGGTATCGAGAACGTCCCCGTCGCGATGACCGACAACGGCCCCGACATGGACGAGGTCGAGCGCCTCGTCGCCGCCGACGATTCCATCAAGGGCATCTGGTGCGTGCCCAAGTATTCCAACCCCACGGGCATCACCTTTAGCGAGGACACTGTGCGCCGCCTGGTTGAGATGCCCACGGCCGCATCCGATTTCCGCATCTTCTGGGACAACGCCTACTGCGTGCACGACCTGTACGACGAGACCGACGAGCTCGCAAACATCTTCGACCTCGCTCGCGCGGCGGGTACCGAGGACCGCGTGGTGGCCTTTGCCTCGACGTCCAAGATCACCTTCCCGGGTGCCGGTATCGGCTTTATCGGTGCGAGCCCCGCGGTCATCGCCGAGTTCTCCAAGCGCCTGAAGGCCGGCCTCATCAGCGCCGACAAGCTCAACCAGCTGCGCCACGTGCGTTTCCTTCCCACCATCGAGGCGGTCAAGGAGCACATGAAAAAGCATGCCGAGTTCCTGCGCCCGCGCTTTGAGGCCGTTGAGCGCAAGCTCACCGAGGGCCTGGGCGATACGGGCTGTGCCACCTGGACGCACCCCCGCGGCGGCTACTTTGTGAGCTTTGATGGTCCCGAGGGCTCGGCTCAAAAGGTCGCCGCGCTTTGCGCAGACCTGGGCGTTAAGCTCACGCCGGCCGGTGCCACCTGGCCCTATGGCAAGGATCCGCGCGACACCAACATCCGCATCGCGCCGAGCTATCCCACGGTCGAGGACCTAGAGGCTGCGCTCGATGTGCTGGTGTTGGCCGTCAAGCTCGTCGCTGCCGAGCTTGCGCGTGCCGAGCGCGCCTAACGCGCGGCTTCCCGTACTATCCGCACTTTCGATACGTAAAGGAGCGTATACATGGATTTGGGTATTTCCACCAACCCCACGCCAGAGCTCTACACCATTAAGGTAACCGGCGAGATCGATATCTCTAACGCCGATAGCCTGCGTAATGCCATCGACCTGGCGCTCGAGCAGCCCACTGAGGCCGTTGAGCTCGATTTTGCCCAGGTGAGCTACATCGATTCGACGGGCATTGGCGTGCTTGTGGGCGCCGCGCACCACGCGGTCGACCACGGCAAACGTTTTAGCTGCACCAATGTGCAGCCCCCGGTAATGCGCGTGGTTCAGCTGTTGGGTGTCGACCAGGAGATTTCGATCACCGCTGCATAATCTTTGCCCCCAAAAGGGCGTGCCGTTTGGCATATGTTTGTGATGCGCTCGGACGTTTTGGCGTCCGGGCGCTATACTTGACCGAATGAATAGACGAGTTCCGGCCGAATGGCGCGGTGCGGGCTCGACTCACATCGAGCCTTGGAGGTATGTGTGTTTGGTATTGGAGAGGGTGAGCTCGCGATCATCGTGGTCTTCGGCTTTTTGCTGTTTGGCCCGGATAAGCTCCCACAGATGGGCCGCACGATCGGCCGTGCCATCCGTCAGTTCCGCGAGACGCAGGAAAAGATGACGGCCGTTGTTCAGTCTGAGATTATCGATCCGGTAAGTGAGGCCGCTTCGGCACCGGTCAAGCCCAAGAAGACTGCCGTCGATGACGATTCCGATGCGGACAAGGATGCCGCCGAGACGGCAGCGCCCGCCAAGAAGGAGACCTTTGCCGAGCGCCGTGCCCGCCTTGCTGCCGAGAAGGCCGCGAGCGAGGCTGCCGCCGAGGGCGAGGGTGCTGCTGAGGAGGCCGAGGGTGCCGAGCCTGCCGCTGCCGCCGAGCCTGTCGTCGAGCCCGAGCCTGCTGCAGAACCGGAGCCCGAGCCCGAGCCGGTAGAGCCCACGACGGCCGACCTCTACGCCCGTCGTCCCCGCAAGCGCAAGGCCGTCGTCGACCAGCTCGCCCGCGAGCTCGAGGCCGAGGACGACGCCGCTGCCGCCGACGCCTCGAAGGGAGGCGATGAGTAATGCCTATCGGACCTGCGCGCATGCCGCTCTTCGATCACCTGGGAGAGCTCCGTCGCCGCCTGACTATCGTGGTCGTGTCGGTGTTTGCCGCCGCCATCGTGCTGTATTTCGCCACGCCCGTGGTGCTCGACATCTTGGAAGACCCCATCCGCTCCTTTGTGCCGGACGGTAAGTTCTACATCACCACCACGCTCGGCGGCTTTGGCCTGCGCTTCTCGCTGGCCATCAAGATGGCCGTGGTCATGTGCACGCCCATGATCATCTGGCAGATTCTGGCATTTTTCCTGCCGGCACTGCGTCCCAACGAGCGCAAGTGGGTCGTGCCTACGGTACTCGCCTCGACGGTGCTGTTCTTCCTGGGTGCCATCTTCTGCTATTTCATCATCATCCCGGCGGGCTTTGAGTGGCTTATCGGCGAGACCTCGGCCGTCGCCACGGCGCTGCCCGACCTGGAGAACTACGTCAACATGGAGCTGCTCTTTATGATCGGCTTTGGCGTGGCGTTTGAGCTGCCGCTCATCATCTTCTACCTGTCCGTCTTCCACATCGTGTCCTACGCGGCCTTCCGCGGCGCCTGGCGCTACGTGTACGTGGGCCTGCTTTTGGGTTCGGCTGTGATTACGCCCGACGGCTCGCCCGTTACGCTGGGCCTCATGTATGGTGCCCTGCTCTCGCTCTACGAGATTTCGCTCGCCATTGCCCGCGTGGTCATTACCGCGCGCGAGGGCAAGGAGGGCTTGTTTGTGAGCCGTCTGGACCTGTTCTCGGACGATGAGGACGACGAGGAGTAAATCGGTATGCACGAGGTTGGCATTGTCAACGGCATACTCGATACAGTGATTCGCGCGGCGCGTGGGGCGGGGGCCTCGCGCGCCGTTTTGGTAACGCTGCGTATCGGGGATATGACCGAAGTTGTGCGCGAGGCGCTCGACTTTGCGTGGGAGACATTTCGCGATGAGGACCCGCTCACGCGAGGCTGCGATCTTGCCGTGGAGGAAGTCCATCCACAAAGCGAGTGTCTGGACTGCGGGGAGGTCTTTGAGCACGATCGCTTCCATTGCCGCTGTCCCCAATGTGGCGGCGCCAACGTGCGTCTGCTGCACGGCCGTGAGCTCGACATCGCCAGTATCGAAATCGAGACCCCCGACGATTAGCCCGCCAGCCACCTGGGGACGGGGTATAAATGGTTAGAAGTTAAGGAGTGCCGAATATGGCCGAGAAAACGATTGATATCGCGTCGCCGATTCTGTCGCGCAATGAGCGCCTGGCAGATCAGCTGCGTCAGCGATTTAAAGAGACAAACACCTATGTGATCAATGTGCTGTCGAGCCCCGGTTCGGGCAAGACCACCACGATTTTGGGCACCAACGAGCGCCTGCGCGACAAGGCGGGCCTGCGTTGCGCCGTCATCGAGGGCGATATTGCCTCGGATGTCGACGCCATCACCATGAAGGAAGCCGGCATGCCCGCCATCCAGATCAACACGGGTGGCCTGTGCCACCTCGAGGGCAACATGATCATGGAGGCCGTTGACGCGTTCGACCAGGCCGTCGGTCTGGAGAACATCGACGTCATCTTTATCGAAAACGTGGGCAACTTGGTCTGCCCGGTCGACTTTGACCTGGGTGAGAACCTGTCCATCATGATTCTCTCGGTGCCCGAGGGCGACGACAAGCCCATCAAGTACCCGGGCATCTTCCAGCACGCTGGCGCGCAGCTGCTGAATAAGGTCGACGTGGCCCCGGCTTTCGATTTTGACATGGATAGGTATACTAAGACACTCGATGACCTCAATCCGCAGGCGCCGCGGTTTGCCGTGAGCGCGCGCAAGGGCGAGGGCATGGATGCCTGGTGCGATTGGCTCATCGGGCAGATCGAGCAAGCAAGGGCGTAAATCGGCCGCCATACGGGCGGGCGTAGCCGCAGAGACACGAGATAGGAGCCTCTTTTGAAGCTCATCATCGCCGAGAAAAATGACGCCGCGCGTCAGATCGCCGATCGTCTGTCCACGGGCAAACCCAAAAAGGACAAGGTGTACAACACCGCCATCTACCGTTTTGAGTGGAAGGGCGAGGAGTGCGTGACGATCGGCCTTGCCGGTCACATCCTTGCGCCCGATTTTTGCGACAGCGTGCTGTTCGATAAAAAGCTGGGCTGGTATTCGGTCACCGAGGACGGCGAGATGCTGCCGGCCGACATGCCCGATGGCCTGGCGCGCCCGCCCTATGACACCAAGCGCAAGCCGTTTCTTGCCGACGGTATCTCCATCAAGGGCTGGAAGCTCGAGAGTCTGCCGTATCTCACCTGGGCACCCGTCATTAAGCTGCCGGCCGAGAAGGAGCTCATCCGCTCGCTCAAGAACCTCGCCAAAAAGTCCGACAGCGTCATCATCGCTACGGACTTCGATCGCGAGGGCGAGCTGATCGGTTCGGACGCCCTCAACAAGGTGCGCGAGGTTGCGCCGGACTTGCCGGTTGCCCGCGCCCAGTATTCTTCGTTTACCAAGGCCGAGATCACGCAGGCCTTCGATAACCTTGTCTCGCTCGACCAGAATCTGGCCGACGCCGGCGAGAGCCGCCAGCACATCGACCTCATTTGGGGTGCGGTGCTCACGCGCTACCTGACGCTCGCCAAGTTTGGCGGCTTTGGCAACGTGCGTTCCGCCGGCCGCGTGCAGACCCCGACGCTTGCCCTGGTGGTCGAGCGCGAGCGCGAGCGCATGGCGTTTGTGCCCGAGGACTATTGGCAGATCCGCGGCATGGGCGCCTCGCAGGGTGCTGCCGAGGACGACCGCTTTAAGATTGCGCACAAGACGGCGCGCTTTACCGACAAGGATGCTGCCGAGACGGCATACGGCCATGTCGACGGCGTTACGACGGCAACCGTCGCCGCGGTGACCAAGCGCTCACGCAAGCAGCAGCCACCCACGCCGTTTGCGACCACCTCGCTGCAGGCTGCCGCCGCAGCCGAGGGCATCTCGCCTGCGCGTACCATGCGCATCGCCGAGTCCCTCTACATGGCGGGCCTCATCAGCTACCCGCGTGTCGACAACACCGTGTACCCCGCGACGCTCGATCTGGGCGCCGTGGTGAGCGACCTGGCAAAGATCAACCCGGCGCTGGCGCCCGTGTGCAAAAACGTACTCGCCGGCCCCATGAAGCCCACGCGCGGCAAGGTCGAGACCACCGACCACCCGCCTATCTATCCCACGGGCGAGGGCGATCCGTCCACGCTCGACGGCGGTCAGCGCAAGCTCTATGACCTCATCGCCCGTCGCTTCCTGGCGACGCTTATGGGTCCTGCGACCATCGAGAACACCAAGCTCGAGCTTGATGTGAACGGTGAGCCGTTCGTGGCTTCGGGCGACGTGCTCGTGACCCCGGGCTTCCGCGAGGCCTACCCGTACGGCCTTAAGCGCGACGAGCAGATGCCGCCGCTGGAGCAGGGCGACACGGTCGACGTGTTCGACATTAAGCTCGAGGCCAAACAGACCGAGCCGCCCGCACGCTACAGCCAGGGCAAGCTCGTTCAGGAGATGGAAAAGCGCGGTTTGGGCACCAAGTCCACGCGCGCGAGCATCATCGAGCGCCTGTATGCCGTGCGCTATCTCAAAAATGATCCCGTTGAGCCGAGCCAGCTGGGCATCGCCATTATCGATGCACTGACGCAGTTTGCCCCGCGCATCACGAGCCCCGATATGACCAGCGAGCTCGATGGCGACATGACCCGTGTGGAGCGCGGCGAGGATACCGAAGAGCATGTCGTGACGCACTCGCGCGCGCTGCTGGCTGGCGTGCTCGACGAGCTGCTCAAGCATACGCAGGAGCTGGGCGACGCCATCAGCGACGCCGTCACGGCCGATGCGCGCGTGGGCGCCTGCCCCAAGTGCGGCAAGGACCTGGTTATGAAGACGAGCGCCAAGACCCGTGGCAGCTTCATTGGCTGCATGGGCTGGCCCGACTGCGACGTGACCTATCCGGTGCCGAGCGGCGTCAAGGTGAGCCCGCTCGAGGGCGAGGCCGCCGTGTGTCCCGAGTGCGGTGCGCCGCGCATTAAGTGTCAGCCGTTCCGCCAGAAGGCCTTCGAGATTTGCGTGAACCCCACATGCCCCACCAACTACGAGCCCGACCTTAAGGTGGGCGAGTGCAAGGTGTGTGCCGAGGCCGGACGCCATGGCGACCTGATCGCGCACAAGAGCGAGAAGAGCGGCAAGCGTTTTATCCGCTGCACCAACTATGACGATTGCGGCGTGAGCTATCCTCTACCGGCGCGCGGTAAGCTCGAGGCGACGGGTGAGACCTGCCCCGAGTGCGGCGCCCCCATCGTGGTGGTCAACACGGCGCGCGGCCCGTGGCGTATCTGCGTCAACATGGACTGCCCGACCAAGGAGAAGAAGCCCGCCCGCGGCCGCAAGACCACGACTAAGGCGAGCACGGCCAAGAAGACGACGGCGGCCAAGAAGACGACGGCTAAGAAAGCCACTGCCGCCAAGAAGACGACCGCGAAGAAGTCGGCTGCCAAGAAAGTAGCCTCCGACAAGTAACGGCGCGGTCGAAACATTGCCTAAAAAACGAGCGAGGACCCCACGATCCTCGCTCGTTTTTTTATCTGGCAGTTAGGGACGTTCCTTTTCTGCCGGCAGTTTAGGAACGTCCCTAACTGCCGGCTCGGGAACGACAAAGCGCTAGTTCACTTCGACGGGTTTGGCGCCGGGGTAGCGCTCCTCAAAGTCTAGGCGGTACTTATTGTCATTGGTGCCCGCCACGTTGTCGCGCGACAGCGGCGCCACGATCTCATTCTTGTGATCCGCAGGCTTGGTGTATTTCAGGCTGATCTCCCAGGCATCACAGATTGCGTCAATGCGGTGATCCAGGTCGTCATACAGGGCAACGATGTCTTTCCAGGAACTGTAGTTCTTAGAGCTCGTCGGGACGTCTAGGTCCTCGACGATGTCGTAATACTGCTCGATGGTGTCCTCCGTGCGCTCGGCGACGTCGGCGAGATTTTGACGGGTGGTTCGATCCTCTTCCAGATAGCTGCCGTTGAAGTTCTGCGCGCAGCCACGGACGTAGTTGTCGAGGTCTTCGAGCAAGTCGTAGTATTCGCTCAGTCGGCGGTAGAGGTTCTGCTCGGAGAGCGTTGCTTCGCCGCCATCCTCGTCGTCATCGTCATCATCGTCGTACAGGCTGTTGGGATCGCCGAGAGGCTTTAGGTCATCGTCGTCGACGTCATGGTGCAGCTTAGCTACCTCGGCAGTCGTCTGCGTGGCGGCGTTGTCGAAAGGCTTGATCACAAAGAAAACGACCAGGGCGATGATGATCGCCACCAGCACAACAATAACGGCGATAAGCGGCCCGGTGCCGCTCTTTTTGGGAGCGGGGGTCTGTGGCGAAGCGGGCGTGTATGCGGGAGCCGGCTCCTGTTGGGGCGAGCCGCTCGCGACGGGTATGCGCTGCGTGGTCTCGACGGCCGCAGGGCTTGCGGCGGGGTCGGGGCGATAGGCGAGGGGGTCGTCCGCATTGGCTTGCGGCGTATCAAGGGAGCCGGTCTGCTCAAAAGCGGGCTGGCTATCGCTCGCGGTTGTTTGCTCAACGGGTGCACCGCACGAGGTGCAGAACTTGGCATTATCTGCAAGAAGCTTGCCGCACGAGGCACAATACCGAGACATTGCCACTCCTTTCGCCACATTTCAATGCAATACGACGATTATACCCAGCACCCCAAATTCCCCTTCATAAGTTGCGGTGAAATAGGGACTGTTTGGCGGTCTCAGAGCTTCAATCAGTCCCTATTTCACCGCAACTTTGGAAAGGCGCCTTTGGTCATTGGGGACGCACCGAGCACTGGGGTATCATGGCTTGGTTGATATATCTGCATTTACGCGCCTTGTAGGAAGGGGCTGCGCCCATGGCTTTTGAGCCCGCTCAACATAGCTTTATCACGCTCGAGGGCGTCGATGGCGCCGGCAAGTCCACGCAGGCGCGTCTGCTTGCCCGTGCGCTCGAGCTCGCTGGCTACCAGGTTGTGAGCCTGCGCGAGCCGGGCGGTACCGCCATCAGCGAAAAGATCCGTGCTCTGCTGCTCGACCCCGCCAATACGGCGATGGGCGACACTTGCGAGCTGCTGCTGTATGAGGCCGCCCGTGCCCAGCTAGTGCATGAGGTTATCGCGCCCGCCCTCGCGGCCGGCAAGGTGGTGCTGTGCGACCGCTTCTACGATTCCACGACCTGCTATCAGGCGTTTGCCGACGGCCTCGATCGTCAGATGGTGCGCGATGCCAACAACCTGGCCGTCGCGGGTACGCACCCGGCGCTCACACTCGTCTATCACATCACGCCCGAGCAGGCGGCGCTGCGCATGGCCGACCGCGGTGCGGCAGATCGCATGGAGGCTAAGGGCATGGCCTTCCAAGAGCGTGTCTACCAGGGTTTTTGCGCAATTGCCGCCGAGGAGCCAAACCGCGTAAAGCTCATCGACGCGACCGCGTCCATCGAGGAAGTCTTTGCGAAGACGGTCGAGCAGGTTCGCGCGTACGGTCTCGACATTCCGCAAGACGCCGTCGCCGCCGCACTTGCCAAGGAGGCCGAGTAACGTGGCCCCCGCTCAGGCAAGCCTGCTGGCCAAGCTCGACACCCAAGAGCGCGTGCGCGACTTTTTGACCAACGCCGTCGCCAGCGGCCGCGCATCGCACGCCTACCTGTTTTTGGGCGCTCCCGGCGCCGGCAAGCTCGATGCCGCATGGGCGCTCGCCCAGGCCTTCCTGTGCGAGCAGGACGGCTGCGGCGCATGCGACAGCTGCGTGCGCGTTGCGCGGCACACGCATCCCGACGTGCACTATTACACGCCCGAGAGCGCCACGGGCTACCTCATTGCCCAGACCCGCGAGCTGCTCGACGACGTGCCTCTGGCGCCCATCCGTGCCAAGGCCAAGGTCTACATCATCGACCGTGCCGAGCAGCTGCGCGCCAACACCGCCAACGCACTGCTCAAAACACTCGAGGAGCCGCCCGAGGGCGTTATGTTCATCTTGTTGGGCACCTCGGCAGATGTGATGCTGCCCACCATCGTGAGCCGCTGCCAGTGCGTGCCGTTTCGGCTGGTGTCGCCCGCCGTCGCCGCGCAGGCCGTGGGCCGCGCCACCGGTCAGGACCCTGCGCGTTGCCGCATGGCCGTCGCAGTAGCGGGAAGCCCCGCGCGTGGCATCGAGTTCCTCAAGAGTGCCGAGCGCCAGGACGCTCGCCGTCAGATGGTTCGCGCCATCGATTCGCTCATCGCCGCCGACGAGGCCGACGTGCTCAGCCGCGCCAAGTCGCTCATCGTCGCCGTTAAGGCGCCGCTCGCCGAGGTCAAGTCCACGCAGGAAAAGGTGCTCGAGCAAAACGCCGACTACCTGTCGCGTGGAGCATTGAAGCAGCTTGAGGACCGCAACAAGCGCGAACTCAACGCGCGCGAGCGTTCGGGTATCATGGAAGCGCTGGCGAGCGCGCGGGCGCTCATGCGCGACGTGCTGCTGACGCTTCAGGACGAGGCAGCCGACGTGGTGAACGAGGACGTGCGCGACACGATCGGGCGGCTTGCCGCCGCGACGAATGTTGCGGGTGCCACACGGGCGCTCGAGGCAGTCGCGACCGCCGAGCGCAACATCGCCAGAAACGTTACTCCCCAGCTGGCCATCGAGGTCATGCTGTTCGATATCAGGAAGGCACTGAAATGCCGTTAGTCGTACCCGTTAAGTTTACCTACGCCTCGCGCGACCTGTGGTTCGACCCGCAGGATCTGGATATCCTCGAGGCCGATTATGCCATTTGCTCCACCGAACGCGGAACCGAGATCGGCTTGGTCACGGCAGATCCCTTCGAGGTGCCGCAAGACGAGATCGGCCAGCCGCTCAAGCCCGTGTTGCGCGTAGCGAGCGACATCGACCTGCAGCTTGCCGACGACCTGG
Organism: Collinsella sp.; assembly: GCA_048201895.1. GTDB lineage: Bacteria > Actinomycetota > Coriobacteriia > Coriobacteriales > Coriobacteriaceae > Collinsella. The sequence continues at coordinate 75,542 of DBFBGO010000014.1, read as the reverse complement.
CTATCCAGGGTGACGAGGCCATGGTCGATTTCCGTCGCCTGGTCAAGGAGCTCGACCTCGAGATGAAGCCGGTCGGCGTCGAGTACCTGTTTGGCGGCGAGAAGGCTGTGTTCTACTTTGCTGCCGAGGAGCGCGTCGATTTCCGTCAGCTTGTCAAGGACCTGTCCTCGACGCTGCACATTCGCGTCGACATGCGCCAGATCGGCGTGCGTGACGAGACCCGCCTGGTGGGCGGCTATGCCCAGTGCGGCCAGGAGCTCTGCTGCACGCGCTTTGGCGGACAGTTTGAGCCGGTTTCGATTCGCATGGCAAAAGAGCAGGACCTGCCGCTCAACTCGTCCAAGATTAGCGGCGTCTGCGGCCGCCTGATGTGCTGCCTGCGCTACGAGTTCGAGGCGTACAAGGACTTTAAGAGCCGCGCGCCCAAAAAGAAGACGCTTATCGATACGCCGCTTGGCAAGGCGCGCATCCAGGAATATGACACACCGCGTGAGCAGCTGGTGCTGCGCCTGGAGAACGGCAAAGTCTTTAAGGTCAACCTGGCCGATATGACGTGCTCGGAGGGCTGCAAAAAGAAGGCCGCCGAGCAGGGCTGCAACTGCCGCCCCGACTGCGTGACGCGTGACGTGCTCGAGCGTATCGAATCGCCCGAGATGCGCCTGGCGCTTATGGAGCTCGACCGCGAGAACGGCGTCGACGTGGGCGATGGCCTGTCGAGCGCCGACCGTCTGGCGGGGACGTCGATGCCCAAGCGTCGTCGTCGCGATGCGGACGCCGATACCCGTGCGGGTCAGAGCCAGGGCGAGGGTCGCGGCCGCGGTAAGGGTCGCGGCAAGGCCGAGGCGCCCGAGGCCGAGGGGGCGGCCGATGGCCGTCGCCGCCGCAAGCGCGCGGGCTCGGGCGATGCTACCGAGGCTGCAGCCGCGGGCAAGCACGCCTCTCGCGAGCGCGAGGTTCAGCAACCCCAGCAGCAGAATCGCGGCGGTGGCATGAACCCCACACGTCGTCGCCGCCGTCATCTGTCGAGCGAGGAACGCGAGGACGCCTTCCGCGCCGCAGCTGCTCGCGAGGCCGGTGCCGCTTCCAAGGGCGCCTCGGCCTCCGATGCGCCTGTCGACAAGAGCGGCAAGTCACGTGGCGAGGAGGAGCGCGCGCCGCGTCCGCGCCGTCGCCATTCCTCGGGCGCGCAGCAGAAGCCCTCAGTGCCCTCCGTGGCCGATCAGGTCTCGGATGGCGAGGTCAAGGTCACGCGCCGTCGTCCCGGAGATGGCGGGGGAGCGGCTGCCAAGGCTTCGCGTGGCGCCGCTCGCGACGAGCGCGAGTCGCGCGAAGATCGCGGTGGCGAGGGCTCGGCCGACCAGGGTCAAAAGCGCCGTCGCCGTCGCCGTTCCCGCAAGCCGCGCCAGAATGGTGGCGAGGGCTCGACCCCGTCTTCGGCCGCACCACAACCGCCCGCCGGCGAATAACGCCCGCGAGCGGATTTAACCCGCCTTACCCCAATCGCGTCGGGGTACCATAGCGCTGAATCAACAACCCTCCCTGCGACCGAACGTAGGGAGGGTTGTGTCTTGAAGAGCCATCTGAACAAATTGAGCCGTCTGCAGGGTGCCGGCGCCCTACCGTTTGCGGACGAATTGCTGCCGTTTGCCGAGCGGGCGGCACGCGAGGCACTCGAGGCATTGTCGCCAACACGATGTGCCGGCTGCGAGCGCGCCGGTGCGCTTATTTGCCAAGACTGCCTGGCCGCGCTCACGCTCATCGACCCACGTCATAGCTGTACCCGATGCGGCGCCCCGTTTGGGGATTTGCTGTGCACTGAGTGTTCGGTCGAGGGCACGTCCTCGGCAATGGCGGAGGCGCTCGACCGCTGCCTGGCGTGCGCCGTCTATGCGCATCCGCTGCCGCGCATCATTAAAGCGTACAAGGACGCGGGCGAGCGACGTCTGGCTCCGTATCTGGCGGAGCTGCTCTACGACACCGCCCTGCATGCCCAGGTCGTAGCGCCCGATCGCTTAGGAGGTGTGCTGTCCGGTGCGGATGCGGTGGTGTTTGTGCCTGCGACGGCGGCAGCGTTTCGGCGGCGTGGTTTTGATCATATGGAGGCCATTGCGCGCCCATTTTGCGAGCTGTCGGGTGTTCCCCTGCTCGATGCCCTCGTCAAGTACGGGCATGGCGACCAGCGCGAACTCGGTCGTGAGGAGCGCCGCGAACGCGCCCGAGGCATGTATGAGACCGTTGAGGACGTGCAGGGCCGCCGCCTGCTGCTTATCGACGACGTTATCACCACGGGTGCGACGATGGCAGCGGCTTCGGCGGAACTCAAGCGCGCCGGTGCCACGGCCGTTGATGGCCTCGCTATCGCACGCGTTTGGTAGGGGTGGTTTTGTGGCAGTAAAGATTGAGCGGCGCAACGAGCCGACAGGCGAACAGCTAGCGGTTTCCATAATCCTGACCGGCGCTTCGGCGTTGCGCATGATGCGCGCCGAGCGCCGGCAGATGGGCTATATCAGCTGGAAGGACCTTAACCCCGATGAAGAGTGCCGTGTGCTGCGCGCGTCGTCGCCCTCGACCGAGGATATCTATCTTCCCGACTTGGTGCGGATTGGGGCCGCAAGCGGCGAGGTGCAAGAGGATTTGTGCTTGCTGGTAGGATCTGCAGCGCAGCGCCGCCGTATTCTTGGCGTGAGCTGGTCCGTATGCTCCGAGTTGCCCGCCGGCTCGATTCTAGAGGTGGAACCGGGGGTGTACAGTCTATCTCCCGAGGCCCTTTGTGTTGCCATCGCGCGCGAGGTCGGCTGCATCCAGGCGTTTGCCCTGGCCCAGGAGCTGTGCTCTAAGATTTCACTGAGCGATCGCGGGAAGTATCTGCCTCCCTACACTTCGCCCGTTGCGAACAAACTTGCAAAGGACAAGGACCAACCGGCAGACGTGGGCTACTTTGAAGTCGAGCCGGTGCTGACGCCCGATCGCCTTGCAGATTACCTTACGGCATGCAAAGGGGATGTGGCCAAACAGCTGCTGCGCCTGTGCCCCTACCTGTCAGAAAACCTGCGCTCGCCCATGGAGTGCATCATGCTCGCTCTGTTTTCGCTTCCGTTTTCCTATGGCGGATTTGCCTGCGGTCCCTTTAAGACCGACTACAAGATCGAGTTCGATGACCGCGCGCAGGCAGTCTCGGGGATGCCGCATGCAGTTTGCGATGCGTATCAGGAAGCAGCCCGGTTTGACCTGGAATACAACGGTGAGCTGGGCCATTCCTCCCGGAGGGGACGTATCCATGATGAAAAACGCAACACGGGCTTGATTACTATGGGAATCGAGGTCGCGACGGTCAATAACGAGATGCTCTGCGACATGGAGGCAATGGAGGCGCTCGCATGGCGCATGCACCAGCGTATGCGAAAGCGGTACCGGAATCGTGTCGATGCCCGCAGGAAAAAGCAAGAGGCGCTGCTTAACACGCTGCGGGCGTGTTTTGGGCTTAAACCCGCCTAACAATGCTCTGAAACAGGGGGTTGGATATATGCTCTGGCCAAAATATAGCAAATATGAGTACTGCTACAAATTCAGTAACAGCAAAATCAGGGATTTTGGGACTGGAAGATGGGGTAAATTAGAAAGCTATTAAACAAATGTGGAATATCCTGGCATCAATCTGACGTTATAGAGCGTGAAAACAGCTTGCAGAGCCAAAAACTCCTGCTACTAAATTGGTAACAGTACTCATATTTGCTATTTTTTGGCCACGGCGCCCTAAGACGGGTGTGTTGGGGCTTTCCATAGGGGAGCGACGGGCTCAATCAGAGCACGTGCGGCCCGTCCTGACCTGCGAAATCTGTACTCGCGATGCGAATAACGCCCCTAACCTTAAACTTTAGCTTGAACTTAGCTATAATGCGCTTCGTTCCTACCAGGCTGTGGTTGCGGACGGACGAAATGCCCGTCCTAGTCCAAGACAGACGCGGTCAAAGGGATCCACGTAAGCGACCGCGTGCGCGCGGCGCGATCATGGCGCGTCCTAGATGTAAGCCGCACCGTCCGTTCTACTTTCTTTGGGGCAATACCGCCTCGCGGGCGAGCGGGTCAGTCGTGAAGGTGGCTGCGGCCTCCCGAGCAAACACCCCGGTGCGCAAGTGTGGGGTCAAATACCAGGTCAGCTGGTGGGAACAACCTGATATTCCGCGAAACGCACGGATCGTATACGACACAGAAGGCAGGGTAGTGGACATGGTGAGGGGCAGCTTGATGCACGCGGCTCGGTTAGGTGCTGGGACCGCAGCGGTCATCGCCGTTTTGGGCCTGAGCGGATGCGCGTTCAACCCGCTGTCTACGTTCACGACTCCCACGATCGACCAGATCGAGTACGAGACCGTCACGCCGGCGGTGTCGGACGATGCCCTGGTCACTCCCGGAACCCTGACGGTCGCCCTCGATACTTCCGATGCGCCGCAGGCCATGCAGGACGCCGACGGCGAGCTCACGGGGTATGCGGTTGACGCCGCCCGCGCCCTCGCAAGCCGCATGGGCCTTAAGGTCACCTTTGTCGATGCGTCCTCGGCAGGTTCCGCGCTCGGCGACAAAAAGGCCGATATCTTTATCGGTGAGATTGACTCCACGGACGGGGACATTAGCTCGCTCGGCACCTGCCTGTACGATGCTACTTCCGTGTTCGGTAAAACTAGCGATGGTGGGTCGCTAAGCGTTTCCACCGATACCCTTAACACGTCCACCCTGGGCGTTCAGGCGTCCTCGGCCTCGCAGGAGGCGCTTGCTAAGCAGAGCATCACCGCCAACCAAAAGACCTACTCCAACATCAACGAGTGCTTTGAGGCGCTCGAGTCCGGCGAGGTCGACTATGTGATCTGCGACTCCACGGCCGGCGGCTACCTTGCACGCCTGATGAGCGAGGTCTCCTATGTCGGTGCGCTCGAGGCACCCTCGACGCTTGGTGTTGCGGGCCTCTCGTCCAATGACGAACTGTGCCGTGCCGTGAGCGATGCCCTCGACGACATCACGGTCGACGGTACGCTCGGGGCAGTCCACTGCGTCTGGTATGGCAGGATGCCCTACGACCTCACCACTAAGACGGTTTCGGGCGCTAACGTGCAGCCGGGCGACTCTGAGTCCGGTGAGACCACGTCCTCCGGCAGCGAGTCCTCCGATTCCAACAATGAGACCGCATCCTCCGAGGACAAATCGTCCAGCCAGGAAGGTGCCATCACCGACGACGACATTAACAAACTCAATAGCTAGTTATTGCTAGGGGTGGTGTCTCCTATACGTTGGAAAGGACACTTCTTCACGGTTTCAACACGCACTGCCGGGCTTCCCCGATGGGGGAGCCCGGCTTTTTCATCCCAATAAAACTAGCAGGTCAAAGCCAATTTTCGGGACCAAATACAAAGCCGCCGGCCCCCTCCTATAGCGCACTTTGCCACAGAAAAGTGCGAGACTTCGGTATGCGGTATCAAGCAATCGTTATTCGGGTCTTTGGGAATCCACGTGATTAAATGCACGGCAATGGGTACATAGCCAGTACAGTAAGTCCCCGAGGCAGATTGGAGCCACGTATGGATATCAAGGTTTCTGGACGCAAGACGACGGTAACCGATGCTCTGCGTGCGCATGTGGATGAGAAGATCGGCGAGGCGCTCAAGGTTTTCGATATCGAGCCCATGACGGTCGACGTTGTACTTCGCTATGAGAAGAACCCCTCGAACCCCAACCCGGCAATCGTCGAGGTTACGGTTCGTGCCCGCGGTTCGGTGATTCGCGTTGCCGAGCACGGTGCAGATATGTACGCCGCCATCGACCTCTCCGCCGATAAGGTCACCCGCCAGCTGCGCAAGTTCAAGACCAAGGTTGTGGACAACCGCCAGGGCGGTGCCAGCGCCGCGGATGTCGCACCGGTCGAGCGCGTTGAGGATCTGGCCGACCTGCTGCTGCCCGAGGAAGAGGACGACCTGCTCGTCCGCGAGAAGGTTATCGACGTCACCCCGATGACTGAGGAGCAGGCGCTGGTGCAGACAGATCTGCTGGGCCACGACTTCTACGTGTTCGAGAACGCGACGACCGGTCTCATCAATGTGGTGTATCACCGTAAGAATGGTGGATATGGCATCATCAAGCCCCGCATCGAAACACTTGACGAGTAAAATACGTTAACTTGCATGAGTTAACGGTTGGCGGCCATCCCATGCGGGTGGCCGCCTTTTTACGTAAGGAGTCGCTTTGATGGACAAGGCTGCATCCGCCGGTCATTCGAACCGTTGCCGCATCGTCGTCGATACCTGCTGCGACTTTAGCCCCGAGGTCGCCGCGAACCTCGATGTCGATATCCTGGGTTTCCCCTTCATTATCGATGGCGAGGAGCGCACGGATGACATCTGGTCGAGCATGAGTCCTAAGGAGTTCTACGACCGCATGCGCGCCGGTGCCCGCGTGTCCACCTCGGCTGTGTCGCTCGGTCGCTATATCGAGTTTTTTACCGAGTGTGCCAAAGAGGGCACGCCCACGGTCTACCTGTGCTTTACCTCGGCGCTGTCGTCGAGCTACAACTCCGCGTGCCAGGCGGCAGATGCCGTGCGCGCCGAGTATCCCAACTTTGAGCTCTACGTGGTCGACAACGCTCTGCCCTGCGCGACCGGCGCGCTCTTGGCGCTCGAGGCCGTGCGCCAGCGTTCGGCGGGACTGACCGCCAAGCAACTGGTCGATTGGGCAAACGAGGCAAAAACCTACGTGCACGGCTACTTTACGCTCGAGAGCTTCGACGCACTGGCCGCCGGCGGCCGCATTCCGCCCGCGGCGGCACAGCTCACGGCAAAGCTCGACGTCAAGCCCGAGCTCTCCTACGACCTGGCCGGCTCGCTGTCGCTGATCGGCGTCAACCGCGGCCGCAAGAAGGCGCTCAAGTCCATCCTCAAGTCGTTCCGCGAGAACTACGTGCCCGATCGCACCATGCCCATCGCCATCATGACGGCCGATGCCGAGAAGGACGGCGACTGGCTCGAAACCGCCATCCGCAAGGAGGAGGGCTGCGCCGACGTCACGATCATTCGAAGCTCCGTGGGTCCCACCATTGGCTCGCATGTGGGCCCCGGCATGGTGGCCTGCGCGTTTTGGGGTAAGAACCGCGCCGACAAGGCGTCGCTTTCCGACCGCATCGCCCGCCGCGTGCGCGGTCAGTAGGCAGGCGCTGCGGCCGTAATCGACCCCAACTCGCAGCCCAAACGCTGGCACCGAGTATTCAACCTGGTAACAACACCCAACCCAAAAGGAAAGGTTTCATGACAAACAAGCTCTCCGTCGCATTTATCGGCACCGGAATCATGGGTGCCCCCATCGCCGGCCACATCCTGGATGCCGGCTATCCCGTCACGGTCAACAACCGCACCAAGTCCAAGGCTGCAGCGCTCGTTGAGCGCGGTGCCGTCTGGGCCGATACGCCGGCCGATGCTGCGGCTAACGCCGACGTCATCTTTACCATGGTGGGTTATCCCTCCGAGGTCGAGGAGCTCTACCTGGCGGGCGACGGTCTGCTCGCGTGCACTAAGCCCGGCGCGGTCCTGATCGACCTTACCACGAGCTCGCCCGAGCTGGCGCGCGACATTGCCGAGGCCGCCCAGGTTTCCGGCCGCATGGCGTTTGACTGCCCCGTCACCGGCGGTGAGTCGGGAGCTATCGCCGGCACGCTCACGGCTATCGTGGGCGCCACCGAGAACGACATCGCGCCGGTCCGCGACATCCTTGCCACCTTTGCGGCCAACATCTGCTGCTTCGACGGCGCCGGCAAGGGCCAGGCTGCCAAGCTCGCCAACCAGGTGTCGCTGGGAGCCTGCATGGTCGGCATGGCAGACGCCATGGCATTTGCCGAGCTGAGCGGCCTTGACCTGGAGAAGACCCGCCAGATGATCCTGGGCGGTACCGGCAAGTCCGGCGCCATGGAGAGCCTGGCTCCCAAGGCGCTCGACGGCGACTACAAGCCCGGCTTTATGGTCGAGCACTTCATCAAGGACCTGCGCTTGGCGCTCGCCTATGCCGACGATCGCGAGCTTGCGCTGCCCGGTGCCGACGTGGCCTTTACGCTCTACGACATGCTCGACGCCATCGGTGGTGCCAAGCTGGGCACCCAGGCCATCACGGTCCTCTATAAGGAGGAGGCCGACGCCATCGCCGCCGGTCTGGACTGGTCGCAGTATCGTCCTGAGGAGCATGGCGCTCACGAGGACGGCTGCGGTTGCGGCGAGCACGGCGACGACCATGAGTGCGGTTGCGGTCACCATCACGGCGAGGACCACGAGTGCTGCGGCGGTCACGGCCATGACGACGGCCACGAGTGCTGCTGCGGCCACCATCACGGGGAGTAGCACCCATGAGCTGGACGTTCGTGGTGTTAGCGCTGGTGCTCTTTCTCTTTGCGATCTACATTGGCTTTTTGTGCGGCCAGTGGGCCTGCGAAAAGCGCGTGATCACCAAGCGCGACTACTGGATTGCCAACTTTGCAGGAGCGGTGGCAGTCGTCCTACTGACCTGGGTGTTCTCGCTGTTCCCGCTGGTGCAGTTTGCGCCGATCGGCTGGCTCGGCGGCTTTATCGCCGGTCTTAAGATGAGCTTTGGCGAGTCCGTCGGTCCGTGGCGCAAGCACGACGAGGTCTTTAACGTCAACAAGGCTCATCGCGCCGCCGCCGACGCGGGCGACGCTGAGGAACGTCGCCGTGCGCGTCGCAATGGCGCGGCCGACCGACAGCTCATCTCGGTCACCGATGACAGCAAGGGTGCTGGCAAGCACGCTAAGAAATAGTAAGAAGAGGTAACTATGGCAGAAAACAAAGATGAACAGCTCACCGACGAGGAGCTGGCACAGCTTCAGCTGGCAGAGGAGAACGAGAACGCCGTCGACCGTCTGGTCAAGGAGCTCGGCTGCCCCACGCGCCGCATCCGCCAGTTTGCCGCCCGCGTGCTTCACCTGCTTGCCGAGCGCGATCCGCAGCGCGTCGTGCCCTGCGTGCCCGCGCTGATCGAGGCGCTCGACCGCCCCGAGGCGCAGACCCGCTGGGAGGCCCTCGATGCCCTGACGGCGCTCGCTACCACCTGCCCCGAGCAGCTGGGCGATGCCTTTGAGGGCGCCGAGACCGCGCTGTTCGACGAGATCTCCTCCACGCTGCGCTATGCCGCCTTCCGCCTGCTGTGCGTGTGGGGTGCCACGAGCGTCGAGCGTTCGCGCGAGGCTTGGCCCATCCTGGACGAGGCCATCCAGTGCTACCACGGCGACCTCGAGTATCGCGACATGCTCGGTTGCCTGTACGAGTTTTGCCAGGGCGAGATCGACGTCGAGGTTGCCGAGAAGCTCGCGCTGCGCCTTAAGTTCGACGCCGAGAACGGCAAGGGCAGCTATCTCAAGGCCCGTTCGAGTGAGATTTGCGAAATGCTTGTTAAACGTTTTGGCCTGGATCTCTCCAAAAAGAAGAAGCGTGCTAGCGTTAAAAAATCTGACGACGCCGAAGACGAGGAGTAACAGATTATGGCGCACGATGCAGTCCTGATTCCCGGTGACGGTATCGGTCCCGAGATTACGCAGGCCATGCGCCGCGTGGTCGAGGCCACTGGTGTCCAGATCAACTGGAACGTCCAGGAGGCCGGTGCCGGCGTCATGGACGAGTTTGGCACGCCGCTGCCCCAGCACGTGCTCGATGCGGTCGCCGAGACCAAGGTTGCCATCAAGGGTCCCATCACCACGCCGGTCGGCACGGGTTTCCGCAGCGTCAACGTGGCTCTGCGCAAGCATTTTGACCTGTACGCCTGCGTGCGCCCTTGCCTGTCACAGCCGGGCGACGGCTCTCGTTTCCGCGACGTCGACCTGGTTATCGTGCGCGAGAACACCGAGGACCTCTATGCCGGCATCGAGTTCGATGAGGGCGCTGCCGAGGTCGAGGAGCTCTCGCAGCTCGTCGAGCGCTCGGGCCAGAAGACCTTCGCCGCTGATTCCGCCATTTCAATTAAGCCGATTTCCATCGCCAAGAGCCGCCGCATTGTGGAGTATGCCTTTGAGTATGCCCGTCGCTGCGGCCGCAAAAAGGTGACGGCCGTGCACAAGGCCAACATCATGAAGGCGACCGACGGCCTGTTCCTACGCGTTGCGCGCGAGGTGGCCGCCAACTATCCCGATATCGAGTTCAACGACAAGATCGTCGACGCCACCTGCATGGGCCTGGTCCAGAACCCCAACGACTTCGATGTCCTGGTGCTGCCCAACCTGTACGGCGACATCGTGAGTGACCTGTGCGCCGGCCTGGTGGGCGGCTTGGGTATGGCCCCCGGCTCCAACATCGGTACCGACTGCGCCATCTTTGAGGCTACGCACGGCTCCGCGCCCGATATCGCCGGCAAGGATATCGCCAACCCCACGGCCGAGATCCTCTCTGCTGCGATGATGCTCGATCACCTGGGCGAGAACGATGCCGCCAATCGTATTCGCGCCGCCGTATCTGCCACGCTCGACGAGGGTGAGCAGGTTACCGGCGACGTTCGTCGTGCCCAGACCGGCTCCGTTGAGGGCGCTGTGGGCACGCAGGCTTTTGCCGATGCCGTTATCGCGCACCTGGCCTAAGGCATGCAGACTGCAAACGCCTAAATAGTACTTAAGTGTTTGCGTATAACCTAAGAATCAATACGCCCGGCGCTCTGTCGGGCGTATTCTATTGCGGACTATGTTTCCTAACAAGGAGTAACTGATATGGGTCTGATTCAAAAGAAGGACGAGAAGGACGAGATCGACGGCATCCAGATCATCGAGCGCGGCGAAGGCCCCGACGGTGATGAGGACGAAAAGATCGACCTGGTCGCCGGCACGTCTGCTGAGCACATTGCTGCCGGTACGACGGCCGAGGAGGAGGACGCTCGCCTGGAGGCAAAGATCGCCGCGGATGCAGCTGACGAGAACCTCATGCCCGAGGAACAGGACGAGGACGACGACTCCGACGTGGACGACCACGCTTGTAAGCACAAGAAGACGATGATTGTCGCCTTTGTGGTCGCCATCGTGATCGCTGCCGTGGTCGGCTTCTTTATCGGCAACGGTGGTTTTGGCGGCAAGGGCGTCGGCTCGGCGACCCTGTCCGAGGACCAGCTCGATTCGACCGTGGCGAGCTATAGCTACAACGGCAAGAAGAGCGACATCACCGCGCGTGAGGCCATCGAGAGCCAGTACAGCCTCGACACCGTCAAGGACGACGACGGCAACTACACCGCTCCGTCTGCCGACGTTATCCTGTCCTACGTGCGCAACCAGATTCTGCTGGACGCTGCCGAGGACGAGGGCATTACCGTCTCTTCCAAGGAAATGAAGCAGTATGCCGAGGATTCCATCGGCACCTCCGACTACAAGACCATGGCCACGCAGTACGGCGTGTCCAAGGACCAGGCCAAGCAGATCGTCCGCCAGTCCGCGACGCTGCAGAAGCTCTACAAGAAGAAGGTGGGCGATAGCTCCGCAAGCATGCCGACCGCCCCGACCGAGCCTGCTGACGGCAACGAGGAGACCGCGAGCAAGGACTACGCCGACTACATCATCAACCTTGCCGGCGACGAGTGGGATAGCTCAAAGGGCACCTGGAAGGACGCCGACAGCACCTATGCCAAGGCCTTTGCCGATGATGCCTTTACGGCCGATAGCGCTACCTATAAGCAGGCCATGACCGCCTATTACACCGCCTACCAGCAGTATTCCTCGCAGGCTTCGAGCGCCAGCTCCAAGTGGACCGAGTACGCCAACGGCCTCTACGCCAAGGCCAATATCAGCATCTACGGCCTGTTTGCGTAAAGATTGCCTGAGCCTTCGAGTACGAAGCCGAAATATCTGATGAAGCCCCCTAGAACGGAAATCGTTCTAGGGGGCTTTTTGCGTTGTAGGGAAGGGCGGGGAAGAGGGTGGTAGGGGAGAGGTTATATACAAATTCTTGGAGACTTTATTCATGTAAAGTGAAAACGATTTCGGCCAAACTGGTAGTAACAATGTGGTACCACTGTTCATCTGGTAGTAACCAATTTTGAGACGAAATCGAATGGAAATTGCTAAGAATTAGTTTGGTAATAAAAGACTATGTTGGTTTCCGTGCTGGCTTCTGCTTCTCCGCTGGTGCTACCGACCTCCTGTTCTCCTCTAGCCTCCCGGCTGCTGCCAACACCTGGATGATCATCCCGCTGGGCATCGCTGCCTTCGTGGTCTTCTACCTCGTGTTCCGCTTCGCCATCACCAAGTTCAACCTTATGACTCCTGGTCGCGAGGATGACGATGTCGAGGAGACCTTCGCTTCCGCCGCTGCTGGCGACGACGGGTTCGCCGCTCTGGCCGCCGCTGTTCTTGCTGCCGTCGGTTGCAAGGAGAACGTCAAGACCGTTGACTGCTGCGCTACTCGCCTTCGCTTCGAGCTCGGCGATTCCGATCTGGTCGACGAGGCTGCCTGCAAGAAGGCTGGCGCTCTGGGTGTCATGAAGATGGACAAGGGTGCTACCCAGGTCATCATCGGCACGCAGGTCCAAGCTGTTGCCGAGGAGCTCAAGAAGCTTCTCTAAGCTTTAAAGACGTATCTGTCTTGCAAAGGGTCGTCCCGCTCCGCGGGGGCGGCCCTTTTTGCTACCTCGATACCTGATGTAGCGTTGTAATTGGTATTACAGTGCGTGGGCTATCAACCGGCAAACAATATTGAAATATGCTGGTTGAACTGCTGTTATTCCAATAAAACTGCTATAGTACGTGGTGTCTGGTTACAACCAATTTCGAGTCATTTATCCGGCAGGTATCATTATGGCAATGGGAGCGCGCAAACAACCTCTGTACGATCAGCTCGTCGATTTGCTGACCGATAAAATCGATCACGAACTTCGGCCCGGCGACTATTTGCCGTCCGAGCGTGACCTGTCGGAACGCTACGGACTCTCGCGTACTACGGTTCGCCTTGCCCTGCAGGAGCTTGAACGCCTAGGCTTGGTGGTTCGTCAGCGCGGCCGTGGAACCATGGTGTGCGACCGCTCTCTGCAAACGGCAAACCTCTCGCAAATCTATAGCTTTACCGAGCAGATGAAGGCGATCGGCCGTGTGCCCAAGACGACGATTCTTGAGTTTACCGAGGTCGAGGCTGACAAGAATATTGCCGTAGAGATGAACGCGCGCCTGGGCGAGCGTCTGTACAAGATCAAGCGCCTGCGTATTGCCGATGGTGTGCCGCTGATGATTGAGTGTACATATCTGCCGAGTCGCAAGTTCTTTGCGCTTAAGCGCCCCATGATCGAGAACAAATCGCTGTACGACATGATCGAGCAGGACTTTCACGAGAAAGTTCGCGTAGCAGAGGAAGAATTCTACGCGAGTATCGCACGCCATTCCGACGCTCGTCTGCTCGAGATTGCCGAAGGCGCACCGGTCCTGGATTTGATTCGTACCACATATGACATGAACAACGAGGTTATCGAGTATACGCGTTCGGTTGCGCGCGCCGACCAGTTTAAGTACAAGGTCTACCACAACCGCGCAGTCTAGAGTTATTGGGTATAAACGGCTTGGCGTGTTTTGCGGCGGGTGCAAAATGTGCCAAGCGGTAGAAGGCAACGAACAATCGCTCGAATTAACAATGCAGTGGTTTTTGATCCGCCCTAAAACGCACTGCGGGTACGGGAGCATAGATGAGCACGTATGCTATCAAGGCCGACAAGTTCTTTTTGCCGGCGGGGCCGCAGCTGGGCGGCTACCTCATGGTCGAAGACGGCGTCTTTGGCGCATGGCAGGCCGATGAGCCCGCTTGTGAGATCAAAGATTATTCGGGTACATGGATTGCGCCGGGCATGGTGGACACCCACATTCATGGCTTCTACAACCATGCCACGACCGATAACGATGCCGAGGGCATCAACATCAGCTCGACCGAGCTCGCACGTCGTGGTACCACCAGCTGGCTTCCTACGACCTTTACCGACGGCGTGGGGCAGATCAAGGACGCTTGTGCCGCTATTGCACAGGCGGACGAAGAGCGCGGACCCGAGTTCTGTGGTGCCCGTATTCAGGGCATCTACCTGGAGGGTCCGTTCTTTACCATGAAGCATGTGGGCGCCCAGAACCCCGCTTATCTGATCGACCCGTCCGAGGCAGTTTTTGACGAGTGGCAGGAGGCCGCTGGTGGTCGTATCGTCAAGAGCGCTATGGCGGCCGAGCGTGACGGCGCTGCCGCTTACGCCGCGGCTCTGAGCGCAAAGGGCGTCGTGACATGTATTGGCCACTCCGATGCCACCTATGATGAGTGCGCCGCCGCCATCAATGCTGGTGCCAGCTGCTTTACGCATACCTACAACGGCCAGCGCGGGCTGCATCACCGTGAGCCCGGTGTTGTCGGGGCTGCTATGACCACGCCCAACACCTATGCCGAGATCATTTGCGACGGCAAACACGTGAACCCTGCTGCTATTAAGGCGCTGCTGCAGGCCAAGGGCTGGCAGCACACAGTTCTGATCACCGACTGCCTGGGTTGCGGCGGCATGCCCGAGGGCAAGTACACCAGCGGTGGCATGGATGTCATTATGAAGGACAACCTTTGCTGGCTTGCCGATGGCTCTGCTATCGCCGGCTCGGTGCTCACGCTCGCACAGGGCGTCAAGAACATCGTCGACTGGGGTCTTGCGAGCGTCGATATCGCAATTCGCATGGCGACCGAGGTGCCCGCGCGCTCTGCTCACGTTGAGGATAAATGTGGCAGCATTATGCCGGGGCGCGACGCCGACTTTGTCGTGTTCAATCCCGACCTTACCCTGGTCGAGACGTATGTGGGTGGCAACAGCGTCGGTAACGCGTTTACCGAGTAGCCGCCAAAGAAGCGATCCGAGAGGGGATTCAGATGATTTACGGTGCATTGGGCGATATCGAGGAGTACCGCGGAATGCTCAAGGGCCTCGACGTGCTGATCGATTGGCTCGAGGAGAACGACCCGGCGCAGCTCGAGGTCGGCAGCCATCCGATTCTGGGCGACAAGGTCTTTGCGAACGTCATGGCCCCCACGACGCGTCCGGAGGCCGAGGCTCACTATGAGACGCATCAGCGCTATCACGACCTGCAGATCGACGTCGAGGGTCGCGAGGCCTTTAAGGTTGCCACGGGCAGCCTGACGCTGGTTCAGGAGTTTGACGAGAAGGACGACTACGATCTGGTCGATTCCGACGCCTCGATCGCCGGCGATCTTGCTGACGACAAGTTTGCGCTGTTTGTTGCCGGCGAGCCTCACATGCCCACGCTCGAGTTCCCGGGCGATGGCGCGCAGCCGGTCAAGAAGATCTGCTTTAAGCTGCTTGCAGACGCTTACTGGGAGGAGTAGCGAGCCGCTCGGCTGAGCTGTCCGTGTTGCGAGCGTTATCCCTTGGGGGAACGCGCTTGGGCCCCGCTGATCGCGGTTCCTTTGGGGATTGCGGTTGGCGGGGCTTGTTGTTGAGTGGGGAGTTTCCGGCGGCGTTGTGCTTGGGCTGGCGGATGTTCACCAGAAATCGGCAACAAAAAAGCCGCCCGAAGGCGGCTGTCTTGTGCAATGGAGCCAGCGACCGGGCTCGAACCGGTGACCCCCGCTTTACGAGAGCGGTGCTCTACCAACTGAGCTACGCTGGCGGCCATGTGGTGGCGCAACTGAGGCGTCAACGGCTGTCTATGATACGGGACATCGCAAATCCGCGCAAGTGTTCTGACGGCTTTTCTCACTTTAAATGCACTAATATTGGAGACGCGATGTCTTGCTCTTACGGGTCTCAAACAGAATGGGGCAGCGATGACTCAACCCAAGATTCTTCTCGCACGCATCGACGACCGTTTCATTTACGGACAAGACGTTGAGCTGTGGAACGAAGCCGTGGGTTCCAACCTTGTCCTAATCGTCAACGATGAGATCGCGGCAGATTCGCGCCAATGGGCACCCATGAGGGTGGCGGCGCCAGAAGGCGTTTGGACGCGGTTTTTCTCGGTGCAAAGGACCATCGACGTCATTCATACCGCAACGCCTCGCCAATTGATTCTGATCATGGTGGCCTCACCCTCCGATGCGCTCGCGCTGGTTAAGGGCGGTGTGCCGATCACCAAGATCAGCATTGGTCATATGCAGGCAGGGGAGGGCAAGCGTCCCGCAACGCCCGCAGTTGCCGTAGACGATGCGGACATCGCCGCCCTCAAAGAGCTGCAAAAGCTCGGCATAGAACTAGAAATCCGCTATCTCCCCAGCTCCAATCCTGACCCCATCCAGCTAGTCATTTAAGAACGTCCCCAATGACTAGGCAGCAAAACGCCCGTCGGCGGTGGTGCCGGCGGGCGCTGCTGTGCGATATGTTGCGTTGTGGGCTTAGTGCCTCATAAAGTGGTATTCGATCACATTGCTGTAGGGGTGACCCGGGCCCACAATGCCCTGCGGGAACAGCGGCTGGTGCGGCGTGTCGGGGTACATCTCTGCTTCGAGGGCAAAGCCGGCGCCCCAACCATAGTTGGCATCGTCCTTGGCGTGCTCGTCGCCCAGCCAGTTACCGGTGTAGAGCTGAACGCCCGGTGCGGTGGTGTAGTAATCCAGCTCGCGGCCGGTCCACATCTCCTCAACATGCAGGGCGCGACGCAGGTTGCGGCCGTACTGATAGCCATCGATGCACAGGCAGTGGTCGTAGCCGCGTGCCTGCTTAATCTGCGGGTCGTCGGCTTCCATGCCGGGCGCGACGGGGCGCAGCTCACGGAAATCAAACGGCGTGCCCTCGACCGGAGTGATCTCGCCGGTGGGGATGTTCTGCTCGTTGATGGGCAGGTAGTTGGCAGCGTTGGCAACAAAGAAGTGCTCGCAGTCCATGCCGGCGTTATGGCCGGCAAGGTTAAAGTACGTGTGGTTGGTCATGGACACGTAGGTGGCGCGGTCGCTCTCGCAGCCATACTCGATGCGAAAGACGCCGGTGCGTGTAACGGTAAACACGGCCGTAAAGGTGCGGTTGCCGGGAAGGCCCAGTTCGCCATCCTCAAGCGAGGTGGTCATGCGCACGGCGTTATGGGCCTCGTCGAGCTCAACGTCCCACACGCGTTTATGCAGACCGTGCTCAAGATCGCTGTGCAGGTTGTTGGCGCCCTCGTTGGCGGGCATATGCCAGTCCGTGCCGTCGATGGTGATCGTGGCGCCCGCGGTGCGGTTTGCCACAGGGCCGATGGTCGCGCCAAAGCAGGCGGGGTTGTCAAAGTAATCCTCGAGCTTATCGAAACCCAGCACTACATCGCGCACGTTGCCGGGGATGTCGGGCACGTCGATGCCCAACACGGTGGCGCCATAGTCCATAATGCGAACGCAGATCTCGGGCCCGTTGAGGGTGTAACGATGAACGGGGGTACCGCACGGCGCGGTGCCGAATAGCTCGGAAGTGATCATTTGGTTCCTAACATCGAGGTATTTCGGACAAACTGTAGCGCGAACAGGCGAGATTATCACTACATCCCACTAAAGCAGGGGGTATTTTTCTCAAAAAAGTGATGATTGGAGCTGTGCGAGCGTTCATTTTTGACGCGTACGAGTCTGATACAATTTGTTCGTTACTGTTTGAATGACATGCGCGCAAAGAACGGCGAGGATTCATCGTGATTAAGGCAGAGCGACAGGATAGGGTTCGTCAGCTGCTCGAAGAGCAGGGCACGGTCTCGGTCAAGGAGATTTCGGATGCACTGGGCGTCTCGGATATGACGATTCGTCGTGACCTTGAGGAGCTGGCGAGCCTGGGCGAGATCGAGCGCGTGCACGGCGGCGCCCGCAGTGCACAGGGCCGTCCCCACGCTATGTTGCGCCACGAGTACTCGCACAGCGAAAAGCGTACCAAGCATGCCGAAGAAAAGCTGCAGATTGCGCGCCGCGCCGTGGAGCTTATCGAGGAGAGCTCGACCATCTTTTTGGGTACAGGCACCACGGTTGAGCAAATGGCCTCGATGCTGCCGGCGTTTCGCCTGCGCATCGTGACCAATTCGCTTTCGGTGTTTAACCTGCTCGAGGCGCGCGAGGACTGCGACCTGTGCCTCGTGGGCGGTATGTACCGTCGCCGCACTGCCGCTTTTGTGGGGCCAACGGCCGAGGATGCCCTGCGTGCGCTGGGTATCGATGCGGCGTTTATCGGCGCCAACGGCATTCTGGATGGCGACGTGTCTACGTCTAATATGGATGAGGGTCGTATCCAGCAGCTCGCCTTTAGCAAGGCCGACTCGCGCTATCTGATCGCCGACTCCAGCAAGATTGGCAAGCGCGACTTCTACACCTTCTGCCGCCTGGACAGTTTGGACGCCGTGGTGTGCGAGCCGGGTATTACCGCCGAAGATCGTGCCGCCATCGAGGAGCACACGCAGGTTATTTGCTAACTAGCGCAGTAGACGATACTTCTGCCCCTGCCGGCGCAGGGGTTATCGCTTCACGTTGACGCGCAGAATGACACATAAAAGTTAAAACGCCATTTTGCGCGTCAAAAAATATGACATGTAAAACTTTGCGCGTCATTTTACGTGTCAACGAGATGCGATTTGACGCGCAAATAGGAATTCGTGGGCGCTCGGAAGATCGATGGAGTTCGTGAACCTGCAACTTGGTTGGGTAGCGTACGAAGTCCTCCAGCGGGACCGGATATAGTTTCGGTATCATTTCGGTATCAAATGATACCGAAAGTATGTTCGTGATACCGAAAACTAGAAACCATGGTTCATAACTGCTTGGAAAGTTCGGATTTGACTATCTTATTGTCTTGATCTGTAACAGGTAGACGGTCGAAAGTGGGCTACGTGTTACAGATTTAGATATTTCTGCTCGGGCGTTCTGTTTGTCTCGATTTGTAACAGCTGGGGCCGAAATACTCGGCTAGATGTTACAGATCGAGATAAACGGCCCGCACGGGCTCACCAAAAACAAAAAGGCCGCATGCGAACCCGTGGAGGGATTCGCATGCGGCCGACAGGGGGTATGCGGCAAAAGTTAGGCCATAAGCAGGCCGGTCTCCGAGACGTTCTTGTACCAGTACGCGCTCGCCTTGGGATAGCGCTTCTGGGTCTCAAAGTCGATGTAGAACAGGCCGTAACGCTTGTTATAGCCGTTGGTCCAGGAGAACTGGTCCTGCAGCGACCACACAAAGTAACCGTCGACGTTTACGCCGCCGTCGATTGCCTTGAGAATCCATGCGAGATGCTGGCGCATGTAGTCGATACGAGGGGCGTCGTCGATAAAGCCATCCTCGAAGTCGTCCTTATAGCCCATGCCGTTCTCGGTGATGTAGATCTTCTTGTAGTTGGGGTAATCGTTCTTAATGCGGAGCAGTAGGTCGTACAGGCCCTCGGGATAGATGATCCAGTCCCAATCGGTGGTGGGTACGCCTTCGCGCACGCATGACTCGCCCACGCCCTTGAGGAACCAGCGCGAGGAGCCCTTGTCGCCGGTGCCATTGTGGTTGATGTCGTTTTCGCCCTCGGCGGCACGCAGGAACTGGCACTTGTAGGTGTTGACGCCCAGGCAATCGTTGTAGGGGAGCGCGGCGGTCAGCGCAGCGATGTCCTCGTCGCGGACGTCGAGCTCGCCGCCGGCGATATGGGCCAGCTTGGTCGCAGCCTCCATGGTGTCGGCTGCATAGTGGCCGCGGAAAGTGGCGTCGAGCACCCAGCGGTTGTTGATGACGTCGGCCATGCGGGCGGCCTCGCAGTCGGCAGCGCTGTTGGGATCGAGGGGATACTTGGGCTCCAGGTTCTGGACAATGCCGATCTCGCCCTCAAAACCGCCCTCGTGGAAGGCGACGACGGCCTTGGCGTGGGCCACCATCATGTTGTGCATGAGCTGGAAGGCCTTGTCCAGGCGGTACTTCTCGCCGTGCGGCCAGTTGCCGACGATAAAGCTGCCCTCGGCGGTTGCGGGAATCTCGTTAAACGTGAACCAGTGCTTGACCTCGGTGAACTCGGCAAAGCAGAACTTGGCGTACTCGACAAAGGCGTCGATTGTCGTGCGCGTCAGGAAACCCTCGCCGCCGTCCTGGTAAAAGGCCTCGGGCGTATCAAAGTGATCGAGCGTGACATAGGGGATGACGCCGGCTTTGTTGCAGGTAGCAAAGAGCTCATGATAGAAGGCGACGCCCTCGGGGTTAATCTCGCCGGTGCCGTTGGGGAAGATGCGGCTCCAAGCGATGGAGACACGGATACCGTTGATGCCAAAACGCTGGCACAGGTCGATATCGACCGGATATTTGTTGTAGAAGTCGCTTGCAGGGTCGGGAGAGAAGCGACCCTGAGCAGCCAGGAAATCGTCCCAGGGCACTTTGCCCTTGCCGTGTGTGCGGGTCTCGCCCTCAACCTGGTAAGCAGCAGTGGCGCCGCCAAACACAAAGCTGTCGGGGAACTGCATGGGGTTGGTCATGAGTCATCCTTTCTGTGGGATACGAATAGGGAGAGGTGCCCGAACTGGGGATCCGGGCACCAACAGAGGGAGGAAACTAGTCGAGGTTCTCGCGGAGCCACTTGATGGCGCCAGCGGGGTCGCGGGTAAGGTCGATATATTCCTTGCCGCGCGGGGCGAGCAGCTTAATGCCCAGACGATCGGTGTCGGCCTTCATGTCGTTGTAGTAGCTACGAACCTGCGGGGCGAGCACGATGACGTCGTACTGATCCATGATGGCAGTGTGCTGGCCATAGGCGCCTGCGGAGGAAGCGATGTTCTCTCCGGTCTGCGCAGCACCTTCCTTGATGGCGTTGGCGAGCATGGCAGAGGTGCCGGCGCCGGCGCACAGGACGAGGACCTTCAGACCATCGACATCCTTCTTGGCGGATGCATCGGCAGCGGTCTCGGGCTGATCGGCGACGGGCTTGCTGTCGGCGGCAGCGGCGGTCGGCTCGACGGAAGCGGCGGTCTGCTCGACAGCGGGCGCAGAGGTGCTGGCGGCGATGGTGGCAGCACCATCGGACTCGAGACCCAGCTCGGCGGCACGCTCGGCCTCCTGGTCGCAGAGCAGCTTATCGTATGCCTTCAAGAACGGCAGGTAGATGATGGCGTCCAGCAAGATGATGATCGCGACAAACACCAGGGCGATAAGCTGGAAGTTCGTGGTGATGAAGATACCGATGGGGGCGGGAGTGGCCCAAGGCACCACGAAGGAGAAGCCGTTCATGCCCACGTTATCGATAAAGAACTTGGCAACACTCACGTTGACGCAGCCGGCGGCAACAAAGGGGATGAGCATGTAGGGGTTAAGGATCATCGGCGCGCCAAAGAGCAGCGGTTCGTTGACGGCGAAGGCAACAGGAACGATCGAGGCCTTACCGACGGCTTTGAGCTGCTTGGACTTCATAAAGAGAATCAGCAGGAGCGGCACGATGAACGTGGCGCCGGTGCCGCCGAACTCACCCACGAGCGACATGTTAAAGGTGAGGGAGTGGGCGGGGTGGCCGCCTGCCAGCAGAACCTGCAGGTTCTCGGCCTGGTTGGCAAGACGGATGGGGTCGATGCCCGGCTGCACGATCGAAGGACCGTGGACGCCGATGAACCAGAAGAACGCGGTGGCCGCGTGGATAAGGATAAGGCCGGGATAGGTTTCTGCAGCGGTAAAGAGCGGGGAGAGCAGTTTGATAAGCAGCTCGGAGAACGGAACGCCTATGAGGTTGCGCACGACGACATCGATGATGCCGCAGATGATGACGGCGCCGCCAAAGGGGATGATGTCGCGGAAGTTCTGAGCGATGGCGCCCCGGGACTTCCTTGGGCAGCTTAATGGTCAGATCGCGCGAGACGCAGAATTTGTAGACCCACACGGTGATGAACGCGGCGATATAGGCCGAGAACAGACCGCGTGTGCCCATGCTGGTGCAGTCGAAGACCGAAAGCTCGGAGCCGTTGAACTTGGTGGTGAACTGCGTAACGGCGAGCAAAAGCATACTGCACTGGGCGGCCACCATGGTGGAGCCGTCGTTGAGCACCTTGCCGGCGGGCATGCAACGGTTCATGGATGCCGTGAAGTTCTTGGCAGTGGTACCGGCGACCATGATGCCCATGACGCCCATGGTGAAGTTGTACAACTTGTTGCACCAGTCGATGAGCGGCTGGGGCAGCGTGATGCCAACTACGCCGGGAAGGGTGGCGATTAGCAGAAAGATCGAAGAGGTAAGGACGATGGGCATGCACCCAAGGAATCCGTCCTTGATGGCCTGGAGGTAGATGTTCCTTGAGATCTTCTCGAAGAACGGTTGATGCTTTTCGAGCATCTTTACGATGGCGTCCATAGAGCTCCTTTGCTACTTGATGCGCGATGCATGTGGATGGAACTGGTCGTCGATGGATGGTCAGGACTGCCCGGAAACCTTCCTGCTTAAGGAAGGCATTGCGAAATGACAACGTTGTCATTTCGTTAATGACAACGTAAGACATTTTTGGAAGAGCAACAAGGATATACGGGTGAGCGGTCGATATTGTCCGGTAAACGGTTGATTTGTCAGTCGGGCAGGTAGTGTATGCTAGAACGCAAAAAAACAAGCGATGCAAAACCGACTGGAGAAGTAGTGGCAACGATGGACAAGAAAAGTGTCTCAATGAATGATGTGGCAGTTGCCGCGGGCGTTTCTCTCAAGACGGTGTCGCGTGTGATCAACGAGCCCGATAGCGTGCGAGAGTCGACACGCGATAAGGTCCATTCGGCCATGGAGGCGCTCGGGTTTCGAGCCAACTTTGCCGCGCGTTCGCTCAAGTTGGGCCGTTACGGGTGTATCGGCGTGGTGCTGTTCCACTTGTCAGGCGGTGCCGTGGACATGATTGACGGTATCGCCGATGCCGCCGAAGAACGCGGCTTTGCGCTCACGATGATCAAAAAGCGGGCGGGGGAGAAGATGACCCTTGCCGAAGCGGCGCGTAGGATGTCGCAGCTTCCCGTCGACGGCATGATCTTCAATCTGCGCCAGATGGTCGATGACTTTGATACCTTTGAGGCGCCGAAAGACCTCAAGACGGTGATTATCACGCCGATGGAGCATCCTGCCTGCTCTACCGTTAGTGACGATCAAGAGGGCGGTGCGCGCATGGCGTGCGAGTACTTTTTAAATCGTGGGCACAAGAACGTATACTTCGTCTCTGGTAAGAAAGAGGCGCTGTCGAGCCAGTGTCGTATGAAAGGTTGGCGTGCGGCACTCGAGGCGCGTGGCATTGAGCCGCCCGAGCCTCTTCAAGGCGATTGGAATGCGGATAGTGGCTATGCCGCGGGCCTTGTGCTTGCCGATAAGCCCGATTGCACGGCGGTCCTCGCTGCTAACGACTGCATGGCAAACGGCGTGATGATGGCTCTACGTGACAAGGGTCTGAGTGTGCCCGATGATGTGTCCGTGATCGGCTTCGACGATGAGCTCTATAAGACGATTCCCAACTCGATTCTGACGTCGGTGAAGTTTCGCCACCGCGAGCTGGGCGTCCGTGCGCTTAACGAGGTCGTCGCAGGTCTGGAAGCCCCGAGCTCCAGAAGCCGTACGCTCGTCTCGGGCGTGCTGGTCAAGCGTTCCAGTGTGAAGGATCTGCGGGCGTAGACGTGCTCGGCCTGTTTGTCTCGATCTGTAACAACTAGACGGTCAAAAGTGGTCTACATGTTACAGATCGAGATTGTTCGGCCCGGGCCGCCCGTTCGTCTAAATCTGTAACAGCTAGGACCGAAAAACTCGGCTAGATGTTACAGATTGAGATGAACAGGAGGACGGGTGCGGTCTAAACAAAATGGCCCGCGCATCACACATCGATGCACGGGCCATTTATTGTCTGCAAGCGGCAGGTGGTGTCAGCGTCTTATGCCTCGAGGTTTTCCTCGATCCAGGCGACGGCACCCTTGGGATCCTTAGTGAGGTCGATGTACTGTTTGCCCTTGGGCGACAGCAGCGTGATGCCCAGGCGGTCGGTGTCGGCCTTCATCTCGTTGTAATAGGTGCGAACCTGCGGAGCCAGGACGATGACGTTGTACTGGTCCATGATGGCGTAGTGGCTGCCGTAGGCACCGGCGTTGGCGGTAATGTCGATGCCCAGCTCGTCGGCGCCTTCCTTAAGCGCGTTGGCGAGCAGTGCAGAGGTGCCGGCGCCAGCGCACAGAACCAGAACCCTCAGATCCTTGCCCTTAAGGGCGGACGGAGCTGCGGAGGCCTCAGTGGCAGAAGCGGTCTCGACAACAGGAGCCTCAACGGCGGGGGCGGCAGCGGTCTTGACGGCCTTGGTCTCCTCGGCCTCTTCTTCGGCCAGGGTCTCGACCTCCTGCTTGCACAGGACGTTGTCGTAGGCCTTGCAGAACGGGTAGTAGATCAAGAAGTCAACGACCAGCAGGACGACAACCAGGACCAGAGAGATCGGCTGGAAGTTGGTGTCGATGAAGGTGCCGATCGGTCCGGGGAGTGCCCACGGCATGGCATAGATAAAGCCGTTCATGCCCAAAAAGTCGATGAAGAACTTACCAATGAGGACGTTGGCCACGGGGGCAAACAGGAACGGGATCAGGAAGTACGGGTTGAGGATGATGGGCGCGGCGAACAGCAGCGGCTCGTTGACGGCGAACATCACGGGCACGACAGAGGCTTTGCCGACGGCCTTGAGCTGCTTGGAGCGCATAAAGAGCAGGAAGATGATCGGGACAATGAACGTGGCGCCGGTGCCGCCGAGTTCGCCGATGTAGTTACCGAAGTTTTCGGTCAGGGCGAGGGCGGGGTGACCGCCGGCCTGCAGCGTGGCGAGGTTGGTGGTGATGTTGCCAAACAGCGCGGCGTTGAGGGCAGGCTTAACGACCGAGGGGCCGTGGATGCCCATGAACCAGAACAGCGGGATCATGAACCAGATGAGGGCGAGGCCGGCGTAGGAATCGGCAGCGGCGAACAGCGGGCTCACCAGCGTGGAGATGACGTTGGCAAACGGGACGGCCAAGCAGGTGCGGCAGATAACGTCGATGACGGCGACAAACAGGATGGAGAAGCTGAAGGCGAAGATGTCGCGGAAGTTCTGGGCGATGGCGCCGGGGACTTCTTTGGGCAGCTTGATGGTGATGTCTCGCTTAATGCAGAAGGCATAGATGTTGACCGTGGCAAATGCGGCGACAAAGGAGCTCAGCAGGCCCTTGGTGCCCATGTTGTCGGTAAAGAACACCGAGACATCGGCACCGTCGATCTTGGCACTCGTCTGGGTAACGGCCAAGATGAGCATAGCGCACATGGCGGCGACCATGGTGCTCGTGGCGTTGATGGCCTTGCCGGCAGGCATGCGGCGGTTCTTGGAGCCGGTCAGCGCGCTTGCGGTGGTGCCGGCGACCATGATGCCCACGACGCCCATCGTGAAGTTGTAAACCTTGTTGCAGAAGTTCACGACGTCGACGTTCCACCAGTCGGGCAGCGTAAAGCCGCCGACCGTGGCGACAACGCCCGGCAGGGTCGAAATAAGCAGGAAGACAGAAGAAGACAGGATGATGGGCATTGCTGCCAAAAAGCCGTCTTTAATGGCCTGAAGGTAGATGTTCTTAGAGACCTTGTCGAAGTACGGCTGACCTTTCTCCAAGAACTTAACGATCGATTCCATAGTTCACGCTCCTCTTTGCATGAAATCTTAATGGCATGGACGTTGAAAACCTATATGGTCTCCCGCTTGCTAAAAGCCCGGGTGCAGGCGGGGTCGGTCCCAGGGGGAGAGAGGGGAGCGGCTGGGTTTGTATCGCATAGGGCCGCTCCCTTCTCGGGGGAAAGCGAGGCGATGCGCTACTGCGCGTCCGCCATAGTGTCGGCGAGCTCCTTGTACCAGAGTGCCGACTGCTTGATGTAGCGTTTTTGCGTGTCGAAGTCGATGTAGAACAGGCCGTAGCGCTTGTTATAGCCATTGGCCCACGAGAACTGGTCCTGCAGGCTCCAGATAAAGTAGCCCTGGACGTCGACGCCCTCGGCGCGCGCCTGGAGCACCTTCTCCATGTGCTGGTCGACAAAGTCGATGCGTTCGGGATCGGCGACGATGCCATTTGCGTCGGGCTCGGGGTCCTTGTGGCCCAGGCCGTTTTCGGTGATATAGATGACGGGGAGGTTGGGATAGGTGGCGCTGATGTGCTTGAGCGTGTCGTAGAGGCCTTGCGGGTAGATGAGCCAATCCCAGTCGGTGGTGGGGATACCCGGCATATCGACCTGCTGCCCGACGCCCTTAAACTTAAAGCACGAGGTGCCCTTGTCTCCGGTGCCGTTAAAGCTGTTGGTTGACTCGCCATCGTAGGCGGCGATAAACGCCGACTGATAGTAGTTGAGGCCGAACATATCGTTGCGGGGCGCCGCCTTGGCGAGCTCCTCCATGTCGCTGTCCTCAACCGTAAGTGTGGCGTTGTTGGCACGCAGAATCTCGTTGATGAGTGAGAGGGTGCGCGCGGAGTAGTGACCCAGGAAGGCGCCGTCCATGATGAAGTCGGTGTAGAAGGCGTTGTACAGGTCGGCGGCGTGCTGGTCGGCGGGCGAGTCGGTGGCAGGATATGCCGGCGTCAGGACGTTGACCATGCCAATGCGTCCGCCCAGGTGCTCGGTCTCGTCAAGATCCTTATACAGGTTGACGGCGCGGGCGTGGGCAACGAGCTCGTTGTGCTGGCTCTGGATGCCGCTCGTCACATCAAAGTGATGGTTGGGCGGGAAGTTGCCTTGGATGTATTGGGAGTGCGAGAGGCTGATGAGCTCGTTGATGGTGAACCAATTCTTGACCTCGCGGAACTCGCGGAAGCAGAACTCGGCATAGCGCACATAGGCGTCGACGGTCTTGCGGTTGAGCCAGTCGCCCTGGTTGAACAGGGCGGCGGGGGAGTCAAAGTGATGCAGGGACACATAGGGCTCGACGCCATACTTTTTGCAGCAGGCGAACAGCTCGTGGTAGTGCTTAACGCCCTCGGCGAGGGGTTCGGCATCGTCGCCGTTGGGGAAGATGCGGGTCCAGGCGATGGACACACGAATGGCGTTGAGTCCATGCTCGGCAGAAAGGCGGATATCCTCCTCGTAGCGGTTGTAGAAATCACTGGCCGGGTCGGGCAAAAAGCGACCCTGGGCGACAAGGTAATCGTCCCACATGGTCTTACCCTTGCCTGCCACCTTCGTGGAACCTTCCGTTTGGTACGCGGCGGTTGCGGCGCCCCAAACAAAGCCCTTCGGCAGCTGCTGTACGCGGTTTAGCAAAGACATATGCATACACCCTCTCGTCTCGCTGTTCGATATTGTGCGTTTGTGCTCAGGAGGCTCCCTGGTTAGCGTTCAGCGGTGAAAAAGCCCGATAAACACTATCTTAAAATGATTAGAACCAAAATGAGCACGTGAACATTTGACAATGAGCACGTTAACATCCGGCTGGGATGTATAGAAACAAAACAACTTCAAACAGCCGCGAACGGTTGTATTTGTTCGGTAAGCGGTTTTGATTGACAGAAGTTTTCATGTTGTAGTATATGGCTCGGGTATCACGAGCACGTTATCAATGTATGTACGATGCGCCATGGGCGCGGGGAATAGTTGGGAAGCAGGTTAGCGTGGAAGGCATGGATCAGCAGACAAGGAATGGTCGTTCGGCGAGCGCGGCAGAGGTTGCGGCGCTCGCTGGCGTGAGCCGCCAGACTGTGTCTCGCGTGGTCAACGGTATGCCCAACGTGACGGAAAAGACGCGCAAGCGTGTGCTGGCCGCCATGGAAGAGCTGGGCTTTCGTCCCAATTTTGCTGGAGCGGCGTTGCGCGGCGGGTCGTATCGTTCTATTGGCCTGTGCATGTACAACATCACACGTGTCGGTAACCTGGCGACGCTCGAGGGTATCATGCAAGCGGCGCGCGAGCACGATTTTGCCGTCACTATGATCGAGATGGGCGGCGACAAGCCCTATGCACTTGCCGATGCCTCGCGCCGCATGGTCGAGCGACCCGTCGACGGCATGATTCTCAACATGAACCGCATGGCTCCCGATTTTGAGGAGTTTGTTCCCCAGCCGGGAGTGCGAACGGTCATCCTGTCCATGTATGCGCATCCGCGCTGCACGACGATCGACTCCGACCAGTATGGTTCGTGCGAGCTGTTGACCAATTATCTGCTGGAACATGGTCACTCGAATATGCGGTTTGTGGCGGGTCCGGAAAACTCGATTTCCTCGCGTTTTCGTGAGGCCGGTTGGCGCGATACGCTGGGTCGTGCTCATGTCGATGCCGCTCCGATGCTGCGTGGCGATTGGAGTGCGGACAGTGGGTACGCCATGGGCGAGCGGATTGCGGCCGAGGTGCTTGCCGGCGGGTCGCAGGCGCCGACTGCCGTGCTTGCGGCAAATGACCAGATGGCGCTGGGCGTTATCGCCGCGCTCGAGAACGCGGGCCTGTCCGTGCCCGACGACGTGAGCGTGGTTGGTATCGACGATGCACTCGAGGGACTTGTTCCTCACAATCGGCTGACGACGCTGCGATTTGATTTGCGCGGTGTCGGTAAGCTTGCGTTTGAGGCGGCGATTGGAGAGAGCTCGTCTATCGAGGCGATTCATGTGCCGAGCACGCTGGTCGAACGCTCGACTGTTAGGGACATACGGGGTTAGGTCCTACTCCGTTTGTCTCGATTTGTAACAGGTAGACGGTCAAAAGCGGGCTACGTGTTACAGATTTAGATTCTTCGGAAAGAGCAATCCTGTTTGTCTCGATCTGTAACAGGTAGGGCCGAAAAACTCGGCTAGATGTTACAGATCGAGACAAACGTGCGATACGGTCCGCCCAAAAAAGGCCGGGGGCGGCGCGCCGTGTGACGTGCCGCCCCCGGCTGAGAAATGGGGACAGGTTATGTGGGCGGGCAACCCCGCCAGTCACTAGTCCAGACGACGGGTCTGCGCCACGTGCTTATACCAGTATGCGCTTGCCTTGGGCGTGCGCTTCTGGGTTTCAAAGTCAACGTAGAAGAAGCCGTAACGCTTGTTGTAGCCATTAGTCCAGGAGAACTGGTCCTGCAGGCTCCACAGGAAGTAGCCGCCCACGTTGACGCCCACCTCCATGGCCTTGAGCAACCAGCGCAGGTGCTGCTCGATGTAGTCGATGCGCGGCTGGTCGTCCACAAAGCCGTCCTTGTAGGGGTCCTTGTAGCCCATACCGTTCTCGGTGATGAAGATCTGCTTGTAGTTGGGGTAACGCTGTTTAATGTAGACGAGCAGATCGAACAGACCCTCGGGATAGATGATCCAGTCCCAGTCGGTGGTGGGGATGCCGGGCTTGTTCACATGCTCGCCAATGCCCTTGACGCGCCAGCGACCGGTGCCCTTCTCGCCCGTACCGTTGTGGTGCAGGTCGTTCTCGCCATCGTAAGCCTTGAGGAAGCGGCACTGGTAGTTGTTAACGCCCAGGTAGTCGTTGTAGAGCGCTGCCTCGCGCATAATCTCGAGGTCCTCGTCCAGGATCTCGATGGTGCCGCCCGAGACGGCAGCCAGGCGGTTGGCGCACTCGAGGGTGTCGGGGGCATAGTCGCCGCGGAAGGTGGCGTCGAGCAAGAACTGGTTTTGCAGCACGTGCTCGTTGTTGGCGGCCTTGATGTCGGCGGGGTCGTTCTCGTTGAGCGGGTACTTGAACTCCAACGACTGAATGACGCCGATCTTGCCCTTAAAGCCGCCGTTGTGGAAGGCCAGTACAGCCTTGGCGTGGGCGAGCATCATGTTGTGCTCGCACTGGAAGGCCTCGGCCAGATGAGCTTTGACGCCACCGGGGAAGGTGCCCTCGATGTAGGTGTTGGAGGCGTCCGCCCAGATCTCGTTAAAGGTGAACCAGTAGGTTACCTGGTCGGCGTACTCCTTAAAGCAGAAGGTGGCAAAGTCCACAAAGGCGTCGATGGTCTCGCGGTTGAGGAAGTCGCCCTTCTCAAAGAGGGGCAGCGGCGTGTCGAAGTGATGCAGCGTGACAAACGGCTCAACGTGGTGCTTGTGGCACTCGGCAAATAGGTCGTGGTAGAACTGCACGCCCTCGGGGTTCACCTTGCCGGTGCCCTCGGGGAAGATGCGGCTCCAGGCGATGGAGAGGCGAATACCGTTGATGCCAAACTCCTCGCACAGCTCCAGGTCCACCGGATACTGGTTGTAGAAGTCGGAGGCGGGATCGGGAGAGAAGCGGCCCTGGGCCTCCAAGAAGTCGTCCCAGGCGACCTTGCCCTTACCGTGGGTGCGGGTCTCGCCCTCTACCTGGTAGGCAGCAGTGGCTCCGCCAAAGACAAAGTCCTCGGGGAACTGCGCGGGCGGGTTGGTGACGCTGGCGGGGTTAACGGACATGATGATCCAATCGTTTAAATCGAAGGGCCAGCCGGTCTTGGATAGTCGGCTGGCCCTAAGCGTTGCTTACTTCGACAGCTGCTCGCTCACAAAGGCGAGAGACTTGTCGCCGTCCTGGGAGAGCTCGATGTACTGCTTACCACGGCAGGCGACGCACTTGTTGCCCACACGCTCGCAGTCCTTCTGCAGGTCGGCCAGGTAGCTGGCAGCCTGCGGAGCCAGGACGACCAGGTCAAAGTCGGGAAGCATGTCCACGTGGTTGCCATAGGCATCGGCAGCGGTCTCAAGATCGATGCCGCGCTCCTTGGCGGCCTTGGCCAGCGCGTTGGCGAGCAGGCCCGAGGTGCCGCCGCCCTGGCAGAGCACGAGCACGCGCTTGCCGTTGAGGTCGCTGGCGGCCGTAGCCTCGGTGGTGGCAGCAGCGGGGGCGGCGTCGGTCTTTACGACCTCGGCAGCGGCGCCGGCGGCAACGCTCTTGGCGTCGGCCTTACCCTGGAAGGCGTCGTTGAGCTTGGCGGCCTTCTCGGCGTTCTTGGCGGCGAGCTCCTCCCGGGAGATCTCGGCCTCCTCGGCGCACTTCTGGGCGTCATAGGCACGGAAGAACGGGTAGTACAGGGCAAAGTCGACGACCAGGATGATGGCGAGCATCACAAAGGCGAGCGGCTGGAAGCCCAGGCCCATGATGGTGCCAATGGGGCCGGGGACGGTCCAAGGCAGGGTGTACATAAAGCCGTTCATGCCCAAGAAGTCGATAAAGACCTTGAGGATCCAGATGTTGGCGACCGGGGCAAAGACAAACGGGACAAAGAAGACGGGGTTGAGCACGATGGGTGCGGCGAACAGCAGCGGCTCGTTGACGGCAAAACAGACCGGGACGATGGCGGCCTTACCGACGGCGCGCATCTCCTGAGACTTGGCCAGGAAGCAGAACATAAAGACCAGGACGAGCGTGGCACCGGTGCCGCCCATGCAGACGACGAAGTACTGGGCACCCTGGGTCAGGACAGCGGAAGCGTGCTGGCCGGCCTGGAACGCAGCCAGGTTGTCGGTCATGTTGGCAACGAGGGCGGCGGCGATGGCGGGCTCGACGATCGAGGGACCGTGGACGCCGACGAACCAGAACAGGCTCATAGCGCCGTAGATCACAGCGAGGCCGATATAGCCGTCGGCGGCGGTGAACAGGGGCTGGAACACCTGGATGACGCCCTGGGCAAAGCAGAAGCCAAAAGCAGCGCGGAAGACGATGTCAAAGACCCAAAAGACGGTGATGCAGACGGAGAAGGGGATGATGTCCTTAAAGGTCTGCGAGATGTTGGGCGGAACCTGCTCGGGCATCTTGACGGTGATGTTGCGCTTAATGAAGAACTTGTAGATGATGCCGGTCACAAACGCAGCGATAAAAGCGGTCAGCAGGCCCTTGGAACCAAGGTAGGTCGTGTTGAAGCCGCTGGCGGCGTCCGTGGCGATCGTGTCGCTCGAAAGGAGCAAGAAGCCGATGATGGCCGCGCACATGCACGAGATGAAGTTTATCTGATTGTTCTTGGGCAGGTCGCGGTTCTGAGCGTCGGCGAAGTGCTTGGCCGTGGTGGCCGCGCAGGCGATGGCCAGGATGCCCATGGAGTAGTTGTAGCACTTCCACAGGGCGTTGTTGATGTCATCGGGCCAGTAGAAACCCCAGATGTTGGGGACCGAGGCTACCAGGCAGAAGATGGACGAGAAGATGATGATGGGGATGACAGAGATAAAGCCGTCGCGAATCGCCTTGAGGTACTTGTTGCGGGCGATCGCGTTGAAAAAGGGCTGGCCTTTTTCGATGGTGGCGATGAGTTGCTCCATGCAAAGCTCCTAAGAGTCGGTGGGTTAGCAACGATGGTAGCTTTTGACATCTGGTTGCCAAAATGTTGACGTTGCCATTTTACGACACAAAAAAGATGTGAATCGGTGGCCCCTGTGCCTGTAGACCGTCGATTCCTTGCGTGTAAACGTTTGAGCCGCCCGGTGGCTCTGTGTTTGCACAATGGTAACGTTAACATTTGGGCGACAAAAGCTGTTCGGGGAAGCAAAAATGTCGGTGAACGGTAGGTTTTGGGTGGTGAGCGTATGGTGGGGGAGGCGTTGGATATACTTGAAGGCGTTAAAAATGACTGCGTAGGGTGTCACCAATGGCATCGTTGACATAGAAAGATCGACCTATGGCCGCTGTTAAAAAATCGGTATCCGTTAAGGATGTGGCGCGTCTCGCGGGCGTCTCGGAACAGACGGTCTCGCGCACCGTGCACGATTCGCCCAGCGTGCGCCCCGAGACCAAGGAACGCGTGCGTGCCGCCATGCGTGAGCTGGGGTATCGCCCCAATTTTGCCGGTCGATCGCTGCGCCGCGGTAAGTTTAAGACCGTCGGCGTTGCCATGTTCAACATTACCGGCACCGGCAACCTCGACCGTATGGAGGGCTTTGCCGCCGCGGCCGACAAACATGGCTATGCCATCACCCTCACTAAAGTAGATGGACACCCCTATACCCTCGAGAGCGCATCGTCGCGTATGAGCGCACTGCCGGTGGATGGCATGGTCGTGATCATGAATCGCATGCCGGCGGACTTTGGCACTTTTGAGCCGCTGCCCGGTATGCAGACGGTGCTCGTTACCATGCTGGAGCACCCGCACTGTTCAACGGTCGATAACGACCAGTTCGATTGCTCGCGTCAAGTTGTCGAGTACTTGCTGGGGCGGGGGCACAAGACTGTGCACTTTATCTCATGCCCCGAGCGCTCGCTTTCGGGCATGCGGCGCGAGGAAGGCTGGCGTGAGACATTGCGTGCGCATGGCATTGAGCCCCCGCAGCTCGTGCGCGGCGACTGGACGGCACAGAGCGGGTATGCTGCCGGTCAGGCTCTGGCGGACGATCCGACCTGTACGGCCATCTATGCCTCCAACGACGCCATGGCCTACGGCTGCATTCACGGACTCGAGTCGCGCGGAAGGCGCGTGCCCGAGGACGTGAGCGTGGCGGGTGTTGACGACAGCCTGGGCGATATCGTGCCCGACCGTCGCCTGACCACGGTGCGCTTTGACAACAAGCGCGTCGGCATGTGGGCGGTCGACAAGATTGCCGGCGCCGAGAGCGTTGAACCCGGTGTGGAGCACATGCTGTTTCCGGGCGTGCTCGTCGAGGGCGATACGGTGCGCGATTGGCGCTAGAGCGCGGGTCTGTTTGGGTTTCCGCTAATTGTGTTCGATATTGTTCAGATTGGTTTAAAAACCGTTCACGGGCGAAAAGTGACCGTTCATAGCTCGAAATTACGTTTTACGCTGTTCTTTTTTGTTTGAATGTTATTGTTTCTGACATACACAACGCAGCGCGTATGCCCGGACGCGATGCTCTCCATTGGTTCATATGTGAAAGGAACGCAACATGGCAACCAAAGAAGAAATCTCGATGGTTGGATTCGAGATTGTCGCATACGCAGGTGACGCCCAGACCGATCTGCTTGCAGCGCTCGATGCTGCTCGCGAGGGTGACTTTGAGAAGGCCGAGCAGCTGCACTAGGATGCCAGCGATGCACTCATCGGTGCCCACGACACGCAGACCAAGCTGCTTTCGCAGGAGGCCGGCGGTGGCGAGATGGAGATGACCTTCATCATGGCTCACGCTCAGGACACCCTCATGACCACTATGATTCTGGAGAAGCAGACTCGCTTTACGATCGATGCCTACAAGCGCATCGCCGAGCTCGAGGCCAAGCTCGCCTAACGAGCCCTCACAGCCAAGTCCCCTTCCAAAAGCTCTGCCGCTACCCGCAGCAGGGCTTTTTCTGTCCTCCTCCAAGTTGCGGTGAAATGGGGACTGAATAGGGGCCGGCGGGCGCATAACAATCCCTATTCCACCGCAACTCATCCCGAGATAGTCATTGGGGACGTTCCTAAACGACTAGTCATTGGGGACAGTCTTGGCGCGCACCATTGTCCTCCCGTTCGATTTTTGCTCGGTGGGTATACTTTCTTTCGCATTAAACGCCGGACTGAGGAGGTATCCAAATGCCGGATAACGGGTCAATACAAAAAAGAGACGCGCATGAGATGGCTCATGGACGTCCTGTCCAGATAACCGAGCATACGACGGTAACCGAGCTGCAGCCCAGCCTGTCCGATGTCGTGTGCGCAAACAAAAAGCTGCAGATTGGCTTTATCGTTGCGCTCGTGGTACTGGCGCTGTTGTCGGGCTTTGTAGCTCGTCCGCATTTTGCCGATACCAAGACTTGGGACTCCACCATCGAGGTCATCGATCAAAAGAAGGGCAATGTTTTGGCGCTCACAACCTCGTGCGTCGCCCTATCTGCGGGTATCACTGCGCTGCCGGGCGATACGGGAACGCCAGTTGCCGAGCAGCTCGCGCAGCTTTCGGGTAACTTGGGCATCGTGCTTGCCGTGCTCTACCTCGAGAAATATTTGCTCACGATTTTATGGTCGGTTGGCTTGGGCATCTTAATCCCGTTTGCGCTGGTGCTCTTTGCGGTGTCGCTCGGCATTCACGGGCGCTGGAGCACGAGCGCCGTCCTGCGCCGCGTGGCGACTCGCGTGCTGGTGGTCGCCATGATCGGAATGGCCTTGGTGCCTGCAAGCGTATGGGTGTCGCAAAAGGTCGACGAAACGTATCGAGTGAGCATCGAGGCGGCCGAGCAAAAGGCGGCCGACGCTGCGGGTGCGGCAGATAGCGACAGCTCCAAAGTAAGCAAGAAAAAGACCGAGTCCACAGAGTCCAAGAATGTGCTTGAGCAGCTTGCCGACGGCGCCTCGGGTCTCGTCACGTCGGTAACCAGTGGTGCCAAACAGATGACCGACGAGATCGTGCAACAGGTGACCGATCTGATCGAAGGCGTTATCGTGATGATCGTGACCTCGTGCGTGATTCCACTGCTGGTGCTCGCGGCGTTTTTGTGGCTGGGGCACGTGCTACTGGGGATTGATATTTCCGGCCCGGCGAACTATTTGACGGGCCGCTTTCTGGGCGCTCCGTCCAAGCACACCAAAAAGGGTGGGCAGTCCGATTAGCTAAAACAGCTGTATATACCGGGAAATACCTATACCGGGAAATACCGCCGAAGGGCGGCCGAGACACGTTCTCGGTCGCCCTTTTGTTTGTTGAACACGTGGCCGCTACGTCCGTGCCGGGCCCAAACGGTCAGCAATCATCCGTAAACAGTATTTGTTCAAAAAAGAACAAAGATAAACAAATAATGGTTGCAGTCGATGTTCGAATGTGCTCAAATAAACATGAACAGTGAAGAACCGCACATTCAGATGCCCGGATCTGAACGCGATTCAACACTTCCAAACAGAAACTACGCACCTGCGTATCTCTCAAGGAGGATGTCATGAGGGTTGTAATCGCTTCCGATGCCGACGGTATGTCGATGAAGGAGTCCATCAAGGAGATGCTCATCGCCGACGGTCACGAGGTTGTCGACTATTCCGAGACCCCTGCCGCGGACTTTGTCGATTCCGCGACCGCCGTTGCCAAGGACCTGCTGGAGCACAAGGATTCCCAGGGCTTCGCATTCGATAAGTACGGCGTCGGCTCCTATATGGCCGCCGTTAAGATCAAGGGCATGGTCGTCGCCAACATTTCCGACGAGCGTTCCGCCTACATGACCCGCGAGCACAACGGCTCGCGCATGGTCACCATGGGCCCGGGCGTTGTGGGCACCGAGGTCGCCAAGAAGATCGCCCGCGAGTTCCTGCGCGCCCAGTACGCCGGCGGCCGTCACCAGATCCGTGTCGACATGCTCAACAAGATGGCCTAACGAGAGCCACCGAGAACTCGAACTTCTACCTCAACTTGTGAATTCAGACGAAAGGACGTTCTGATGAAGAAGACCATCGCAATCGGTTGCGACCATATCGTTACGGACGAGAAGATCTATCTGGCAGACCGCCTGGAGCAGGCTGGCTACAAGGTGCTCGACTGCGGCACCTACAGCCACACCCGTACGCACTACCCCATCTACGGTAAGGCCGTGGGCGAGGCTGTTGCCAGCGGCAAGGCCGACTTTGGCGTGGCCCTTTGCGGCACCGGCATCGGCATCACCAACGCCGTCAACAAGGTTCCCGGCGCCCGCTGCGCCCTGGTTCGCGACATGACCTCTGCCCTGTATGCCCGTCGCGAGCTCAACGCCAACATTGTGGGCTTTGGCGGCAAGATCACCGGCGAGTTCCTGATGGCCGACATCATGCTTGCCTTCCTGGAGGAGCCCTACGAGAAGACCCCCGAGCACGATGCCCTGATTGCCAAGATCGATGCCTGCAATAAGGCCGACGCTGAGGCTCAGGCTGGCCCGCACTTCTTTGACGAGTTCCTGGAGAAGTGGGACCGCGGCGAATACCATGATTAGCGGGTATCCGGCGTAATTAACTAGTCCGTTGACGGCTCGCGTTTCTGTGAGGGGGCGCGGGCCGGTTTTCTATCAGCCCTATTGACTTGGTGAGCTGTCGTAAGAAAGGGAAGGCTCCTATGGAGTTTGTTCTTGATAACGGTTCTATCCGCGTAGCACTGAGCACGGCGGGCGGGTCGTTCACTTCTATTGCGGACAACGGCCGTGAGTACCTGTGGCAGGGTGATTCGGCGGTCTGGTCGGGGCAGGCGCCCATTTGTTTCCCGATCTGCGGTGGCCTTCGTGACGGTCACGCAACGACCATGGGCGGCCGCGAGGTAAAGCTCGCCCGCCACGGCTTTGCGCGCAAACAGGAGTGGAAGCTCGAGGAACAGAGCGACAACATGGTTGCGCTGAGCCTAAGCTCTACCGACCATGCCGAGTTGCTCGAGCAGTACCCGTATCCGTTTAAGATCGTTGCTCGTTACACGATCGATTCGGAAAAGGTGGCCGTGTCGTACGAGGTGACCAATGAGGGCACCGAGGACATGCCGTTCTTTGTGGGCGGTCACCCCGGCTTTAAATGCCCGCTCGACGAGGGCGAGTCCTATGACGATTATGAGCTTCGTTTTGAGCAGCGTGAGGCCACCGAGCTCTGTACTGCCGTTCCCTCGACGGGCCTGATTGATGTTGAGCATCGCAGCAAGAACCCGATGGTTGGCCATGACCTGCCGCTGACCCACGAACTCTTTGACTTCGCAGAGACCATCTTTGACGTGCTCGAGAGCCGCGTGGTTACGCTTACCAAGAAAACCGAGGACAAGGGCGTGCGCCTGACGTTCCCCGATATGCCATACCTGATTGTGTGGAGCAAGCCCGAGGGCGACTTTGTGGCCGTGGAACCGTGGGGTGGTCTGTCCACCTGCTCCGACGAGGACGATATTCTGGAGCACAAGCGTGGCTGCCTGGTGGCCAAGCCGGGGGAGACCGTTACCCGCGGCTTTGAGATCGAGATCCTTTAACGAGCTATCGTATGTTTGGGGCCGCGCGTGTCGTGCCCCGGAAACAGGAGTTCAATATGATTCTGACCGTTACCATGAACCCGTCGATTGATACGCGCTATCAGCTCGACAAGTTGATCATCGACGACGTGAACCGCGTGACGCCCGAAAAGACCGCTGGCGGCAAGGGTCTCAATGTGAGCCGCGTGCTGCTGCAGCTGGGCGACGACGTGCTCGCGACCGGTCTGCTCGGCGGCCACATGGGTGCCTATATGGCTGAGCTTATGGATGCCGATGGCGTCAAGAACGACTTTGTGCCCATCGCCGGTGAGACGCGCATTTGCCTGAATATTCTGCACGAGGGTAATCAGACCGAGCTTTTGGAGAGCGGCCCGCAGATCGCCCCGGCCGAGCTCGAGGCCTTCACGGCTAAGTTTGCCGAGCTTGCAGCGAAGGCGGACGTTGTGACGCTTTCGGGCTCGCTGCCGCGTGGCGTCGATGCCGGCTACTATGCCGAGCTCGTTAAGATCGCCGAGGAGGCGGGCGCCAAGGTGCTGCTCGACACTTCGGGTGCATCGCTGGAGGCCGCGCTGAAGTCCGACGCTAAGCCTGAGCTCGTAAAGCCCAACCTGACCGAGATCAACGGCCTGCTGGGTACGTCCTTTACGACCGATGATGTCGATGCCCTGCGCGAGGCGCTTGCCGCCGATGACCGCTTTGCCGGTATTCCCTGGGTTGTCGTTTCGATGGGCGCTGCCGGTTCGGTGGGCTTCCATGAGGGCCGCGCGTTCCGCGCCAAGACGCCCGCGATTGCGGCTGTGAACGCGACGGGTTCCGGTGACTCGACCATCGCCGGCTTTGCGCATGCCATTGCTGCTGGTGCCGACGACGTCACGGTGCTCAAGACCGCCAATACCTGCGGCAAGCTCAACGCCATGGATCCCAAGACCGGCCACCTGGTCATGGACCGCTGGGACGAGATTTACAACAACGTTGTCGTGACTGAACTGTAGGGTTACGCGGTTTTATCAAACCTATTGGTTCCGCCGTTCTACCGAACGGCGGACCGGTCGACGCTGCGCGGGCCGCATTTGGACAATCTGACGTTCAACCTCAAGGGCGCGACCAGAAGGTCAGCGCCCTTTCGTTTCGCGTCACCTTGTCTCAAATGCGACCCGCTCGCTGTCCGTCCTCTACCTGCGGCGTTGTCTTGCTCCGGATGCGGCAGTTAGGGACGTTCCTTTTCTGCCGGCAGTCTGGGACATTCCTTGGGGTAGTCATTGGGGACGTTCTTTAATGACTAGTCGTTTAAGAACGTCCCCGATGACTACACTCAAAAAACGGTGCCCGTCGGCGATATTGCCGGCGGGCACCGTTGTCGTGTAGGTGGCTATGTCGTGTGGGCTGCTGTTGAACGTTCGGGCCCGTGCTCTACAGCGAGTCGATAAAGCGCTGCTGGGCGGCGCGGCCGGCTTCGTCCCATTTAAAGACGCCGGCGTTGTCGAGCACGTGGCCAAACACCACGCCGACCTCCTCGTGCAGGATATCGATGGCGTTATCCGCCGTAAGCTCATCGCCGCGGCGAGCAAAGACATCCTTGGCCCATGCGGCGTGGCTGCGGCAAAGGTCGTCGCCCTCGAGCGCACCGGCAAGGTCGTAGCTGGCATCGGCTTTGGCCGCCAGCAGATGCTCACGGACAGCGCCAAGCTCGGGAACCAAACGCGGCGGTAAAATGGCCAGGCCCATGACCTCGATCAGGCCGATGTTCTCCTTCTTGATGTGGTGGTACTCAGCATGCGGGTGAAATACGCCCAGCGGATGCTCGTCAGTCGTGATATTGCAGCGAAGCGCGAGGTAAGCCTCGTAGGTCTCGCCGCCGGCATTGCCGCGGGAGTCAACGCGGCGGATGACGGGCGTTACGGTGTTGTGCGCCACGCCATCGGCTGTGTGCGCGACGACGCCAACCGACTCATCGGTCCACTCGCGCCAGGCATGGATAATCTTCTCGGCGGCGTCGAGCAGCTGGGCGCGGTCGTGCGAGCGCAGTCGCACGACCGAAAGCGGCCACTGCAACACGGTACCGCTGACCTGGTCAAAGCCGGGCACGCTAAACTGCGAGACCTCGGCGGCGTGCATCATGGGGAACTCGTGCGCGCCACCCTGGAAGTGGTCATGCGACAGAATCGAGCCGCCCACGATGGGCAGGTCGGCATTGGAGCCGATAAAATAGTGCGGGAACAGGTCCACAAAATCGAGCAGGCAGGTCAGTCCCTTACGGTCGACGTGCATCGGGCGATGCTCGGAGCTCATGGCAATGCAGTGCTCGTTAAAATACGCATACGGGCTGTATTGGAAGCCCCAGCGCTCGCCGTCGAGCTGAATGGGGATAACGCGCAGGTTCTGGCGGGCGGGGTGAGCGCCGCCGTCGGCTGCGGCAGAGCGTCCGGGATAGCCCTCGTTCTCGATGCAGAGCTGGCAGGCGGGATACTCCTCGCCCGCGTTCTTTGCGGCACCGGCCGCGGCAATATCGCGCGGGTCCTTCTCAGGCTTGGACAGGTTGATGGTGATCTCAAGATCGCCCCAGTTGGTGGGGGTGCTCCATTTGATGTTGCGCGCGATGGCGTCACGGCGCACGTAGCCGGCGTCGCAGCACAGGCCGTAGAACCAGTCGGTCGCGGCGCGGGGCTCGTTGACGCCCATGCGGCCGTTGAACTCCTCGTTTACAACTGAAGGCCTCGGCATGAGCGCGCCCATGATGCGCATGGCGATGCGGTCGCGGCCCGACGCCGTGTCCTCGGCAGCACCGTTGGCAACGGCAGCCTCGGAAAGCGCGGCAAGCGTGCCTTCAAGGTCAAAGTCGGGCAGGGTATCGGGGTGCAAGAGCGAGAGTTTCTCGACCTGGAGCGCCCAGGCCATGTCGAGCGCCGGGCCCGTGGCGCCGATGCACTCCAAAATGGTGTTGTATGCCCAGATGCGATCGTCCTGGCCGATCATCGATCGGTGGATGGCGTACTCAATTAGGTTCTGCGCGGCCTCGCGCACGTCAGTCATTACAGCCATGCCGCGTAAGCCCCCTTGTCAGAGATAGCGTAGTGGCGGGCAGAACCCTCGCCCAGCCAGCCGTTCATCTTGGCAATGAAGGTGTCGACCAGATCGAGCGGCACGAAGGCCTGGATGGTGCCGCCGAAGCCGCCGCCGTGGATACGAACGGCGCCACGGCCGTCGAGCACATGCTCGGCAAGAGCAAGCGCGTACATGGAAGGCTGCTCGGAACCCAGTTTGGCAACAACATTCTGCAGGTACATGGCGGAGCTGGCGCCGGACTCGCGCGTCAGGACCAGGAACTGGTCGATGTCGCCGGCGTTCAGGGCTGCCCAGCGCTTGTCGACCAGTCCGTTCTCGTACCAGTAGTGAACGGCGCGCAGGCAGGCGCGGTCGCCCAGCTTGGCGCGCAGCTCGGGGAGCTTGGCGTCAAAGTCCGCCACGTTTACCTCGCACAGGCGTGCCTTGCCGAACTCGGTGGCGACGTCCTGCATCTCGCGCGGAACGGCGGCGTAGTCGTCGGTGGCGGCCACATGGTCGGTGCCAACCTTAACGAGCACGAGCGCATAGCCGTGATCCTCAAAGTTGAGCTCGAGCTTCTGGGTTTTAGGCTGAGCCTGGTCCTCAAAGTCCATGTAGGCGAGGCCGCCCAGGCACACAGCGGCCTGGTCCATCAGACCGCAGGGCTTGCCGTAATAGTTGTTCTCGGTGCGCTGGCTCATCTGGGCGAGCGCGACGGGCTCGATGGCGGGCGCGCCCCAGAGGGTTTCCATGGCGCGGCCGTATGCCGCCTCGACGGCAGCGGAGCTCGAAAGACCGCCGCCCGAGGGGACGGAGCAGGTGAAGGCGAAGTCAAAGCCCTGGGGCTCAACACCAAGCGCTGCGATCTCGTGGGCCATGCCGCGGACGAGGCTCGCGGACGTGCCCTTCTCGGACTCTTGAATATCCAGCGTGTCGAGCGTGATCTCAAACGTAGGATAGCCCTCGTCGGCGACGCGGACCTTGTTGGAGTCGGTTGCCACGGCGATGCCGTCAACGGCGACATCGAGCGAGCCGGCGATGACGTGGCCGCCCTCGTGGTCGGTGTGATTGCCGCTGATCTCGGAACGCCCGGGCGCGTGCACGTAGAGCACCTGGCGATCGCCGATGGGGCCAAACTCCTCCTCAAATAGCTTGGTGAGCGTGGCGAATGTCTTTTCGTCGGGGGTGGTCATGGGAGTCCTTTCCTTGGCGCGCACGGATGAGTTTTGCGTCGTTATGAGTACGTTAACAACTTGAAGCGGCATGAACCAAGTGTTCACGATACCGCACGT
Source organism: Collinsella sp. (assembly GCA_048201895.1). Lineage (GTDB taxonomy): Bacteria > Actinomycetota > Coriobacteriia > Coriobacteriales > Coriobacteriaceae > Collinsella. Next base: position 33,552 of record DBFBGO010000014.1, on the reverse strand, counting down.
TACGGGCTATGTTAACGTACTCATAACACAACGCTTGTCACTTTTTGAGAATCTGGTAATCGGTAGAAATACGGCCGTGAACGGTACTGCCGTATGGACTTATAAAGCAGAAGAGATGCAGATAGAAAAAGTAGAGTACGTTAACATGCGTCCGACGATAGCGGGCCTCGGCGCGGGGTGTATTTCTGTCCGGGCCGGCATGCACGCTATTCAGATCTCGCAAGGGTGAAGGTGATCCTGTGGCAAGGCGCCCGTCCAACGATACCAGTTCGCGTCCGGTCTCCATGGCCGACGTCGCCCGCGCTGCTGGCGTTTCGCAGCAGACGGTTTCGCGCGTCGCCAACGGCTTGCCCAACGTTAACGAGCAGACGCGCCAGCGCGTGCAGGCCGCTATGCAAGAGCTCGGCTTTCGTCCGAGTTATGCCGGTCGCTCGCTGCGCGACGGCCGTTACCATTCGGTCGGCCTGTGCATCAACGATGTCACCAAGTTTGGCAACCTCTCAATGATCGACGGCATCGCCAGCGCTGCTCGCGAGCATAATTGCGCCATCACGCTGGTCGAGATGTCCAAGACCGAGGAGTTTTCGCTTGCCGAGGCCACGCGTCGTATGGCCGCGCTGCCCGTGGACGGCATCATCATCGGCATGAGTCGCATGGCGCCCGATTTTGAGACGTTTGATCCACTGCCGGGCATTGGCACGGTCATCGTTACCATGTATGCGCACCCGCGGGTGACCACGGTCGATTCCGACCATTACGGCTGCTCGCTGTTGCTTATGGATCACCTGTTTGAGCTGGGGCACGAGCAGATTCGCTATATTGGCGGCCCGTCGTTCTCGGTCGACGAACAATTTCGCCGCGCCGGTTGGCAGGATGCGCTCGAGCGTAAACACATCGAGCCGGCAGAGCCGCTCGAGGGCGACTGGTCTGCCAACAGCGGCTACGAGGCCGGCAGGTACCTGGCCGAGCGCGATCGCACCATGACGGCGATTTACGCGGCAAACGACCAGATGGCAAATGGCGCGATTGCAGCGCTGCGCGATAGCGGTCTGCGCGTGCCCGAGGACGTAAGCGTGGTGGGCGTCGATGACTCGCTCGATGATTTTGTGGCGCACAACGAGCTCACGACCGTGCGATTCGATTTACATCAGCGCGGACGCGAGGTATTCGAGCATGCGGTTCCCGAGGCGGGGGCAACGGACAAAACCGTCGCCATTCGCATTCCTGGTCAACTCATCGTTCGACATTCCACAGCTGAGCCGCACGCATAGTTTGTGCAGGTAAACGGCGGTATATTCCGCCTCAAAAACAATCGGTATGGATGCTTACGGATAGCCGTGGCTATGAAGGCGAGTGTTATGATAGACGGGTTCTTTTGTCTATCTAGGAGGCTTTGCCTGATGGAGATCACCAAGGATATCCGCTACATCGGTGTCGACGATCACGACATTGACCTGTTCGAGGGCCAGTACGACGTGTCCGAGAACGGCATGGCATACAACAGCTATGTTATTTTGGGCGACAAAATCGCCGTCGCCGATTCGGTCGACGCTGGCTTTGTCGACGAATGGCTCGGCAACCTCGAGGCCGTGCTCGATGGCCGTACGCCCGACTACCTGGTCGTTCATCACATGGAGCCCGATCACTCCGCCGGCATCGCTGCCTTTATGGAGCGCTATCCCCAGGCGCAGATCGTGGCAAGCATGGGCGCCTTCCGCATGATGGTCAACTACTTTGGAACCGACTTCCCCGAGCGCAAGATGGTCGTCAAAGATGGCGACGTGCTCGACCTGGGCGGCCACAGCCTAACCTTTGTCGGTGCCCCCAATGTTCACTGGCCCGAGGTGCTCTTCTCCTACGAGTCCACCGACAAGGTGCTCTTTAGTGCCGACGGCTTTGGCAAGTTCGGTGCTAACGACATCGAGGATCCCGAGGGCTGGGCTTGCGAGGCTCGCCGCTACTACTTTGGCATCGTCGGTAAGTTCGGCAAGTTCGTGCAGGCCGTGCTCAAAAAGGCTGCCGACCTGGACATCCAGATCATCTGCCCGCTCCACGGCCCCGTGCTGACCGAGAACCTGGGCTACTACCTCGACACCTATAACACCTGGTCGAGCTACCAGCCCGAGGACGAGGGCATCACGATCGCCTATGCGAGCGTGTATGGCCATCTGAAGGCTGCCGTCGAGGAGCTCGCATCTGCGCTCGAGGCTCGCGGTCAGAAGGTCTCCGTCTTTGACCTGGCTCGCGACGACATGGCCGAGGCCGTTGAGGATGCGTTCCGCTACGACCGTCTGGTGCTCGCCTCCATTACCTATCAGGGCGAGATCTTCCCGTGCATGAGCACCTTTATCCACACGCTCGCCGAGCATGCCTACCAGAACCGCACCGTGGCGCTTGTCGAGTCCGGTTCCTGGGCGCCCGCAGCTGCCAAGGTTATGACCAAGGAGCTCGAGGGCATGAAGGACATCACCCTGACGCAGAACAAGGTGACCGTCCTGGGTTCGCTCAACGACGCATCGCGCGCCCAGATCGAGGCCCTCGCCGACGAGCTCTCCAAGTAGCGACACGTTCACTTTTGACGCTCAACTATCACAACCACCACAAAGGGGACAGGCACCTTTGTGGTGGTTTTTGTTTAAGCGCCGGCGATGATGAGGGCTGGACGTGCGCTGTCGGTGGCCTCGGCGATTGAGGTGGCGACGGCATGATCGGGGTCACGGTCCATCACGATGGTGTCGACGTCGGCGAGCTCGGCAAAACGGTACATGCCACGTCCGTTAACCTTGCTGGCGTCCATGAGGGCGACGCTTTGATGGGCTGCGGCGATCATGGCCGTTTTGGTCTCGGCCATCTGGGGAAAGTCGGTCGTAAAGCCGCAACGGGGGACAAAAGCGCCGGGGCACATGACGGCCAGATCGGCATGGACCATTTGGAGCGCCTGCATAGTGAGCGGTCCGTACAGATAACGATGGCCTTTGCGCAGCGCCCCGCCCAGCATGACGACATCGACTGAGGGCATGCTCTCGTCGATGTAATCGGCAATGGTAATGTCGGCCGTGATGACGGTGATGCCGTCGCGCTGGTCGAGGAGCCGGACGAACTCGAGCGCCGTGGTGCCCGAGTCGACGAGCAGCGTGTCGCCGTCATTGACGAGCTCGATGGCGCTTTGCGCGATGGCCTGCTTGGCAGCGACGTTGACATTGATGCGGCGATCCTGCGTGGAGACGGTCAGGCGTTTGTGGAGCGAGACGGCACCGCCGTGTGTGCGGCGCAGCTTGCCTGCTTCGGCGAGCGCGTCTAGGTCGGCACGGGCGGTAACGGAGGACACGCCAAAGGTCTGGGCGATTTCTGCCACTTGCACCGAGGCGTTATGTTCGAGCATTTCCATAATGGCGGCACGACGCTCGTCGGCGAAAGCTCGGGTTGTTGCGTGGGCCATATCTGCTCCATCATCGTCTGAAATTTGCAGGAATTGTGTTGACTCTATTTTCGTTTATTTTCTTTTTGAGTAAGAAAACACCTTTCGATTACTTATCTTTTCTATAAAAGAAAGACGCTCAACGCCCAAAATTCAATATCGAACACGCCCACTCGGCTCCAATTCCTTCCGTTTACTTTTCAAAAACGACGGTATTGACCTGCATGGGCTCAATATCTCGCGCGTGTAAAGGCGCTGAATTTCATACAATGAGCGCAGAAAAACGCAAGGTAAAACGCCTTGTGAACAACTACGCCCGATGTCCAGATGCGGGCGAGGGAGAGGAGCAAACGCTCATGGCACTTGTTACCACCGAAAAGATGCTCAAGGACGCTCAAGCCGGCCACTACGCCGTCGGCGCGTTCAACGTCGAGAACCTCGAGTTTGTTATGGCCGTTCTGGCCGCTGCCGAGGAGACCAAGTCCCCCGTCATCATGCAGACCACCCCGGGCACCATCAAGACCGCTGGTCTGGACTACTTCTACGGCATGGTCAAGGCTGCTGCCGAGCGCGCTTCCGTGCCCGTCGCTCTGCACCTCGATCACGGCGATGGCTATGACCGCTGCATGCAGGCTTTCCGCACCGGCTATACCTCTGTCATGATCGACGGTTCGCACGAGTCCTTCGAGGACAACATTGCCCTGACCAAGTCCGTCGCCGACGCTGGCCGCGCCATGGGCGTGCCCGTCGAGGCTGAGCTTGGTAAGGTTGGCGGCAAGGAGGACGACGGTCCCGCGGTTGAGGGCGAGAGCCCCTACACCGATCCTGCCGAGGCCAAGGAGTTCGTCGAGCGCACTGGCTGCACCTCCCTTGCAATTGGCGTTGGCACCAGCCACGGCGTGTACACGAGCGATCCGCACATCGAGCAGTCCGTGGTCAAGGCCATCCGCGACGCCGTCGACGTGCCGCTGGTTCTGCACGGCACCTCCGGTGTGCCCGATGAGCAGGTTGCCGAGGCTGTGAAGAACGGCATCTGCAAGGTTAACTACGCCACCGAGCTGCGTCAGGCCTACACCAAGGGCTTCATGGCCTACATGGCCGAGAACCCCGCCTGCTTCGATCCCAAGAAGCCGGCCAAGGAGGGCATGCGTGAGATCACCGAGCTGGTTAAGATCCGCATGACCAACCTCAACTCTGTGGGCAAAGCAGAGTAACAGCAAGGGTGCTCTGATCCCACCGGGCCGTCCGGAAACGGAAAAGGGCCTATCTCTCAGAACGTCCTCGGACATGTCGGAAGCCCCGCTGCGCGCTACGCGCTGCGGGGCTTCCTCCGTCCTGCGGAATGTTCTGAGAGATAGGCCCTTTTCCGTTTCCGGACGGCCCTGCTCGATCGCCCTTGTGGCGTTGGGGCGGAAATGGGTGGGGCGTCAGGGCTTCTTTGTTGATGAGGGGTTAGTATGCCCGGGCTTGGTTGGGGAAGGTTTTGTCTAGGGATGCTTGGAGCTTTTCGAGCGATGCTCGCAGGTTGAGGCTCTGGTCGGTTGAGCGTTTTGCTTTTGTGGCGGGGGAGTCGAGGAGGCCGTTTCTCTGTGTCGGGGGGAAGGAGAAAAGGTCTGCATGTTTTAGGGATGGCTGCTGTGCTGCGTCATTGGAAGAATGCATGCTTATGCGGCCTCCTCGATGTCCACCAAAAGGTTGCGCACGGGGTATGCTGCTAGGTCCCGTGCGTTGGTAGTATTATGCCGCGGCTGCTGCAAAGAAGCGCTAAAGAAAGGCTTAATCAGGTTTGATGTAACGATGAAACCGCAGGTCAAAGCTATCGGGTAACACTCTTGAAAGGTTTTGAGCTTAAGGGCTTTCTAAGGTTTGTGGCGCGGATGTGGCTCGCCTGTGTGGGGCGTGTGGACGGCTCGTTCCTAGCGCTGCGGCTCTGCGGCCCGCACCTGCTCGATGACCTTTTCCATGGTGGCGTCGATGCGGTCCTTTTTGAGTTCGCATTCCCAGATGGTTATGGGCGTCCAGCCCATTTGAGTGAGTGCCGCCACGGCGGTGCGGTCGCGCTCGACGTTGCGACGGAACTTTGCCTCCCAAAACTCAACGTTGCGCTTGGGCTGGCTAGGGTGGCACTTGGGGCAGCGGTGCCAAAAGCAGCCGTTGACGAAGATAGCGATCTTGCGCCCGGGAAAGGCGATGTCGGGCTTGCCGGGTACCTTCCATTCCAAACGATAGCCCGTAAGGCCCGCGGCCCGCAGGCGCTGACGTACGAGCAGCTCGGGCTTGGTGTTGGCGCGCTTGTTGCCCTTCATGGACTTTTTTATAGCAGCGCGGCGGCGCACCAGTTCGCGCTCGTCGGCGGAAAGGTCCGAGGTATCGATGCCGTCGAGCAGACCTGGTTTGGGACGCTTTTTGCTGCGGCGCTTAGGTGCGCGCTTGGGCCTGGTGGCGGGCTCGTCGGTCGTGGCGGCCTCGGCGTCGTTGGCAGTGCCGTTGGCCTCAAGCCGGTCTTCCTTCAGCTCAATCAGGGCATCAATGAGCGCCTTGTCAGCGGGCATCCATTCCACCGTGGCAAGCGAGGTGCGCGGAATCCAGCGGATATCAAGTTGGCGGTCGTGTTTCTGGGGCTCGCCAGACTCTTTAGCCAGCGAGCAGTAGTAGCACTCCATGGAGAGATGAAAATCGGGGTAGTCATACTCAACGGTGTAGAAATCGCGCAGGTTGGTGACTTTTACCTGCAGCTCTTCCATGAGCTCGCGGCGCACGGCGTCTTCGGGCGTCTCGCCGCGCATGAGCTTGCCGCCGGGGAACTCCCAAAGTCCCTGCATGTCGCCGTAGCCGCGCTGCACGGCAAGTAGCTCATCGGATCCTTCCTTGCGAATGATCCCAGCGGCAACATGAACAGTCTTCAACAGGAGTCCTCTCTCAACATCAACAAGTGGCAGGGCAGTCTTTTTGGGACGGGGCTTTTTTAGCTGCCCTATGTCAAATGCGGCCTCATGCTTCGAAGGCTTCGGATGGGGTAGCTAAAAAAGCCCCGTCCCAAAAAGACTACCCCTACCTTACACAACGGTAAGGCAAGCGTAAGCCATATCGATGGTAGCCGACTCGTCTTCTTGCGACTATAGATGCCGTAGACTAATTGCAAGAAAGGACTCGGTATGCAAACCACGCACATGACGACCCCGGTACTGGAGGTCGCGCATCTCGAAAAGGTATATGGAGCGCTGGGCAACGTGACCCGCGCGCTCAACGACGTCAGCTTTACCGTCAACCGCGGCGAATTCGTTGGCATCATGGGCGCTTCGGGCTCGGGCAAGTCGACGTTGCTCAACTGCGTGTCGACCATCGATAGCGCCACAAGTGGCACGATCCGCATCAACGGCCAGGACGTGACGCGCATGAAGCAGGCCAAGCTCTCGCAGTTCCGCCGCGAGGAGCTGGGCTTTATCTTCCAGGACTCCAACCTGCTCGATACGCTCACGGCACGCGAGAACATCGCTCTGCCGCTCGCCATCGCCCGCACAAACTCGGCAGAGATCTCGACCCGCGTGCAGGATGTGGCAGCGCGCCTGTCTATCAGTCAGGTGCTCGACAAGTATCCCTACCAGATGTCCGGCGGTCAGCAGCAGCGCGTTGCCGCGGCTCGCGCGCTCGTTACCGACCCCACCATGATCATGGCCGACGAGCCCACCGGCGCCCTCGATTCCAAAAGCGCTCGCCTGCTGCTCGAGAGCCTGGAGGCCCTCAATCGCCGCCTACGCGCGACCGTGCTCATGGTCACGCACGACAGCTTTGCCGCCAGCTACACGAGCCGTGTGCTGTTTATTCGCGACGGCAAGATCTTCACCGAGCTGCGCCGCGGCGACACCGACCGCCGAGAATTCTTCGACCGCATTATGGAGGTCGTTGCCATGATGGGCGGTGAGGGCTCCGATGCTCTGTAAACTCGCTTGGGGCAACGTCCGCCGCGCCGGCCGCGATTACCTTGTCTACCTTTTGACGCTCACCCTGGGCGTCACGGTCTTCTATGCCTTTAACACCATCTCGATGCAGGTCGACATCGCCGGTATCGATGAAGAGGGCTTGGCGCAGGTTATGGGCAGCATGCTCGGCTACCTGACGTACTTTTTGGCCGGTGTCATGGCCTTTTTGATGGTGTATGCCAATAACTTCATCATGAAACGCCGCAAGAAGGAGTTTGGCCTGTACCAGGTGCTCGGCATGGGGCGCGGGCGCGTCGCTACGATCATGGCGCTCGAGACCGTGATAGTATCGGTCGTGGCCTTTGTCGCCGGCATTGTGCTGGGTGTGGGACTCTCCCAGCTCATGACGTTCTTTACGGCCTCGCTCTTTAAGACACAGATCGCCAATTTCCACTTCTTTTTCTCGGTGGATGCGTTCAATCTGACCCTTGCCTGCATGCTCGTAATGTTTGTGCTCACGCTACTGCTGAACCTTCGCGCCGTGCGTCGTACCAAACTCATCGAGCTTATGGGTGCCGAGCGCCGCAACGAGAGCATCAAGACACGCAACCCCTGGATCGCGATTGCCATTTTTGCCGTGGGCGTGGTGCTTGTGGGCGTGGCCTATTACCGTCTGCTACGTGATGGGTTCCCGCTAACCGCGACGGACAGCAAGCTGCAAGATGCCATGAACCAGTTTGGCATTACGACCGCTATGGTTACCGTGGGCACCTTTGCCCTGTTCTGGGGACTCTCGGGCATGCTCATCAAGCTGCTGCAGAGCCTGCGCGGCGTGTATTGGCGCGGCCTCAACATGTTTACCGTGCGCCAGCTTGCGGCCAAGGTCAACACGGTGTGCTTTTCGATGGGCGTCATCGCGATGCTCCTGTTTTTGGCCATCACCTCGGTGACGTGCGGTATGTCGATTGCCAATGTGATGAACGAGAATCTGGAGCGCTATAATCCGGCCGACATGTCGCAGACGTATGTCTATTGCACGCCCGATACGCTCGACTTCTACAAAGAGTCTTTCAATCCGTCTGAGGCCGATCGAATGGTGCTGGCCGATAGTACGGTCGATTTGTACTCCGCATGGCACGGCGATCGTATCGATCACGATAACGTTGCAGACGGTATTAAGGGCAAGTCAGCGGACAACAACGACGAGACCGGCAAGAAGGTCAATATCGCCGATGTTGCCGGTGAGCATGTGCAGATCGATTCGTATCTGAGTTACCCGTTTGGCGGTTCGGATCCTTCGGTGACCCCAAGTGAGATGTGCAAGATCATGGGCGAAAAGCTTCCCAAGGCGTTCGGGGGTAGCAATGCCGATGCGATGGGTCTGTTTGTGACGCCGGCGAGCCAGTACAACAAACTGCGTCAGATGATGGGCGAGGAGCCGGTGCATATCGGTCACGACCAGTATCTGCTCACGTGTGATATGGGCGGCGAGCTGGTCGACATGTACACCAAGTATATGGCTGGCGGCCATACCCTCACCTTGGGCGGGCATGAGCTCAAGCCCGCGGCCGATAAGTCGGACGAAGATACGGCGGCCATCGCCAACTCGGCGATGGGCAGCAATCCGGGTACCGTCGTCGTTGCCGACGAGCTGTTGTCCCAACTTAATCTGCAGCCGTATTCCAGTAGCCTGCTCGTTAACTACAAACAGGGGATGGATACGACCGAGGCAGACGAGAGCATTAAATACACTGTGCTCGACAACCTGCTCGTTGATGGCAAGGAGCCGGGCTCGTGGGGAACCTTCATCACACGCTCCGAGATGTACGCGCAAGCAGCGCAAATGAACGGTCTTATTAGCTACCTAGCCATCTACATCGGCTTTCTATTGGTCGTTGCATGCGCGGCGATTCTGTCGATTCAGCAACTCTCCAACGTGGCCGACGGCAGCCGCAGCTATCGTGTGCTGGCACAGATCGGCTGCGACGACCGCCAGATTCGCCATTCGGTGATGGCACAGCAGGCGGTATTCTTCCTGTTCCCGCTGGCAGTGGGCCTGGCGCACTCCTTTGTGGCACTTAAGGTGATCATCGAGCTGGTGAGCATATTTGGAAATATGAGCATCGGCGGCACCGTGGGCCTCACCTGTGCAATCTTCCTGGCGGCCTACGGTGGCTACTTCCTGGTGACCTACCTCATGAGCACCGGCATGGTGCGAGCCGCCATCGCCACCCGCTACAGCGAATAACAAGCGGGCAAAATCGTCACAAAATCAGAGGCGTATGACCGCCGCGAAGGGACCAGGGGCCCTTTCGCGGCGGTTTTTGCCTACCTGGTGCGTCTCAGATACAAGTGAGTAGGCTTTTTTGAACCTGCCGAGCACATCGCGACAAATGCTCAATAAAACCGCAGGTCAGGGCAGTGATGTTTTGGGGCGTGCTTGGCTTCCTGAAAAAAGCCTACTCACTTGGTTTTTCTGCTAGAAAACCGCCGCGAGGGAAGGCAACTCCCTTACGGCGGTTTGGACGTTTGCCCAGATAAAACCTACCAAAATAAACCTGTCCCTTTTTGGCAGGTGGTTTCAGCTGAACGGCGGGCCGTGCGGCTTGTGTGTGCGGGCTCACAATCTGGGGAAACCGAACAGATTGGGGGCCTGTATGATCGATTCGAGGGGAAACGTGTGACCCGAGGGCATGTTTAACAGAGTGCGCCTGGCCCCCGAAGCCCGGCGCGCATACGATACGCGAGGGGTAGTCGTTGGGGACGTTCTTAAACGACTAGTCAAACAAGTAGTCAAACAAGAACGTCCCCAACGACTACCCCAAGGAATGTCCCAGACTGCCGGCAGAAAAGGAACGTCCCTAACTGCCGCATCCGGAGCAAGACAACGCCGCGGGTAGAGGACGGACAGCGAGCGGGTCGCATTTGAGACAAGGTGGCGTGAAACGAAAGGGCGCTGACCTTCTGGTCACGCCCCTGAAGTTGAATGTCAGATTGTCCAAATGCGGCCCGCGTAACTAAATCCGTTCCGCGATCTCGTGGATGAGGTAGTCGGTCTTTTCCCAGCCCAGGCACGGGTCGGTGATCGACTTGCCAAAGACACCGCCGTCGACTGGCTGATTGCCGTCCTCCAGGTAGGACTCGATCATAAAGCCCTTGACCAGCTTGGAGATAGACTCGTTGCGGCGGCAGCTGTCGAGCACCTCCTTGCAAATGCGGTACTGCTCAAGCGGACGCTTGCCCGAGTTGTCGTGGTTGCAGTCGATGACCGCCGCCGGGTTGGCGTAGCCGGCATGCTCGGTATAGCGCTCGGCTAGGCGCTCCAGGTGCTCGTAGTGGTAATTGGGGTAGGTGCGACCGTCGAGACCGATGTAGCCACGCATGACGGCGTGCGCGAGCGGATTGCCATCGCACTCGACCTCCCAGTTTCGGAAGATGAAGCTCTGATGCGCCTGAGCGGCGTAGACGGAGTTGAGCATGACGGTGGTGGAACCGGCGGTGGGGTTCTTCATGCCGACGGGCACCGAAATGCCGCTCGACACCAGGCGATGCTCCTGGTTTTCGACCGAGCGCGCACCCACGGCAACGTAGCTCAGCAGGTCAACGAGGTATTGGTAGTTGGACGGATAGAGCATCTCATCGGCGGTAAAGAAGCCCGTTTCCTCAATAACGCGCAGGTGCATGTGGCGGATGGCCTTAACGCCTTCGAGCAGGTCGTCGGGCGCCTCGGGGTCGGGGTTGTGCAGCAGGCCCTTGTAGCCGGTGCCCTTGGTGCGCGGCTTGTTGGTGTAGACGCGCGGAATGATGATAAGTTTGTCCTTGACCTCTTCGGCGACCTTGGCCAGTCGGTTCATGTACTCAAGCACCGAGTCCTCGCGGTCGGCAGAGCACGGGCCGATGATGAGTACCTTGCGCGCGTCCTCGCCGGTAAAGACCTTGGCGACCTCGGCGTCAAATGCCTGTTTTTTGGCGGTAAGCTCGGCAGAAAGCGGCATTTCCTCGCGGATCTCCATGGGGATCGGCAGCCTGCGTTTGAATTCCATGGCCATAGGGGCCTCCTCAATCTATAGAAAGAGCAATAAGCGTATTGTCGAGTGTTCGGCATTATCCGCTGTCGCACGCTAAAGTGCAAGCCCTTGTCACCCCGAAACCTACCAAAAAGGGACAGGTTTATTTTGGTCGGTTTTATCTGGGAAAATGTCGGCACTCGCCGGAGGGGGGTCGGCGTACGGCACGCTGGAGCAAGTTGGGTCTTCTGCGGCATACCCCGTGGGCAAATAATGGCAAATATGAGTACTGTTGCTGGCGTAGTCTCATATCGAGCTTACAAGATAATAGGCACAACAGCAAATATGTTCATTAACGTTGGCACACAGAAGCATGCTAACGGGCGTTTTGATTAATTTGAAGGCGTATAGAAGCCGCAAAGAGGTCATTTGAGGCGTTTTTGGCTGCTACTAAAAATGTAACAGTACTCATATTTGACCTTTTTTGGCCACAGGGTCCGGAAGGGGCTGTCAATCGGGTCGCGCGCGCAGACGTGGTGTAAGAGCGTCCTGAGGTCCGTTGCTGCAAGTCCCGATGTTACTCCTTCTTGAGACCGCGCCTCTCGACTATCTCGTCCACTATCTCCCTGGCGCGCCGCCCGAGCGCGCGGCGCCGCCCCTCTGTCGGGGCCGGCCTGTCCGCGGGCTCGGCGAAGCCCTCGGCGGCCGAGGCCTCGGAGAACACGCGCTGCTGGGACCACTGCCCCTCGGTCTCCATGAGGCTCGCGCACGTCAGGCGCAGCATCGACTCCCTCGAGGGGGAGGACTGCACGACCCTGTAGCGGCGCTTGATCTCGCGGTTGGCGCGCTCCTGGACGTTGTTGGTGCGGAGCTTGGCCCAGTGCGCCCTGGGGAAGGCCGTGAACGCCAGCGCGGAGTCCTCGGCCTGCTCGAAGACCTCGCCGGCCCTGGCGGACACCGACGCCACCCAGGGCGCCGCCTCGGCCCACACGCAGCGCGCGAGGTCGGGGTCGTCCTGGTAGACCGCGGCGTGCACGAGGTCCCTGACGGCCGCCTTGGAGTCCTCGGGCCTGCCCGAGCAGGCGCTCTGGAGGTTGCGCTGCAGGTGCGTCACGCAGCGCTGCCAGGCGCAGCCCTGGAACGGGCGCGAGACGGCGGCCACGAGCCCGGCGTGGCTGTCGGAGACCACGAGGCGAACGCCGGCCAGCCCGCGCTCGCGCAGCCCGCCGAGGAATGCCGCCCAGGAGTCCTCGCTCTCGGTGTCGACCACGTCGCAGCCCAGGAAGTGCTTGCGCCCGTCGGCGCCCAGCCCGATCGCGGTCACGACGCCCTGCGAGACGACCGACGAGCCGACCCTGCAGCTCATGTAGGTGGCGTCGAGCCACAGGTAGCAGCACGGCGTGCCCGAAAGGTCGCGGCGGCGGAACTCCGCCACCTCGGCGTCGAGGTCGGAGCAGAGGCTCGAGACCTCCGAGCTCGACAGCGAGGATATGCCCAGCTTGGACGCCACGCGCTCGACCTTGCGGGTGGACACGCCGCACACGTACATCTCCTGCACGATGGCGGCCACCGAGGTGTCGACGCGCGACCATCGCGCGAGCATGCCCTCGGGGTAGTAGGTGCCGTGCCTGAGCTTGGGTATCTCGAGCTCCACGTCGCCCACGGCGGTCTTGAGCGACCTGGGGCGGTAGCCGTTGCGGCTGTTCTCCCTGCCGTCGCTGCGCTCGTTGCGGCCCGCGCCGCACATCTGCTGGGCCTCGGAGTCCATCAGCGCGTTCATCACGCCGCCCAGCACCCTGCACGCGAACTCGCGCGCGTCGCCGCACTCCTGCCAAAGCCTCGCCGCCTCGAGGGCCTCGTCGCGGCCGAGGCGCAGTACACTCTCTTCTTGGGGCATCGCCTTTCCTTCCATTCGTCACCTTCATTACTCCAACGACGAATTCTAGGCGGTGTCCCCTCCCTTTCAAGAAAGGGCGGAGGCGGGGCATGCCCCGCCTCTTACACCACATCTCTGTGCGCTACCGTCAATCGGGCCCTAAGAGAGCTAATTCGAGTGCCGTGGACGAAAAAACGGGGGCGCAGGTTGTCCTGCGCCCCCGTTCTCGGGCGTTATTCGCTCCTTGCGGCCGAATCTATGCTGCTTCGTCGAACTGCGAGTTGTACAGATCGGCGTAGAAGCCGCCCTGGGCGAGCAACTCGTCGTGCGTGCCCTTCTCGACGATGTCGCCGTCGCGAATCACCAAGATCACGTCGGCGTTGCGGATCGTGGACAGGCGGTGCGCGATGACAAAGCTGGTGCGGCCCTGCATCAGCGCATCCATGGCGCGCTGAATGAGCTCCTCGGTACGGGTATCGACGTTGGAAGTCGCCTCGTCCAGAATCAGTGCCGGGCGGTCGGCCAAAATGGCACGGGCGATGGTCACGAGCTGGCGCTGACCCTGCGACAGGTTGGTGCCCTCCTCGTTGATCATAAAGTCGTAGCCACCGGCGAGCGTATGAATAAAGTGATCGCAGCGTGCGGCGCGTGCAGCGGCTTCGACCTCGGCATCGCTCGCATCGGGGCGTCCATAGCGGATGTTCTCGCGGATGGTGCCGTTAAACAGCCAGGTGTCCTGCAGCACCATGGCAAACTCGCCGCGCAGCGCCGCGCGATCCCAGTCGCGCACGTCGACGCCCTCGACGCGCAGCGAACCGCCGTCCACGTCGTAAAAGCGCTGCAGCAGCTTAATGAGCGTGGTCTTGCCGGCGCCGGTGGGGCCGACGATGGCAATGGTTTGGCCGGGCTGCGCCTCGCAGCTAAAGTCGTGGATGATGGTCTTGTCGGGCGTGTAGCCAAACTTGACGTGGTCGAACTCCACGTGGCCAGGGCGCTTCTCGGGAATCTGCGCGTCGGCCTTCTGCTCCTCCTCGGGCGCGGCTAGGAACTCAAAGACGCGCTCGGTGGCGGCTGCCATCGACTGCATCGTGTTGCTCACGTTGCCCAGCTGCTGCACCGGCTGCGTAAAGTTGCGCACGTACTGGATAAAGCTCTGGATGTCGCCGGGCGTGGCATTGCCGGTCAGCGCAAGTTGCGCGCCTACCACGACGACGCCCACGTAGCCCATGTTACCCACCAGGCTCATAAGCGGCATCATCAGGCCCGACAGGAACTGCGAGCGCCAGCCACTAATAAACAGGCGGTCGTTTTGGCGGTCGAACTCCTCGATCGAAGCCTCGGCGCGGTCGAACACCTGAATGACGTTCTGGCCGGCAAAATCCTCCTCGATAATACCGTTGACGGTGCCCAGGACCTGCTGCTGCTCGCGGAAGTACGGCTGCGAGAAGTGAATCATCACCATCAGGATAATCGCGGCGGCCGGCAGCGTGAGCACGGTGACGCCGGTAAGCGGCAGACTGATCGAAAGCATCATGACGAGCACGCCGATAATCTGCGTCACCGAGGTGATGAGCTGCGTCACGCTCTGGTTGAGCGACTGACCCAGCGTATCGACGTCGTTGGTGATGCGGCTGAGTACGTCTCCCTTGCTGTGGCCGTTGAAGTAACTCATCGGCACGACGGCGATCTTGGCGGCGATCTCCTTGCGCATGCGGTAGCAAATCTTTTGCGTGACGCCGGTCATGAGCCAGCCCTGGATGAGGCTGCAGACAGAGCTCGCCAGATACAGGCAGAGCAAAAAGCCGAGCGTCTTGGCGATCCAGTCAAAGTCAACGTCGCCGGTGCCGTTGACCTTGGCGACCAGGCCTTCGAACAGCTTGGTCGTAACCTGGCCGAGCACCTTGGGTCCCACAATGTTAAAGATGACCGAGCACACGGCAAAGGCGACGGCGGCAAACACGGCAATCTTGTGCTGGCCGATATAGCCGAGCAGCTGCCTTATGGTGCCCTTAAAGTCCTTGGCCTTTTCGCCGCGACGCATGCCGCCCATGGGACCACGCTGGCGGGTGGGCTTGGGAATCTGAGTCTTGGTCTCGTCTGCCATTAGCGCTCGCCTCCTTCCATGACGGCTGCAATTTCTTCTTGGGTAAGCCCTAGCTCTTCGGCGGAAAGCTGCGACTGTGCGATCTCCAGGTACGCCGGGCAACTGTGTAGCAGCTCCTCGTGCGTACCGGTGCCCACCACGTGGCCGTCGTCGAGCACGACAATCTGGTCGGCGTGCATGATGGTCGCGATGCGCTGGGCCACGACCACGAGTGCGGCGTCGGTGACGTTTTTGGCGAGCTCCTCGCGCAGGCGAGCGTCGGTCTTGTAGTCGAGCGCACTAAACGAATCATCGAACACCACGACCTCGGGCTTCTTGGCCAAGGCGCGGGCGATGGCCAGGCGCTGACGCTGACCGCCCGAGACATTGGAGCCGCCCTGGCTAATGGGGGAGTCGTACCCGTCCTCGCGCTCGGCGATAAAGTCCTCCGCCTGCGCGACGCGTGCTGCCTGGCGCATATCCTCGTCACTCACCATGTCGCCGGCAAACTTGAGGTTGCTCTCGACGGTGCCCGAGAACAGGCGACCCTGCTGCGGGATGTAACCAATGCGGCGGCGCAGCTCGGAAAGGGTCATGTCGCGCACGTCGATGCCGTCGAGCGAAATGCTGCCGCCCGTGACGTCGTACAGGCGCGGAATCAGCTGCACGAGCGTGGACTTGCCCGAACCCGTGGAGCCAATGATGCCGAGCATCTGGCCGGCGTGCGTGGTGAAGTTTACGCCGCTGATGACGTCGGCGCGGGCATCGGGATACTGGAAGCTCACGTCGCGGAAGGTGAGCTCGCCGCGCGGCGCGCTGGCAGCAGGCAGTTTGGGCGAGACAGGGTCGTTGATGCTCGTGGGGCAGGTGATGACCTCTTCCACGCGCTCGGCTGCGACCTCGGCGCGGGGCAGGATGACCGAAACCATGGTGAGGATCATAAACGCCATGACGATCTGCATGGTGTAGGAGATAAACGCCATCATGTTGCCGACCTGCATCACGCCGTCGGACACGCCCTGCGCGCCAAACCAGACGATAAGCACGGTGATGCAGTTCATGACGAGCATCATGAGCGGCATCATAAAGCTCATGGCGCGGTTGGTGTAGAGCTGCGTGGTCATCAGGTCGAGTGATGCCTTGTCAAAACGCTCGAGCTCATGCTCCTCGCGGTTGAACGAGCGGATGGGCATCAGGCCGTCGAGCAGCTCGCGGGCGGTAAGGTTCACGCGGTCAACAAAGCTTTGCATCTTTTTGAACTTGGGCATGGTGAGACCCATGAGCACGCCGACAACGGCCGAAACCGCGATGATGGCCACAGCGATGGTCCACTCCAGACCGGTATGGTTGGCCAGGACGCGCATGACGGCGACGATGCCCATGACGGGGGCCATCAGGCACATGCGGATAAACAGGGTTGCGGCCATCTGGATCTGCTGAATGTCGTTGGTGCAGCGGGTGATGAGCGAGGCCTGGCTAAACTTGCCCACCTCGGCTGGCGAGAAGTGCATAACCTTGTTGAAGGTCTCGCGGCGCAGGTCGCGGGCAATGGAGCAGGCGGTGCGCGACGCCACGGCACCGGTCAGGATGGTGGCGACGAGCGATACCAGACACAGCCCAAACATCGTGGTCGCCATGCGGCTCAGGTAGGCGTTCTGTACGTCGGCGGGGTCGATGCCCTGTGCCTCGTACTCGTCCTGTACATAGCTCACGGCGCGCTGGGTGACGATGGAGCCCGACATGGAGCCCATTTTGTCCGCCATTTGGTTAGCGCCCTCGACGAGCTTGCTTTGGTCTACCAGACCGCCTTCAACGCCCAGACGCAGGCTCTTCATGGTGATCTTACCGCCGTCGGCATCAATCTGCTTTTGCATGTTCTGCGCCGCTGCGGCCTTCTTCTGCATCTCGGCGAGCTGCTCGGGCGTCATCGCTGCCATTTGCTCGGGGGTAGTCATGGCCTGGGCAGCGTTGTCGTCTTTCTCGCTGGACGAGCCCATCATGTCGCCCATGGAGTCGGCGTCGATGCCCTGGTCGAGCGAAAGGACGACAGTCTCGGGCAGGCTCATAATGTCGGCAATCTTGCCTCCATCGGTACGCTCTTCCTCGGTGCCCTTGTACGTTCGAATGCCGTTTTTGTCAGCCTTGCTAAACACGGCCTCCACAGCCTTGGCGTCCTTGGCGCTCATAAAGAGTTCGAGGTCGTCGAGCGATTCGGTGCGAATGGTGTCGGGCACGGGCGAGGCGATGCCGCCTTGCTGCACGCCCACGTCGACGATGTCGCTCATATAGGTAGGCAGTGCCAGATCGGCGTTGCAGCTGATTACGATAAGCACGATAGCTGCGAACAGTGCCAGGATATGCTTTTTAAAGAGCTTGAGAATCCTCACTCGGCATCTCTCCTTTCTTGATTACGGTCGCTAATTTCGTTGGCACGCCTTAGAAGACGCACCATCTCTTGGGTATCTGTTTCGCCGAGCTGCTCGAGGAAAGCCGCAGTGCGGTTTTCGAATTCCCGACGTTTGATTTCGAGATCCTGGAATCCTTTGTCGGTCACCGTGACGTGTACGCGACGACGGTCGGTCTTTGAGTGCTCGCGCTCGACCCAGCCCTTGGCTTCGAGAGCGCGTAGGATATTGGCGATGCGGGCACTCGAGACCCAGGCGCGATCAGCGAGTTCGCTTGGCGTGAGCGAACCGCCGGCGAGTATGAGGGCGCGCATGACGGCCATCTCGCCGCCGAGGGCTTTGTCCGCAAAGCGCGAAATGCGCTGATGCATGCTGCCGAACTCGGTAAGGAGCTGACGCCCAAGCTCACGGAAATCGGTATCTTCCACCGAAAACCCCTAACACTAGAAACTATTTTCGGTGAAAGATGATACCCCCGCTCAACCATCCCATTCGGTGGATTTCTAGGCATGTCCCAAAAATCTACTTGGCCGCTAGGCAATATTAAGAGTGCATTAAGACTTAAAATCATTCAATTCCTGAAGCGTTTCAAAGAACTATCATGCCCGCGGTTAGGCGAGGGGTTGTCACCACCATGACGACTGGGGCTCATATAATCGCCACGTGCGATGCTCCAACTTCCCGCAAGGAGACACCTTACATAAAGGGGGATGGAGTCATGACATTTGACTTCACGGGTAAAACCGCGATCGTTACCGGTGGCACTCAGGGCATTGGCCTCGAGATCGCCAAGGGTATCGTTGCAGGCGGCGGACACGTCGCGCTCATCGCAAGGAACGCTGCTAAGGGCGAGGCCGCTGTGGCCGAGCTTGGCGAGGGCAACAAGTTCTATCAGCTCGATGTTGCCGATGCGCCCAAGGCGCGCGAGACCGTCGAGCAGATTTTTACGGACCTGCCGCAAACCAACATCCTGATCAACTGCGCTGGCGTCATCAGCACCAAGAAGTTCGACGAGATCGATGACACCGAGTGGCGTCGCACCATCGACATCAACCTCAACGGTACCTTCACTATGATGAACGCCGTGTACCCGCACTTTAAGGCGGCCCATGCCGGCACTATCGTCAACGTGAGTTCCGTTGCGGGCAAAATCGGTGGCGGCCTGCTCGGCACAGCCGCCTACGCCAGCTCCAAGGCCGGTGTTAACGGTCTGACCAAGGCAGTCGCCAAGGAAGGCGGCAAGTTCGGCGTCCGCTGCAACGCCGTGTGCCCGTCGCTCACGTTGACCGATATGACCTCGATTCTCTCTGACGAGAACTCTCAGCGCATCATCAACGGTATCCCTCTGGGCCGCGCCGCCCAGGCCAGCGAGCCTGCGCAGATGGTGCTGTTCTTCGCTTCCGACCTCGCCAGCTTCGTGAACGGCGAGATTGGTGACTGCGACGGCGGCATCGTCCTGGACGGGTAATACCCCACGACGATTATTTGGCGACGGCCCCTGCGACTCGGGACCGTCGCCTTCTTTCTGACATAGGCGCGTGCGGCTACGATTCGCATGCATCCAAAGGAGATATATATGAGTGAATCGACTGCGGTGGAGGCGCCGGCGGCAAAGGAGCCGTTCTTTAAGATGTCCTCCATCCCGGGTGCCAATATTTTGGTGCCGCTTTTGCTGGGCTGCCTGCTCAACACGCTATTCCCCGACCTGTTCAAAACGCTCGGCAGCTTTACGCTTGGCATGACCCAGCAGGGCGCAGGCCCGCTCGTGGGCGCTTTTTTGCTCATCGTCGGTACGACGATTTCGTTTAAGAGTGCTCCTGCCGCCGCTGCACGCGGCGCCATCATCATCGCCGTCAAGCAGATCGTGGTCGTTGCCGTGTCGCTGCTCATCCTTTATGTGTTCAACGACAACCTGTTTGGCATCTCTGCCATGGTGATGCTGGCGGCTTGCACCGGTGCCAACAACGCTATGTACGCTGGTCTGATGGGCACCATGGGCAATGAGGCCGAGCGTGGCGCCGTCGCCATCACCACGCTGGTTGTCGGCCCTCCGGTCACGATGATCGTGCTCGGCGCTGCCGGTCAGGCTCCGATCGGCTGGTCGCTCGTGGGCGCCATCTTGCCGATCGTCGTCGGCATTATTCTGGGCAACCTCTTCCCGAGCTTTAAGAAGATGATGGCACCGGCACTTTCCGCCATCATCGTGCTCGTCTTCTTTGCCATGGGCTCGACCATGACTTTTGGCCAGCTTATCAATGGCGGTCTTCCCGGTATTCTGCTCGGCGTGATTTGCTCGGTAGTCTTTGCAATTCCCGTTATCGCGGTCGATAAGCTCACGGGCGGTACGGGTGTCGCAGGTGCGGCCATTTCGAGCTGCGCCGGAGCCAATGTGGCCACGCCTGCTGCCATGGCAAGCGTCAACGAGGCCATGTACGGCGGCGCGGTGCTCGCGACGGCCACGGCACAGGTTGCTGCCTGCGCAATCGTTACGGCTATTTTGACCCCGCTGGTCACCAGCTGGTGCTACAAGCATTTTGAGGGCCAGCAGAGCAACGGCAAGGCAACGACCGACAAGGCCTCCGCAGCCGCCTAATGCCAAACGGTAATCAAAGCTAAAAACTAGCTACACCACAGGGCGTCCACGGGGGATCCCGTGGCCGCCCTGCAGTTTCTGTAGGGTCTTTGGGACACTTTATCCTGCTAAAGCTGGCATAACAGCTAGAGCGAACGTCGTACAAAGGCAAGGAAAAATAACATACAAATCGGTGAACGGTAGTTGTTCGCGCTCGCGTTTCCTGCGGATTTGTAAAAAAAGCCCTTATGATATAAAAAAAGAAACATATAATAGCCCAGATGGAGAGGGTCGCTATGTTATCCTTCTCAGACGAGTGAAATCTTGGGTTTTGGGTTGTAGTTCCAAGGTGGACAAACGTTTTCCCTGCACCAACGTGTGGTGAAGAACGGAAGAAGCCGGTAGTGCAAGCCGAAAATTCAAGAATTCAATAAGCAGCGGTGTGAGAGAGCGCCGCATTACACGTAACTAGGAGCGTGGTTACACAATGCAGGAGGCATGGGAAGGCTTCAAGGAAGGCATTTGGACGGGAGAGGTTGACGTCCGAGACTTCATCCAGAAGAACTACACCCCCTACGAGGGCGACGAGTCGTTCCTCGCCGGCCCGACCGAGCGTACCAAGGAGCTGTGGGGCGAGGTTCTCGACCTGCTGCTTAAGGAGCGCGAGCAGGGCGGTGTCCTCGATATGGACACCAAGACCGTTACGGGTATCGTGAGCCACCCCGCTGGCTACATCGATAACGCCCACCGCGAGAAGGAGACCATCGTCGGTCTCCAGACCGACAAGCCGCTCAAGCGCGCGCTGCACGTCAACGGCGGTATCCGCATCGCTTGCCAGGCTGCCAGCCAGCACGGCTATAAGGTCGACGAGAACGTTGTCGAGCGCTACACCTTCGAGCGTAAGACCCACAACGCTGGCGTCTTCGATGTTTACACCCCCGAGATGCGTGCTTGCCGCTCGGCTCACATCATCACCGGTCTGCCCGATGGCTATGGCCGCGGCCGTATCATCGGCGACTACCGTCGTGTTGCCCTGTACGGCGTCGACTACCTGATCAAGGACAAGGAGGCCCAGAAGGCTTCCACCCCGACGGTCATGACCGCCGACAACATCCGCGATCGTGAGGAGCTGCAGGAGCAGATCCGCGCCCTCGGCGAGCTCAAGATGATGGCCGAGACCTATGGTTTCGACATTTCCAACCCTGCTACCAACACGCAGGAGGCCATCCAGTGGATGTACTTCGCCTACCTTGCTGCCGTCAAGGAGCAGAACGGCGCTGCCATGTCCATCGGCCGTACCTCTACGTTCATCGACATCTACGCTGAGCGCGACCTTGCCAACGGTACCTTCACCGAGGAGCAGATCCAGGAGTTCGTGGATCACTTCATCATGAAGCTTCGCATGGTCAAGTTTGCCCGTACCCCTGAGTACCAGGCCCTGTTCACCGGCGACCCGCAGTGGGTCACCGAGTCCATCGGCGGCATGGGTGTCGACGGCCGTACGCTCGTTACCAAGATGAGCTACCGCTACCTGCACACGCTCGAGAACATGGGCACCAGCCCCGAGCCCAACATGACCGTTCTGTGGTCGACCCGTCTGCCCGAGAACTTCAAGAAGTTCTGCGCCAAGACTTCCGTCGCCAGCTCCTCGATCCAGTACGAGAACGACGACCTCATGCGCGTCTATCATGGCGACGACTACGGCATCGCCTGCTGCGTGTCCTCCATGCGCATCGGCAAGGAGATGCAGTTCTTCGGCGCTCGCGCCAACCTGGCCAAGTGCCTGCTGTACGCACTCAACGGCGGTGTTGACGAGGTCTCCAAGAAGCAGGTCGGCCCCAAGTATCGCGCCGTCGAGGGCGATACGCTCGATTACGACGACGTTGTGGCCAAGTACAACGACATGATGAAGTGGCTCGCTGGCGTGTACGTCAACTCGCTGAACATCATTCACTACATGCACGACAAGTACTGCTACGAGCGCATCCAGATGGCTCTGCACGACAAGCACGTGCACCGCTGGTTCGCTACGGGCATCGCTGGCCTTTCCGTCGTGGCTGACTCCCTGTCCGCCATCAAGTACGCCAAGGTCCACCCCGTCCGCGACGAGAATGGCATCATCGTCGACTTCGAGACCGAGGGCGAGTTCCCCAAGTACGGTAACGACGACGACCGCGTCGACCAGATTGCTCACGACGTTGTGCACCAGTTCATGGAGTACATCCGCATGAACGACACCTACCGCAACTCCGTGCCCACGACCTCGGTTCTGACCATTACCTCCAACGTCGTGTACGGTAAGAAGACCGGCTCCACGCCCGACGGCCGCAAGGCTGGTCAGCCGTTCGCCCCGGGTGCTAACCCCATGCACAAGCGCGATAGCCACGGCGCCATCGCTTCGCTGTCTTCGGTTTCCAAGCTCCCGTTCCGCGATGCTCAGGACGGCATCTCCAACACCTTCTCCATCATCCCGAGTGCGCTCGGCAAGGAGGACCAGGTGTTCTTTGGCGATATCGACCTTGATCAGCTGGGCGAGTAACTATTGTTAGTGCTATACTAACAATAACGATTACTGATTAGCGCGCCGGTTTCGGCCGGCGCCTATTAATCGAAGGAGACACATTATGAAGGTTTCTGAAGTTTCCGAGGCCCAGGCCGATAACCTGGTCCACATGCTCGACGCTTACGCCGAGAAGGGTGGCCACCACCTGAACATCAACGTCTTCAACCGTGAGACGCTGCTCGACGCTCAGGCTCACCCCGAGAAGTACCCGCAGCTGACCATCCGCGTTTCCGGCTATGCCGTGAACTTCCACACGCTCACCAAGGAGCAGCAGGACGAGGTCATTGCGCGTACCTTCCACAACAAGTTCTAAAGGGACTCAACTCCCACCGGAGACCCGGTAAGGCCTACGCACTTTGCCTCTCAAACGTCCTCGCCGCTTCGCGGCTGCGGAATGTTTGCGAGACAAATTGCTCCCGGCCTTGCCGGGTCTCCTGCGTTGTCGCCCTTTAGGGAACCACACTAAATTAAATTGGTGTCCTCGGACATGCAAAGAGGCTCGCTGCGCACTTCGTGCGGCGAGCCTCTTTGCGTCCTGCGGAATGTTTTGGGAGGTAGCCCAAACAGCTCCGGCTGGGGTCCTGTGTAGTCACCCCTTAGGCGGAACTCTTCTAATGGGTTGAGCGTTCTGGATACTTGCTTGCTACCGTTTATCGCGTATAGCTACCGTTTGCGGAATAAGTAACACTCCTTAATAAACCGTGTAGAATCTCAGATAAGCACGGAGTTTTCCAGGGAGACGCTGTCCTTTGTTGTGTGCAAGGGGCGGCGTCTCTTTGGCGCTTGGACGCTGTTGTGCAACAGTGCGGCGGCGCGTGCCATGTATTGAAAAGCCAATGTTGAGATGGGTCGTGATATTAATGGGCAAGTACGTAATCGTGGTCGAGTCTGGGTCGGATGTGACGACGGAGCTCTGTGAGCGCTACGGCATCGTGCGCGTGCCCATGCATGTTACGATTGGTGACGAGACCGTTGAGGATGGTTCGATCGATCCGCTCGAGAGTTATTCGCGCTGCAACGAGTTTGGCGTGATGCCCAGGACCAGCGGTTGCGCGCCGGCAGATTTCTCCCGCGTGTACGACCGCATCCATGCCGAGCAGCCCGACGCGACCATCCTGCATCTTGCGTACTCCGAAGTCACGACCTGCTCGCATCAGTCCTCCAAGATTGCAGCTAAGGGGCGCGACTACGTGTTCTCCATAGACACGCGTTTTGTTTCGGTTGGCCAGTCGCTCGTTGTCGTCAAGACCGCCAAATACATCGAGGCTCACCCCGATGCCACCGTCGACGAGATCTTTGCTTTTACGAATTCCGTCATGGACCGTGTGCTGCTGGGCTTTGTTCCTACCGACCTTGCCTTCCTTAAGGCAGGCGGTCGTTTGTCCAACGTCGCGTTCCTAGGCGCCCATCTGCTCAAGATTAAGCCCTGCATTGAGGTGACGGGCGGCAAGTTCGTGGCAACCAAGAAGTTCCGCGGCTCTATGCTCAAATGCGCCCGTGCCTTTATTGACCACATGGTTGCGAAGGGCGAGATTGACTACTCGCACATTGGCCTGGCGTATTCGGTGGGCCTTTCCCAGGAGCTGCGCGATGACATGGAAGTCTATGCGCATGACCTGGGCTTTAGGGACGTTACCTGGACTCAGGTCGGCGGCGTCATCTCGAGCCATTGCGGCCCGACCGCCTTCGGCGCGGTGCTTACGCTTAAGGCGTAAGGCCTGGCGTCTATCGATATCTATTGCCTCGGCGGCGGGTGGGTTGTGACAACCTTCCCGTCGCTTTTGTGTGGGGCCAAATAGAACAACCTAATTGACCACTAAACCGTTTCACCATCATGCGTATGGGCTAGAATGGCTCTGGCATTTATGTAACTAAAACCAATGAGAGGCAAGGTAGCGGGAATGGCTGAGATGACGCTCGAGGGTGTGGACGCTCGTCCCGAGGACTCCGCGTTTGCCCTGGGCCGCGTACATTCGATTGAAACGATGGGAACGGTCGACGGACCCGGCATCCGCTTTGTGGTGTTTGTTCAGGGCTGTCCCATGCGCTGCGCGTATTGCCACAATCCCGATACCTGGTCGGTCAACGGCGGCACCATGGTGACCGTCGAACACCTGATGGATGAGTTCCAGAGTAACCACGAGTTCTATCGCAGCGGTGGCATTACGGTGTCCGGCGGCGAGCCGCTCCTGCAGCCCGCGTTTTTAGCCGATCTGTTCCGGGCAATGCACAACAATCCCGATGGCCGCGTCCATACCTGCCTTGACAGCTGCGGGTATGCGTTTGATTCCGGCCATCCCGAGAAGTTTGATGCCGTGCTCAACGAGACCGACATGGTACTGCTCGATATTAAGCATGCCGACCCGGTCGAGCATAAAAAGCTGACCGGTTGTGATCCCGCACGCATCCTGGCGTTTGGCGATGAGCTTGCACGTCGCAAGATCAAGGTCGTTATCCGTCACGTGGTGGTGCCGGGCATTACCGACACGGTGGAGGAGTGCGAGAAGCTCGGTCGCCTCATCGCTCCATGGCACAACGTGGTGGGCCTGGAAATGCTGCCGTATCACACGATGGGTGTCGTCAAGTACGAGCAACTGGGCATTCCCTATAAGCTCGAGGGCGTGCCCCAGATGGATACCTCGCGCATGCCCGAATTGCGTAATGCCGTTATGACCGGCATGAAAAAGCGCCGCGCGGAGCTAAAAAACGCCATCGGCTAGCAAGTCTTTTGCTCCTCTACGATACCCGCGCTGCGGTGGTCTAGCGGCTTCGTATTGCGCGGTTGAGTCAAAATGCTGGTACCATACCGTGGATAAGCAATTTGCACGGATTTGGGGGATGGCATGGCAACCATCGCGATCATAGGCGCACTCGAAAAAGAGGTTGCGCAGATTAAGGAAGAGCTGAGTGGCGCGCATGAGTCGCAGGAGGCGGGCTTGACCGTTGTGAACGGTGGGCTTTCGGGTCTGACGGTAGTCGCCACGACGGCAGGCATGGGGACCGTGAACGCCGCTGCCGCAACGCAGCATCTCATCAGCAAATACGCCCCGCAGGCCGTTGTGTTTTCGGGTATTGCGGGCGGCCTAAACCCTAAACTCCATATTAACGACGTGGTTATAGGCAAGTGCCTGCGCTATCTGGATACCGATACGGCACTCATCGCCGAGTCCGCGCCGGGGCTCGAGGAGTTTGCCTCGACGCCGGCGTTGGTTGATGTTGCCGCCGCCGTGCTTGCCGAGCATGGATTTGTGGATACCTCGGCGGATGAGAATTCTGCGGAGAAGGACCCCAAGCAGTTCCTGTGTGGCACTATCGCCACGGGTGACCGCTTTGTTACGGGTGACGCCATGCGTAACGCTGCGATTGAGGCCACGCATGCCGATTGCGTCGAGATGGAGGGCGCGGCAATTGCGCACATCGCGGCCAAGAATGGTGTCGATTGCCTGGTGCTGCGCGCTATCAGCGATAATTGCGACGAGGCATATGACGCGTTTTGCGAGCGCGAGTTCGATCTGGACGAGTACGCTCGCACCGCGAGCGGTATCACGCTTGACATCGTTCGTCATATCGCCGCCGCGCAATAACACGCCCGTTTTGTAAGAACCTACGACCAAGGAGTGTCCATGGCCGATTCAATTAACTACCAGCTTGCCAAGTTCGTCGCCAGCTACGGCAAGGTTTCGCAGATCCCTGAGTCCACCTGTCCCGAGGTGAGCTTTGTTGGCCGCTCCAACGTGGGCAAGTCGTCGATTATGAACAAGCTCTTTGGTCGCAAGAACCTGGTCAAGGTTTCGAGTACGCCGGGCAAGACGAGCAATATCAATTTCTTCGAGGCCGACGACGTGCACTTTGTGGACCTGCCGGGCTACGGCTTCGCGCGTCGCTCCAAGGCCGAGCGCGACCGCTGGGCCGAGCTTATCGGCGACTTCTTCGACTCGGAGCGTAGCTTTAACCTGGTTGTGTCGCTGGTGGATATTCGTCACGACCCGAGCAAGCTCGACCATGACATGATCGACTACCTGCAGGGCAACGAGTTCAACTTTATCGTCTGCCTCACCAAGGCCGACAAACTCAGCCGTACCCAGCAGGCCCGCCAAGCAGCAGCCATCAAAAAGCAGCTCAACGTTCCGGCCGAGAACGTGATCATCACAAGCTCTCAGACCGGCGCCGGCATCGACGAGCTCAAAAAGCGCATCGCCGAGGCCTGCCTCTAATAAGGGCTCTTGGCAAAAGCTTTTGAGCATATCGCCCTAGTGATAGTTAATACTGGACTGTCACTAGGGTGATATCTTGACTCTGATGGTGTCGACATTAGGGATTTGATGGCAGGGAGGGTTGATTTGAATGATCCAAGAGTTAACGGATTGTGGGCCGAGTAGGACATACCCCGTCTACTACCTCGAGGATGCAATGAACAACCTCGGCGACTGCTTTGACTATGCCATTAACGATCATGGGGCAGAAGGATCGGAAGTTGCTGAATTCTTTTGCCTGAGCGGCGTAGCTCGCGAGTTCGAACGCGGCAACGCATGGATAGTGTCGGGAAAATCGGGCGTCGAGCTGTTCGCGCTTATCGCCGAAAGGTTGGGCTATCAATCGAGGCCGATGCCAAATCGAACCTATCGATTCGAAAAGACACCGGAATATTGGACAGGCTGGATATTGGCATACCTTCAGTGGTGCCTAGGAGAGTCTTTCGAAGATTTGCTGCATGTCGTTCCATTTGATGCGCTGCGCAGTCTGTACTACCCCTGGCACGAAGCCTCGGAGGAACGCGTGGCTCGCCTCGTCTGCGATATGGCGAAAAAAGCGTCCAGGCAAACCAAACTTGCGTTAGCAAGAAAGAGGCTCAAGAAAACCCAACAAGACCTGGCATACGAATCGGGTGTGTCACTCCGCTCAATCAAAATGTACGAGCAGCGCCAACGAAACATCAACGAAGCCTCGGTAACAACCGTAAGAGCCATAGCAAGAGCCCTCCACTGCAACATCGAGGACCTCCTAGAACCAGTCTTCGAATACAAAGAAACCAGCGCCGCCTAAACCAAGCACACAGCCGAAGCCTGTAACTAGTAAGTGCCCCTACCTAGCAAGAGCCCCTACCAATAAAAAGCAACTATCAGCCCGGCGCTTTTACAGAGCGTAGGTCCCTGTAGCCGCCGCCAGCGAAGTTAACGTAGGGGAGGCCAGGGGCTTTGCCCCCAAATCTTTCCGCAGGACGGCAGGACCCCCGCCGCACGAAGTGCGCAGCGGGGGTCCTGCCATGTCCGAGGACGATTTGGGGGCAAAGCCCCTGGCCTCACCGGCGAGTATACAGGACGGCGACTACAGGTATTCGATCTGGGCGCCTTCCGTGTCGCACGTCAGAATATGCGTATCACACTTGGGGAACTGCTCGCGCAGCTTGACCTGTAGGAACTTCGCCACGATGGTGTCGTCAGTCACGGCCATGAGGGTCGAGCCGGAGCCACTGATCCAGATGGTCTTGGCGCCTCCGTTAAGGCAGGTGTCGCGCACGGCGTTGTAGTCGGGGATGAGGCGGCGGCGATAGGGCTCCTGGATGCGGTCGTCGTTGGCGGCGGCAATCAGGTCAAGGTCGCCGGTCTCCAGGCCGCGCGTCATGCCGGCGATGCGGCCCATTTGCCATACGGCGGTGGAGAGTGGAATCTCCTGCGGCACAACCTTGCGCGCCTCGCTCGTATGCACCTCGTAGGGCGGAATCACGGTAATAAAACGCAAGCGATCGCTTACCTCGTAGCGCAGGCACTGGGGCAGCGAGTCGGTCGGCGTAAAGGAGCAGACGGCGCCGCCCAGGATAGCGGGGGCGACGTTATCGGGATGGCCCTCGACCTCGGTGGCAATGCGGACGAGCTCGGCGCGGTCGACGGTGTGGCCCGTCAATGCGGCGGCTGCCATAATGCCGGCGACGACGCAGGTGGAGCTGGAGCCCAGGCCACGGGCGACGGGAACGTCAGTCTGAATGTCGATAGCGACGGAGAAGGCCGGCTCGTCCCATGCGGCCAGTGCATCCACAAAGCTGACGTAGACCAGGTTGTCCTCGTTTTGGAACTCTTCGGGGCAGCCCGTGATGGTGAGTTTATCGGCGCGCTCAAAGGTGAAGTGCGAGTAGAGGCTGACGGCCATGCCGAGGGTGTCGTAGCCGATGCCTAGGTTGGCGCTGGTTGCTGGGACGGTGATTTTGATCATGTGGGTCCTCCTGGGCGGGTCTGGCCGTTTAGTTCGCTGCTCGGGCAGTCCTGGCTCGCTCGGAAAGCACATTAAGTGCTTTCCGGCTCGTGCGGAACTCGCGACGAACTAAACAGGCAGACCCGCATGTCAGTTCGTCATCATCCCGGTGGTTATCTGATAAAAGAAGGTGCGCCGGCTTTCGCCGGCGCCTAGTAAGGGTTTAGTTGGTAGCCATCTTTTTTGCTGCTGACTCTACGTAGTTGGTCATGTCGGCTACGTCGCAGACGTCTTCGAAGCGGACGGGCTTGGATTCGAGTTCGGCGAGCTGGGTCGGGGCGACCGTGTTGGTGGCCTGCTCGAGCACACGCATAGCCTCAAAATCATCCTCGGGAACGTCGAGGCCCAGGGCATCGCAGCAGGCGCGCGGGAACTTGTAGGGGCTAGCGGTCGAAAGCAGCACGCGGGCTTTGGCGCCCTCGGCGGGAGCGACCCTTTCAAAGACGTGATAGCCGCAAGCGGTGTGCGGGTCGATCACGTAGCCGTTCGCGTCCCAACAGCTCTTGATGGCAGCGCGGACCTCGTCCTCGCTGGCCCAACCACATCCAAAGACGCTCTGAATCTTTGCCAACAGGTCGGCGGGAACCTCGTAGCGACCAGTCTGTGCCAGCTGCTCCATAAGGCCGGCAACAAGCTCGCAGTCGCCATCGGACAGGAAGTACAGCATGCGCTCCAGGTTAGAGCTGATGAGGATGTCCATCGACGGCGAGATGGTCGTGAAGAACGGGCGGTTACGGTCGTAAACGCCGGTGGTCAGGAAGTCAGCGAGCACGTTGTTCTTGTCACTCGCGACGATGAGCTTGGCGACGGGCAGGCCCATGCGCTTGGCATAGTAGCCGGCCAGGATATCGCCAAAGTTGCCGGTCGGTACGCAGAACTCCACGGCGTCGCCGGCCTCGATGGCGCCGGCGCGCAGCAACTGCGCATAGGCGGCAAAGTAGTAGACGACCTGCGGTACCAGACGGCCGACATTGATGGAGTTGGCGCTCGAAAGCACCGTGCCGGCGGCCTCCAGACGCTCGGCAAGCTCCTTATCGGCAAAGATGCGCTTGACGGCGCTCTGGGCGTCGTCAAAGTTGCCGCGGATTCCGCAGACGGCGACGTTGCTGCCCTCCTGCGTGGACATCTGCAGGTTCTGGACGCGGCTGACCTTGCCCTCGGGATAAAAGACGGTGATGCCCGTGCCCGGAGCGTCGGCAAAACCGGCGAGCGCGGCCTTGCCCGTGTCGCCCGACGTGGCGGTGACGATCATGATGCGCTCAGCGCCGCCGTCCTTGGCGGAAGTGCGGGCCATGAGGCGGGGGAGCATCTGAAGGGCGACGTCCTTGAAGGCGCTTGTGGGGCCGCCAAAGAGCTCCATCACATAGGTCTGAGGGGCGTCGGCGCCCAGTGCAGCGTCGAGTTTGACGAGCGGCGTAACCTCTTCACTCGCGAACGTGCCGCGGTATGCCTCGTCGACACACGCCGAAATTTCTTCGGCCGTGTAATCATTCAGTAACATTCCCAACACATCTTGAGCGATTTCAAAGTACGATTTATCTGCAAGCGAGCTGATATCGACCTGCTGGGTGCCAAGCTCGTCCGAGACAAACAAACCCCCGTCGGGAGCGATGCCGGTACGGATTGCTGCCTTACTTGAGCACGATAAAGTGCGTCCTCGTGTACTATGATAAGTTCCCATATAACACTGCTCCTCGGATGCCTTGGTCCCAATCGGTGAAACCATGGTATCAGAGCGCGCAAAATAGGTTCGCAGAGGCTTTTTAGAAAGGTAACCTCCAGCCCATGATTAAGATTGCCAAGTTTGGCGGCTCGTCGGTCGCCGACGCCGAACACTTCAAGAAGATCAAGGCCATCGTCGACGCCGACCCTGCCCGCCGTTTTGTGGTGGTTTCCGCCTGCGGCCGCCGCTTTAAGGGCGACACCAAGGTGACCGACCTGCTCTACCTGGTTAACGCGCACGTTAAGTATCACGTGTCGTGCGAGGAACTGCTCGAGGACATTGGCCAGCGCTATTTTGATATCGCTGACGAGCTGGAGCTCACCTATCCCATCCGCGAGGAGTTCGCGGCCTTTGCCGAGCGCGCCCGCTCGGGCGGCTACTCTACCGAGGAGCTCGTGAGCCGCGGCGAGTATTTCACCGCTCGTCTGATGGCCGAGTACCTGGGCCTGCCGTTCCTGGACGCCGCGACGGTCGTTGCGTTCCATCACGACGGTACGCTCAGCATGAATCGCACCTCCGAGCTGGTGCAGGAGTACGGTCAGCAGGGCGGCTTTGTTATGCCCGGTTTCTACGGCGCGACGCGTGAGGGCCAGATCAAGCTGCTCGACCGTGGCGGCGGCGATATCTCGGGCTCGATTCTGGCCAAGTGCCTGGGCGCTGACCTGTACGAGAACTGGACCGACGTCTCGGGCTTCTATTCTGCCGATCCGCGTATTGTTCCCGAGGCTCAGCCCATCGCCCGCGTTACCTACGAGGAGCTGCGCGAGCTTTCGTACATGGGCGCAAGTGTCCTGCACGAGGAGGCCGTGTTCCCCGTGCGCGAGGCGGGTATTCCGCTGGTCATCAAGAACACCAATGCGCCGCAGGACCCCGGCACTATCATTAGCGAGACGGCTGACGAGGGCGAGGCAGAGCCCATCATTACCGGCGTGACCGGCAAGCGCGGCTTTGTCGCCATCAACGTCGCCCGCGACCGCACCAAGCCTCGTGTTGGCTTTATGCGCCGTGCGCTTTCGGTCTTCGAGCGCTATGGAGTTTCCGTCGAGCACATGCCCACCGGTGTCGACCGCTTTGGCGCCGTGGTGCAGGAGCAAGACGTTCACGATTCGCTGTACTCGCTCGTGGGCGACATTCAGCAGGAGGTCGAGCCGCTCGAGATTGAGGTTGTCGAGGGTCTGGCACTTATCGCGACCGTCGGCCGTAACCTGCGCGGTCGCGCGGGCATCTCTGGCCACCTGTTTGGCATGCTTGGCCAGGCTGGCGTGAGCGTGCGTATGATTTCGCAGAGCTGCGACGAGATTAACATCATTATCGGTGTCGAGGAGAAAGACTTCGACCTGGCGATTCGGACCATTTACCGTGCCTTCTCCGACGAGAACGGCATTGTGAAGGTCTTCGACCTGGAGGCTCCCGCGCCGGTCGATCCCGCTCTGGTCGCGCTCCACAAGTAGCTGCTATCCCAGTAGATTTTTGGACTTGCCTCAAAAATCTATGGCGGGGCGTTTCGTTTCGGTTTCGTTTCGACGGGGCGGGTTTCGTGTCCGCCCCGTTCTTGTATACACTGGCAACAACAATCGGCCTGCTCGGCGTGCAGGCAAAAGCCATAACCTTTAAAGGGGGAAGCATGAAACAGTACACGGTTGCTATTTTGGGCGCGACGGGGGCTGTGGGCACCCAGATGCTCGAGTGCCTCAACGAGCAGGAGTTCCCGGTTGGCAAGCTCAAGCTGCTGGCAAGTGCACGCTCCGCGGGCAAGACCGTTGAGTTCCGCGGTGAGCAGATCGTGATTGAGGAAGCTTGCCCCGAGGCCTTTGAGGGCTGCGACATCGTGCTCGGCGCTGCCGGCGACGATATCGCCAAGGAGCTGCTGCCTGAGGCCGTCAAGCGCGGCGCCGTCGTGGTCGACAACAGCCATGCCTTCCGCATGGATCCCGAGGTGCCGCTGGTTGTGCCCGAGATCAATGCCGACGACATCAAGTGGCATCACGGCCTTATCGCCAACCCCAACTGCGCGACCATTATCGGCCTGGTTCCTACGTGGCCGCTGCATCAGCTCGCTGGCGTGAGGCGCATGATCGTCTCGACGTACCAGGCGGCTTCGGGTGCTGGCGCCCCCGGTATGGCCGAGCTCGAGGCTCAGCTGGCCGCCCTGGGCCGTGGCGAGGAGATTCCCGAGCCGCGCGCGTTTGCCGCCCAGCTGGCGAGCAACCTGATTCCGCAGATTGGCGGCGTCAAGGAGGAGGGCTTTACCTCCGAGGAGATGAAGTTGCAAAACGAGGGCCGCAAGATCATGCATCTGCCCGAGCTGCGCGTGAACTGCACCTGTGTGCGCGTGCCCGTGCTGCGCTCGCATTCCGAGAGCATTACGCTTGAGTTTGAGCGTGATATTACGGTTGACGAGGCCCGTGCTGCGCTGGCTGCCGCTCCGGGCGTGAAGCTGGTTGACGACATGAGCGCCGAGGATGCGCACGATCGCTTCCCCATGCCGATGGATACGTCCGACCAGGACCTGATTTGGGTCGGTCGCGTGCGCCGCGACATCTCGAACCCCGAGGCCGCGCGTGGCATCACCTTCTGGTGCTGCGGCGACCAAATCCGTAAGGGCGCGGCAACCAACGCCGTCCAGATCGCTAAGCTGCTCTGCGAGTAGTGTGACCTGTCCGGCGGGGGCCGGGCTTGGTTTTCAGAACGTCCTCGACCATGTGTGGCGCCTTGTCCTGCTCCTTCGGAGCCGCGGAC
>DBFBGO010000013.1:0-32887 GCA_048201895.1 Collinsella sp. | reverse complement strand
GTAGTATCGAGCATGGGAGCCCCTTCCATGAATGCGGCGTGGCCGCCGCGGCTGAATTAGACACTCACCATTGTCGGCCTAATCCGCGGTCTTTCATGCAGCAGGGGCTCTCAATGTTTTTATGTCCTGCTCATATCGTCTGAGCGGGTCGCCTTGAGGAAGATTCGCCAACTGCAGATCTGCGCTTCGCTTGATGATCTTCGCGTTCCGCCAGGCAATCGTCTTGAAGCGTTGAAGGGCGATCGCGTTGGTCAATATAGCAACCGTGTTAATGAGTGCTATCGGGTCTGTTTTGAGTGGAGACAGGGGATGGCTTAGAATGTCGAAATCGTCGATTATCACAAGTGATGAAACTGCGTCCGATTTGCTGCCGCCGGTGACTCCTGGTGAGCTTCTCAAAGAGGAGTTTCTTGTCCCTATGGGTATTTCTCAATATCGACTTGCTAAGGAGACTGGGATTCCAGCTCAACGCATTGGGCAGATTATCTTGGGAAGGCGTCGCGTGACGGCCGACACCGACCTTCGCCTTTGCCGCTACTTTGGCCTGACGGATGGTTATTGGCTGCGCGCTCAGGTGGCGTTTGACCTTGAGGCCGAGAAAAGGCGGATCGAACCGGAACTCGATAAGATCGTTCCTGTTCAGCAGGCCATTGCACTGTAGTGCTCAGAGATGATGGGGGTGGCGTGGCGATGAGGCGACGCCGACAGCCTGCCGTATATAGTCCGGGTGGATGCGGGTGCGGTTTGCTGCTGCTTCCGGTCATCGCTGTGAGCATTGGCGTTATGTTTGCGCTTGCCGGGCTGGCGGCGGCAGCACTTGTGCTGTTGATTGTGGCCATTGGTGTGACGATTTGGCTCTGCCGCAATCACGAGCGACGCCGTGCCGACGGTAAAACCAATGTCGGCTGGGTCGTATTCCTGGTCATTGCGTACCCGCTGGGTGTCAGCTACCTGGTGTTCTTTGTCCTGTTGATGATCAGTGCCTTTACCGTGGAATCCGTCACGGTGGGTTGATGCGCTGCCAGCAGACGGTCGCGCAAAGTGCGTTTGCTCGGCGTTTGGATAACCGCATTGGCCGTTTACCGCAACCTTAGCTCTCAGCTAATGAATTCAAGTTTAATCCTTCCTACGATGTGCTGTGTGCCGGCACGGTAGCCGGATCGTAGGAAGGATGCATGATGAAAAAGCTTGAAAACGAAGTGCTGCTGAGCCGTCGCGCTGCACTGGGCGCATTCGCCACCGTCGCCTTGGGGACTGCCGGTCTTCTTACCGGTTGTGGTAGCGATAAGGCGACCGTCACCGAGGACGCTGGCGATGGCGACAAGAAGGAAGAGGCGAAGAAGGAAGAGCAGTCTACGACTGACCTGGCGGTTGGTGCGACGGTGACCACGGCTGCCGGTCTTTCCGTCGTTGTCGATTCCGTCCAGCCCGGCCTCACAAATTATGACGGTTCGACCATGACGGGCATTCACGTCACGTACGTCAACAATGGTGATGAGGGCGCAGATTACAACATCTACGACTGGAAGGGCGAGGACGCCAACGGCGCTCAGCAGAATCAGGGTTACTACAGCGAGGGCTCCGATGAGCTGCAGTCTGGTGCCCTTGCCGCTGGTGGCTCTGTGGCGGGCAATATCTACTTTGATGGCGATATCAAGAAGGCACTGTATTTTGCCAACATGTTTGATAAGTCTGCCACTGCAAGCTGGGTGTTGGCCTAGCATGTTGCTACCGTTGCGCCGTATGGGAGGTGAAGTCGTATGCCCGATAAAAAGCTGACTGACGAGTTGCTCAATGAGCTTCTCGACGCGCCAAACATCGATGGCTATATCAAAGAACACGACTTTGTCGCCCCGTCGCTTTCGGACTACCTTAAGCAGCTGCTGCAGGAAAAGGGCTTAGAGCGCTCGCGCGTGGTGCGCATGGCCGACCTCAACGAGACCTTTGGCTATCAGATTTTTACCGGTGCGCGCCACCCAAGCCGCAATAAGGTGCTGCAGATTGCCTTTGCGATGGCGTTGACGCTCAAGGAGACCAACCGCGCTCTGACGGCTGCCGGGGTAAGCGTCCTCAACTGTAAGGACCGTCGCGATGCGATTGTCATCTTTTGTATCGATCGCGGGTGCAGCCTCCAAAAGGTCAACGAGGAGCTGTATCGCTTTGGCGAGGAGACGGTGAGTTAACGGCTGATATCTGAGCCGGCGGAGCTGCCGAACAATGATGTAAGCGAACGGGGCGCGGATGCCATGGGGTGTCTGCGCCCTGCGCTATGATGGAGGCTATGGATACTCAGACCCCAACATATTCCGATGACGAGCTGACCGCAGCGCTTGCCGAGCACCTGACGTCGCTCGATCGCGACGACAGCTATCGCGTGGAGCGTGTACTTAAGCGCTCGTCCGTTGAAACAACCGAGCTCGTGTACTTTGAAGGAACCGGCGGTGGCTCGCTCGGTCCCTTTGTCCGTAAACGCATCGATGCTTCGGCTCAAATCGGCGGGGCATACGGGCGTCTGTTTGCCGCTCAGCGGGCAGGCAGGCGTTTTGAGCACCTGCCCAGAATCGTCGATTGTCGTCGTGTGGGCGACGAGCTCAACGTGGTTATGGAATACATCGAAGGGGAGACACTCGGGGCGCTGGTGGACCGTCTGGGAGCCACCCCCGATTATGCGCGTGAATTGTATCCTGCCCTATGCGATGCCGTGGGCGAGCTCCACGCCGGTTTTGCAATGGCGGGGGAGACGTCGGCGCCGGTGGTCCATCGTGACCTCAAGCCGTCGAATATCATCGTGACAGGTGCCAACTATACGCCTGATGACGGCCTGACATTTTCATCGCTGGTGATTATCGACTTGGGGATCGCGCGCGTATGGCGCGATGGCGCCGACGCCGACACCGTCAAGTTTGGCACGCGACCCTATGCGCCGCCCGAGCAGTATGGGTTTGGGCAGACGAGCGTGCGAAGCGACGTCTACGCACTTGGCGCCCTGTTGTTCTTCTGCTTGACGGGAGTCGACCCTAAACCAGGGCTCGACATGCGCGAGCAATGCGAGGCGCGCGGCATTCCCACTTCACTTGCCGATGCCGTTTGCATGTCGATGGCGCTCGACCCGGCCAAGCGTTTTGCGAGCGCGGAAGCGTTGGGACGGGCGACGCGCGCGGCATTCGATCTAAGTCGCCCCGTACGGCCTCCTGCGCCTGTGTTTGTCCGTACTCCGGCCTTGGAGACGGTGCTGACGCCCCAAGGGCTCCAGAACCCCACAGGGCTTCCTAGGCCTGCCGCCTCCGCTGCATGCGGTCTGCTCTCTCGCGTTCCGGAGTCTTTGGGGCGCATTTGGAATACGTTCGTCTGCTTCTCGCTGCTTGTGTTCTTTGCCGGAAGTCACTTTGCCGTCTTTCACCCCACCGGAGCAAACCAAAGCTACCCGACGTGGCTTCTCATAATCGAGTATTTTTTCTTTGTCGATGGCCTTATGGTGCTTATGCATTTTGCGCTGCTCGATAAGCGCCGTCTTCGTCGGCGATTCGCACTGCTCGACAGCTATCGCGGCAAGAAACT
Source organism: Collinsella sp. (assembly GCA_048201895.1). Lineage (GTDB taxonomy): Bacteria > Actinomycetota > Coriobacteriia > Coriobacteriales > Coriobacteriaceae > Collinsella. The sequence continues at coordinate 29,329 of DBFBGO010000013.1, read as the reverse complement.
CGCGAAACTCTGGTTCAAGGCATTGGGTGTGCTGCTCCTATGCATGATCGTCATAGTCGCGGTTGCCAATGCGACCGGCGTCGTCGATACCTCCGCTACCTAAAAGAAAAGGGCCCCATTGGGGCCCTTTGCAGTTGCACTTAGATGCGGTTCATCTGAGCGGCGACTTTGTTGTACCAGTCCTGCCACGTGGGCGGGCAGTACTTTTTGGCCGCAGCCGGGGTAAGGGTAGAGCCGTAGTTGGCGCCCAGATAGGCAACGTGAGCGGAGATGCCCTCGCTCCAGCTGCCAAAGCTGCGCCAGCCGCCGCCACGTGCACTCCAGCCCCAGGCGTTGTAAGAATTGGCGCAATAAGCACCCTTGGTGCTCTCGATGCAGGCGATAGCGGGGGACCAACGGGGGTCGACACCGGTATTCCAAGCGGCGACGGCAAAGTTATAGCCCTGGCCTGCCATGGGGGAGCCGGCGAGATAATTGTCGATGCGGCTCGTCCACTCATTAATGAACGAATCGTAATCGGAGCTACCGGTATTGGCGTTGTTCACCGTGGTGTCGATGGTGGTGTTGGCGTTGTTGGCCTGGCTGCTGGAATTGCTGCCGCTTACGCCCTCGCCCGAGAGCTTCTCGGCGGCAGCGGCCTTATCGGCCTCAAGCTTGGCAAGCTCGGCGGCATTTTCCTGCTCGGCTTTTGCCTGCGCCTCGCTGCGGAGCTGCTGGGCCTGCGCCAGCGCGTCCTCGGCGTTTTTCTGCTCTGCCTCAATCTGAGACTTGGCCTGCTGGAGCTCGGCCTTGTTCTGCTCGAGTTCGGTTTGCATGTTATTGAGCTCTTCGATCTCGTCGACGCTCGAGCTCGTGATCTGGTTGGTGTATTTGCAGGTCGTGATGAACTCACCCAGGCTCTGCGCGTTGACCAGGAAGCTCACGATGGGATTGGTGCCCTTCTGATACTTGTACAGATCGCGCATGGCGGAGCTTGCCTTGGCCTGCTGCTCGGGAAGCTTAGCCTCGATTTCCTCGATGCTTGCCTCATTGGAGTCAATCTGCTTTTGCAGGTCATCGAGCTTGGTGCGGGCGTCGTTGTAGGCGCTCGTGGCGGCTTCGATCTTCTGCTGGGCTGCGGAAAGCTGATCCTGCGTTGCCTGCGAGGCGGCATACGCCGCAACGGGGGAGAGCATCGGCGTGGCCGTCAGCGCAACGGCGAGCGCGGCGCTCGTGATGATACGAACCGGCTTCGACGCAATGAGCGCTGCGGTGCGATGATTCGAATGCTGCATCCAGTCCCTCTGCAATCAATCGTAGGTTATGGTTCGAACGGTATTCTACTACTGCTTTCGACCTCAACTTGAACCTTAAAGGTTCCAAAGGGTCAAGTTGAACTTGAGGCTTTGGCTTTGACCTGCAGTTATGATGAATTGTTAAGAAACCATAGAGTTCAACTTTAACGTTACGGGGGCCTGTTTGAGAGGAGTTTAGGGCTGTAAAAGCTATCTCAACGTGGGGTTTTACAACTACAGCGTGCCCTCCTGACGAGCCTGCTCAATCTCTTCGAGCGCCTCGGCGGGGGTGAACGAACAGGAGCCGTCGCCGAGTTTGACTACCTGGATATCGTCGCCGGCGTAGACCTCTCCGCCCTTTAGTACCACGCCAAAAACGCCCTCGTGGGGAAAGATGCAGTCGCCGGCGAGATAGTAGATGGCACAGCGTGTGTGGCAGACCTTGCCGATTTGGCTGATTTCGACAAGCACCTCGCTGCCAAGCTTGAGCTGCGTGCCCAAGGGGAGCGAGAGCAGGTTGATGCCCCGGGTTGTGAAGTTCTCTCCAAAGTCACCCTCGTGTACGTCGAGCCCGCGTGCCTCCGCCGTCTGGATGGACTCTGCGGCCAAAAGGGAAACCTGACGGTGCCAATGCCCGGCGTGCGCATCGGAGGCGAGGCCAAACTGCTCGATGACGGTGTCGTGTCCATCGGCGACGGGCGACTTGCGCGTGCCCTTGTGCGCCGACGTGTTGATCGAGACGATGCGGGCGGGTCCGTTGTAGGCGTCGTTTGCCGTGCACAGGGGAGCGGTCGCTTTCGCACGTTCCGCCAGCTCGCGCCTCGCGGCATTGAGGATGGGATTATCGGTCGGATGGTCTTGGGGCACGTGTGCGCCTTTCGCTCGAAGATGTCAATACGCTGAATCCTACAACAACGGTAGGTTCATTGCCCATTGTCATACAACGGTGGACGCCGTCTTCGTGCTGGACGATTACGTCGATTGCCATAGATACGGTGGAGCTTTGGGCGCCGGCGGCTTGGCACGCTAGAATAAATCAGTTGCGCAAAGACCGCCCGTTGTGTGGGCAGTTCATGATAGGAAGTTTCCATGGCATTGCAATTTACAGAGCGCGAGTTCATTCCCGTGCTGCTCGGTGGCGACATCAACGCCTATTCGGTGGCGCGCGCCTTCTACGAGGAGTACCAGGTCAAGAGTCTGGTCTTTGGCAAGTATCAGACGGGTCCCGCGTACCGCAGCCAGATTATCGACTACACGCCCAACGTGGATATCGACACCATGCCCGTGATGCTCAAAACCGTCAACGGCATTGCCCAATCGCATGCCGACAAGACGATTGTCCTTGTGGGCTGTGGCGACAACTATGTTGCCCTCGTGGCTCAGGCCAAGGATGCTCATGAGCTGGCGGACAACATTGTCGCTCCCTACGCGCCCTACAGCATGCTTGAGCAGTGTCAGAAGAAGGAGATCTTCTACGAGCTGTGCGAGAAGCATGGCGTGCCCTATCCGCATACCTTTACCTTCACCATGGCGATGCTGAACGCCAAAGGCGAGGCACCTGCCGAAGTGCTCGACCAGATCGATTTTCCCTACCCGATGATTCTGAAGCCTTCTGACGGCATCATGTGGTGGCAGCACGAGTTCGAGGGCCAGAAAAAGGCCTATGAGATTGCCGACCGTACCGAGCTGGAACAGGTCATTCGCGACTCGTATGCCAGCGGCTACACCGACGACCTGATCTTGCAGGATCGCGTGCCCGGCAACGACGAGTACATGCGCGTGCTCACCAGCTATTCCGACCGCAATGGCAAGGTGCGCATGATGTGCCTGGGTCACGTGCTGCTCGAGGAGCATCAGCCTCACGGTGTCGGCAACCACGCCTGTATCATCACCGAGCCCAATGATGAGCTCATGGGCGGCGTGCGCAAGTTGCTCGAGGACCTTCACTTTGTGGGCTATTCCAACTTTGACGTTAAGTACGACGAGCGCGACGGCTCGTTTAAGTTCTTCGATTTCAACACGCGCCAAGGTCGCAGCAACTACTACGTCACTAACAGCGGCTTTAGCGTTGCCAAGTATGTGGTGGACGAGTATGTGTTCAACCGCCCGTTTGAGCCGGAGTTTGTGACGGCGCAGGACGAGGCGCTGTGGATGGTCGTCCCCATGGGTGTCGTCGACAAGTACGTCAAGGATCCCGAGCTGCGCGCTAAGGTGCATCGTCTGGACAAGGAAGGCAAGGGCGCCGACCCTTCGTTTATGAAGGGCGACTTTGTCTTTAACCGCTGGCTGCGCATGTGGCACACCAAGCTGCGCCACTTTAAGCTGTTCAAGACGTATTACAAGTAGATGAGTGCGGCGCCCGTCCGGTTTACATCGGGCGGGCGCGGGTATGATACGCGCAATTGCGCAAGCGTCACCAAGGAGGCGGCGATGGAAAAGCTGGGAGTTATCGGCGGCATGGGCGCCGAGGCCACGTCGTATTACTACGACCAGGTGGTGCGTCATACGGCTGCTGCCTGCGATCAGGAACATATCGACATGGTGGTGCTCTCCAAGTCGACCATGCCCGACCGCACGCTTGCCATTAAGACCGGCGAGCATGCCAAGCTGCTGGCGACCATGAAAGAGTGTGCCCAGGCACTCGAGTCGCTGGGCTGTGCGCACATTGCCATTCCCTGCAACACGTCGCACTACTTCTACGACCAGATCAAGTCGTTTACGAAGGTGCCGATTATTCACATGCCGCGTGAGTCGGTGCGCTATGCCCTTGCGGGTGCGGTGATGGGGGAGTGCGAGTTCGACCCCAACCTGAGTATGCCGGCCGAGCCGGTGCACAAGATTGGCATTATGGGCACCGACGGAACCGTGGGCGCGGGCGTTTACGGCCGCGAATGCGAGGCTGCGGGTGTTGAGGTTGTCTATCCCAGCGAGAAACGTCAGAACGATGTGATGTCGCTTATCTACGATGATGTGAAGGCCGGACGTGAGCCCGATATGGATAAGTTCGACCGCGTGATGTGGGAGTTCGCTCGTAGTGGCTGCGACCGTGTCATTCTGGCCTGCACCGAGCTATCGGTGCTGCAGAAGTATCGAGAGATGCCCGAGATCACCCTCGATGCCATGGATGTCCTGGTGCGCGAATCCATCATCCGCAGCGGCGCCCCCTACCGCCTCTAGCTTCCGACCTGCCAAAAAGGGACAGGTTAATTTTGGTGGGTTTATCTGGTGAAACAGTAAAGGCCTCGGCTCGTTTGGTACGAGCCGAGGCCTTTTGCGTTGGGCAGTTGCTGTCGGTGGTGAACTAGAACAGGAAGCCGATGGCGATGAGGGCGATGCTGACGATGAGCACGGCGATGTCCAGGCCCTTGATGGGGTAGCGCTTGTACGAGCTGACGCGTGTGCGCAGATAGAAGCCGCGCTGTTCTGCCGCCAAAGCTGTGGCATCGGTCTTGCTCACGCTCGAGATGAGCAGTGGCACGCACAGTGGCAGCATGAGCTTAAGCTTCTTGATGGGGTTCTTGGTGTCGTACTCGACGCCGCGTGCGGTCTGCGCTTCCATGATGGCGTTCATCTCCTGACCAAACACCGGAACAAAGCGCAGCGCCGTGGTAAAGGTGAAGGCATAGCGATACGGTACGTGCAGCACCTCGACGCAGGCATTGGCAAGGTCGTTGAGCTTGGTCACCATGAGCATGAGGATGAGTGGTAACGCCACGCCCAGCAGGCGCAGGCAGGCCTTCGATCCTGTGATGAGGCCCGTGTCGGTGATAAAGCCCCACACCACGTTGCCATCGCGCATAAAGGCCAGCTGGAGCACCAGCATGATAAGCGCGAGCGGAATCAGCAACTTGAGCAGCGAGGACAGACGGTCGACGACGCCGGCATAGGCACCCAGCGCAAGGGTGAGTGCCAAAAAGCCCAGCAGCGCCACGTAGGTGTCGGACAAGAAGATGCCGACGATGATGGCGGCGGCGAGGCCCAGTTTGACGACGGGATTCAGGCGATGCAGCAGCGTATCGCCCGGCATGTAGTCGATGACGTTAACCACGGTGGACCATCTCCTTGGTAATTCGAACGACATCGGCGACCTCGCTCACCTGCGCAAAAGCGGGCGAGACGGAAGATGCCAGACGGCGCGAGAGTTCAATAACCTGGGGAGGCTCCACGTAGGCACGCCGCATGAGATCGATGTTCGAGAATAGCTCGTGCGTGCGGCCGCGGTCGAGGATGCGACCGTCGGCCATTACCACAATGCGCTCGGCAAAATCCGAGACGACTTCCATATCGTGGCAGACCATGATAACGGCGCAACCGCGCTCGGCCATGGTGCGCACCGTTTCCATGACGGTCATGCATTCGCGGTAATCAAGGCCGCTCGTGGGCTCGTCGAGCACGACGATCTTGGGCTCAACCACTACGACGGAGGCAAGCGCCACCATTTGTCGCTGGCCGCGCGAGAGCGAGAAGGGCGCCTTGTCGGCCGGCAAGCCAAAGCGGTCGATGACGAGTTGAGCACGACGCAGAGCCTCGGCACGGTCCATGCCGCCAAGCTCCAAGCCAAAGGCGACCTCGTCGAGCACAGTGTCCTTGCAGATCTGACGGTCAGGGTTTTGGAAGAGGGTTGCGACTTCGCGGGCGATACGGCTCGTGGGAACGGCCGCGGTATCCAGTCCCGTGACACGCACGCTGCCCGAGGCGGGCTTAAGCAGGCCTGTGAGCAGCTTGGTGAGCGTGGTCTTGCCGGCACCGTTCTGGCCGACGATGCCCACGAGCTCGCCGGGATAGAGGGTCAGGTTGAGGTCGTGGACGGCGGCGCCGCCATTGGGATAGGCAAACTCGACATGGTCGAAGGCGAGTACGGGTTCGGCGTCCTTGGCATGAGGACGCAACGACGGTGCATGCGGGGAGCCGGCGGGCGCTTGGGCTTCGATAGCCGCGCGTGCGGGGTCGACGATGCCCGAAATCAGGCGCTCGGCCTCATTGACATCCAAGCAAGGGGTACCGCTTACCAGGCCATCGGCCTCGAGGCTATTGAAGATACGCGTGACGCGAGGGCAGTCGACGCCGATGGCACGGAGCTCGTCGGTATGCGCGAAGACCTCGTGTGGCTCGCCCTGCAGCGCGATTTCGCCATGGTTGAGCACGAGCACGCGGTTGCAGTACTCCGAGAGCAGGGCGACCTTTTGCTCAACGACGACGATGGTGATTCCAAGTGCGCGGTTTGCCTCACGCAGCGTCTCGAAGACCAACGTGGAGCTGGCGGGGTCGAGTGCCGCGGTGGGCTCGTCGAGAACCAAGACGCGCGGACGCATGGCGAGGATGGCGGCGATGGCTACCTTTTGCTTCTGTCCGCCCGAGAGCGTGGCGATCTCGCGGTCGCGCAGGTCGCTGATGCCGACGGTCTCGAGCGTTTCGCTCACGCGCTGCTCGATCTGGTTGTGGGGAACGCCAAAGTTCTCGAGTCCAAAGAGCATCTCGTCCTCGACGACCGAAGCGACCATCTGCGTGTCGATATCCTGCAGCACACTGCCGACGATTTGCGACACGTCGGTGAGCGAGACTTCGCAGGTGTCGTGGCCGTCGACCATGACGGACCCAAAGAACGTGCCGGTGTAGTGGTGGGGCACGGCGCCCGACAGACAGGCGGCAAGCGTGGACTTGCCGGCGCCCGAGGGCCCGATGATGCCGATGAAATCTCCCTTGTTCACACTGAACGAGATGTGGCTGAGCGCCTGCTCGGTCTGCGTGCCATAGGAGAACGAGACATCGTCGACGTTGATGATCGTTTCCATGGATACCTTTCATAGTCATTGGGGACAGTCTTAAATGACCAGTTGTTTAAGACCGTCCCAAAAAAAGCTCGTTGTTTGGGACGGTCTTTGGTGGTGAAGCACGGAGACGGCTTTACGAGGGGCCCAGGTTGGCGCGAAAGAGGAGCGAAGCGTACTTGGGTACGCGAGCGACGAATGAACGCCAAGATGGGGTGGCTCGTAAAGCCGAGCGGGTTAGTTGAGCCTAAGGGCCTTCTGGATGGGCAGGTAGAGGGCGCCGACCAGAATGGCGTTAAAGACGGCGGTCATGGCGACGACGGGCAACATGGCGGCGGCGAGCTCGCCGACCACGCCGAGCATGGCCATCTTGATGACCATGAAGATGACGCCGGAGACAAAGGTGGTCAGGAAGGTTGCGACAATGGCGATCGCGGGCTTGACCTGACCGTTCTTGCCGGCGGCATTGACGATGCCGGCCATGAGCATGGCGGCGATGCCCTCGGCGGCAAAATCAACGAACGGCGAAGTGGTGGTGATCTGGATCACGGCAGCCGAGATGAGGCCAATGACGAGCGCCTGGCCGATGTTGGGGCGAACGACCAGGATGGTGAGGCAGAAGGCCGAGATGATGAACTCGGGGCTGATCATGCCGCCCGAGATGCCTGAGATGGCCTTGCCGACGGTGAAGTTGAGGATGAAGCCGGCGGCGAGCAGGATGGCAAGTAGGACGAGGGCACGGACATCGAGTTTGCCACGGTCGGCGGTCTGGACGGTGCGGGGCTGGGTGGCGGTGGTGTTCTGAGACATGGTGAAAATCCTTTCGGAATGGGAGTGCAAGAGAAAAGCGGAGGCGCGTGATGCGAATGCGATCGGGCTCGAGATAGAAAAAGGCCCCCGGTCGAAACCGGAGGCCTTCCAATCACCTAGAGCGCAAAAACAGGCGTGAGGGACTCACCGTCGACCGATCGTATTCGCATCACGCCACCACCAGTTGTTGAGAGACTTCATCGCGTTCTTCATGTCGGTGGCTCCTTTCGTGATGCCATGGTACGGTCGCACCTAGTTGCTGTTGCGCTGCACTATAGCACAGCAAAGTGTGTGCGGGGAAATCTTTTTTTGAAAAGATTTCAGGCGGGTTTCCCGCCGGTCGAAGGGGCGGGCTGAGCGGGCGGGGCGACCTGCGCCATCCCGCCCGTGCCTTAGGGTTTCAGGGTCTTAGGCCTTCTTGCGACGATAGATCACGTAGACGCAGACACCGATGATGACGACGGCGCCAACGGCCATGGCGGCCATGTTGTTGCCCTCGGACTTCTCCTCGGTGACCTCTTCCTCTTCGGCCTCTGGCTCGGTCACGTCCTCATCGGAAAGGGCCTCGTCGGCGTAGGTGATGGATTCGACCAGGCAGTCGTTGTCGGCATCGTAGTCGCTCGGGACGAACTCCTCGGAGAAATCGCCCTCCTTGAGGTAGTCGCGCATCTCCTCGAGCATGGCCTTGCACTTAACATAGGTGTTCTTGGTTGCAGCCTTGCCGGCCTTGTTGGCCAGGGCGGTACGGGCCTCGGTGCCTTCTTCGGCCTGCATGGCCTCGTCGACGGTCAGGTTCTGCTCGATGAGTTCCTTCTGCAGGGCGTCGAGATAGGCGCGGACGCCGGTGGCGCAGTGGTCGCGGTTCTCATAGGCGAGCGTGTTGATGTCCATGAGGACGTAGTTGATGGAGTTCTTGGGCTCCTCGTTGTTCACGACGTCTTCCTCTTCGCAGTGATCGAAGGAGACATCCTGATCGCTGAAGTAGGGGCTGACCTCGGTGAGCAGTGCGGAGTAGAAGGGGATGGCGACGGAGAATTCGGCGTTGGAGAGCATCTCCCACTGAATGGTCGCGATCTCGGGGTCCATGCCCTGACGGATCTGGAAGGTGTGGATCTCGGTGTTGCGGTTGGAGCCGATGGCATAGGCGCCGTCGGTGTTGGCGTTGAGGCCGGCGACATTCTCGCCGCGAGCGGCGAAGGAACGAATCATCTCAAAGGTGTTCCAGTCGGACTTGCCGGGCTGGAAGAACAGCGGCTGCATCTCGTGGACCAGGGCGCCGGTCGTGGCGCGAGCCTCTTCGCGCTCGTCCTTGACGATCTCGTAGTCGGTGCCCTCGGCAAGCGGAGCCATGAAGTAATCACGACCCTGGATATAGCGCGACCACTGGTGCATACCGGCCTCGCTAATCTCCTCGCCGTAGGTCTTGGCGACGTCGAACTTGCCGTCGGTGTACTCGGCAAAGCCCCTCTCCTTAGGCATGGACTCGATGCCTTCGGAATGGAGACAGTTCTCGGTGTCATCGAGGTCGACGTTATAGGTGAGGTTGCCGATGTTGGGGTTGAGCGAGGCGATGTCATCGGCGAGCTTCATAGCAATCCACTGATGGCCGGAAAGCGCGGCGAACAACCAGGTCTCGGTGCTGTCGGCGATGATGATCTGGTCGTTGGAGCAGACGCCCTGCTCGTCGATCAGGCTGCCGATGAGCTCGACGCCCTCGCGGGCCGTGGCGCTCTCGCCCAGGATGACGCTGGCATAGCTGTATTCGCCAATGCCAGTCTCCTCGGTGATGGGGTCGGCCTCTTCGGCCTTCTCGTTATAGGAGGTGCTCAGCGTGGCAGAGCAGGAGACGCCCTTCTCGTTGATGCCTGCCTCGGAATATGAGTCGTAGCGATCTTCCCACTGCGAGGGGTTGTCGCGAACGAAGGTGTAGCGGTAGGTTGCGCCCTTGGACTTGTACTCAAAACCGGACTCGACCGAGGTGTACTCGTTGCCGTCCTTGTGTGCGGGCTCAATGCCAAAGTGCTTGACATAGCGCGGACCGAAGTCCTCGGAACGGCCGTAGTACGTGTTGCCGTCTGCCGTGAGCTTGCTGCCCATGTAGATCTGGGTGCAGGCGAGTGCCGAAGTCGGCATGGCCATGATGGCCGCTGCTCCAAACGCAAGGCCGCAGCCGAGCTTCTTGAGCGTGTTGACAGGATGAGTAAACCTCATAATCCCTCCCAACTGTTGAAACCCCGCGAAACCGTACGGAGTTTCAGCTAATAAATACATCTACTAGCCTAAAGGAAGTGTAAAGAGTATTCACTCGACAACAGCTTTTACTCGATGAGCGTGTGGAAATATACGATGAACGGATAATAATACTCATTTTATGGCTTTAGTTAAATAAAGGCACCCTGCATTTACTGTAGCTGAATAAAGCATTAGACGGCGCTCAAAAAGAAAACTCTTCCGCTGTTTAGGATTTGCATAAACAGCGGGAGAGTCGATAACTGGATGAATATCATACCAATGTGGATTTACTTCTTTCGGCGGTGAATCACGTTGATGGCGTAACCGACGAGCATGGCCAAAACGATGATGATAAAGCCGAGCAGGGGATTGTCGTTCATAGGGTCCTCCTATTTTCCGAGCGGGGAGAATTCGTCGACGATGAGGTCGAGGCATTGCGGAAGCGCGCGGGCTCCAAAGACGCCCGAATTGCTGGAGATAATCTCGCCATCGAACTGCATGCCCAGTGACGGGGTGCAGGTGATCTTGGCTTCCTTGGTCTGGATGATCTTGAACTGCGGGCGCCCGAGTACCTTGCCAGCGGGGTCAAGCGCAGCGGTGATCACGGTAGGCAGCAGTTGCACGGTGCGCACGGGTTCGATGACCGCAATGTCGACCATGCCATCGTTCATGCGGCAGTCGGGGAACAGGTTGATGTCGTTTTGGATGACCGAGGTGTTGCCGGCCATGCAGCAGATGCCGTCGAGCTCCTCGACAATGCCGTCATGCTCAATGGTAAAGTGCGCCACCGTGGGGTTGGGCGTGGCGAGCGCAGAGAGGAAGTAGGCGATCTCGCCGATGTCGTTTTTGGTGGGGGCGGCTTTCATCATGATCTCGGCGTCGAAGCCCGAGCCGGCGATGATGATAAAGCCGTGGCGCTTCTCGTTGCCGTTCTCGTCGAGCCAAAAGAGCTCGCCCATGTCGACTTTGACCGTGCGACCGGCACGGCAGGCCTTGGCGAGCGCCGCTGCCTCGGGGGCATTGCCGATGTTGTTAAAGAACAGGCAGGCTGTGCCGGAGGGGAAGACGAGCGTGGGGACACCGCACCCGCGCATCTGGTCGAGCACGTTGGAGACGGTGCCGTCGCCGCCTGAAACGACCACGCGATCAAACTCGCGCACGTCTGCCACGGCGTCCTCGGGCTCCATGCCATCGCCGATAAAACGCATCACGACCTCGTCGCCGCCCTGCGCGAGGGCGTGCGTGAATGCGTAGATTTCATCTGAGCTGGGGCCCGATGCCGGGTTGTGGATGATAAGGCAGCGCATACTTACGTTCCCGTTCTGTGACTAACCGAGTATAGTTGTAAGGCAATGCCGATATCCTACCCGTGTTTTTCGGGCCTAACCTTATTCGATGGGTTGATATGTACATTTCCACACATCAGGCTCTACTCGACTTTTGCCAGCGCGCCCGTGAGTTCGACGCGATTGCCGTCGATACCGAGTTTTTGCGCGAGCGCACGTTCCATCCGCGTCTGTGCTTGGTTCAGATTGCCACCCCTGCCGAGAGCGTCGCGGTCGATCCCCTGGTAATCGACGACCTATCGCCGCTGGCCGAGCTTATGGCAGACGAGAGCGTGACTAAGGTCTTCCACGCCTGCTCGCAGGATATGGAGGTTATGCTCCATACCGTGGGCGTGCTGCCACGACCGATTTTCGATACGCAGGTCGCCGCTGCCTTTTTGGGCGAGCGCCAGCAGATTTCGTATGGCGCGCTTGTTCAGACGTTTTGCGGCGTCTCGCTGCCCAAGACCGAGTCGCTGACCGACTGGTCGCGTCGCCCGCTGACCGATAAGCAGATTGAGTACGCGATTGATGACGTCAAGTACTTGATCGTCGCCTATACCGAGATGGTGAGTCGCCTGCGCGAGCTGGGCCGTGTGGACTGGGTGCTCGACGAGCTACGCCCGCTGGCTGACGAGTCGCACTATCGCGCCGACCGTCACGAGGCATTCCGCAAGGTCAAGCGCATCAACTCGTGCAGCCGCCACCAGCTGGGCATCGCGCGCGAGCTCGCCGCCTGGCGCGAGGACCGCGCCGAGCGCCGTAACATCCCGCGCAAGTGGGTCATGTCCGACGACACGCTGCTTGCGCTCGTCAAGCGCAATCCCGTGCGCGTTGAGGAGTTCCGTAGCATTCGCGGTACCGATCAGTTGGGGGAGCGCGACGTGGACGGTGCGCTCATGGCCATCAAGCGTGGCGCAAGCTGCCCGCACGATCGCCTGCCGCTCATGGTGCGCGGGCATCGCCAGATCTCTCCGGAGTTGGAGAGCGTGACGGACCTGATGTATGCGCTCATTCGCCTAGTTGCCGAGCACTCGGGCGTGGCGACCTCGGTCATTGCCTCGCGCGATGACCTGGCCGACTATATTGAGCACCCCGAGCAGAGCCCCCTGCGCGAAGGCTGGCGCTTTGAGCTTGTGGGCTCGCGTCTGGACGATCTGCTCTCGGGCAACATGGGGCTCACCGTGAAGGACGGCAAAATCGAGCTTTTATAGTTACGCGGTTTTACCAAACGCTGCAAACGTTCTAGAGCAGCAATGCCAAAACATCGATGGCGTCTCGTTGGCTGGGCGAGTGGGTAGAATGCCTTCAACGTGTAACTCGATTCGGAGGAATTCGCATGCCCTATTACTATGGATACGGCTTTGGCATTGACCCGCTGTACCTGCTGGTTGTTCTTGTCTGCACGGTGCTTGGCCTTGCCGCACAGAACTATATCAACTCGACATATAAAACCTGGTCCAAGGTTCGCTCGGACGGCGACACGGGCGCCACGGTCGCTCGCCGCATGCTCGACGCCAGCGGCTGCAACGCCGTGGGTATCAAGGGCGTCGCTGGTGAGCTCACCGATCATTACAACCCGCAGGACAACAACCTGTATCTTTCGGATGCCAACCGTTCAGGCGGGTCGGTCGCAAGCGTTGCCGTCGCCTGCCACGAGGCGGGCCATGCCGCCCAGCGTCAAAGTGGTTATGCCATGATGAAGGTACGCACAGCCCTCGTGCCGGTCGTCAACTTTACCCAGAACACTTGGACCATCGTGTTGCTCATGGGTCTGTTTATGAACATCGCGGGACTCACGACCCTCGCGCTGATCTTCTTCTCGTTTAGTGTGTTGTTCCAGTTGGTTACGCTGCCGGTCGAGATTGATGCCAGCCGCCGCGCCGTGGCGTATATCGAGCAGTCGGGTATGAGCTCCAAGCAGGTCAACGGTGCCAAGAAGGTCCTGACGGCAGCCGCGCTTACCTATGTTGCCGCAGCGCTCACTTCGATCATTCAGCTGCTCTATCTTATGGCTCGCTACAACAGAAACTCCAACCGATAACAAATTGGCTTGACAGGCGCCGCGGAGATTTGTGTCCCCGCGGCGCTGTACTATGTGTTGGACTTGAATTTGCGCAGGGCCGGAGCCCATGTGCACGATGACGAAAGGAGGCTGCGTGGCAGGCTGGAATCTGACCGGCAATGCCGTTTCCGCCGAGTTCGACGGTTCGGATGAGCAGGAGCGCAAGGAGCTCAGCGTGAGCCAGGCGGTAGAGATCGCCGCCGGTGCGCTCGATGCCATTCCGCAGCTGAGCGTTCTGGGCGAGGTCACGGGTTTCCGTGGCCCCAATGCCCGAAGCGGTCACTGCTACTTCCAGATTAAGGACGACTCGGCCGCCGTTGACTGCATCATCTGGAAGGGCGCCTACCTTAAGCGCACCTTCGACTTGCGCGATGGCATGCAGGTGAGCTTTAAGGGCAGCTTCAATCTCTATAAGGCCACGGGCCGCATGAGCTTTGTCGCTCGCTCGTTCTCGCTGGCGGGGGAGGGCCTACTGCGTCAACAAGTGGCGCAACTGGCCGAAAAGCTACGCCGCGAGGGGCTGATGGACGAGGCGCGCAAACGTCGCATTCCGGTGTTCTGCTCACGCGTGGCGGTCGTTACCTCGCTTTCGGGTGCCGTAATCGACGACGTCAAGCGCACATTGCGTCGTCGCAACCCGCTCGTCGAGCTCGTTTGCGTGGGTGCCAAGGTACAAGGTGAGGGTGCGCCGGCCGAGCTTATCGAGGGCCTGCGCCGTGCCGCCGCCGTCACGCCGGCGCCCGACTGCATCTTGCTGGTGCGCGGCGGCGGCTCCTTTGAGGACCTCATGACCTTTAATGACGAGGAGCTTGCCCGCGCGGTGGCGGCTTGTCCCGTGCCCGTGGTGACCGGCATTGGCCATGAGCCCGATACCTCGATTTGCGACATGGTGAGCGACCGTCGCGCCTCTACGCCTACGGCGGCGGCCGAATCGGTGGCGCCGGCTATGACGGAGTTGGCCGATGTGCTCGAGGCGCGCTATCAGCGTCTGGGTGCCGCGATGGCATCGATGATTGGGTCGGTCCAGGTCGACCTGGAGATGCTCGATCAGCGCGGTCGCCGTGCCTGGAATACCCATACGGCTCGCTTGGGCGATGCGCTCGATGCGGCTGCGTGCCGCCCGTGCCTCAACGACCCAACGTTTATGGTTGAGCGTCGCGAGTCAGAGCTTTCGCTGACTGCCGATCGCCTGTCGGGCGCCATAGTACGCTCGGTCGGGACATTCCGCTCCAACTTTGAGCGCCTGCCCGAGCGCCTGGTTGCAAGCACCTCGGGGCTCGATGGCAAACGCCATGCGCTCACGCTCGCGAGCTCTCGCCTGGAGCATCAGGGGCGCACGATGCTCAACAAGCCAGTGTCCGACCTGGGCCGAGCTGCCGCGTCGCTCGATGCTCTGTCGCCGCTCAAAGTGCTTGCCCGTGGCTATTCCATCACGTACAGCGATGATGGTGTGGCTACGAGCGTCAAGACCTTTAAGCCCGGCGACGCCATCCGCGTGCGCATGGCAGACGGCAACGTGGCGGCAACGGTCGATACGGTCGAGTAGGCCGCGTTTCATAGCGATAAACCTTTAGGAAAGGAAACAGATATGGCAGAGAAGACCCCGGTCGAGCAGCTTACGTACAAGCAGGCCTCGCAGGAGCTGGAGCTCATCATTCGCAGCTTGGAGTCGGGCGATATGGAGCTCGAGGAGTCGCTCGAGAGCTATACCCGCGGCGTCGAGCTCCTCAAGAGCCTGCGCACCCGCCTGTCCGATGCCGAGCAGAAGGTCTCGGTGCTTCTTAAGGACGTCGACGGCAACGACGTGCTCGCCGACGGCGAAGCCGCCAACACGGACGACAACCTCTCGTTCTAACCATCCCGACCAAATATAATTACCTTGGTCTGTGAGAAAGGAACCAACCATGTGCGATTGCATCTTCTGCAAAATTGCCAACCACGAGATCCCCTCGACCGTTGTCTATGAGGACGACCAGGTCATCGCCTTCGACGACCTCAACCCCCAGGCGCCGGTCCACACGCTCGTGATCCCCAAGAAGCACTACAGCGATATCGCCGATAACGTGCCGGCCGAGACCATGGGCGCCATGGCTCACGCCATCCAGGAGGTCGCTAAGGCCAAGGGCCTGGAGGACGGTTTCCGCGTCATCTCCAACAAGGGCGTCAACGCCGGTCAGACCGTCATGCATTTCCATATGCACGTCCTCGGCGGCAAAAACCTGGGCGAGAACCTCATCTGAGGGCGCTTCTTCCTTGCAATGAAACGGAAGCTCAAGCACCGATAACTTATATATCAACGCAATAAACCTGAGCGCGAGGGCCTTTGGGTTTATTATTGAAGCGTATGTAACCTGGCGGCGCCACACCGCCTGTTAGTAGGGAGACACATGAACGTTCTGGTCGTCAACGCAGGATCTTCGACCCTTAAGTATCAGGTCATCGATACCAAGTCCCACAAGGTGTCCGCAAAGGGCTCCTGCGAGCGCGTCTGCTTTACCGGCGGTACCTTCACCCACGCTGCCAACGGTTCCAAGAAAGTGACCGAGAACATCGAGTTCCCTGACCACAAGGTCGCCATCGAGGTCGTTCTGAAGGACCTCGAGGCCAACGGCGTCAAGATCGAGGGCATCGGCCATCGCATCGTTCAGGGCGGTTGGTACTTTGGCGACTCCTCCCTCGTCGACGAGGACGTTCTCGCCAAGATCCGCGAGGTCGCCCCGCTGGCGCCGCTGCACAACAACCCCGAGGCCAACGTTATCGAGTACTGCCTCGAGCAGTATCCCGACCTGCCCAACGTCACGGTCTACGACACCGCTTTCCACTTCAACATGCCCGAGGTCGCCAAGACTTACGCCCTGCCCAAGGATGTTTGCGACAAGCTGCACATCCGTAAGTACGGCGCCCACGGCACCAGCTACCGTTACATCTCCAAGAAGGTCGTAGAGATGACCAACGGCGAGGCCCGCAAGGTCGTCGTGTGCCATATCGGCTCCGGCGCTTCCCTGTGCGCCATCGAGGACGGCAAGTGCATGGACACCACCATGGGCTTGACGCCGCTCGACGGTGTCATGATGGGCACCCGCTGCGGCTCCATCGACCCGGCTACCGTGTGCTACCTGCAGCGCGAGGGCGGCTACACCTTCGACGAGGTCGACGAGATGATGAACAAGAAGTCCGGCCTTTTGGCTGTGACCGGCGGCAAGACCAACGACTGCCGCAACGTCGAGGAGCTCGCCGCCGCTGGTGACCCCGAGGCTCAGCTCGCCTTCGACATGTTTGTCTACAAGATTGCCGCCAAGGCTGCCGAGATGGCTACTTCTATGTGCGGTATGGACACCCTGGTCTTTACTGCCGGCATCGGCGAGCACGCTCCGGCGGTCCGCGCCGGCGTTGCCGACCGCCTGGCCTTTATGGGCGTCAAGATGGATCATGCCCGCAACGCCCTGCGTGGCGACGGCGCTTGGTGCCTGTCTGCCAAGGATTCCAAGGTCAAGATTTTCGTCATCCCCACGGACGAGGAGTTCATGATCGCCTCCGACGTCGAGCGCATCGTCAACGGTAAGTAATTGCAAGAGGGGAGGGGCTGGACGACCGAGCGCCGTTCGGCCCCTCTTTTGCTCTCGTTGGGCGATATGACTGATAGCTATTTATCAAGTTGTGATAACTTCTAATTAAAATGCGGCCGCCTTAAGGGGTCTGCGTCGACCGTATTGCACTGCAAAGGAGTCTCATGAACGCACTTGTTGTCAACGCCGGCAGCTCAAGCCTTAAATATCAGCTTTTGGATACCGATACCCGCGAGGTTTTCGCCAAGGGCAACTGCGAACGCATCGGTTCGGACATGGGCATCTTTGGCCACTCCGAGAACGGTGGCGCCAAGCAAACCGAGGAGGTCCCCTTCCCCGATCATCGCTCTGCTATCGCTCGCGTGCTCGAGGAGCTCGAGAAGACCGACTTTACGATCGATGGCATTGGGCATCGTATCGTTCAGGGCGGCTGGCACTTCGATGATTCCGCGGTCGTCGACGATGAGGTCATGGCTAAGATCCTTGAGGTGGCACCGCTTGCTCCGCTGCACAATTACGGCGAGGCCGCGGCAATCGAATATTGCCGCGAGAAGTATCCGGAGCTGCCCAACGTGGCCGTCTTCGACACCTCGTTCCACATGACCATGCCCGAGGTCGCCTACACCTACGCGCTGCCCAAGGACGTGTGCGACAAGTACCACGTGCGCAAGTATGGCGCGCACGGTACGAGCCACCGTTACGAGTGGATGATGGCCAAGGAGATCCTGGGCTCGCGCTGCCACCGCCTGCTTTCGTGCCATCTGGGCAACGGTGCTTCGCTCGCCGCCATCGAGGACGGCGTGTGCCGCGATACCACGATGGGCCTCACGCCGCTCGACGGCCTGATGATGGGTACCCGTTGTGGTTCCATCGACCCGGCCACCGTGTGCTATCTTCAGCGCGAGGGCGGCTACAGTTACCAGGAAGTCGACGACATGATGAACAAGCAGTCCGGTCTGCTTGCCATCTCGGGCATCTCCAACGACGCCCGCGACATCCGTACGCGCGCCTCCGAGGGTGACGAGCGCTGCCTGCTCGCCTTCGATATGTTCGCATACAAGGCCATGCAGCAGGCCGGTTCCATGATCGCCTCCATGGCGGGCGTGGACACCATCACCTTTACCGCCGGCATCGGCGAGAACGACTGGTCGATCCGCAAGGCCTTCTGCGACTGCTTTGAGTGGCTGGGCGTACGCATCGACAATAACAAGAACCGCGAGGCAGTGGGCAACGGTCCGCAGGTCATCAGTGCCGCCGGTTCCGCCGTCACGGTCATGGTCATCCCCACCGACGAGGAATACATGATCGCCCACGACGTCGAGCGTCTGACCAAGAACAACTAACGCGCGCATTTGTTAGTAAAAAAGGCCTCCAGAGCAACAGCTCCGGAGGCCTTTTTACTAGCAGGCGGAAATTCCAGTCCCGAGGGGATATGTGCGCTACTAAGCCATCTGAGCCTGGACGGCGGTGATGGCCACGACACCCACGATGTCGTCGGCAGAGCAGCCGCGCGAAAGGTCGTTAACCGGCTTGGCGATGCCCTGCAGGATGGGGCCGTAAGCGTCGGCGCCAGCGAAGCGCTGGACCAGCTTGTAGCCGATGTTGCCTGCCTCGAGGTCGGGGAACACGAGCACGTTGGCCTTACCGGCGACGGAGGAGCCGGGAGCCTTGAGCTGGGCGACGGTGGGGACAATGGCAGCGTCGAGCTGCAGGTCACCATCGATGGCGAGCTCGGGAGCCTTCTCCTTGCAGAACTTCACAGCCTCCTGGACCTTCTTGGCGACCTCGCCGCCAGCGGAGCCCATGGTGGAGTAGGAGAGCATGGCCACGTGCGGCTCAACGTTGCCCATGAAGGTGGACCAGGAGTGAGCGGAGGCGATGGCGATCTCGGAGAGCTCGTCGGAGGACGGGTTGATGTTGAGGCCGCAGTCGGCGAAGATCAGCGTGCCGTCGGTACCGAACTGCGGGGTATCGGTGCACATCACGAAGAAGGCCGAGACCAGCTTGGTGCCCGGGGCGGTCTTGAGGATCTGAAGCGCAGGGCGCAGAGTGTCGGCAGTGGAGTGGCAGGCGCCGGAGACCAGGCCGTCGGCATCGCCCATCTTGACCATCATGGTGCCAAAGTAGGTAGCGTCCATCACCTGGGCGCGAGCCTGCTCGATGGTGACGCCCTTCTTGGCGCGGAGCTCGGCAAACTTCTGCGCGTACTCCTCGTGCTTCTCGGCATTGCGCGGGTCGATGACGGTGGCGCCGGGAACGTTGATCTCGTCGGGGTTGCCCAGGATGACGATCTTTGCCAGGCCCTCCTCGATGATCTTGGTGGCCGCGACGATGGTGCGCGGATCCTCGCCCTCGGGCAGGACGATCGTCTTAAGGTCGGCCTTGGCGGCAGACTTCATACGGGTTAGGAAATCGCTCATGTTACTCCTTACAAGCGTTTCACTAAGCTCCAGGCGCCCGGCTGTTCACGAATAAACCCGCTGCTAGCGGGTTTATCTTTCAATTATGTTCGCCGTGGTGCTTGAGCTTTCCTTGTGTGGCAAGCTCATTATAGGACGCATTAGCGCTATAATCGCTCTGATAAATATGTCTCGAAGAATGTTCGAGAAAAGCCCAGCTAACGAGCACGTGGCTTTTGACAAGGAGTATCGATGCAGATTACCTCAGGCCTGCCCGAAGGCTTTAACGCCGGCGCGTACGACATGATTGTCGTCGGTGCTGGATATGCCGGTGCCGTTTGCGCCCGCCGTCTTGCCGAGACCATCGGCTATCGTGTTGCCGTTTTGGAGCGCCGTAGCCACATTGCGGGCAATGCCTATGACTGCACTGACGAGGCCGGAATCCTGATCCACGAGTACGGTCCGCATATCTATCACACTTTTAACGAGCGCGTGCACAATTTCCTGTCGCGCTTTACCAAGTGGACGGATTATCAGCACAAGGTGCTCGCCAACATCAACGGTACCCTTATGCCCGTGCCCTTTAACCATGCGAGTCTCAAGCTCGCCTTTGGTGACGAGCGCGGCGAGGAGCTGTATCAGAAGCTCGTGGAGACCTTTGGCAAGGATGTCAAGGTGCCCATTATGGAGCTGCGTAAGAAGAACGACCCGGATCTTGCCGAGGTCGCCGATTACGTCTACGAGAACGTCTTTTTGCATTACACCATGAAGCAGTGGGGCCAGACGCCCGATCAGATCGATCCCTCGATCACCGGCCGCGTTCCCGTCTTTGTGGGCGATGATGACCGCTACTTCCCGCAAGCTCCCTTCCAGGGCATGCCGCAGGAGGGCTACACGGCGCTCTTTGAGCACATGCTCGACCACGACCTGATCGACGTGTTCTGCGACGTGGACGCCCGTGATCTCTTTGAAATCGACGAGACTACCGTCAAGATCGACGGCAAGGTCTATGGTGGCGAGATCGTCTACACCGGTCCGCTCGATGAGCTGTTCAATCTCGATCTGGGCGCGCTACCGTACCGCACGCTCGACATGAAGTTCGAGACGCTCGATATGGACCAGTTCCAGCCCGTGGGCACCGTCAACTACACCACGAGCGAGGACTACACGCGCATTACCGAGTTCAAGAACATGACCGGTCAGATCCTGCCCGGCAAGACCACCATCATGAAGGAGTATTCCAAGGCCTATACGCCCGGCTCGGGCGAGACGCCGTACTACGCCATTCTTGAGCCCGAGAACCGTGAGCTCTATGAGCGCTATCTTGAGCGCGTCCAGAACCTGACGAACTTCCACCCGGTGGGTCGTCTGGCCGAGTATCGTTACTACGATATGGACGCTGTGACCAATTCCGCCCTCGATCTTTCGGATGAGATTATCGCCTGCCATGCATAAAGTCATAACATTCGGTATTCCCTCGTATAACGCCGCCAAGGACATGGACCATTGCATCACCTCCATCTTGGAGGGGAGCAATTACGCCACCGATATCGAGATTATCGTAGTGGACGACGGCTCCAAGGACGAGACGGCCGATAAGGCCGACGAGTGGGAGGCACGTTATCCCGGTATCATTCGCGCGGTGCACCAGGAGAACGGCGGCCACGGTATTGCCGTCCTTTCGGGTCTGCGCGAGGCACAGGGCACCTACTACAAGGTTGTTGATTCGGACGACTGGCTTGACGGCGCTGCCCTTTCGACCATGCTGTCGATTCTGCGTGGCTTTGAGGAGCGCGACCAGCGCGTTGACCTGTTTATCTCGAACTACGTGTACGAGAAGGTTTACGAGGGCACGCATACCGCTATTGGCTACAAATTTGCCCTGCCGCGCAAAAAGATCTTTTCCTGGGATCAGATCGGTCATTTTCGCCTGGACCAGAACCTGCTCATGCACAGCCTGTGCTATCGCACGGATGTGCTGCGCGAGTCCAACCTTCCCATGCCGCCGCACACGTTCTATGTGGACAACATCTACGCCTACGTGCCGCTGCCGCGTTGCAAGACCATGTACTACGCCGACATCGACCTCTACCGCTACTTTATCGGTCGCGAAGGTCAGAGCGTCAACGAGGCAACGATGGTCAAGCGTCTGGACCAGCAGTTCCGTGTTACGCGTATCATGATGGAGTCGTACCACTTGTACAGCGATGTTGAGTCGTCGCGTCTGCGTTCGTACATGATGGGCTACTTCACCATGATGATGGCGATCTGCTCGGTTCTCACCAAGCTTTCCGAGGAAGATTGCGCCGACGAGCGCCTAAAGATGCTGTGGAATGATTTGAAGGCCTACGACGAGCGCATGTATCGTCGTGCCCGCTACGGCGTGGTCGGGTTCTTCACCAATCTGCGCGGACGGGCCGGAGACAAAACCACGCTCGGCCTATACCGTCTTGCCTCTAAGATCTTCAAATTCAACTAACTGTTGAGTAATCGCTGCTGATAGGTTGACTGGGCCCCTTGGCCTTTAGTTTGCTACTGCGAACAGTCCTGCTCGCACGGAAAGCACATTAAGTGCTTTCCGGCTCGTGCGGAACTTGTATCAAGCTAAAGGCCAAGGGGCCTCTGCTATAAGAATCGATTGTCAGGCTGCCTGAATTTGAAGATCTTCGACGCGCGGTACACAGGGGCCTGGGCTGAAAAGAATCTGGTTGGTAGGTTGCCCGGTGGGGCTTGGTTATGTTTGTCGCGAGTTCCGCACGAGCCGAAGAACACTTAATGTGTTCTTCGTGCGAGCCAGGACTGTAGAGCAGCAAACATAACCAAGCCCCACCGGGTAACCGGTCAGGTTAGGCTACTTCGCGGCGCCGGGGATGCCGTGGGAGGTTTTGGCGGTTTTGGCTCCGTTTACGATGGCGGTCTGTAGGGCCCTTACGGCGAGCATACCCAGTAAGTCTAGGGGAACGGCGGCGCTTGCCTGGGCGCCTAGTTTGCCGCTGGCGAGGGTGTAGATAGTGTCGCCGTCGTTGGTGGTGTGCGTGGGACGGATGGCGTGGGCGTAGGCGTCTGCGGCCATCTGGGAGACCTTGGTGGCTTGTGCCTTAGTGAGTTCCACGTTGGTGACGATGCAGCTGATGGTGGTGTTGGTGCGGTCGAGCGGCATCTGCATGGATCCGGCGGCGGCAAAGGCTGCGAGTTCCATGTCGACGATCTGGTCGCTATCGGCTGCGGCGCGCATACCGGCGACCCACTCGCCGGTGAAGGGGTCGACCACGTTGCCGCAGGCGTTGACCGAAACCACGGCGCCTACCTTAACGGGACCGAGCGCCACGGCGGCAGCGCCAAGGCCGGCCTTCATGCAGGTGGCAGGCCCCATGAGCTTGCCTACAGTGGCGCCGGTGCCGGCGCCTACGTTGCCCTGTTCGAGCTTGGTGGGGGTGTGGTCGAGTGCTTCGCGCACGGCGGCGATGCCGGCCTCAATGTCGGGGCGCACGGTGGGGTCGCCAAAGGCAAGGTCGAAGATACAGCTGGAGCACACGATAGGCACCTGCGTGGGGCCGACGGGAAGGCCGATGCCGCGGCTCTCAAGCTCGCGAGCGACGCCGCTTGCGGCCTCGAGGCCAAAGGCCGATCCGCCCGAAAGGCAGACGGCGTGGACCTTGTCGACGGTGTTCTCGGGTCGTAGCAGGTCGGTCTCGCGCGAAGCGGGAGCACCGCCGCGAACGTCAACGCCGCCGGTGGCGCCCTCGGGTGCCACGATTACGGTGCAACCGGTGCCGGCCTCCTCGTCCGTATAGTTGCCATAGCAAAAGCCATCGACATCGCAGACGTCAATGGCCTCGAGCAGTGTGTCCATGTTTAACTCCTATCGGTT
This sequence comes from Collinsella sp., assembly GCA_048201895.1. Lineage (GTDB taxonomy): Bacteria > Actinomycetota > Coriobacteriia > Coriobacteriales > Coriobacteriaceae > Collinsella. The sequence goes on along the minus strand of DBFBGO010000013.1, from coordinate 6,019 downwards.
TTCCGCCGCGCCTTGTGCCCGGTCGGGATCCGTACGGTACGCCAAAATTGTAGGCGCCGGGGGATACCCAGCGCCAGATGCAATTACGAGAGTTTTTGAATCGCGCGCGCGACGCGGGCGATGGGTAGGCCCACCACGTTATAGAAGTCGCCCGAAATATCGTGCACGAGCATGCGTCCTCCTGTGCCCTGAATGCCGTAGGCGCCGGCCTTGTCCATGGGCTCTCCCGAGGCGACGTAGTGCTCGATTTGCTCGTCGGTGAGCTCGTAGAACGTCACGTCGGTCACATCGACAAAGGACAGACTCTCGGCGGCATGCGGGGCGGCCGTATCGCCTGCCTTAACGATGCAGACGCCGGTTGCGACCTGGTGCGTGCGGCCCGAAAGCTCACGGAGCATGGTGCGCGCCTCGTCCTCGGTTGCCGGCTTGCCCAGAATCTTGCCGTCAAAGGTGACGATGGTGTCGGCCGCGACCGTTAGCTCATTGGGCTCGGCATGCTCGGCGGCAACGGCGGCGGCTTTTGCGCGTGCCAAGCGTTCAACGAGCGTAAGCGGGGCCTCGCCATCAAACGGCGTTTCGTCGATATCGGCAGGAATGATGCGAATGTCATAGTCCGCCTCGAGCATCAACTCGATGCGGCGCGGTGATTGCGAAGCCAGAATCATAGCTGAATGCCTTCGGCGACTTTCTCGACGGCCTTGTCGCCGGCGAGCGTGCGCAGCAGCTCAAGCGCAAAGGGGAGCGACTGGGCCATGCCGCTAGCGGTGATAATGTTGCCGTCTTGCGTAACCTTCTCGCCGGTATAGGCGCCTTCGGGGAAGCTTTTCTCAAAGCCAGGGAAGCACGTGGCGTGGCGCCCCTCGAGCAGGTCGAGCTCGCCCAGGATAAACGGGGCAGCGCAGATGGCGGCGACGTGCTTGGTCGCGGCGAACTCGCAGACCACGTCGCAGACGCGCTGATCGGCGCGCAGGTTGGTGGCACCGGGTAGGCCGCCGGGCAGCACGACGCAGTCGTACTCGTCAAAGTTGATCTCATCAAAGAGCGCATCGCAGGTCACGGGGATCTGCAGCGAGCTTACGACCTCACGCGTGGGCATAATCGAGACGAGCGTGGCGCGCACGCCGCCGCGACGCATGACATCGACCATGGTCAAGCACTCAATAGTTTCAAAGCCATCGGCGGCGAGAACGGCAACGCTGGGCATAAGGGTTCCTTTCATAGGGCAGCATACAATTAGCCGTCTTATACCCCGAAGACCTTCGCTTGCCACGCTCGATTTCCCAATGATTTTTCTGAGCAATGATTAAGTGGCTAGTTGCGCCTAAGGTGGACGACGGTCTCGCAGTGGAAGGTTTGCGGGAACAGGTCAACTGGCGTGATCTTTACGGGGGAGAAGGTGCCTTCTTCGACAAAGCGTTTGAGATCGCGTGCCAGGGTGGCCGGGTCGCAGCTCACGTAGGCGACATCGCGAGCACTCGTGCTGGCGATAAGGTCGATCGCTTCGGGGGCGAGGCCTGCGCGCGGCGGGTCGACCACCAAGACGTCGGCATCCTGGTCGGGGAACTCGCGCACCGCGTCTCCGCCAATGACGTCGACGTTATCAAGCTTGTTGATTTCCAGGTTACGGCGCAGGTCGCGCACGGCGGGGCCGTAGGCCTCGACGGCAGCGACAAAGTCGCAGCGGCGGCCGAGCGGCAGGGTAAAGGTGCCGGCACCGCAGTACAGGTCCACGGCAAGCTCGTCTTCCTGCGGGTCGAGCGCTTCCATGACAAGCTCGATCAAAATCTCGGCACCCTTGGTGTTGACCTGGAAAAAAGACGGGGCAGACAAGCGCATCTGACCCTCGGCGATATTCTCGGTCCATGAGCCCTCTCCGGCGAGCATTTCGACCTTGGAGACACGGCGGGCCTTCTTTTCGCCCTTGCTCATCACGCGCACGATGCTCGTGGGATGAGCGGCGTCCGCCAGCACGCGGGAGACCTGCGAGCGCGGAAAAGAGCCTGTGGGCGTCCAAAGCGCGACCTCGAGTGCCTTGGTGCGACGCGAGGCACGAATGCCCACGCGCTCCAGACCCAGGTTGTGGCTGCCGCTCAGATAGTTGAGCGCGCCGACGACTGACTTGAGCGCCTTGGGAAAACGCTTATCGAACAGCGGGCACGAATCGACGGTCACGATCCTGCTGGGGTCGACGCCGTGTATGCCAAGGCGCACGCGACCGTTGACGACGGTCGGCTCGAGTTCGATTTTATTGCGGTAGCCCCAATCATCCTTGGTGTGGCGGATGGGTTGCACCAGTTCATCGACTTGATCGGGGCTGAACTTGCCGATACGCTCGAGCGTGGAGCGCAGATTTTGCTCCTTGGCGGCGAGCTGTGCCGTGCGTGAGAGATTGCCCCACGAGCAGCCGCCGCAGATGCCCACGAAGGGGCAGGGAGGCTGAATGCGATCGGGGCTTGGCTCCAGAATCTCGGTGGTGCGGGCACGCATGAACGACTTGCCGTCCTGTACGACCTCGGCCTCGACGGTGTCGCCTGCCACGGCGCCCTGCACAAAGACGGTCTTGCCGTTGTCGGCGTGCGCCAGCCCGTCGGCGCCGTAGGTCATCGATTCTATAGTGAGCTTCATATTCCTGCCTGTCATTCGCGTTGTTGTTCGCACCATGGTAGCAGGGAAAAGCGCCCCGCATCCGAGGCTTTCCTCAAATGCGGGGCGCTTCTACAAACTGCTTCTACAGACGACTATTTCGTCTTGCCGGTAATGAGCGTCTTAAGACCCAGGCCGATCAGACCCAGGCCCATGCGCACGCGACCGGGGCGATGGCGCTCGATGGCCTTGGTCTTGCCGGCGGGCTTATCGCGACGGGCGCTCGTCTCGGGTGCGGGCTTGGTGACCTGCGGCTCGGGCTGAGGTGCAGGTGCGGGCTCGGGCTCAATGACGGTCGCCTGGACCTCTTGGACCTTGGGTGTGGCCGGCTGCGGCTCAGGAGCAGGGGCGGGCTTTGCCTCGGCGGCGGGCTCCGGAGCCGCAGTAGCGGGCTCGGGCGCTTTCTCCACGGCGGGCTTTGCGGCAGCCTCGGGCTCATTCACCGGGGGAGCTGCAACCGCTTCCGGTTTGGCAGCTGCCCCGTGTTCAACCTCGGCCTGAATGGCCTCCTCGGCCACACGTTCCTTCTCCTGCGCACGCTGCTGCGCGGCGGCCTCGGCGTTGCGATAGGCACGCTCCAGTAGAGCTTCCTGCGAGTTGAAGGGTTTCTCACCCTCTGCACGCTCCACGGGGACCCAGGTGCCGTCGCTCGTGAGGCTGCGGGCCTTCACGTTGTCCCGCAGCTGCATGCCCATGTACTCGTGTACCAGGGCGCGGCAGGTGGGGTCGAGCACAGGGAAGGCGATTTCCACGCGGTGCTCGGTGTTGCGTGTCATCATGTCTGCCGAGCTCAGGTAAATCATGTCCGAGTCCACGCCAAAAGCGTAAACACGGGCGTGCTCCAAAAAGCGTCCGACGATGGAGCGGACATGCACGTTCTCGGTCTTGCCCGGAACACCGGGCTTGAGGCACGAGATGCCGCGGATGATCATGTCCACGCGCACGCCGGCACACGATGCCTCGGCGATTTTGTCGATGACCTCGCGGTCGGTGAGCGAGTTGAGCTTAAAGAACACACGGGCGGGCTCGCCAGCGAGGGCGCGCTGGATCTCGCGATCTAGGCCGCGCATGATGAGCGGCTTCAGGCCTACGGGCGCCACGCCCAGGAAGCGGTAATCGCCGCGCAGATTGCCCAGCGACAGGTTGCGGAAGAACAGGTTGGCGTCCTCGCCGATGCCGGGATGGGCTGTCATGAGCATAAAGTCGCTGTAGAGTTTGGCCGTCTTCTCGTTAAAGTTGCCGGTGCCCAAAAGCGTGAGGCGGGTGAGCGCCATGCCCTCGCGATAGGTGAGCTGGCAGATCTTTGAGTGGCATTTAAAGCCCTCGGAGCCATAGATGACGGTGCAGCCCGCCTCTTCCAGACGCTCGGCCCACTCGATGTTGTTCTGCTCGTCAAAGCGGGCACGAAGTTCCATGAGCACCGTGACCTCTTTGCCGTTCTCGGCAGCATCGATCAGCGACTCGCACAGGCGGCTCTGCTTGGCCACGCGGTAGAGTGTGATGCGCAGCGAGATGCACTCGGGGTCGTAGGCGGCCTCGTGCACCAGATCCAGGAAGGGGTTCATGGCCTCGTAGGGATAAAAGAGCAGCTTGTCGCCCTGCAGCACCTGTTCGCGGAAGGAGCGGGTCATATCGATGGTGGGGTTGGGCTGCGGCTTAAACGGCGTAAAGAGCAGCTCGTTGCGCAGGTGCTCGGGAATTTTGCCCTCAATGCCGAAGACGTAGCCCAGGTCGAGCGGGATATCGCAGGTAAAGACCGAGCGGCGCGAAAGCTCGAGCGCCTTGCGGATGGTCTTGAGCGTCGCCTTCTCGAGCGACCCCGAGACCGCGAGCACTACCGGCTGCAGACGCAGGCGCTTCTTGAGAATGCGCTTCATGTGCTGGCGGTAATCCTCGTCCTCCTCGACGCCCTCGCCGTCCGGGTCGATATCGGCATTGCGAGTGACGCGGATCAGCGCGCGATCCAGCGGCTTATAGGAGCCAAAGCAGCTGTCCAGGCAGGCGAGGATGACATCCTCGAGCAAGATGTAGGAGTAGGTGCCGGTGGGCGAGGGGATCTCGACCACGCGGTTCATCGAGGCGGGAATCTCGATCAGGCCCAGCAGGCTCTCCTCGTCGGTGATGCCGTCCAGGCCACAAGCCAGATAGAGTGCGCCGTTGCGCAGGTTGGGGAAGGGATGGCGCGGGTCAATGACCAACGGTGAGATAACCGGCGACACGTAGGCCTGGAAGTAGCGGGTTACAAAGGTGCGCTCCTCGGGCGTAAGCGAATCGATTTGCGCGCGGTGAACGCCCAGAGTGTCGAGATTGCCTTCGATGCTCTTAAAGATGGACTCCCAACGGGTAAGGAGCTCGGGCAGCTCGGCCATGACAGCGTCGACCTGTTCGGATGCGGTCATATTGCTCTTGTTGTCGACAGGCTGTTTTTTGAGCTCGGCAAGGTCGGACAGGCCACCCACGCGCACCATAAGGAACTCATCGAGGTTTGACTCGAAGATCGAGACAAACTTAAGGCGCTCGAACAGCGGCACGGACTCATCAAAAGCCTCGTCGAGCACACGGTTGTCAAAGCGTAGCCAGCTGAGCTCTCGGTTCTGCGTGTACGAGAAGTCGCGCGGCGGTTTACGCAGCTTTGCGGCGGCTTGCTTTTTTTCGATTTTGCTCGGCATATGCATCTGTCCGTTCAGTCCCCACAAGTGACGGTAGCCTAACACTAATCACTATTGTCTCAATTTAGTCGACCTGTGGCACGGACGCATCGCGCGAACGGTATCTTTACCTACTTCTTACGCTGCCAAGGCATGCAACTAACTGCCCAACTCGTTTGGAAATAATCTATATCCATACTCAACTGGTGAGGATGTATGAATAAGAATGATTGCGAGCTGAATATAATCGAATCCAAATTGATTCATGGACAAACGACATATATATGCAGAAAACCGTTTTAGCTATGCAATTCCTAAACATGAAAATATTTGTGCAATCTAGCTTAATTCCTTAGAAATAAGAACATTTACCTTTGAAAACCTGCTTTAGAGAACCGAAGTGCATCATGGGGGAATCATATGCGATATACCGTTCATCGCACTTAGCTGACCGTTCGGGGGCGAGGTGGAATTGCAGGTGGTTTTTGGATATAACTAGAGCTGTCAGCAAGCAGCGTCCCATACGGAGGGGCGCTGATACATTCGGCCGAAAGGCCCGAAAGAAAGGTAGGAGGCCATGACGAAAGGTCTGCACGTGCCTTCCGAGATCGGCAAGCTCAGGAAGGTCTGCCTGCACCGTCCCGGCGACGAGCTCCTCAACCTGCCGCCCGACGAGCTCGAGCGACTCCTGTTCGACGACGTCCCGTTCCTGGAGGTCGCGCAGCAGG
>DBFBGO010000012.1:0-11311 GCA_048201895.1 Collinsella sp. | reverse complement strand
GTAGTATCGAGCATGGGAGCCCCTTCCATGAATGCGGCGTGGCCGCCGCGGCTGAATTAGACACTCACCATTGTCGGCCTAATCCGCGGTCTTTCATGCAGCAGGGGCTCTCAATGTTTTTATGTCCTGCTCATATCGTCTTTGCAGGTTTCTAGAAAGGCTCTTTGGACTGTGAAGGATTCCGATCTCTCCACAACGGCTGCGCGCGACGCTGCCCGCATCGTCTGGTTTAAGCGATACCCCGCCAAGCAGACGCTCATCGCATTTTTGCTCGCGCTGTTGGCGACCACGGCGTTTTCCATCGATCCCTCCCCGGTGTCGAGCAACGCAGTCTTGGCGATTGACCCCAAAGCCTCGGGCATGCTGTACGTGTGCTACGAGGTGCTCCTCTCGTTTGCCGGCCATACCGACGCGGTCATGCTGCTTGCACTTGCCTGCCTGCTCACCTTGCCGTTTCGCTACGTGTTCTTTGGCCGTGGCGACACCTGGCGTCCATCGATCATTCTGCCGTCGCTGTTCTTCGCCATCTGCATGGTGTTCGGCCGCAGCTACGATCTCACCGACTCGGCCGAGATTGTCCTTGGCGACAAAGCCCGCATCATCTGCGCCTGGATTGGCGGCGCGGGCTGGATGCTCTTGGCGGTTGTTGCCTTCTACCTTGCCTTTGAGTGTCTAGATTGGCTGAGCTCTCGGCGCATTCCGTTTTCCGAGGCGCACTTTGGCCGCGTATGGCGTGTGACTCACGCCGTGCTCTCGGTCCATCCCTTTGCCGGGCCCTTCCTGGTGCTTATGATCGCCTGGGCGCCCACGCTCATCGCTTCGCTGCCTGGCCTTTTTATGGGAGATACGGGCGCGCAGATTCGCCAGTGGTTCAACTATCCCAACGGCACGAGCGACTACTTGCGTCTGCTCAATCCTAATGTGTTGCTCAACGGGCATCATCCCGTAGTGCACACGGCCATTATCGGCTCGTGCGTTCAGCTGGGGCTTTCGCTGTTCAACAGCGCTAACGCGGGTCTTGCCATCTACACCTGCGCTCAATTTGTCATCACGGCTGCCTGCATGGCCTATTCCATTTCGTCGCTGCGCAAATTGGGCGTGAGCCTGCCGGTTCGCGGTGCGATCCTGCTGTTCTTTGCGTTTATGCCGATGTTCTCTAACTACGCGGCGTTGCTCACCAAAGACGTGCTCTTTGCCGACGCGTTTTTGGTGCTGCTGGTACAGACCGTCAAGCTCGTGGCATGTGGCTTGCCCCGTCGTGATGCCAATGCCGAACGAGCGGGCGAGAAAGCCCCCGTGCTCTTTGCGCGCCACGACTGGCTGCTGCTCGCTCTGGGCGCCATGGGTTCCACGTTTCTGCGCAACGGCGGCCTGGTGTTTCCCCTGGCGGCATGCGTAATCGCGGCGGCGTTTTGCGTTTGGGACGTGCATGTGGCTCGTCGTGCAGCCAAGCAGACTGGTGCTGCGCCTTCGGGCGCCATCCCGCGTTTCCGCTGGGTTGGCGTTCTCGCGGTGCTCGCGCTCTGCCTTGCCTCTAATATGTACTTCACCAAGGTCTTTATGCCGGCGCACGACATTACGCCCGGTTCCAAGCGCGAAATCCTCTCGATTCCGTTCCAGCAGACGGCTCGTTTCGTCCAAAAGCACGACGGCCTCAACTCGGGCGTCAACCCCACGGTTAAGGAGGACGGCACCATCGTGGAGGCTCCTTGCGACGGTTCGGTGACCGACGAAGAGCGTGCCGTGATCGATTGCGTACTCAAGTACGAGAACCTGGGCCGCCGCTACAACCCCGACAAGTCCGATGCCGTCAAGAACTGCTTTAACGAGTACGCCTCGCAGGAGGACATCGATGCCTATTTTGAGGTATGGGCTCAGATGTTTAAGAAGGATCCCGAGTGCTATATTTCGGCGCTTATCAATAACTACTATGGTTATTTTTATCCGAGCGCGCGCGATGCCTGGGTCTACAGCACGGCGCGTAGTGCCGAGATCATGGCGCGTCCCGACAACCTCAAGTACTTCGACTTCCATCCGATTGACAGCAACGTGGTGCGCTGGTGCGACCACCTGATCAATTTGTACCGTGTGGCGGTGCAGCGCATCCCGTTTATTTCGCTCACCATGAGCTCGGCCACCTATGTGTGGATCATGATCGCCGTGGTGGTCTACCTGCTGCGTCGTCATTCATGGCGTGCGCTGGCGATCTGGGTGCCGCTGTTGGGCGTGCTCGCCGTGTGCCTGATTGGTCCGTGCAACGGCTCGACTTACATGCGCTACCTGTATCCGGTCATCGCCTGCATGCCCTTTGCCATCGGCGCCACCGTTACCCGCAGCGACTTCCTCTGGTTCTAACTTGGTGCATTGGGGGTCAGGTTTCTTTGCACCAAAGGGGCCATCATCACGACGCCTTCATTTTGGGGTTTATCTCGCAGGCCAGTAGGTATATCATAACGACGTTTGTTTATATTGCCCGAGCATCTGCGCTGGGCTTTAGGTCGAAACCGATAGGAGACACGTATGTCCGGACACTCTAAGTGGGCCACAACCAAGCATCGTAAGGGCGCGCAGGACGCCAAGCGTTCCGCCCTCTTCTCCAAGCTCAGCCGCAACATCACCGTTGCTGCCCGTCTCGGCGGTGACCCGCTGCCCGAGAACAACGCCAGCCTCGCCGCTGCTGTTGCCAAGGCCAAGGCTCAGTCCATGCCTAAGGACAAGATCAAGTCCGCTATCGACAAGGCTTTTGGTTCGGGTGCTGACGCCGCCGTCTACGAGAACATCGTGTACGAGGGCTACGGTCCCGCCGGTGTCGCCGTCTACGTCGACTGCCTGACCGACAACCGCAACCGTACCGCCGCTGATGTCCGTTCCGCCTTCTCCCACGCTGGTGGCAACCTGGGCACCTCCGGCTCCGTTGCCTTCCAGTTTGAGCGTAAGGGCCAGATCGTCGTCGCCAAGGAGATCCTGGACGAGAACGCCAAGAAGGAGACCATGATCGCCAACGGTGCTGCCGGTGACGAGGATGAGTTCATGATGGCCATCGCCGAGGCCGGTGGCGAGGACTACGAGGATGCCGGCGAGGAGTGGATCGTCTGGACTACTGCCAACGAGGTCATGGCTGTCTCCAAGGCGCTCGAGGAGCAGGGCGTCCAGGTCAAGGGCTCCGAGACCACCATGGTCCCGACCACCCCGACCGAGGTCTCCGGCGCCGACGCCAAGAAGGTTCAGCGCCTCATCGACCGTCTTGAGGAGCTCGACGACGTCCAGGATGTTTACAGCACCATGGACATGACCGACGAGGTCATCGCTGCCCTCGAGGAGGAGTAGCGCCCGCACGGGTTAAGCCGTGCATATCTGGGCATAATGAAGCGAGCATGCAAGCCTCGTGGAATAGATGAGCCGGATCCGCGTGCGTAGAGCACCGGACCCGGCTCTTTTATAATGATGCGAACCGTTTTGCATTTCGAGAGCCGAGATTTGAAGGGAGCGCCGCGTGCGCGTACTCAAACGAGCCCTAGCGATTGTGTATCTTGCCGCCGCCATCGTGGCGCTGGGCACGCTTGTCTGCCAGTTTTGGGGGCCGTATACGTATCGCTTTATGCTGCTGATGCGCGACCCCATGCCGCGCATTGTCGTGACGGCATGCGGCGGAGTTGTGGCGATCGGCGTGCTGGTAAGCTTCTTCCGCCTGATGTTTGCTCGTCGCGAGCCGTCCTGTGTGCATCCGGCGGGGGAGCGCAATATCGAGGTCACCCTTGCGGCGCTTTCTTCGTGCGCCAGGGCTGCTGCCGAGAGCGACGACCGCGTGATGGTCGAGCATGTCGAGGCCCGCGTCCAAGGCTCCGACGATTCGCACGTCCGTTTTAAGGTCGAGGCTATCGCGCTTGACGATAAAGACGTGGCATCTCTGGCTACCGCGATGCAGCAGCGCATCGAGGAAGCTTGCGACACCATGCTCGGCACGCCGGGCACGACCGCACGCGTTCGTTTTTTGCCGTCCAAGACTACCGTCCAGACCGTGGAGGTTTCCGGTGAGTGATACCAATCAAGATAAGACTGCTCGTACGCCGCGCCTGACGATTGACCAGAGCGCCACGCCGGCGAGCGAACCTGTTGATTCCAAAGCAGAGGCAACCGAGTTACAAGACGCGGCAGCCGTGGATTTTGACGAGGCTATGGGTCTCATCAAGGGTACGGGCGCTGCCATCTGGAGCTATGCTGTGCGTCATCCCAACACCACGCTCGGCGCCGTCGCTGGCTTTATCCTCGCCGTGTTGGTGCTCACGCTCGGCCTGTGGGACACGCTCGTCATTGCATTCTTCGTGCTGATCGGTGCCGTGATCGGCCAAATTCGCGACGGCGAGAACGGGATCGTCAACTTCTTCGGCCGTCTGTTTAGCGGCCGCTAATATGTATTCGACTGTCGCATCCGCGGCAGGCATAAGGAGGAACCATGGCTTTTAATACGAAGGTCGATGTAGCCGATACCGAGCTCGAGGCAGACGAGACCGTCACCGCCGAGGCCGAGGACGTAACGCTCGAGGACGAGGCGCTCGTCGAGGCCGAGTCCGATGCGGGCGAGGACAACGAGGAGATGGACGAGGAAACAGACGAGTCCGAGGACTCGCTGACCTATTCCAACGGTGTGATCGAGAAGATCGTTGCCATGGCCACCCGCGAGGTTCCGCACGTTTTGGGCATGAAGGGTAACCTCATGCACTTTGTGCAGGAGCAGTTTGGTGCCGAGAATCTGACCAAGGGCGTGACGGTCGAGGTCACCGATGACAATCGCGTGGTCGTCAACATCTCCGTCATCATCGAGTACGGCGCCTATGCGCCCGCGATCTTCGACGATGTCAAGACACGCGTCACTGAGCGCCTTGCCGCGATGACCGGCCTTGAGGTGGCGGGTGTCAACCTGCGTATCGAGGACGTCATCACCCCCGAGGAGTACGAGCACCGCACCAGCCAGCACGAATAACCTTCCAAAAAGGGACAGGTTTGTTTTGGCAGGTTTTATCTGCGAAAACGTTAAACGGCCGACCGCGCAACCAAAAGCGTGGCCGGCCGTTATTTGTATGCCCCCCGATGTAGGCATACCGCTCGTCTAACTAGGGGTTGCAATCGTCGCGTTCCGCGTTACCCTAATGGGCGCATTGTTTCCAAATTGTTAACGAGGGGTTGCCGTAATGGCCGACGAACACGAGACCGAAAGCAAAGTATGGGCAATTGAGGCCGCTGCGGCAGAGGCGGCGTCGCGTGCTGCCGAGGAGGTGCATCGTCCTCCCGTAGTGCCGATGGAGCGCGTGGTCGATCGCGATGTTATCGAGCGGGGCGAGCGCGCTGGTCGCAAGCGCAGCCAGGAGCCGGGCTTTCCGCGCTTTTTTGCCGAGCTCAATTTGGGCCTGATCCTCACGGCCTTTGCCATCGTCGCGTTTAAAACCCCTAATCACTTTGCTTTTGGCGGCACCTCGGGCGTGTCGGTCATTCTGTCCACGCTGTTCCCGACCCTGCCCGTCGGCGTTTTTATGTGGATTATCAACGCGGTTCTCGTCGTCTTGGGCTTTATCTTTTTGGAGCGCAAGGCAATCCTGTGGAGCGTCTTCGCCTCGTTTGCGCTGTCCGCCTATGTTTCGCTTTTTGAGCTCTTTATCCCAACCGATGTCTCTCTGACGGGCGATATGTGGCTTGACCTGTGCTTTGCCGTGATCCTGCCGGCGCTCGGCAGCGCCATTGTCTTTGATATTGGCTCCTCGACGGGCGGCACGGACATTCTCGCTATGATCCTCAAACGCCGCACCACGCTCGAGATTGGTCGCGCACTGCTGTTGGTCGATATCGGCATCGTGACCATCGCGGCCTTTTTGTATGGCCCGCGTGTCGGTCTGTATTGCGTGCTCGGCCTGTTTGCCAAGACGCTTGTGGTCGACAAGGCCATCGAGAGCATTCATCTGCGCAAAGTCTGCACGGTCATTTGTTCCGAGCCCCTTAAGGTCGAGGAGTTTATCGTCAAGCATCTCAACCGTACGGCGACCATCAGTCGCGGCTACGGTGCCTTCTCGGGTAAGTGCGTGACGGTGATCATGAGCGTGCTGAGCCGTCGCGAGGCCGTGCAGCTGCGCCGTTATGCGCGCGAGGTCGATCCGGGTGCCTTTATCACGATCGTCGACAGTTCCGAGATTGTCGGCAAGGGCTTCCGCGGAACGAACTAGCACAGACGTATTCAACGAACCGCCTGCTGGCGCCGTGTATCTTGCGAATCGGTCATCTTTGAGTATTTGACCCCACATTGGGCAATAATGATGCTAAAGACATCGTTTGCGATCCAAGTGATTTGTTCAAGATACGAAGGGATGATTCTATGTTCTGCTCGCAGTGTGGCGCCCCCATGGGCGATAACGACAAGTTCTGCGGCGTGTGTGGTGCTCCTAATGCCGGTGCCGCTGGCCCCGCTCCCCAGGGACAGCCTCAGCCCCAGCAGTTTGTTCCGCAACCGCCCGTGGCGAATGCGCCAAAGGGCTGTGTGGCTCAGGCGTTCCAAGATATGACCAAGACTCCGGGTGTGCTTCAGCGTGTATGCCAAATCGCGTTTTTGCCGGCGCTGATTTGCGTTGTGTCGGTGCTCGTGTTGTTTATTCCCGTTATTGGCGGCATTGCGGCTGCCATCGGCTTTTTGGCAGCTTGCATTGCGAGCGTGTGCGGTTCCGGCTTTGGCATCGAGTGGGGTCGCGATCTGTCGCTTAAGATCGATGACGGCATGGATCGTCCGCTGATGCGTTCCACGTCGTTTGGTCTCGGAGTCTTTTCGAGCGTTATTTCGGTCATGCTCGAGGTTATCGCTGCCATTCCCGTTATCGGTGTAGTGCTTTCGCTGGTGGAGGGCGTGGTAATTGGCGCTGCGGGCTCGTATTCTTATTACGGCTCTTATGCGCTCGAGGCTGCGCTGTTTGGCTCGCTTGGCCTGCTTGTCCTGGCGCTAATTGCCTCGGCGATTCTGGGTGTCTTCTTTAAGATGTTCGCCGACATCGCCGTGATGCACTTTGCGGTGACCGGGCGTGTCGAGAGCGCGTTTTCGCTCGATAAGGTCTGGGCGGCGTTTAAGCACAACAAGACCAAGCTGTTCTGTGCTTCGTTCCTTCCCGATTTTTTGACGGGCCTGGTCGCCAACGTTGTCACATGGATCTTGACGGTCGTCTTTGGCGCCATTGCCTCTGTCGGTATGTATAGCTACTACTATCGTCCTACGGGTATTGAGGCAATTGTTACCGGCGGTGGCGTCACGCTCGCGCTGTTCTTGGTGCTGGTCGCTTTCGTCACTGTATTTCTTACGGTCTTTGGCAAGATGCTCAAGCACCGTGCCGTTGGCTATTGGGCCGCACGCTATGCAAGCGAGTGGGCCGATGAGGACAAGGACGACGTCCTGACTTTTGTGTTGCCCTTCGAGAAGAAGTCCACCCCTTCGGGTTACGGTGCTCCGGATGCTTCGCCGGCACCTGCACCCGCTCCCGCGACCGAGCCTGAGCCGGCGCCCGAGCCTGAGACGGCATCTGAGTCCGAGCCTGCACCTGAGCCTGAGCCTGAGCCGGCACCTGCACCTGAGCCGGCGTCCGAGCCAAGCTCCGACGAGGAGCCTCAGGACGAGTAGCCATGCCGTCTGCCATTTGGGGACGGGGTAGAAATAGTAGAAATAGCGCTTGAAGAATGAGCGGGGCGGACGTTTCGATACGTCCGCCCCCGCTCTGCTTTAGCCAGGCTGTTATGGATGGGTGTGACGACTACTCGTCGTGCTTCTCCTCGCGGCGTGCAGCAGCGCGTGCGTCGTGGATGCCCTTGATCGCGGCATGGCGAGCCGTTCGGGCATCATGGATGGCGTCGCGAGCCTCGGCGGTCGTCGCCTTGGCAGAGCGCAACTTGGCGGCCAGATCGGGGTTGGTTTCGGCGACCGCGGTAATCGCGGGGCCGTCGAGCTCCTCTTGCGTGGGCTCGGCCAAAAAGTCGATAGCATACTGGGCGGCCACCATGGAGCCCTTTGCCAGCACGGTCTCGTCGATCTTGTAGAAGCAGGAATGTTGGGCGTACGTGGCGCCAATCTTGGGGTTGCGCGTACCTACAAAGGCGAGCACGCCCGGTACGCGACGCAGGTACTCCGAAAAATCCTCGCCCGAAAGCGTGCCGCGATAATGGCCTTGGCCGGTGGGGCCCAGGCACTTGATTACAGCCTGACGGCAGCGCTCGCTCGAGGCGGCGTCGTTTTCGACCTTGTAGTTGGCGATGGTGTAGTCGGTGAGCTCTGCCTCGGCGCCCAGAGCTGCCGCGGTATGCTCCACGATGCGGCGCATGAGCTCCGGCATTTCCTCGTGGGTCGAATCGCCGTAGGTGCGCACTGTGCCGGCGAGGTAAGCCGTGCCGGCGATAACGTTGCGCGCGGTGCCGCCGTGCAGCTCGCCGACGGTGATGACGGCCGGCTCGTAGGGGCTGATTTCGCGCGAAACGATGGTTTGCAGGGCGTTGACGACCTCGGCGGCAACCATGACGGCGTCGTGACCTCGCTGGGGCATGGCGCCATGGCACGAGGTGCCGCGGACGTCGATGCGGAACCAGTCGGTATTGGCCATGCGCGGACCGGGCTCGCAGCTCACGGTGCCGGCGTCGACCTCACTCCAGATGTGCGCGGCGTAGGCGCCATCGACGCCGTCGAGCACACCCGTGCCGATCATGAGCTTAGCGCCCTGGCCGTTTTCCTCGCTGGGCTGGAATACGATGCGGACTTCGCCGTGGATGTCGTCGGTCATATGGCGCAGGATTTGCAGCGTTCCGAGCATCATGGCGATATGGCAGTCGTGGCCGCAGGCGTGCATGCAGCCCTCGTTGACGCTGGCGAACTCCTCGCCGGTCTGCTCGGTGACGGGCAGGGCGTCGATGTCGGCGCGCAGCAGGATGCGGCGGCGTGGCGTGCCGTCCTCGCGGTAGGCATCCGGCGCGGTACCGCGAAGCGTTGCCACCAAGCCGGTCTTGAGCGGACGCTCGTAGGGGATATTCATGGCGTCGAGCTGGTTGGCGATGTCGGAGGTCGTGCGCTCCTCGGCAAGGCTCAGCTCCGGGTGCTTATGGAAGTGCCGGCGCTGCTTGATGATATATGGTTCAAACTCGGTAGCGATATCTTTGATGGCTGCGGTGACGTCGTCAGCCGCGCGAGCCTCGGTCGCCGCCATAATCTGCTGTGCCTTGGTCTTCGTCATGGTCGATTTGCTCCTTGCTGGGTTGATCGCAAAATCGTACAGGCTCTCTCCAGTATGCCACCTGCCGCTAGGGCTGGTAAAGTTGCCGTTTGCCGCTTGGGGTTTTGTTACAAGGGCGGGGGAGTACACTCGGGGGTGTTGAATTTCCTGCCAGAGATGGGGATGCCCATGCAACATATCGATCGGATTATCCGCTCCAAGAACGTCTTTACCGCGCAAGACGGCATCGATACCGCCCGCGAGCTGGCGATTGCCATCGCAGGCGACCGTATCGTCGCAGTCGGTGCGCCCGATGACGTGATTGCCGCCGCGCCTGCCGCCACGCCGGTTATCGACTACGGCGAGCAGTTTGTCTGCCCCGGTTTCCATGACGCTCATCTGCACTTCTTCCATACCTCGGTCGGTTCCTCGCCGTACATGCTCATGGATATGGGCACGTCCGAGGCGGCGCTGGTGCAACATGCGCTCGAGTTTTCCCAGGATCTGCCTAGTGACGCTTGGGTTGTGACGCAGGGCTGGCGCGATTACCGTTGGGATCCGCCCGAGCATCCTACCAAGGCGTCGCTCGATGCGGCATTCCCCGATCGTCCCTGCGTTATGTATTCGGGCGACGGGCACACGCTTTGGCTCAACAGCCGCGCACTCGAGGCGCTCGGCGTCACGCGCGACAGCGAGCCGCCAGCGGGTGGCAGTTACGACAAGGATGCAAATGGCGAACTCACGGGCATTGCTCACGAGGCGGCTGCCATGCAGCTGCTACCGCGCTGCCTTGAGTGGCTGGGGGAGGATCGCATCGCAAGCGCTTACGCCGATCAAATGAGGCGTATGGCCGAGCAGGGCATCACCTCGATCTGCGATATGTCGCTCATGCCCATGCCGGGCTGCGATTTTATCCGCGACGACGTCTACGACAAACTGCAGGCAGCCAGCAAGTTGGGCATCCGAGCCCATCTGTTCCCCACGCTGTTGGATGACCAGTCGCGCCTGGAAGAGCTGCAGGCACGTTACGCGAACAACGCGCTGCTCTCGGCGCCAGGCTTTAAGCAGTTCTTCGACGGTGTGTCGAGCGAACACACGGCCTATCTCACCGAGCCCTATACCAACTCGCGCTTCCCGGGCGATCAGGGCCGTCTGACGGTTCCGGCTGAGCGCATGCGCAAACTGGTTCTGGCGGCAGCCGAGCGTGGCCACACCGTGCGCATCCACGTTATCGGCGACGGTGCCATCCATGCCGCACTCGATATCTTTGAGGAGGCCGCCGAACTGTACGGTCTGCCCCAGCACGGTCATAACACGCTCGAGCACCTGGAGAACCTCCTGCCCAAGGACATCGATCGTCTACGCAAGCTTAACGTCGTTGCCTCGAGCCAGCCCTGTCACATTACACTCGACCCGGGCGGCCCCGAGCGCGATCTGGGCCTGGAACGCAGCCGCATTATGTGGCCGTTCGCAACCTATAAGCAGCGCGGTATCCGCCAAGCCTTCGGTACCGACAGCCCTATCACGCCCGTTACCAGCATGAACGTGCTCTACACGGCTATCACGCGCCAAGACCCTCGCAGCCACTGGCCCGAGGGCGGCTGGTTACCGAGCGAGCGCATCGACGCAGCAACAGCCCTACGCAACTACACCCTGGGTAGCGCCTATGCGGCAGGCGACGAGCAAAACCTCGGCAGCTTGGAGCCCGGCAAGTATGCCGACCTGGTAGTCCTGGACCAAAACCCGCTCACCGTTGACCCCCAAGAGCTCCAGGCCACCAAGGTTCAGGCCACCTACCTGGCAGGTAACTTAATCTACGAGCGCTAACCCCATACCCCACCCATAAGGGGCACGTTTCAGCAACGTGCCCCTTTCTTGTTCGCACCATCTGCATCGCCATTTTGCTGCACTGACTTTTCTGAATGCCGGGCCCGAATAAGTTACCCCAGCTCCCGGGGCGGACCGGAGGGCATGAAGTTTGCTGCTCTACAGTCCTGCGCAAGACGGAAAGCACATTAAGTGCTTTCCTTTGCGTGCGGAACTCGCGACAAACTTCATGCCCTCCGGTCCGCCCCGGGAGCTGGGGTAACTTA
>DBFBGO010000011.1:0-29185 GCA_048201895.1 Collinsella sp. | reverse complement strand
TTGTCGACGCCAAACCAGCCCAGAAGCCATATCGATACAGAAAGGTCCCCGGACGGAGGGGCCGGATATAAGGTTTCCTGCTCTACAGTCCTGCGCAAGACGAAGGCCACATTAAGTGGCCTTCTTTGCGTGCGGAACTCGCGATAAACCTTATATCCGGCCCCTCCGTCCGGGGACCTTTCTGTATCGATATGGCTTCTGGGCTGGTTTGGCGTCGACAACGTCCAGCAAGGTTAACAAGCCAGCGTCGAATTTCCGGCGTGCTTTAGCTGAAAGAAAAAGATGGTGTGCGGAGCTTTGCTCCGCATTTGGGATGGGAGTCCCTGAGAGCCGCGGGAGCCGGGCGGCGCATACGAACTTTATCGCGAGTTCCGTACGCAAAGGAAAGCACTTAATGTGCTTTCCGTCTTGCGCAGGACTGTAGAGCAGGAAAGTTCATATGCGCCGCCCGGCTCCCGCGGCTCTCAGGGGCATCTCTCATGCAAAAACTGTCGTGGGGTAAAGTCCAAGGTCAGTGGCGTTTTATACCGAGAAATTCAAAAAAGTTGAAAATTCATTACAAATTTGCGTTGACTTTAGGTAACTAAAGTTTCATACTCCTTTTTCAACCACTGGGGGATGTGAACACGCACGGATCGTTCGCATCATGATTGAAGAGGATTTCTTAGACATGTTCACGCATCAGCTAAACATTATCAGCGTAGTAATTATCTGATGCGGGTTAGCACATACAGCTAGCCCGTACGATAACGGGCGGCTGATGAAGATGAGGGCCGTCGAGCGCAACCGACGGCCCTCATTTTTTATGTCTAGGAAGTTCTTTTTAGAGGAGGAAATGTAATGAACGGAGTTTTGCTCATGGTTGTGGCCGCGGCGGTGCTCGCCTGCGGCTATCTGGGCTATGGCCGATGGCTGGCCAACAAGTGGGGCGTTGACATAGAGGCCCTCACGCCGGCCAAGCGCATGAAGGACGGCAAGAGCTTCTCGCCCGTCTCCGCCTTCACCGCGTTCTCGCACCAGTTCAGCTCGATCTGCGGTGCTGGCCCTGTCACGGGTACGATCGTCGCCATGGCCTTTGGCTGGCTGCCCGTCGTGCTCTGGGTCCTCGTCGGCGGCATCTTCTTTGGTGCCGTCCACGACTTTGGTGCCCTGTACGCTTCGATGAAGAACAACGGCAAGTCGCTCGCTCAGCTCATCGAGAAGTACATCGGCAAGACCGGCCGTCGCCTGTTCCTGCTGTTCTGCTGGCTGTTCTGCATCATCGTCATCGCCGCCTTTACCGACATGGTCTGCAAGACGTTCATGTTCACCCCGGCCGTTGACGCTTCTGGTGCTGCTACCAGTGCCATCGACTTCACCAAGTCCTATGCCGCCGGCTGCGCTGGTACCATCTCCATCCTGTTCACCTTCGTCGCTATCGCCTTTGGTTGGGCCCAGAAGAAGTTCAACCTCACCGGCGCTGCCGAGTTCGTCACCGGCGTGGTCCTCATGGTTCTCATGTTCGCCGTCGGTATGCAGTTCCCGCTCTACCTGGATAAGTTCCAATGGTTCGCCGTCGTCATGGTCTACCTGGTCTTTGCTGGCGCTATGCCCATTCAGATGCTCAAGACCCCGCGTGACTACCTCACTTCCATCATGATGATCGTCATGATCGTCTGCGCTGTTCTCGGCATCGTCGTCCTGGGCGTCAACGGTCAGGCTACTATCACTGCTCCGGTCTTCACCGGCTTCTCCACTGCCTCCGGCATGATGTTCCCGGTCCTGTTCGTCTCCGTCGCTTGCGGTGCTCTCTCCGGTTTCCACAGCCTCGTATCTTCGGGCACCTCTTCTAAGCAGGTCGAGAAGGAGCAGGACGCCGTCAAGGTCGGTTACGGCGCCATGATCGTCGAGTCCTTCGTCGGCATCCTTGCCATCATCGTCGCCGGCATCATGTTCTCCGATATGAACACTGCCGGTACCGGCGCTCTCAACGCCGGTGTCGCTTCCACCCCGTTCCAGATCTTCGCCGCTGGCATCTCCCGCGGCATGCAGGCCTTCGGTGTTGACGGCACGCTCGCTACCGTCTTCATGACCATGAACGTTTCCGCTCTGGCTCTGACCTCGCTCGACGCCGTCGCCCGCATCGCTCGCACCTCGTTCTCCGAGTTCTTTGCCCAGACCAACGATGCCCTGGCCATCGAGTCCAAGGCCGGCTACATGAAGGTCCTCGGCAACCCCTGGTTCGCCACGGTCGTTACCCTGCTTCCTGGTCTCGCCCTCGCTTTTGGTGGCTATGCCAACATCTGGCCGCTCTTTGGTGCTTCCAACCAGCTGCTTGGCGGCATGACCATGATCACCCTCGCCGTGTTCTGCAAGTGTACCGGCCGCAAGGGCTGGATGCTCTACGTGCCCGTCGTCTTCCTGCTCTGCTGCACCTTCACCTCGCTGGTCCAGAGCGCCATGGGCTGCATGGCCGCTGTCCAGGCTTACGGCTTCTTCGGCACCATCCCGGCTACTGCCACCACGGCCGCCGCCTCCGTCGCCGCCACCAAGGGCCTGCAGCTCGTCTTTGCCGTCCTGCTGATGGTCCTGGGCCTCATCGTCGCCGTCAACTGCCTCAAGGAGTTCTTCGGCAAGGAGGCCGGTTCCATGCCCGACGAGGAGCCCGAGTGGTCCGAGATGGGCAAGGCCGAGTACGGTCGCGCCGCTGCCGCTGAGGCTCCCGCCGACGCCGAGGCCGCCAAGGCTTAGTCGACCTGACGAGTTGGACGTCACATCTATATGACTCGGAAAGACCGGGTCCGCGACTTCGCGGGTTCGGTCTTTTTTCATGCAAAAGCGGGTGACGCTCGAGTGTTCTCGCAGATGTTTTGCGTGGATAAGGGCGCGCGTTGTACCATATAAACGTATATGTGTACATATGAAAGGGGCCCCGTGGCCAAGACGGTATATTCCGATAACCAAAATAATGTCGATGCCCTGGCTGAGCGTCTGAGCAGCCAGACGTCGCTTTCTGCCGAGCGTGCCAAGCTGGTTGCCTACGACCTGCTCTGCCGCAAGGCGCTCAAGATTAAGTCGAGTGCGCTGGCGCAAATTTTCCGTTCCGTCGATAAGGAATGTGACACCAAGGCGATGCGCGATGAGCTTATCGCGGCAAATATCGTGACCAAGATCGAGGGTAGCGGCATTAACGGGCGCCCGGCGTTCTATACCATCAATGCCGAGATCCGCGATGCCCAGAAGCAGCCTGCCGAGTCCGTCGAGGATTTTGTCGTCGAGGATTCCGCTGACGTGCCTGCTGTGGAAGAAACTGCTCCGCGTGAGCATGTCGATACCGATGAGTTGCTCGATGAGAACGTCGTGCGTGCCTTTACGGCCAAGGC
Source organism: Collinsella sp. (assembly GCA_048201895.1). Lineage (GTDB taxonomy): Bacteria > Actinomycetota > Coriobacteriia > Coriobacteriales > Coriobacteriaceae > Collinsella. The sequence continues at coordinate 25,823 of DBFBGO010000011.1, read as the reverse complement.
AGGACGCGGCGGTTTTGGTGGGGGCGGCAAGCGCGATGCGCAGCGCCGCGCCCAGCAGGAGCGCTTCCGTCGCGCCGTTGCTCAAAAGGGCGAGACGGATGCTGAGGCTGTTGAGACCGAGGTTGCTGCCGAGTCGCAGAAGCCCACGAAGGAGCAAAAGCCCGTGGAGGCCCAAGAGTCCAAGCGCCGTCGCGGTGCTCACTTTAAGGCTGCACAGCAGGATGCCGCGCGTGAGGTTGAAGAGTCTTCTGAGGTTGCAGGCGATGTTGAGGAGTCTGCCAAGAAGGCTCCGGGTTCATGCCGTCCCGGACGTGGTTTTGCGGGACGTGCGTATCCCGTAAAGCGTCAGGAGAAGGGCGAGTCGGTTTCGACCACCCAGGACGAGAAGGCCGCTGAGCCGGTGGCTCGCGAGCAAAAGCCTGTTGAGCCGCGGCTTGAGGTTGATGCCGAGGCCAAGGGCCAGCAGTCTACTGATGAGCAGACGGAGCAGGGCGCGTCGAGCAAGCCTCGCCGTCGCCGCCATCGTGGGGGCCGCAGTTCCCATGCCGAGACTGCAGCTGAGAGGACCACGCCGCAGGACGAGGATGCGAAGGCCGAGGTTTCTTCGGGGCAGCCTAAGCGCCAGCCGGCGAAGGAGAGCAAGTCCGATCGTCCGCAGAAGCAGACGTCTATGCCGAAGCGCGAGCGCAATTCCCAAGGCGATTTTAAGCGCAAGTCTCAGAAGAAGCCGGAGTCTGCCGCAGCAGATACTGCTGCCCAGCAGCCCAAGTCGGCAGTCCACGGCGAGGTCTCGGCGTTTGCCCTTGCCCGCGTTTTAGGCAGGCAGCTGCTCAAAGTTGTCCCTACGCCTACGGCGCTCTCTAAGATCAAGGAGCAGCAGACACAGATCGTAAAGGTCGAGGGCAAGGACGGCAAAAAGGCTTCGCAGCGCACTCAGCACAACGAGATGTCCAACCGCAAGATTGCCGAGGAAATCGCAATCATCCAGGCTTGGATCGAGCAGAACCGAGGTGCCGATACGCCGGTTGCCTCGCGCCGCCAGCGTGCCTACCAGATCTTTAACGACGAGAAGGCTTTTGACGGCAAGCACGGTGAGCGCCTGATCAGACGTATGACCGAAAAGGGCATCAGCATGCAAGCGATCAAGGTTGCCCCCAATCGCCCCGTGCACTTTACGGGCTTCTTTACGCTGGGTGCCGACAGGCCGTTCATTATGGTCGAGAACCTGGATACCTATGACGAGATCGTCAAGCTCCTGCGCGGACGCAAACATGCCAAGCTCTTTGGCATCAAAGTGGGCGGCGTGATTTTTGGCGGCGGCTGCAAAGCGAGCGTCTCGCACGCACTGGATGATTATCTGGCCGAGATTGGCTATCGCTTTAACTACGTCTACTACGTGGGCGATATCGATCGCGAGGGCGCGCGCATCGTCGAGCAGGCTCGCAATGCCAATGTGGTTGAGATTCGCCTGCATGCCGGCATGTACCGCGCCATGCTCGCTGAGCATAAGCGTCGCGTGAAGGCCGGCGGAGAGTGCGAGCCTGCGGCTGCCAACCAGGGTGTGCCGCAGAACCTGGCAGCGACGATCAAGGATCTGCCCATGGTTACGCGCGTGCAGTTCCGCAACGTGCTGCGCGAGGGCGGGCGCATTCCGCAGGAGATTCTGATGACCGCAGACTATCGGGATGGCGACTCAGGAAGCTTCGACCGCATGCTCAACAACTAGGGCGTTCGGCCCCGGGAGAGTGGGGACACCGGCTTAGGTTTCCTGCTCTACAGTCCTGCTCACGACGGAGGCCACATTAAGTGGCCTCCTGTTCGTGCGGAACTCGCGATAAACCTAAGCCGGTGTCCCCACTCTCCCGGGGCCTGCGGCTACTTGGTTGTCGCATGCGGCTCGCTTTTCGGAACTGGGCTGATATTTTCTAGATGAAAGGCGCTCTTGGTCCTTATGGGCCTGGGGCGCCTGTCTTTTAAAGGTAGATTTTGGGAGGCCGGCACTTGGAGACGTTCCTTTAGTGCCGGCACTTTAGGAACGTCCCCAAGTGCCGGCTGTGGGGCGGAGGGATTCCGCGTCCGCCTTTTCGGCGGCCACGCCCCGCTGCGTCGCTTCGCTCCTTGCGTGCTGCGCTGGAAAACGCTTTGCGTTTCCTCAGCTCCGCACCCTTGCGGGTTCGAATCCCTCCGCTTGCCCACAAGAAAGCGCCCTGGGCCGTTATGGGCTCAGGGCGCTCAATTGTAATGGCTGGGACGGAGGGATTCGAACCCCCAACAGCCGGCACCAAAAACCGGAGTTCTACCGTTGAACTACGTCCCAATGTGTGGTGTTGCCCAAAAGCAACTCGTTTAGTTTACCTAATCTGCGAGGGCATCGCAAACGCCATCGAGCAGGCGTACGGCGAGTGTCTGCGCGTCGCTGGCCGTGAAGGTGCCGTTGTAGCGCGTCATGCCCGTGAGCTCAATGCGAATGCGAGCCGGCTTCTGCTGCGCGGCGACATTGGCAGTGCGGATGCGCTGGGCCAGGTTGTGGCACTCGGCGAGGGCAATCGTGGCGCGCGGTGCGGCGTCGGCGGGCAGCTCGTCGCTTGCGATCTCGAGCACCAGGTCAACGTCGGTTGGGGCCTCGGAGTCGCAGAGCATCATGCCGCTGTTGTCGGTCGTTGCCGTGGCGATATTCCACATGCGCGACGCAACACTGCGTGCGATGGGGTCCTCGCCGATAACGGCAATCTGGAAGCGCTCGAGCACGTTGGCGGCGCGAGCAAAACCGATGCGGGACTCGGCTTCGGTGACCGAGGGCTTGCCCTCCCACACATGGTGCAGGCGGTTGATGTAGGCGTAGGTGTCCTGGAAGGCCATGCCGTCGGCAAACAGGCCGACATTTTCCTGGAACTGCTGCAGGGCGGCCTCGGTATGCGGACCAAAGTAGCCGTCGTCTTCGCCACAGGCAAAGCCCAAAACGTTGAGAGCGCGCTGCAGGGCCTGCACATCGGCGCCATGGAAATTGGGCATGCGCAGATAGAGGGTGCGGTCGCCCAGCTTATACGAAGCGTCTACAAGGGCGCTCCAACAGGGGATATCGACGGCATGACCGGCAGCAAGGCCGCTGTCGAGCCTGAAGGTGCTGACGGCCTGCTCAGTGGTGGCTCCAAAGTACTTGTCGGTGACTTCGGCGGCATCAATCGTGTAGCCGAGCTGCAGGAGACGAGACTGCACGTCCTCGACGGCTGCTCCTTGCATGCCCGTTGTAATAGGTTCCATGAACGAACCCCTTTCGGCGTACCATTCGTACTATTTGAGCGTCTGTCGGATAGACAACGCAAAGGGATGCATAAACATGCACTCAACAGTGTAGCAAGTTGTGCCTAAATACGCTGCTGACAGGTTTTATAACCCCCGTTAGTTAAGGCGCTCCACAAAGAAATCTGCCATGGAGAGGAACAGCTCGCGTGCGTGCGGATCAAGCTCAACGTTCTCGATGGCCGCTTTGGCCTTAGCGGTCAGGTCGAGCGCGTAAGTGTGGGCGTAATCGATGGAGCCGGTCTCCTGGAAGATCTCCATGGCGCGTGCGAGCTGCGCGGGATCATCGGTGCCCGAGGAAAGAATCGCCTCGACCTCGTCGTGGTGGCGCTCATCAGAGAGGGCGTGTACGGCGACAAGCGTGCGCTTGCCCTCGGTGATGTCGGTGCGGAAGTCCTTGTTGGCGGCTTCCTTAGTGCCGACAAGGTTGAGCAGGTCGTCCTGAATCTGAAAGGCGAGGCCTGTGTGTAGGCCAAAGGCGCGCAGCGCTTCGATTTGCTCATCGCTGCCGCCGCCGATAATGGCTCCGGCGGCAAGCGGCGTGGCTCCGCTGTAAAACGCGGTCTTGTGCGTCGCCATGTCCAGGTAGTCATCAACCGAGATATCAAAGCGCCCGTCACGGACCCAACCCAGGTCGAGCGCTTGACCCTCGATGGTGCGGACGATCATCTCGGTAAGCTCGTGGAGCACGCGCAGCTTCACGTCGGACTCCAGCGTGGGGTCGTCGAGAACCGTCTTGGTGACCATGGTGAGCGCCAGGTCGCCGCAATTGATGGCAAGGCCCGTGCCCTCGGTAAGGTGCATGCAGGGCTTGCCTCGACGAAGCTGTCCGTTGTCGGCGATGTCGTCGTGGATCAGCGCGCCCGACTGGAAATGCTCGATGGCTGCCGCGGCGCTGCGGGCGCTCTCAAAGCTACCGCCCACTGCGGTTGCGGCGAGCATACAGATAAGCGGGCGGTGGCGCTTGCCGGCGTTGGCCGTAAAAGCCGAGAGCGGCGCATACAGGTAGCGCTCGATATCGGCAGAGGTCGCCTGTCCGTCAAAGAACGTGGCCAGATAGTCGTTAATCTGGTCAAAGTGCTGGGCTAAAAAGCTGGTAAACGGACTGGACACGGGTTCTCGCATTCTTTCTGAGCTTGCGTTGATGCAATATGCAGACAACATATTGCCACATTAGGGCGTTCGGCGCGGCAGTTTTGGCGATTTGGGACAACGGGCGTGCGTTTGATGGAGCGCGCCTAAATCAGCCCAAAATGCTCGAGCGCCGCAACGACACCGTCGTGATCGACGGTGTCGGTCACGTAATCGGCCTTATCCTTGAGATAGTCCGGCGCATTGCCCATGGCGATACCGACATCGACGGCGTTCATCAGCGAGACGTCATTGCTGGCGTCGCCGATGCCGTATACGGTTCCGTGGTGGGGATCGAGGGCGTCGAGTACAGCCTGGATGCCCCCGCGCTTCGTGCATTCGCGGGGCGAGATTTCGGTTACCTCGAGTTCGAGCTCGTTAAAGCACAGCAGCGGCTCAAGTGCCTTATCTTGAGCGATGTGGTTGGCGAGTGATGTAGACATCAAGATCTTGTAGACACTGTAATGTTGCAGCTGCGTGACTGCGTCGCCCAGGGTGCGCGCGTATCCGGGAGCATCGGGCGCATCGGCACTCATGCGCACGACGCCGTTGAGGCCCTCAAAGCGGATGACCTCGCCCGATTGCTCAAGGTAGGGGGCAAGACGCTGCAGCATACTGGGCGTTATCGACAGATCGCGAATTGCGTGTCCGTTGATCTCGGCGTAACCGCCCGCAAGACAGACGATGCCGGTCCAAGGCAGCTCAAGAAGTTTGGGGTGGATGCAGCTCAGGGTACGTCCCGTGCAGATAAAGGCCATGTTGCCGTTGGCGACAAACTCGCGGATGGCCTGCGAGACCGCCGCGTTGGGATAGGGGGAGAGGTCCCGCTCGTCTTCGGGAAGGTCTTGGGCGAGCCTGGGGTCTTGCCAGGCGAGCGTTCCGTCGATATCGAAGAAGCAGATATCGCCGCGCTTATGGGCTGCGCTGGCGGCAGGGGAGGCCGAGGTGGTGGGCGCAAATTCCGGCTCGAGGCCCATGATCTGGTCAAAATGCTCTTTAACGCGGGGAACGGAGATGCCGATAATCACCTGGGCGGTCTTGCCCGTAATGATGAGGCCCTTGGCGCCCACCGCGACAAACGACGCGTTATCTGCAACGATGGAAGGGTCTGCGACCTCGACGCGCAGGCGCGTGGCGCAGTTGGTTGTGCCCACGATATTGCCAACGCCACCTAAAAGCTGAATTACCCGCTCAGCGAGGACGTGATCTTGATCGGATCGACTATTGACCTCGTCATTGGGGGATTGCTCTTTGGCAAAGTCGCTTCCCGTTAAACAATCGATTGCCGCGCGATTGACGACATGATCCTCGCGGCCCGGAGTCTTAAGGTCATAGACCAAGATGAGTGCTCGAAAACTAGCAAAAAAGATGAGGCTAAAGGCAAGGCCGATACCGAGCGCCAAAAGATAGGCACCGGCGTGCGTGCACATGAGCGGAATAAAGTTGAAGGCTGCCATCTCCATGAGGCCGCCCGAGAAGATGCCGACGATGCCAAAGAGATTCATGGTTGCGGCAAGACAAGACGATAAGACGGCGTAGAGCAAAAAGAGCCCGGGGTGGGTGAACATAAAGAGAAACTCGAGTGGCTCGGTAACGCCGCAAACCACCGAGGCGATGATAGCGGGAACAAGGATGACCCTGAGGCCGGCGCGGCGCTCGGGTTTTGCGGTGGAGTAGAACGCAGCTGCGATGGCAGGAAGGCCAAAGAGCTTGACCCAGCCGGTGGCGGTAAAACCGGCCCACGGCGCAAGCTCATTAAGGGGGCGCGTGCTATGGGAGAGGATGGGGAGCAAGCTGCTCCACGTGGCGTAGATACCGTCGTTAATGACCAGGTTGTCGTAGTAGATCGGCATGTAGAGCAGGTGGTGCAGGCCAAAGGGCTCGAGTGCTCGTTCTAAAAAGACAAAGATACCCACGCCAAAGGGACCGACGCCTGAAAGCGCGTGACGCAGCGTATCGGTTACATCGTATACGTAGGGTACCGTAACAGCCGAGAAAATAGCGAGGGCGAGCACAGCGAAAAAGCTGATGAGGTAGACCAGCGAGGAGCCCGAGAAGGTGCCGAGCCAATCGGGAATCTTGGCATCGTAGAAGCGGTCATGGATGGCGACGACGGTTGCCGATACCACCAGCGGGCCGATAATGCCGGTGTCGAGCGTCTTGATGCCGTCGATGACGGTGATACCGTTGGCGGGGGTCAAAGATGACGGGTACTTAAGCCCAAGGTTGTCTCCGCTCAGCTTAATGATCTCGCTCAAAAAGAAGCAATAGGCAAAATAGGCCACGAGTGCCTCGAGGCAGCAGCGTGCCGGTTGCTTTTGGGCAAGACCGATAGGCAGCGCTACGGCAAAAAGGAGCGGGAGGCGTTTAAAGACCGTCCATGAGCCGCGCTGGATGATGGCCCAAAAAACGTACCAAGGGGTTCCGTATACGGCTAGATCGCCGACGATGTCCGCAGTCGTTGCGAGAGCGGAGACGCCGACCATGAGGCCCGATATAGAAAACAGCATGGCGGGAGCGAACATTGCCCCGCCAAAGCGTTGGATTTTTTGCAGCATGTTCTGCCTTCCGAATATCGAGGCGCGTTGCGCGTGGGGAAACGTTTAAACAATGGATTCATTGTAGAGGACCAGACGATTGTCGTGCCGGCAGTTTTGAGCGAAACCGATTTGGGCACGACAGAAACCGTCAACGGTTAAATCCTGTCGCTTTACCGATATTCGGTTTAAACAACTTTAAGAAATGCTATCGTGCCTAGCCGGAAATAAATAATGTAGAGGTGAAACAATGCCAAAAGCGATATACGAAGGAATCTACCGAGAAATACGCTCGCGCATCATTAATGGGACCTATGCGTTTCAGGAGATGCTGCCAACCGAAGCCGAGCTGACCGCGGAATTTGGCTGCACGCGCAATACCGTCCGCCGCGCTTTGAGCATGCTGGCCGACGGGATGTTTGTGCAGCCCATACACGGCAAGGGCGTGCGCGTTATTTGGCTTAAGGGCGAAACCGACATGTTGGGCGCACTCGAAGAGGTTGAGTCGTTTGGCGAGTTCGCAAAACGCAACAATGCCGTTGCATCGACGGACGTTAAGTCCTTTGACCATTTGATTTGCACCGAGCAGCTCTCTCGTCGCCTGGGCTTTAAGGTGGGCGAGGAGCTGATTCGCGTAGTGCGTGTCCGAAGCCTCAACGGCAACGCGCGCCAAGTGGACCATGGCTATTTTTTGGCGTCGATCGCCAAGGGCCTGACTCCCGAGATCGCGGCAGATTCTATTTACGGCTATCTGGAGCACAAGCGCGGTGTCAAAGTGATGGCGAGCCGTCGTACGGTGAGTGTCGAGCTCGCCAACGATGAGGACTGCAGCTATCTTGACCTCGGCAAATACAACTGCGTTGCCGTCATGGAGAGTCAGTCGTACACCTCGGATGGCATCTTGTTTGAGGTGACGCACACTCGCACACACCCCGAGATCTTCCATTACCGCGTCAATTCCAAGCGATAGCCGGCTAGCTCGCAGCCTGACGAGACTCATGCCCTCAAAGCGAAAACGCCCGGTCAAACCGACGGTACATCGGCTTGACCGGGCGTTTTCTCTGCATTCGATAACAAGTAATTGTTTATACAAAACTTGTCAAGTATCAAGTTGAAATTACCGTTCACCGAAGTTTTTCTACCGCTCTAGAAATACTTGTTCAAACAACTAGCCAAATAGCGTATTGTACAAATCAGCAAAAGGGGCAAAGTCCCCGAGCCAATCTCCGAAGGCGGCGGCAAAGGGTGCCGCCACGGTGTGAAAGGGTGGATTGTAATGAAGAACGAAATGAGCAGAAGGCAGTTCCTGGGCTTTGCTGGTTCCGCGGCTGCGGTTCTTGGTCTGGGCCTCGTGGGCTGCGGTGGTTCTGCCGGCTCTGGCTCCTCTGCTTCTGGTGACGCTGCCGAGGTCTACTTCCTCCAGTTTAAGCCCGAGGTCGACAAGGAGTGGAAGGAGATCGCCAAGGCGTACAAGGAGGAGAAGGGCGTCGAGGTCAAGATCGTGACCGCCGCTTCCAACACCTACGAGGAGAAGCTCAAGTCCGAGATGTCCAAGAGCTCCGCTCCGACGCTGTTCCAGGTCAACGGTCCCACCGGTCTTAAGAACTGGAAGGATTACTGCGCCGACCTGTCCGATACCAAGCTCCGCGGTGAGCTCATTGACGACTCCCTGGCTCTGCAGTCCGACGGCAAGGATGTGTGCATCGACTGGGTTCAGGAGAGCTTCGGCATTATTTACAACAAGCAGCTGCTCGAGAAGGCTGGCTACAAGGCCGAGGACATCAACTCCTTCGACAAGCTGAAGGCTTGTGCCGACGACATCCAGGCCCGCAAGGACGAGCTTGGTGTTGAGGGTGCCTTCACTTCCGCCGGCATGGACGACTCCTCCAGCTGGCGCTACACCACCCACCTTGCCAACATGCCGCTCTACTACGAGTTTGAGAAGGAGCACAACCAGGAGGACGACGAGATCAAGGGTGAGTTCCTCGACAACTACAAGCAGATCTTCGACCTGTACATCACCGACTCCACCTGCGATCCTTCGCAGCTTGCTTCCAAGACCGGCGACGACGCCACCAACGAGTTCGCAACCGGCAAGGCCGTCTTCTACCAGAACGGCTCTTGGGCCTACTCTGACCTCGTCAAGGCCGGCATGACCGACGATCAGCTCGGCATGCTGCCGATCTACATCGGCGTCGACGGCGAGGAGAACCAGGGCCTGTGCTCCGGCGGCGAGAACTACTGGTGCGTCAGTTCCCAGGCTTCCGAGGATGCCCAGAAGGCCACCGAGGACTTCATGTATTGGTGCGTCACCGCTGACACCCCGACCAGCATCATCGCCGACAAGATGGGTCTGACCGCTCCGTTCAAGAGCGCCAAGGAGACCACCAACGTCTTCTCGCAGCAGGCCGTTGCCATGGTCAAGGACGGCAAGAAGACCGTCGCTTGGGACTTCGTTTACATCCCCTCCGAGGAGTGGAAGAAGAACCTCAAGCAGGCTCTGATTGCCTATGCTGCCGACAACAGCAAGTGGGACGGCGTCAAGAACGCCTTCGTCGATGGCTGGAAGACCGAGAAGGCTGCTTCCGAGTAAGCAGTTGCTGCCCAAGCTATCTGATTAGCGACAGGGGGCGGGCAGACGTTGGTTTGCCCGCCCCCCCTGCATATTGAAAGGACCCTTCTATGGGCAAAGCACTCAAGCGCTGGTGGCCGCTCTTTATGCTGCCCACGTGCCTGGCGTTTATGATCGGGTTCGTGATTCCCTTTATCCAGGGCTTCTATCTCTCGTTCTGCCAGTTTATTACCATTAACAACGCGCACTTTGTCGGTATCGAGAACTACGTGCGCGCGCTGTCCGATTCGCAGTTCTCCACGTCATTCTTCTTTACCGTGGCGTTTGCCTTCCTGTCGACGGTGCTCATCAACGTGATCGCCCTGGCCATTGCACAGGCGCTCACCCGCAAGGCGCTCAAAGGCACCAACATCTTCCGTACGATTTTCTTTATGCCTAACCTGATCGGCGGCATCGTGCTGGGCTACATCTGGCAGATTCTGATCAACTGCCTGCTCTCCAACGTGGGTGCCCAGCTCATCGCGCTTAACTCTGCTGCTGGTTTCTGGGGCCTTATCATCCTGACCCTGTGGCAGCAGGTCGGCTACATGATGATCATCTACATCGCCGGTCTGCAGTCCATTCCGTCCGACTACATCGAGGCCGCCAAGGTCGACGGCGCCACGGCATGGCAGACGTTTTGGAAGGTTAAGATCCCTAACCTGATGCCGACGATTACCATCTGCCTGTTCCTGTCCATCACCAACGGCTTTAAGCTGTTCGACCAGAACCTCGCCCTTACCGGCGGCGCCCCCGCGCACTCCACCGAGATGCTCGCCCTGAACATCTACAACACGTTCTATTCGCGTGCCGGTATCGCATGGCAGGGCATTGGTCAGGCCAAGGCGGTTATCTTCTGCATCCTGGTCGTGGCCATCTCCATGATCCAGCTTAAGGCCACGAGGTCCAAGGAGGTGCAGCAGTAATGAAACGCGATAAGGTTATCAACCGCGCGCTCTCGATTTTCTTTACGATCCTTTCGCTCGCGTGGATCTACCCCGTGTTCATGATTGCGCTTAATTCTTTTAAGAAAGCGACCGCAATCAGCACCACCACGGCATTCGATCTGCTCACGCCCGAGACGTTCAACGGCCTCGCAAACTACATGCACGCCCTTAACGAGCAGGGCTTTGCCTCGGCATTTATGTACTCGCTCATCATCACGGTCACGTCGGTCGTGCTGATCTTAGTGTGCTGCTCCATGTGCGCTTGGTACGTGGTTCGTGTCAACAACAAGATCTCGAACTTCTTCTATTACCTGTTCGTGTTCTCGATGGTCGTGCCGTTCCAGATGCTCATGTTCACGCTGTCCAATTTGGCGGACCGCATCGGCTTCAACACGCCGTTCAACATCTGCTTTATCTACCTCGGCTTTGGCGCGGGCCTGGCGGTCTTTATGTTCGCCGGTTTTGTAAAGAACATCCCGCTCGAGATCGAGGAGGCGGCCATGATTGATGGCTGCAACCCGGTCCAGGTGTTCTTTAAGATCGTCCTTCCCATCATGAAGCCCACCTATCTTTCGGTCGGCATCCTCGAGACCATGTGGGTCTGGAACGACTATCTGCTGCCCTACCTTACGCTCGACTCCACCAAGTACAAGACCATTCCTATCTTGATCCAGTACTTCCGCGGCGGCTACGGCCACGTCGAGCTCGGCCCCATGATGGCCTGCATCATGATGGTCGTTATCCCCATCGTTATCATGTACATCCTCTGTCAGAAGTACATCATCGACGGCGTGGTGGCAGGTGCCGTCAAGGGCTGATGCCGTAACTGTTTTGCAAGTTTCTGCGGCGCCCCTCAGCGCGGCGCCGCATATCGAAAGGTAGAGACATGGCCGAGATCGTTCTCAAACATGTTCAGAAGGTGTATCCCAACAACGAGTCCAAAAAGAAGGGCTTCTTTGGCAAAAAGAAGAAGACCGAGGAGAAGAAGCACAACCTCAAGGTTACCGAGGACGGTGTGCTCGCTGTAGAGGACTTCAACCTCACCGTTCACGACCAGGAGTTCGTCGTCCTCGTTGGCCCCTCTGGCTGCGGTAAGTCCACGACGATGCGCATGGTCGCCGGCCTGGAGGACATCACCTCGGGCGATGTGCTCATCGACGGCAAGCGCGTCAACGACGTGGCGCCCAAGGACCGCGACATCGCCATGGTGTTCCAGAGCTATGCTCTGTACCCCAATATGACGGTGTACGGGAACATGGCGTTTACACTCGAGCTCAAGAAGGTCCCCAAGGACGAGATCGACCGCAAAGTTCGCTCTGCTGCCGAGATTCTGGGCATTACCGAGTACCTCGACCGTAAGCCCAAGGCGCTTTCGGGCGGCCAGCGCCAGCGTGTCGCTATCGGCCGCGCCATCGTGCGTGACCCCAAGGTCTTCCTGATGGACGAGCCACTGTCCAACCTGGACGCCAAGCTTCGTAACCAGATGCGTGCCGAGCTCATTAAGCTGCGCCATGAGATCAAGGGCACGTTCATTTATGTTACTCACGACCAGACCGAGGCTATGACCCTCGGTGACCGTATCGTGGTCATGAAGGACGGCGTCGTCCAGCAGATCGCCACCCCGCAGGAGGTCTTCAACCATCCCGCGAACATCTTCGTCGCCGGCTTTATCGGCGTGCCGCAGATGAACTTCTTCGATGCCCAGCTGGTGCGCTCGGGCAACGGCTTTACCGTCAAGACCGAGGATGTGAACGTGGCGCTCGCCCCCGAGACCTGCGCTCAGCTTGCCCTCAACTGGGACGGCGGCGACGTGAAGGAGATCACGGCTGGCGTGCGCCCCGAGCAGATTCTGCTTGCCGACAAGGACGAGGAGGGCGCGCTCCAGGGTACCGTCGAGGTGACCGAGCTCATGGGTTCGACCGAGCATGTCCACGTGACCGCTCCCGACGGCCAGTTTGTTCTGATTATCCCCGTCGTTGACCTCGAGGCCAAGGGCGCGCTCAAGGCTGGCGACACCATCTGGTTCAAGTTCGAGAAGAACGCGACCCATCTCTTCGATAAGGTCTCTGGCAAGAACCTTATCTAGGCCCGGTGCATCCAGGCCCTCCCTTTGGGCGACTGCGGTATTGCCATCCTTTTGCCGCGGTCACATATAAGGCTCCCCTCCCGTCCACTGGGCGAGAGGGGAGCCTTTCTTTGTGTTGGGATTGTCTGACCGGTCGTTTGTCTCGATCTGTAACGGGTAGGGCCGATTTCGGACGTTAGATGTTACAGATCGAGACGGTTCCGCCGAGCTAACCATTTCATCTAAATCTGTAACACCAAAGGTGAATTTCAGCTGCTAGATGTTACAGACTGAGATAAACCCAAGGGATGGGGCCGGTATGTCTCAATCTGTAACAGCTGGGACCGTTTTTACCGAGTAGCTGTTACAGATCGAGATTGTTTGGCCGAGTCGGGTCACAGGGTAACGTGCGGGCACAAAAAACGGAGCCGTGTTGCCACGACTCCGTTTCTCAAAAGGATGGGTAAGGGAAGCGAAATTAGTTCAGGTGCCAGATCTCGTCGTTGTACTGGGAAATGGTGCGGTCGGACGAGAAGGTGCCGGCGTTGGCAATATTGATGAGCGTCTTGCGCATCCAGGTGTCCTGGTCCTCATAGTCGGCCAGCACGCGCTCCTTGGTCTGGATGTACTCCTCGATGTCGAGCAGGGCCATAAACCAGTCCTTGCCCTTAATGTCGTCGTGCAGGCGCTGCAGGCGCTCGGCGTTGCCGGTCGCCATAAAGGCGGGGTTGGTGATAAAGTCCACCAGCAGCTTGATACCGGGCTTGCGGTAGAGCACACCGGCGTCATAGGTGCCGTCGGCGTAGAGCTGCTCGACCTGTTTGGACGAGGCACCAAAGGTATAGATGTTCTCGTCTCCCACGAGCTCGGCAATCTCCACGTTGGCGCCGTCGAGCGTGCACAGGGTTAGGGCGCCGTTGAGCATGAACTTCATGTTGGATGTGCCGCTCGCCTCCTTGGAGGCCAGGCTAATCTGCTCGGAGATGTCAGCGGCGGGGATCACGCGCTCGGCGGCGGTGACGTTGTAGTTCTCGATCATGACAACCTGCAGGTAGGGAGCCACGTCGGGGTCGTTTGCAATCCACTGCGACAGCGTCAAGATCAGATGGATGATGTCCTGCGCGATAGTGTAGGCAGGCGCCGCCTTGCCGCCAAAGATGATGGTGACGGGGTGCTTAGGTCTGTTGCCGTTCTTGATATCGAGGTACTTCCAGATGATGTAGAGCGCGAGCATCTGCTGACGCTTGTACTCGTGGATGCGCTTGACCTGGACGTCGATGATGGCGTTGGAGGGAATGGTCACGCCCTGCTCGAGCGCCATGAACTGGCGCATGATGGCTTTGGCCTCGACCTTGGTGGCGGCCAGGCGCTCAAGAACGTCCTTGTCGTCAGCGAACTTGGCGAGTTTGCTCAGATCGCCGGTGCTGCGCCAGTCGGTGCCGATCACATCGTCGAGCAGGCTGGCGAGCGCGGGGTTGGCCCCATGGATCCAGCGGCGGAAGGTGATGCCGTTGGTCTTGTTGGAGAACTTCTCGGGATAGATTTCGTAGAACGGATGAAGCTCGGTGTCCTCTAGGATCTTGGTGTGGAGGGCGGCTACGCCGTTGATGGAGAAGCCAAAGTGGATGTCCATGTGGGCCATGTGGACGGTATCGTGTTTGTCGATGATGGCGACGCGCGGGCCATCGTGCTCGGCCTTCGCGATCTCATCGAGCTTGACGATAATGTCGGCGATGGCAGGGGAGACCTTCTGTAGGCTGGCGAGCGGCCACTTCTCGAGCGCCTCGGCAAGAATCGTGTGGTTAGTGTAGGCGACCATGGAGCGTACGATGGTCACGGCCTCGTCAAACTCGATGCCATGCTCGGTGGTGAGCAAGCGAATGAGCTCGGGAATGACCATGGTGGGGTGCGTGTCGTTGATCTGGACAACGGCGTAATCGGCCAGATCGTGCAGGTTGCTGCCGCGCTCGACGGCCTCGTCGATCAGGAGCTGGGCGGCGTTGCTCACCATGAAGTACTCCTGATAGATGCGAAGTAGGCGGCCCTGCTCGTCGGAATCGTCGGGGTAGAGGAACAAGGTGAGGTCCTTGGCGATCTCGGTCTTGTCGAAGTCGATGGAACTGCCGGGGACCAGGCCGTCGTCGACGCTCGCCAGGTCGAACAGACGCAGGCGGTTCTTGGTGGGCTGGCCGTAACCGGGCACATCGATGTTGACGAGCTTGGAAGTAACGGCAAAATCGCCGAACTCGACAGTGTAGGAGCGGTCATCGTCGACTAGGATGTCCTGCTCACCGAGCCACTCGTCGGGGACGGCCTTCTGCTGGTTGTCGACAAAGCGCTGACGGAACAGGCCGTAGTGATAGTTGAGGCCCACGCCATCGCCGGTCAAGCCCAGCGTGGCGATGGAATCCAGGAAGCATGCGGCCAGGCGGCCCAGGCCGCCGTTGCCGAGCGACGGCTCGACCTCGAACTCCTCGATCTTGTTGAGGTTGTGGCCTGCGGCGGTGAGCTGATCCTTAACCTCGTCGTAGATGCCGAGGTCGATCATGTTGTTGATGAGCAGCTTGCCGATCAAAAATTCGGCGGAAATGTAATAGAGCTTTTTCTTGCCGTTGTTGAGCGGGCGGGCGGCGGAGCGCTCCTGCACGAGTTTGACCAGCAGCTTGTAAATGCGACGGTCGTCGAGCTGCTCGAGCGAGGTGCCAAAAGACTGCTCGGCGAGTTCCATGAGGTTAATTCGGGGCATGTTTTCTCCTGTGATGGGTTGTTTCATGTCTGCAATTCATAAGAAGCCCGCGCGAGGGGATTGGGGTGGGCTCGCGCGGGAAAAGCAAGCGCGTCCGCACGGTGGGGAGGGGTCGGGCGCGGTAGCTCCTATTGAGGAAGCTCGATTTCGGCTTCCGACGGGATGCGGAAGTAGGTCTCGGTCCAGTCGGTGAGTTTGTGCTCGAGCTCGCGAGTGATGGCGCCGTCGAGCATGCGCCAGGTCCAGTTGCCGCCCAGCGTGGCAGGGGTGTTGATGCGCGCCTCGTTGCCCAAGTTGAGCAGGTCCTGCATGGTGTAGATGCACGTGTCGCTCACGCTGGCGGCGATGGTGCGATTGAGTGCATCTGCCATGGGTTCGCCGGCCTGCTGATGGGTGTACAGGGCTGCCTGCTCGCGCTGACGTGGGGTGGCCGTTCCCTCAAACCAACCGCGCGCCGTCTCGTTGTCGTGGGTGCCCACATAGGCGACGGTGTTGGCGATGTAGTTATGCGGCAGGTAGTACGAGTTGGTGCCCTCAAAGGCAAACTGCAGGATCTTCATGCCGGGGAAGCCCGAGTTGTCGCGCATGTCGATGACGCCGGGGGTGAGGAAGCCCAGGTCCTCGGCGATGATGGGCAGCGTGCCGAGCTTTTCCTCGAGCGTCTTGAAGAACTTGAGGCCGGGACCCTGCGTCCACGAACCGTAGGACGAATCGGGCGAGGAGAACGGCACCTCCCAATAGGCCTCGAAGCCGCGGAAGTGATCCAGGCGGATGACGTCGTACATGTCGAGGGCGGCGCGAATGCGGCCCTCCCACCAGGAGAAGCCGTCGGACTCCATGGCGTCCCAGTCGTAGATGGGGTTGCCCCAGTACTGGCCGGTGGCCGAGAACTGGTCGGGCGGCGTGCCAGCGACGCTCACGGGATTGCCGGCGGCGTCGATCTTAAAGAGCTCAGGTGTCGCCCACATCTCGACGGAGTCGCGCGAGACATAGATGGGCAGGTCGCCGATGATGAGAATGTCGCGCTCGTTGGCATAGGCCTTGAGGCGGCTCCACTGGCGATCGAAGAAGTACTGCGTCATCTGGTGGTAGAGCATACGCGCCGGATGGTCGGCGCAGACCTTGGCGGAAGCCTCGCCGCGGGTGCGGAGCTCCGCGGGCCACTCCCAAAACGCCTTGAGACCGCACTCCTCTTTGACGGTCATGAACTCACAGTAGGGGATGAGCCAGTCCTCGTTGGCCTGGATAAAGTCATCGAAATCGGCCGGCTTGTCGGCAGCAAAGCGCTCAGCGGCGCGGTCGAGAATCTGACGGCGGCCGCCAAAGATAGCACCGTAGTCGACATTGCTGGGGTCGGATCCCAGATACACGCCATCGATATCGCGCTGCTCCAGATACCCTGCCTCGATAAGCTCGGCAAAGTCGATAAAGTTGGGGTTGCCTGCGCGGGCCGAGAACGACTGATAGGGCGAATCGCCATAGCTGGTCGTCGTAAGGGGCAGAATCTGCCAGTAATGTTGTTTGCACGAGGCGAGAAAATCGACGAAGTCGTAGGCATTCCAGCCAAAGCCGCCGATTCCGTATGGTCCGGGCAGAGATGAGACGGGCATGAGGACGCCGCTTGCACGCTCCATGAATGCGCTCACCAACCTTCTTGTTGTGGGGTCGGCCTGCCGATGGGCGTGCAGTCCGCCTCCGATGTTCTGATTCGATACGCCTATTGTAAAACATGTTGTTTAAACATGTACAGGCAAGATAAAAAAAGTTGGTCGATTTTCGGCGAATGGTTACATGCCATGAAAAAGCCCCGACCTCACAACGTGAGATCGGGGCAAGAGCGGTATGTAGGTTTTTGCTACTCGGCGTCGGCGAAGCCGTTGGGGTTGTGGCTCTGCCAGTTCCAGCTATCGCGGCACATGTCCGCGATGTCGTATTGGGCCTTCCAGCCCATCATGCGCTCGGCCTTGGAGGCATCGCACCAGTTGGCAGCGATGTCGCCGGCGCGGCGCTCGCGGATCACGTAGGGCAGCTCCTTGCCACAAGCCTTGGAGAAGGCGGCGACGACCTCGAGTACCGAGGTGCCGGTGCCGGTGCCCAAGTTAAAGATCTCGACGCCGGTCTTGCCGTTCATCCAGTTAAGGGCGGCAACGTGACCAGAGGCCAGATCGCACACGTGGATGTAGTCGCGCACGCCGGTGCCGTCGGGGGTGGGGTAGTCGTTGCCAAAGACCTGAACGGCCTCGAGCTTGCCCACGGCGACCTGGGCGACATAGGGCACCAAGTTGTTGGGGATGCCCTTGGGGTCCTCGCCGATCAGACCCGACGGATGAGCGCCGATGGGGTTGAAGTAACGGAGCAGCACGACGTCCCACTCGGGGTCGGCGGTGTGGACGTCCATAAGGATCTGCTCGATCATCCACTTGGTCCAACCATAGGGGTTGGTCGCGGGCTTCTTAGGATCCTCCTCGGTGACGGGCGGGTTGTCCGGGTCGCCATAGACGGTCGAGGAGCTCGAGAAGATGATGGACTTGCAGCCATGGTTGCGCATGACGTCGATGAGCACCAGGGTGTTCTCGATGTTGTTGTGGTAGTACTCGACGGGCTTGCTCACCGACTCGCCGACGGCCTTAAAGCCGGCAAAGTGGATGACGCGGTCGATATGATGGGTATCGAAGATCTTGTTCATCGCGTCGCGGTCGAGCACGTTGGCCTCGTAGAAGGTGAGGTTCTTGGCGGCCTCGTCGCCCACGATGGTCTTGACGCGGTCGACGGCGACGGCGCTGGAGTTGGAGAGATCATCGACGATGACGACCTGGTAGCCACCCTCGAGCAGCTGAACGACGGTGTGGGAACCGATGAAACCGGCACCGCCGGTAACGAGGACGCAGGTGTCTTTGGGGTCGAGTGCTTTGGACATGTAGTCTCCTATCGAATCAGGAACACTTCTTCAGGGGAGTATAGCGCAGGCAGAGACGCCCAAATCGTGCGCTGTAGGAAAAGCAGAGGATTGTGCTAACGTACTCATAGAAGAGCTTGCGTACGCATAGCCTGATTTTTGACATTTGCTTACGAGCCGCTGACCTTGTAGTTTCCTGCCGTTCGTGGAAATCGTTGGGACGCGCCATATGTACGCTAATATGTATGAGTTGAGCGACATATAAATAAACATGTAACGGAGTACATATGTCACCAAACAGCGATTCCATCCTTTCCCAGGAGCTCTCGCGCCGCACTGCCCTCAAGGCCCTGTTCGGCGCCGCTTCTGCGGCAGTTCTTTTTGGCCTGCCCGCTCGCGCCCATGCGGCGGAGGCTTCCAAAGAAACCACCGATAAACTGAATGCCGCCCAGGCCCAGCTCGACGAGGTTCAGGCCCAGCTCGACAGCATCGCAAATGAGTATGCGGCGCTGGCCAACAAGAATGCCCAGACCCTCAACGACATTGAGAATGTCCAGGGCAAGATTGACGACACGCAGGCCCAGATCGATGAAAAGAAGGCCGAGCTCAAGAAGAAGCGCAACGACCTTTCCGATCGCGTGGCCGCCAGCTACAAGTCCGGCGGCACGAACATCCTGTCGCTGCTGCTGGCCTCTGGCTCGTTTGAGGAACTCGTCGCCAACGCGCATTACGTTGAGAAGATCAACAAGAGCGACCGCGATGCCATCGAGGATATCCAGACGATTCAGGCTGAGCTCGACGCACAGAAGACCGAGCTCGAAGCACAAAAGGCCGACCTGGAGAAACTTAAGGACCAGCAGACGGCTCAGATGCAGGATATGCAGGCCAAGCAGCAAGAAGTCCAGACCGTGCTGAACGGTCTTTCCGACGACGTCAAGGAGCTCATGGCTCAGCGCGATTCCGAGATCCTCGCTGCTGCCCAGGCCGAGGAGGCTGCTAGGAAGGCTGCCGCTGCCGCGGCTGCCGCGAACAAGAACAATTCCTACTCGGGTGGCTCAAGCTCGGGTGGCGGATCGTATGCGCCCGGAACCCCGCAACAGAATGCCGGCTCGGGCAAACAGCAGGCCGTCGTCAACGCGTGCTACTCCACGCCTTCGCCGGGTCAGAACTGGTGCGCGGCATGGGTTACCAATGTCTTCCGTAACGCCGGCGTTGGCTACTTTGGCGGTAACGCGTGCGATATGTTTAACGCATGGTGCTATAGCTCCGACCGCTCGGCGCTGCAAGTGGGCATGATCGTGGCCGACTCATCGCATAGCGGCACCGGCATGCCGGGTCTGATCTATGGCCACGTGGGCATCTATGTTGGCGGCGGCATCGTCATGAGCAATGAGGGCGCCATTACGTCTAGGTCGCTTGATTCGTTTATTAGCTTCTATGGCACTGGCTCTGGCGTGCGCTGGGGTTGGCTCGGCGGTATTGCGCTGTCGTAAAGCCGACGGGGCCGCGTGCCCGCCCGCACTATATTTGATTGCCTGCTCGGGCAGTCCTGCGCAAGACGAAGGCCACATTAAGTGGCCTTCTCGGGTTCGGGGCGCGACACACCGGACTGGGTTATCTGAATAAATATGGTGAAGGCCCCTTTCGGGGCCTTCTTTTTTAGAGGAATTCGCCTACTCGGTGGACTTCGGGTTCTAGGTCTACGTTGAATTGGTCTTTGACGGTTGCCTGGATGTGGCGGATGAGTTCGTCGACGTCGGCGGCGGTGGCGTGGTCGGCGTTGACGATGAAGCCGCAGTGCTTTTCGCTTACCTGCGCGCCGCCGACAGCATGGCCGCGCAGTCCGGCATCCATGATGAGCTTGCCGGCAAAGTAACCCTCGGGGCGCTTGAAGGTGGAGCCGGCACTCGGCATGTCGAGCGGCTGCTTGTCCTCGCGGCGCTGGCGGTAGCCGTTCATGTCGGCCTTGATCATCGCGGCGTTGCCTGGTGCGAGGTTGAAGGTGGCAGAAAGAACGATAAAGCCGTCGTCGGCGATGCGGCTCTTGCGATAGCCCAGGTTGAGCTCGTCGACATCGAACTCGATGATGTTGCCGCTGCCGCGGGTGCCGTCGTCGAGCTGGCGAGCGGGTTTGTAGACGCGCACGGACTCCAGCACATCGGCCATGCAGGCGCCGTAGGCACCGGCGTTCATGTAGCAGGCGCCGCCGACCGATCCGGGGATGCCCGAGATGGGCTCCATGCCGGTAAGGCCGGCCTCGGCTGCCGCCGCGGCGACATCGGAAAGCAAGGCACCGGCTGCCGCCGTGACATGCGTGCCGTCGACCGTAATGTCGGAGAGGCCCTTGCTCAGCGCCACGACAACGCCGCGGATACCCTTGTCGCCGACGAGCAGGTCGGAGCCGTTGCCCACGATGGTGAGCGGCAGGTCGCAGCGATAACAGGTGTCGAGCGTGGCGACGAGGCCCTGCTCGGTATCGGGCGTGACAAAGACGTCGGCCGGGCCGCCGATCTTAAACGTGGTGTGCTCGCGCATGGGCTCGCTCATC
Organism: Collinsella sp.; assembly: GCA_048201895.1. Taxonomy (GTDB): domain Bacteria; phylum Actinomycetota; class Coriobacteriia; order Coriobacteriales; family Coriobacteriaceae; genus Collinsella. Next base: position 5,042 of record DBFBGO010000011.1, on the reverse strand, counting down.
AGCACGTTGTCCTCGCCGGCAACGCCAGCAAGCGCGCACAGCAGGTCCTCGTTAAAAAAGTCGTTCTCGTGCATACGAATATCCGCCTTTTGGTGGTTGTTGTCATCAATCGATTGCAATATACCCCACCCGGACGGATTTGGTGCGCTGGCGGCGATAAAACAGCCGTCTACCGGATTGGTAAAGTGTTTATCACCGAGGTAGAGGGGTAGTCGCTATACTTTCAAGAGATTGCGCGTAAACCCGGAAGGAGCGAGATGGCCAACAAAGTCACCCTCAAGCAGATCGCCCAGGAGGTGGGGCTTTCCCCTTCGTCGGTCTCGCTTGTTCTCAATAATCGGCCCTGTCGCATTTCGGAAGAAAACCGCAAGCTCATCAAGGAGGTTGCGGCGCGCAACCACTATGTTCCTAACCAGATCGCGCGCAGCCTGGTCATGCGCGAGTCACGCACACTGGGCCTTATCGTTCCCAATATCGAGAGCCGCTTTTTTGCCTCGCTCGCCGGCAGCTTGGAAAAGCGCTGCCGCGAGGATGGCTACGCGCTCTTTATTACCAGCTCGGGCGGAAGCGCCGATGACGATTTGGAACTGCTGCGCCAGCTGGTGACGCGCGGCGTCGACGGCGTCTTTCTGGTAGTGGGTGACGAGTTCTCCGACGATCGCGCCCTGCGCGAGGAAGTGAGCCATCTGCCCATTCCTGCCGTGATGGTCGACCGCGCCATTGAGGGCCTCGAGTGCGACAAGGTGATGTTCGACCACGAGATGGGCGGCTACATGGCCACCCGCTATCTGATCGAGCAGGGCCACCGTCGCATTGCCTGCTTGGTTAACGCGCGCCGTTCCAATACGGGTCGCAAGCGACTCGCCGGTTACGAGCGCGCGCTGCGCGAGGTGGGACTGCCCATCGACGCGCGCCTGGAGTTTGAGAGCGAATATTACATCCCGAGTGCCTACGAGGCCTCGGAGGCGGTGCTTGCAACCGATGCCACCGCCGTGTTCGCAAGCTCGGATAACATTGCCCTCGGTCTGCTCAAGCGCTTGCACGAGATGGGGAAGAGCATCCCAGGCGATATCTCGGTGGTGAGTTACGACAACTCGGCCGCCGACGTTCTCTTTGAGCCGGCGCTGACCGCGATTGAGCAGGATCCTGGCGTCCTCGCGGAGCATGCTTTTGGCTGCATGTCCAAGCGTCTTGCCGGTAGGGGCGGTAGACGTGCCGAAGAGGTCGTTCTGGAGCCGGCGCTTATCGTGAAGGGCAGTGTGCTCGATCTTACCGAATATAGCTAAGCGCGCTTGTTTGTTTGCATAGATTGCATGCGGAGTGTTCGCTATTTGCCGGCCCTTGTCCGTAAACTCTTCCGCTGGGCGAGCCATAGACGCCGCGCACCGATCTACTAAAGTATGAGCTTGAAATTGGTGCTATATTCGGCTTGAGTTGTTTAATGCTAGTACGGGAGGCTGATATGGGGCTGTTCAAGAAGAAAAACCCGCAGGATGCCTTTGATCCCGATGTGTTTACCATCACGGATACGATTTTGGACCCGCCGCGGTTTACGTTTTTGCCGGCTATCTACCAGGATGCCACGCGTCGCAAGTGGGCCGTGCATCAGCGCGGCGGCGAGCCGAAGATTTTTGACTATGCGGACGTGTTGCAGTGCGAAGTAGCCGAGGCGGGCGATCCGGAGGCCGAGGAAGTGGCCTCAAAACAGGAATTTGCCCAGCGTATCCTGGCAAATCCCGCTAAGGCGGCGAAAATAAACGCTGCCAAGCGTAATATGTGTCTTGGTATGGGCGTTGTTGTGGCGGTTCAGACGGGAAAAGACGAGGTTTCCAAATTAGAGATTCCCGTTATGACCGACGAAGTCAAACGCGATTCAAACCTATATAAGTCGTATCGGAATGTCGCCGAGAAGATCAAGGCCGAATTTGATGCCATGGGAGGGCTGGCCTAATTTTGGCGGCATACGTTTCTGAATGAGGAGTCTGTGCAATGGCAGGCGAATCTTATGCAATTCCCTCCAAAGATCGTGCTGTTGAGGGAATTCTTTGGTATATCCAGCACCATCAGCTTGCCGGCGGCGATCGCCTGCCGGCCGAGCGCGTGCTGTGCGAGGAGATTGGCGTTTCGCGTACGGCGTTGCGCGCCGGTATCACGCGGCTCATCTCGTGTGGAACGCTCGAGAGCCGACGCGGATCGGGTACGTATGTGTGTCCTCCCAAGCCGGTGAACATCTTCCAGGAAACGTATAACTTTTCCAATGCTGTGCGGACTGCCGGCCTGCACCCCTCTTCTCGTCTGGTTTCCACCGGGACCATCGAGGCGGATGAGGCACTTGCCGACAAGCTTGGGGTGTCTGTAGGCGCTCCTTTGCTTCGCATGCAGCGCGTTCGACTTATTGAGGGCGAGCCGGCGTCAATCGAGACGGCTCACGTTAACCTGTCCCTGTGCCCATCGCTTATCGAGCACGATTTTGAGTGCGAGAGCCTTTACGATGTCTTGCTCAAAGAAGGTGGCGTGCGTGTTGAGCATGGACGTGAGCATATCTCCATCTCGCGTTTGAACGCCGAAGAGGCCGAGCTGCTCCAGCAAGAAGAGGGAACGCCGGTGTTCTATGAGAGCACGATCGAATTGGATAAGGACATGCGTTTTGTGGAGCATTGCAAATCGGTGATTTTGCCCACAAAGTTCCGCTTTGCCGATAACGGCGAAGAGAACGGCATGAGGAGCGTGGCAGGTGAACAATGGCTGAAGCAGTAGTTGCCACCCCGGTTTATATGCGCATTCGACGCCGCATCGAGGAGCGTATCGAGCGCGGTATATATCCCACGGGTTACATGATTCCGTCCGAAAAAGACCTCGCCGAGGAATTTGGTACGACACGCTTGACCATCCGAAGCGCTGTCGATGAGCTGGTTCGGCGTGGGCAGATTCGACGCGTCCGCGGAAAGGGCGCGTTTGTGGCACAGAAAGTGCCCGTTGCCTACGAGCGAACGGGGGGCTTTCGCGAATCGGTTCGTGCTTCGGGCGGCGAGCCGTCCGTCCGCATCCTCGCGCGTTCCAAGCGTTATGCGGGCCCATATTATGCCAACCTGTTTGGCATTGCCGAGGACGATTTGCTGTATTCGATTCGGCGTTTGAACTGCGTCAACGGCGATCCCGTATCGATTGAGATGGCGTTCATCCCGTGCCTGCTGTTTCCCACAATCGAAGATATTGACGTGTCGGTCTTCAGTTTGTACGAGACCTATGAGATGTTGGGCCGAAAGCCGGTCATGGCACAGGAAAAGCTCGATATCGAAGCACTGGGCGCACGAGATGCCGGCCTGCTTGGACTGGAGCAGGGCGATCTTGCCTTGACGCTTGAGTGCGTGAGCTTCGATGCGAGCGGCCAGGCGATCGAGTACGTCAAGTCGTTTAACCGCGGTGATGCGGGTGGATATACCTATACGTACTAGCTGGTTTTTTTGCATAACGGGCTGAAAAGCTGACGGAATTTTGATTCGTTGGGTCAGCTGCATATACAACCTTACAGGGCTCAAAATCGACCGTTCGCCGAAGGGAATAAATTAATCGACAAAGAGGTATCAAAAAGCTGTAACCTGTAATCGTGATTGGTATCAAATACTAATGATTTGTTGCGAGGTGAGACGATGAAGATGCTCGATTACGTTCAACTCGCCCATGTGCGTATGGGAGAGAACCTCGAGCGTTCGTCTGAGCTGGTAGCGCAGCTCGTTGATATTTTCCAGTCCGGTTCTTTTAACGCACTGCGCATCGTTGCTTCGGGTTCGTCGCGCCATGCCGCCGATTGCGCCCGCGATTACCTGCAAGATGCGCTGCAGATGCAGGTGTCCGTTGTGACGCCCGAGGCCTTCGTCGATTTTGAACACACCTATCCGCAGCATGCGCTCAACATTGCCGTTTCGCAGAGCGGCTATTCGACCAATACGATTGCGGCACTCGATTACATGCGCGCGCACGATATGGCTGCAGTTGCGCTCACGGCAAACGTCGAGGCACCCATCAAGGAACACGCTGACATCGTTCTTGACTACGGTGTGGGCGTCGAGTCGGTGGACTTTGTAACTCTGGGCGTCGAGGTTCTCGTTGAGTATCTGGTGCTTTTTGGTATTTACGGCGGTCAGGCGCGCGGAACGGTTGACGCCAAAGGCGTCACCCAGCGTCTTGACGACCTGCGCGAGGCTATCCATGCCAATGCCGTGATGTGTAAGACCGCCGAGGCATATGTCCAAGACCACGTGCTCGAGCTTTCTGAGCACACGCCCGCCATGGTCGTCGGCAACGGCCCCAACTATGGCGTTGCCGAAGAGGCGGCCCTCAAGCTGAGCGAGACCATCAAGATTCCTGCCATGCATCACGAGGGCGAGGAGTTCGTTCACGGTCCCGAGATGCAGATCGTTCCGGGCTATCTGGTGTTTATCGTCGACGATCCACAGGGGTCGGAGCGTCTTGCAAATATCGCCGATGCGCTATCGAACGTTACGACAAAAACGGTGCTGCTCACGGCCCATCCCAAGGGTAGGGCTCACGAGGTTGCGGTGCCTCAGGTGGCTCCGCTGCTCAGCGCAATTCCCAATCTTGTGTTCTTCCAGACGATTGCGGCCATAATCGCCGAGCGTCTGAAGTCATGGGACGTGCACCCGTATCTTGATGCCGTCTCCAAGCAAATGGAGGTCAAGGCAGAGGGCTACGAAGAATCAGTCAATGCGCTTAAGGCCAAAGCGGCCGAGTGTTACGGAATGTAAGCGGGTTTTGAAGCCCGTTGGCATGGGGGATGTGGAAACAACCCCAGAAAGGAGAGACAAATGAAGGAAACCGAGAAGATCGAGATCATGCATTTCGACCAGGAGGGCTATCTCGAGGACGGCAAGGCGCTCTACGAGACCGGCAAGAAGATGACCGCGCTCGCCGACAAGGTCGCCGACGAGGGCTACGACGCCGTGTTCCTGATGGGCGTCGGCGGCACCTGGGACGAGCTCATGCAGCTCGAGTACCTCATGAACAAGTTCGGCGACCGCGAC